>JAZNSX010000026.1:0-42941 GCA_045591425.1 Acutalibacteraceae bacterium | reverse complement strand
TAGGAAGAAACAAAAAGCAAGTAGCAGAATATATAAGGAATCAGCTTGCAGAAGACCAAATAGCAGACCAAATGAGCCTGAAAGAATATGTAGACCCGTTCACGGGTAGCGAGAACAAGAAAGCATAAAATTAACCCCTTGTGGGGTAGCTGAAAAAGGAATGCGGTCGGCAAACCTTTCAGCGCCCCTTAAGGGGTTTCGTCCGTATAATGCCCTTATAGGGCTTAATCAAGCCTCCGGCTTAGCCGGAGGTCCTGACTTCTACATCTTGAAATATCGCCTTTGTAACGAATAAAACGCAAAATTAGGGTTACAGGTCAAACTATACGCACCCCTCAATTACCGCACTCTGAAACCGTTGATATGTAAGGGTTTCAGGACTCTAATTTTTCCACTTTTCAAACTAATCAAATAGGATTTTTAATTTTATGAAAAACAACATTATCTCTTGTGAATTTAATATCGACGCCGCTTGTGTTGAAGTAAAATTTTAAACGATTTCAATCTGTTGTGCTGTGTTTGAAAGTGTTATTCTTATTTATAAAAAACATGGCAACCCGTAATGCATTTTCATTACGGGTTGCCATGTTTATACTAAGGTATAATTTATTTCGTTTGCAACAGCAAAGTTGTGTGCGACAGAGCCTTCTTCACATTTTATAGTCAAAGAGTTGCAACCGTCAAATGCATCATCGGAAATTGACGTTACGCTTGAGGCAATAGTGATTATCCGCAAAGAAGAACACTGTGCAAAAGCTTCGTCGCTTATTGTTTTTGTTCCGTTGGGAACAGATACCGAGGTGAGATTAGAACATCCGTAGAAGGCACCCATTCCTATAAGTTCAAGAGATGAAGGCAGATAAACTGAGGTGAGCGAGGTACAGTCTGCAAAAGCCTCCTGACCGATTTGCGTTACCGATGAAGGCAGAGAAACAGATTTGATTTCTGTGTTCCCTGCGAAAGCGCCAGAACCGATTGCTGTTACGGTACTTGAACCAATGATTGAAGGAATAGAAACGTTTGTGTCACTGCCTTTATATTCCGTGATTACTCCGCCAGAAGAAGCGTAATTGTTTTCAGGAGAAGTAGTCGGCGGATTTGCAGTTGTTTGCTTTGCTGTAGTTCTTTCTTCAGTTGTAGTTTCTCGAACTATGGTAGATGGATCGGTTGTGATAGTAATTTTTGTTGTGTTGGTTAGTTTTACTGTTGTAGTCGGTTCGGTTACTGTAGTATAGACTTTTGTTGTTTGTTTTTGAGTAGAGGACTTTGTGGTCTGAATTGCGGAACTTGCGGTTACTGTCTGCATTTCAGTTTGGGTTGTTATATTTATTGAAGGGCTACTTGAAGTAGTCAATGATGTTGATTCTTCTAAAGTTGTTAAAATTTCATTAAGATTTTCTGAAATTGTGCATGCTTCTTCTGTTTTACATGTTGTTGAATAGGCTGTGGTGGTTTTTGTGATTTTGTTATCAATATGATTTTTAACGGCAACAGTTCCTCCGACAGCTACCGAACCTGCAACAGCTACGGCAACTACCTTTACAGCTACCGATGCCACTGCTGTTGTTGCAACTCCGCTTGTAGCCGCAGTCGATGCGGCCGTTGTACCTGCAATTGTACTGCCTGCAGTTGTTGTACTTGCCACTGATGATGCCGAAGTGATAATCCCTTCGGCAATTGTGGCTGGTAAAACTATATTTTTTGCCTGATATGACAAAAGCGAAAGAATGACGGGAATTGCTCCGATGCTGTACAAAGAAGGGTCTTTCTTTTTGAGCTTATTGAATTCCTTTTCAATTTGCTTTCTGCCGTTGTGCAATCTGCTCTTGACAGTACCCAAGGGTATATCCAGCATTTCAGAGATTTCATTCAGGCTTTTATCTTCGTAGTGAAAGAGGATTATGCACCTGCGCACTTCGGGTGAAAGAGAATCGATAATATCCGAAACGCTTTTCCGTAGTTCTTCGCGCTCCATATATTCCTGCGGAACGGGTTGATTCCATTCTTCAGAGTGTTCATCAGCTTTGTTTTTGAAGAAAATAATCGGAGCGCTGATTCTTTTTTCTTTTTTTATGTGGTTTTTACATTCGTTTTCAACGATTGTTTTTATCCAGCTTTCAAAGCTCTCGGGATTTTTGAGTTCCGGGAGCTTTTGATATGCCTTGATGTAGGTGTTCTGAAGGACATCCTCAATATCGTCGGGATTCTTCAGAAGAAGGCTTGCGGTATGATATGCGGTTTTTAAAGACAACTTATAAAGCTCTTCAAAAGCAGAACTGTTGCCGCTTGTTGCGTCGCTTATCAGCTTTGAAAAATCAATAGTTTCTTTCATTGCAGCCTCCGTTATGTTTTATCTAACAAAATATAACATAATCCGCAGTTTCTATCAATAACACCCTCGAAAATAAATTTTTGAAAATTTTTAAGAAAAAGTGAACTTTTTCAGTTTTACAGTTGTCTTTAATAATGTGAGGCATTTTTTAAAGTGCTGAGTTGTTTTTCCCACACTCACTTTCAATTTGTTTGAGAAGGTCGCTCGCGTCGATGTCCATGGCGTTTGCTATTTTAAAAAATGTCTCCATTGTTGGTTTTCGTGTTCCGCGTTCAATCGCACTCAAGTGTGTACGTCCTATATCGGCAAGACCGCTCACAACTTCTTGCGACAGCCCTCTTTCTTCGCGGACACGTTTTATGACTATTCCTACAGTTTTTGAATTGAGCATAATAATCATCTCCTTCTGTAATTGTATATTTAAAACTGCAAGTTAATGAATACATATGTTGACATTATTACTTACTTGTATTACAATTTTATTATAAAAGCAGTAAATGCATAGTATAACTTTTGAAAGGAGAATGTTGAATGTTTTTACTTTTATCTCTTCTTGCCATACCTGCACAAATCGTTCAGTATGTTATTGTTTTCTTCAGCATATTTTTTGTGTTTTGACAACAACAGTTGCGAAACAAGATATTCGAAAAAATTTTAAGGAGGTTTGATTATGGGTTTACTTTTACCAGCTTTTCTTCTTATGTATTTATTAGAACCGATTAGATGGATTGTTGATTTCGTTTCCGGCTTATTCTAAAAAACGGAGGGATTTATTTATGAAAAAATTAACTGCGGCTCTACTTGCCTTGTCCGTTCTTTTGGCATTTAATTCATGCGGAGATACAACGGACCGGCAGATTGAAACAACCGCTCTGTCCGGTTCGACATCAACACAGTCTGCCGTAGTTTCAAAAACAGAACAAAATGTATCCAAAAACCTAAAAGCAACCGAGAAGGATTTTGATACACTTACTGTCGTTAGTTATGGAATATGGCACAGTTCTCCTCATATCTGGGTTGAAGAGGGTTATATACATAACAAAGATTCCGATTATGCTCTGATTGAAGCAATGCATATGATTTATAATGACGGCTTAAGTTTGGCTTTTGAAATAGACGAATGCTACGGAATAGAGCTTGATTGGAAATCATTTTTAAATGATTATTCCGGTGAAAGCCCTGTTTTCCCGGTTGACCCGCTTGATATGTTGCCGACCGATAGCCCCGGAGCTTGCGGTTACATAAGACTTAATGCTGATCAGGTTGATTGGATTCTTGAAAACATTCTCAGCGTTATGCCGGACAGATCAAGGATTTATTTTGACCTCAACCCTTATGATGACGACAGCACAACTGATTGCTATTATCACGAAGGCTATTATTATTACCTCATTCAGGAGGGTGGCGGCGGCGGTAATCATCCCGCCATAATTGATTATGTGCAGCAACCGGATGGCAGTTATGTCGTAAAATTCTCTGCTTATGATGAAGAATATGAATATAAAAACGCCTATCAGATTCTTGAAGTTTCTGCTGTGCTCAAAGAAATTGACGGTAAAAGAGTTTGGTCAGTTTCAAGTGTGGAAGTTATAGACTATGTGATTGAATAACGGAGAATTTGCGGGAATTATACGGCATCGACTATAACGATGTGCTCTGTGATGAGTGTGAACAGAGATATTGGAATCCACAGCCTTTTAAAAACTATAGGAAATAATGAAGTTCGGAGTGAGGATAGTATGTCCAAAAAACTAAAAACAATTTTTGTGGCAGCAACTGTTTTGGGCTTGTTGGCGATTTTTTCTGTATGTGCATTTGCAGTTGATGAAACAGAAGAAAACGGAAATTATAACAGTGCAAATACTGTTCATGTGAATGAGGTTGTAGTCGGAGAACTTGACGGTGCATCAGATGTGGACTATTTTAAATTCACTGTGGAGAGCGATGGCTGTTTTCAGTTCTTTCTGTCACACAAATATTATGACGGCAGCACATATTTTGACATAAAATTAATGTCATCAGATAAAGAAAGGATGCTGAGATTCAGAACTGCGCCGACAAGTACAGATACCCAATCGTATAAATGCGGTATACCGGCAGGCACCTATTATGTAGTGGTTGACGGTGACTCAAATCATGTAGCTTTTGATTTGCCTGATATAGTTTACAGTCTGAAACTCAGTTTTATTGAGAGTAATAACTGGGAAACCGAAAATAATGATAATTATTCCACTGCAGACAACATTCAAGTTAACAAAGGTGTAACCGGTGTTATGCAGTCAAATCCGGATTATTATAAATTCACCCTTGATTCCGATGGATATATTTATCTTGATTTAGAGCACGCATACAAAGAATGTAGCACTTATTTTGATATTTATATTCGTTCATATGACGGCTCAGGATATACTGATTATTTGAGATTCCGTTCTGCTCCCACAGCGACTTCTCCGGTATCCCCAAAATGTGGCTTACCCGCAGGTACATACTATGTACTGGTATCATATGATACCAATTATGTGACTTTTGATTTAGGCGGAACTGAATATAAATTTAAAGTTAACTTTACGCCGAGTGATGTTTGGGAAACCGAGAAAAACGAAAACCTTTCCAAAGCCGATAATGTTGGCATCAACAAAACATATTACGCTTCAATAACGTCAAGTGATAAAGACTATTTTAAATTTAAAATAAACGGAAAGAAAAATTTTTCCGTGACAGCTAATCACGAATATGTGGATGACAGCAAAACTTTTCTTAATATTGATATAATTAAGTATGACGGAACATCTGAAACAAAAATAAATTCTTTTGTTTCAAAAGGAACCTCTGATACGGTAAAGTCAAAAACAATATCACTTGATTCCGGTGAATATTATCTAAGATTTTCAGGAAGTTCTTTCAGCGGAGACTATAATTTTATAATCAATGAAGAAACCGTTTCCGCAGAAAATACTGTTGCATTAACAAAAGAAGCCGAAACAAAAGACACAACCAAAATATCAAACGGCAAAGAAACATTTGACGTGCTTCCTGATGAGACTATATCTGCAACCATCGAAAGCGAAGGCGAATTTGAAAATGTTTACGGCGATACCGAACCCGAAAGCGAAAACAGTTTTTCTGATACACCTGATAACAGTTCAACCCGTTCGATACTTTTAATTCTAATTGCGATAATTTTAGTTTTAATTTGTGTGCTATTGGCAACGGTAATAATCTTTGTTAAGCAAAGGAAAAAATAATTAGTAAAGCAAAAAGAAAGGTAGTGTGCAAATCATGAAATCGTTAAAAAAGATAATTTCTTTTGTACTCTGCGCAATAATGGCATTCTCAATTATACCTGTTTGCAATATTGAGGCAGAGGCAACTACAACAAAAACAAGCACAGATGCAATTAATTGGGTGAAATCAAAAAAAGGCCAAGCACTGGATTATGACGGAAGTTACGGTGCACAGTGCGTCGATTTGATTTATTATTATTACAAATATTTAGGTGCAACGGTTCCCGGTGGAAACGCGTGTGATTTCACCTCAAATGCAAAGCCTTCGGATTGGCAAAGAGTCAAAGGCGGTACGCCTAAAAAAGGCGACATTATAATTTATGCGGGTAATGGTGGATATGGACACATAGCAATATATGAAAGTGATACCTCAACTTGGCACCAAAACGCTGACAATAAACAATATGTTGTAAATTTAACTTATAATTATAAAAATATAAAAGCTGCTGACGGCAGCGGATATTGGGGATATATAAGACCTGATTTTGAAGACGGAGGAGCAATAGATTCTCCAAAAGTAACAGTTGACACATCATCGGACAAGTATTCAATTACAAATACAAATGCAGTTCTGTGTGGAAACATATATAACCCGTTCGGAGCTAAGGTTTCAAAATGCGGTATTAAGCTTTATGATGAAAACGGAACGCTTCTTAAGGATTTTAGCAACTCCATATCCTATACGGTATCGAATGTTGAAATATGGTTCGATATCAATGATGAACTCGGATATACATTAACACGCGGAACAAAGTATAGGTATGTTTTATACGGAGTTGTTGATGGGAAAACATATTCAACATCAACACAAACTTTTACAACCAAGGGCGGATATACACTTACTTATAATGCAAACGGAGGATCAGGTGCTCCGTCTTCACAAAACAGTTTGATTAAGTACACCGTTTCATCAACCAACCCCACAAGAGACGGCTTTACTTTCCTTGGTTGGTCAACAAGCAGCAATGCAACATACGCATCTTATTTCGCAGGCGAAAGCATTACTCTTACCAAGAATACAACTCTCTATGCCGTTTGGAAAGAAATTCCTGTCTATAATGCATATGAACTTGTTTATGATGCAAACGGCGGCTCGGGGGCGCCCGAATCTCTGATGTTTTCAGAGAACGAAACTATATACATCAGTGAAGAGATCCCAACCCGTTTCGGTTATATATTTGAAGGTTGGGTTTCGGAAGACGGTTTCTGGTATTATCCCGGTCAGGAAGCGATGTTCTTTGAAGCCACTGTATTATATGCCTCCTGGGGCAATCAAAAGCTTTCAGCTGATGAATCAATAGTTCTTGAGATTACAGACGAATGCCGTGAGGTTTTTGTTGAGTTTTCTCCCGAAGAGAGCGGCGTTTACGCATTCAAATCCTTTGATACACAGGATGAACTTGATACCATAGGTGCTCTTTATGATATAAACGGAACAGAACTTGTTTCCGATGATGACAGCGGCGACGGAAACAATTTTATGTTTTACTACACTGTATATGCGGGAGAAACGTATTATATCAAAGTATCCGCGTTCAATTCGGCAGAGGGTACTTTCGGTTTTGAGATTGTTCCCGCGTATTATGTCACTTACAACGCCAACGGCGGACAGATTATTCTTGGCGGTTCCGGTATTGAAGAAGTGCTTGATACATCAACAACCGTTCCGTATATTGAGGTGGTGAGAGACGGATATACCTTCGTCGGATGGTCCGAAGACAGAATTGCCCAATATGCGACCTATACAGAGGGCAATGAATTATATCTTGACGGAAATACAACGCTTTATGCCGTATGGGAGAAAAATGATTTGCCTGCTGATCCTGAACCTGACGATGATTTGGTTTTATCCGGATTTTTGACAATAAGAACTCCGAGTGTTACTAAAATCAACTATGGCGACTCAATTGTTCTTCACGCTGATTTGGGAAATGTACCCATTACAGGCTTGAAGGTGACTTGGGAAGCAAACAACGATAATTTTGAAATTGTTTCTGTTTCCGAAGACGGCAGAGAATGTGTAATTACTCCCAAAAAGAGCGGAGATACAACCTTTACTGCAACTGTTAAAATCGGCACTTTAGCTTTTAGTACTGATACACAGGTTATGACCTCAAAAGCAGGCTTCTTCCAAAAGATAATTGCATTCTTTAAAAATCTATTCGGACTTGCAAAAACAATACCTGAAGCTTTCAAGTACGCATATTGAATGATTTGATTTTGACACGGCAGAGATACATTTTTCTGCCGTGTTGATTTTATTTGAACTCAATCGGGCTTATTGCAAAGATTGTCAGCTTGTATTATAATAACAGTAACCAATGATAATGTAATGGGGTGACGGATTGAAAAAAGTTTTCTCAATAATTCTGGCTGCAATTATTACGATTTTGCCACTTGCTGTTGGAATGCCGCTTTTTATGATAAACACTCAAGCTGCGGAAATAGATTTCAAATGCGGCGAAAATGCAACATGGAGTCTTGATGAACACGGAGTGTTGACTATCAGCGGAACGGGCGATATGTATAATTTTGCAAGTCAGATATATTATGAAGCTCCGTGGAACGAGTTCAGAAGCAGCATTAAAAAGGTTGTTATAGAAGAAGGTATAACCAATATAGGTCAGAATGCATTCCAGAATTGCTACAGTGCAACAGATTTGCACATAGCTTCCTCCGTTGAAGTTATTGAAGGTGGCAGTCTCGGTTACAACGGAGCAAATAATTTTGACAGAATAACTATCGGCGAAAACAGTATGCTCCGTGCGGTTAACGGTTCGGCACTCGACTATACCAGATGGTTTAATAAAAAGCCCGATTATCAGCCGGTATATCTTGGCCGAATGCTCTATACTTATAAAGGTCCGCCGCCGTCGGATTATTTTTCGGTTAATGTAAAAGAGGGCACTATAGCCATTTCTCCGTTAGCCTTCTATAACAAAAAGCTCGGAGATATAACATTCCCTGACAGCCTTGTTTGCGTCGGCGGAAATGCATTTTATAACACACAATGGTTGAAAAATCAGCCTGTCGGCCCTATTTATGTCGGCAATATTCTTGTCGGATATTCAGGTGAAGTGCCTTTGACTGAAACAAATTTTGAGGTTAAAGAAGGTACTGTTTGTATTGCGGGAACAGCTTTTTACAAAAGCGACAGAATAACCAGCATATCTATTCCGGCCAGCGTGCAGTATATCGGAAATTCCGCATTTAGCGGATGTAAGAATCTTGAAGAGGTTGTTTTTACGGAAAACAGTCAGCTTAAGCTGATTGATACAGCCGCATTCAACGAATGCACTAAATTGTCGATTTTTGATTTACCCGAAAGCACGGAGCAGATTGGAAATTATGCTTTCAGAGGAACAAAGCTTATCCATCTTCATTTTTCGAAAAACCTGAAAAAAGTCGGTGACGGAGCGGCGCAAGATTCGGATATTGAGAGAATAACCATCGATGAAAATAACACGCATATATTTGTAGATAAAGAAAGCGTTGTTTATACAGGTGATAAGAAAGCTCTTGTTTTTTCACTTAATGCCGCAAAACTTACAGAGTATTCAATTCAAAGCGAATGCAAAGTAATAAGGCAGGAAGCCTTTATGGACTCCTCAATAAAGAAAGTGAATTTCAACGAAGGATTGGAATACATAGATAATGAAGCTTTTTATTTCAGCGGTCTTGAAAGCATATCGCTTCCCGGAACCATTAAAGGTCTTGGATTGAGAGCTTTTTCATGGTGCAGAGATAATAAATCAATCATTCTTGCCGAAGGCATAACCGATATAGGCAATCAGGCTTTTTCCATAAACTCTTCTGTTATACAAATTGTTTTTCCCGACAGCTTAAAGACTATCGGAATGGATTCGTTTGAAGGCTGCTCTGCTTTGAAAAAAGCGGTTATTCCCGCAACAGCGGAGATCAGTTACGGAGCGTTTGATTCCTGCAAAGCCCTTACAATTTATTGTTACGAAAATTCTCCTGCGCACACTCACGCAACAAAATATAATATACCGTTTGTTTTGATGGACGATATGGTTGATGATACCAAAATAAAAGATGTAATTATAAGAGCAAACGAAATTAATCGTACTCTATATACTGCCGAAAGCCTTGCAAATCTTGATAAGGCATTGGATGAGGTTGACCTCGAAAAAGAAGGTTTTGCACAAGAACAAATTGATGCTTGGTGCGATGCAATAGAAAAAGCAATAAACGAGCTTCAATTCAAGCCGGCAGATTATACATTGGTTGAAAACATTAAATTAAAGGCGGATTCAATCGACCGAACTCTTTACACTCCCGACAGCATCGCGGAGCTTGATGAATCTCTTGCGGCGGTTGATTACAACTTGACAATTGATAAACAAGTTCAGATTAATGAATGGATAGATGCTATCGAAAATGCAATGGAAAATCTTGAGTATCTTCCCGCTGATTATTCTGTGGTTTATACCGAAATTGAAAAAGCAGAAAAACTTGACAGACGTTATTATTCCGAAATTTCTTTAATTGTTCTTGATACCGCAGTGAATTCGGTTGAATACGGTTTGAATATAACAGAACAAGCAAAGGTCTATGCATTTGCAGAATCAATTTCCAAGGCTCTTTCTTCGCTGCAATATGCATCTGTAGTGCTTCGCCATGAGCCTTGCGGGGTTATTGTTTCGGCAACAACGAAAGAAATAAGGCCCGATACGGTACTTGCCGTCGAAGAGGTTGATCCTACGAATTACGAAGGAACGAATTTTGCGGTTGGCGGCTCAATAAGAAGTCTTCATTTTTATGATATCAATCTGGTTTATGAAACTGTTGTTGTTCAGCCTGACGGTACCGTAACGGTTAAAATCAAACTTGCGGATGGTGTTGACCCCCCAAAATGCAAGGTTTATCATGTTACGGAAGATATTGTTAATCCGCTTGTGCGTTTTGCAAGCACGATTGACGGAAACTATATTGTTTTTGAAACCGACCATTTCAGCGAGTTTGCAGTTATTGAGGTTGAAACGGTGCTTGACAGTATAGAAATATCGGATTTGCCTGCAAAAACAGAGTATGTCATTGGTGAAAAGCTTGATTTGACAGGATTAAAGATTATTGCACATTACAGTGACGGTACAAGCAAAGCGATAACCGACTACAATGTCGGAATGGTGAAATTTAATTCTGTAGGTGTAAAGAAGGTAAGCGTGTATTATACCTTTGGGTCAGTAACGAAAACCGCGGAATTCGAAATAACTGTTTCGGTCCCAAAATGCTCTGTGGATATTACCGAAAATGGTAAACCTGTTGATAGAGTTAATAAAAAATTAGGTCTTTTTGCTCTTTACACAAAAGCGTTGATTCAACTTGAATGTAACATAATTAATGCTAGCGGTTGCACGGTTCGCTGGTCGTCAAGCAACCCAAAAGTTATGGTTGACGAAAACGGCAGAGTAACCTGCAAAGGATTTTTCGGAGCAAAGAAAGCGAATATAACTGTTGAAGTTGTTGATGAGGGCGGAAATGTTGTTGCAAGAGATACTGTTTCGGTGATATTCTATAAGCTTCCATTTCAACTTTCCAATACCATGTCGCAGGCATTTAGCTTATTAAAACGAAATATTATTTTGTGGTAAGAATATAATATAAGATTTAAAATTGTCATCAGAGGTTTAGCTTATTGAAAATCCGAACGGCGCACTTCAATACATATCCTGACGGAATGTAAAGTGCGCAGCTCCGCTGATGAAAAATCAAAGATTTTAAACAAGGGTTTTACCCTTGAGCTACGTTGCGGCTATCCTAAAAAATCATCCCGTTGTTTCATTTGAAGCAACGGGAATTTTCGTGTAAAAGTAAAAGATTTAATTGTAAACTTTCTATTAACAATCAACTTGTGCCCAACACTATCCTTGACAAAAAAGTTGGTCCAAATTATAATTCAATCATACGAACATTTGTTTGCCTTGAAATTTAAAATATTTTTTGTGAAAGAAAAAGGAGAATAAATTATTGTCAAATAAAAATCTGAAAAACAAATCCGTTGCAGATGAATACGGCAAAAAGAAATTCGGCAGAGATAAATTCAAAACCGAGCATAGCAAGGAATTAAATTCATTCTACCGATCCAAACGTTGGGTTGATGAAAATCCGAATGTTACAACAAAATCATTGAAAGCCGAAATCAAAAAACTGCAGGCTCAAAAATCCGCCGATGAAACTTTAATCGAAAGTAACTATGGCAACATCGAAGAACTCAAACGTGCAAAATTTGTCATTTCAAAAGTTCTTGCAAATATTAAATATCATGAGCAGGAAGATTCACGGCAGGTAGCAGAAAAATCAAAACAAGAAACTATTGAATAACGAAAGGACGTAATAATTGAATAATAAAAATGTTTCCGTTAATGAAAACGGAGATTTAACCATAAAAAATTTATCCGCATATTGGATTCCTGAATTGACAATTCATAAGGAAATAGGCGGAACACATTACACGGTTTTCGGTACATACGAAGGTGATGACCCCATAGTCGGAAAACTTGAACGCATAATGGCAAAAAACATTTCCGAAAAAATGGAGGAAACCGAATGACAAATCATTTTGATGATGATATAATGAACCCGACCAATCCTGTACAGACAGTTGCCCAATCAAAGGAGGATACAGAAATGTCAAGGGCAACAAATAAAATTACAGCCTTGTATTGCAGACTTTCACAAGAAGATGCGTTAGCAGGTGAATCAAACTCGATTTCGAATCAAAAGAGTATGTTACTTTCATACGCAAAAGAACACCGTTTCCCGAACCCTACATTCTTTGTGGATGACGGTTATTCGGGCACAAACTTTGACAGACCTGGATTTCAGTCGATGCTTGATGAAATCGTAGCAGGAAATGTTGCGGTTTGTATCACAAAGGATTTGAGCCGACTCGGAAGAAATTCATCTCTCACTGGACTTTACACCAACTTCACATTCCCCGAACACGGTGTCAGATACATAGCAATCAATGATGATTTTGACACAAGCGACCCAAATAGTGTAAACAACGATTTTGCGGGAATCAAGAATTGGTTCAATGAATTCTATGCGAGAGATACGAGCAGAAAAATTCGTGCGGTTACAAAATCCAAAGGCGAAAAAGGTGTTCCACTGACAGTAAATGTTCCATACGGCTACAAGAAAGACCCTGACAATCCGAAACACTGGATTATTGATGAAGAAGCCGCTATGGTAGTCAGACGAATATTTGATATGTGTATGGAAGGCAGAGGTCCGAGTCAGATTGCAAATCAGTTGACGGCTGACAACATATTGAATCCTACCGCTTACAAAAGAAAACAAGGAATCAATTCGCCAAATCCTACACCTGAAAATCCGTATCATTGGAATGTGAACACTGTTGTTCATATACTTGAACGCAGAGAATACACGGGCTGTATTGTAAATTTCAAAACCTACACCAACTCAATTTGGGATAAAAAGCAACGACAGAACCCCGAAGAAAAACAAGCCGTTTTTGAAAATACTCACAAAGCGATAATTGATGAATCTGTGTTTGAAAAGGTTCAGATAATCCGTCAGAACCACCATCGAAAAACAAAGACCGGTAAAAGCAGTATGTTTTCAGGAATGCTATATTGTTCCGATTGTGGTGAAAAGATGTATTTCTGTGCAAGCAACAATTCAAAGTTTGAGCAATCTTTCTTTGAATGTTCCGTACATCACAAGCACAGGGACAAATGTAAAGTTCATTTTATTCGTTCCGTCGTTCTTGAAGATTTGGTACAAACGCACATGAACGCTGTTGTGTCTTATGTCATAAGATATGAGCAACATTTCAGAAAAGTTATGACCGAGAAGCTTCAGGTTGAGAGCGAAGAAAAACTCAGAGTATGGAAGAAACAGTTTTCGCAGAACGAAAAACGAATCGCAGAGCTTGACCGATTGTTCATCAAGATTTATGAAGATAATGCAAAAGGTACACTTTCGGATGAAAAGTTTGAGATGATGAGTCAAAGATACGAAGAAGAACAATCACAGCTAAAATCAGAGTTGGTAACATTACAGAAAAATATCGAAGTACAGGAACAACAGACAGAAAATTTTGAAAAGTTCATTCAGCTTGCATCAAAGTATGCTGACGGAGTTCCACTTACACCGTATGCTTTAAGGGAACTTGTCAAAAAGATTTATGTTTCGGCTGCCGACAAGTCAAGCGGCAAACGAAAACAAAGTATTTCAATCGAATATGATTTTATCGGATTCATACCGTTGAATGAACTTATGCAAAAGAAAACGGCGTGACCGAAGTCACGCCGAACCTTGAAAATATTAATTTTCAGAAATTAAACAAAAACTGTTTTACGAACCCCGCCCATAATCGGTGGGTTGAATTTTTTATTCAGCTGTTCTTTCAAGCTTTTCTTCGCCCGTTCCTCTTGAAATTCTGAGGCTTGAATAGATGGGCTCAAGCCTTTCTTTGGTGAGGGGATAGCCGAATTTGAAAAGAATGAAAACAAGTGTATAAACAATTGCGGGAATAATAGTGCAAACAAAAAGAATTCCGTCGCCGACCTCGGGAATATAACCCTTGTCGCCCATTGTTGCACCGTCATAGCCTGCGACAGCGCCAAGAAGCTTCATTCCGCCAACATCGGCAATTGTCTGGCCAAGATTGCGGCAGAAGGTATAAACCGCATAAACCGCGCTTTCGCTGCGTATGCCTGTTTTATATTCCTGATAGTCGATAACATCGGTGATGATTGCCCAGTTTGTAATGCTGACAAAAGAATAACCAAAGCCGATGATGAATGTGAAAATCATGAAAACAACGGGTGCACTGTCGAGTCTGTCACACTTGGGAACAACAAAGAACATGAGAACCGCTGCAACGGCTGAGAAGAATGTGCCGAAGCTGCAAAGCTCTTGCTTGCCGAATTTTTTGACAAGCTTCGGCATGAAGAAAATCATAACGGCCATGGGAAGATAGTTTGCTATTGTGCCGATAATTGAAAGGTCTGTGTTCTCAAAATAGTTTTTATAAAGATATTGGTTGAGTGAACCGAACTGAAGCTGACCGCTGATAAGAATACCTGAAAGAGCAGCGACAATAAAGGGTCTGCTCTTGAACATGCCGATATAGGTTTTTTTGATATCAACGTTGGGTTCTTCTTCAGAAGCAACTCTTTCCTTTGTTGTTTTGAAGCAAAGGAAGAAGAATATGATGGAAAGAATACCCATGATGATGCCGAATGTGAGCATTCCGTCGGCATCGGCAGCTTTAACGGGCTGACCTTTGCTGTTTGTGCCGGTTACGCTGTAAATAACCATCGGTCCGATAAGCAGGGGGATTGCACCGCCAAGACCTGCGCCGATTGAGCGGAAGGTTGAAAGCAGGGTTCTGCCTTCGGGGTCATCGGTAATAACAGAAGCAAGTGAACCGTAAGGAATATTGATGGTTGTATACATCATACCAAAACCGATATATGTTACGTACATTAAAGCAACAACAACGGTTTCGCTTGTTGTGAAGTTTCTGAAATTGATGAAACAGAGCATCGCCATGATGCCGAGAGGGATTGCAAACCATTTAATATAAGGTCTGAATTTTCCGTCTTTGTTAGGTCTTTTCTTTGCAACAATGTTGCCCCAGATGGGGTCGTTGATTGCGTCCCATAATCTTGCGATAAGCAAAAGGGTTGTTATCTTGCTTTCCGCAACTTTCAGTATGTCGGTGAAGAAAACCTTGAGATAAGACGAAACATATGTCAGAACAAACAGGTTGGCGGCATCGCCCAATGCATAGCCTATGCCTTCTTTTATTCCGATTTTGTTGGGATGCTGGAATTCGGCAGCCTCCAGTGAACGATTAGCTTCCACAGCATTTCCTCCTCTTTAATTCTGTTCATACAAGCTCAACGGAGTGGTCATATACGGGATACCATTTTGATGAACCGAAGTTTCTAGCTCTGAAAAGAACCTCATCCTCGTATACTTCCATCTGGAAGCCCATGCCGCCCCAGGGCACACCGTATCTGTTGATAATCATGTATGTGGGGAGATTGATATAGTTAACTCCGTTGATGGTTTCAACGCATGAAAAACCAAAAGCCTTTTCAACAAGAGGGCCGTTGATGCCTGTGTGAACATGGCCGCTGATGAAGAACACATTATTATATTTTTCAAGAATGGACTGAACAGCGTCGCTGTTATCATCAAGGCCGCCGTCTTCGTAAATGATATGCTGGCCGTTCACTCCTTCAACGGGAACGTGGCAGATAACAAACATCGGAAGGCCTCTGTCTGCTGCTTCTGCAAGAGAATCGTCAAGGAACTGAATCTGTTCGGGTGACATATCGGGGCAGTCCCATGTGTCATCGCCGTCATCGCAAAGAATAACAAAGCGATAGCCGTCAACATCAAGCTTGTAATAAGCTTTTTCAATCTGATTTCCTGCAGGGTTAAGCTCGTTATATGTTTTTATGAAATGCTGTCTTGCTTCTTCCTGAGTTATGCCTTCAACATGGCCGACATCGTGGTTGCCCATGGCAATAACCCAATCTTCGGCGCAACCGCTTTCTTTGATAATGTTAAAAAAGCTGGTCATTGAAGCGCTGTCGCCATAGTTAGTGAGGTCGCCGGGGACGATGAGTGCGTCAATTGTGTCTGCCGAACGTTCAAGGTCGTTAAGTCCGTTTGCCCAGACCCATTCACCGATAGGCCAGTCAACATCAATGTGAATATCAGACATGATTGAAGCGTTTAAGAGACAGTTGTCATTTTTCTCCGCAAGCTCAAGGGCATCAAAACTTTCGAGAAATGCGCTGCCGGGAAAAACCGTAAGCAAAGCGGAGACTATAAGTGAAATTAAAGATTTAATTGCAAGCCACATATATTTCTCTCCTTAAAAATTTTTTAATATTATAGCATAAATCTGGAATAAAGCAAGATTTATTCGTGTGTTATCCAAAATTCGCTGAACATAACGCCCATGACAGGCTCGAAAAATTCAAGGTCAACGCAGCCGTTTTGAATGAGCTCTTTCGGAATGGTATAAGCCGCCGTTTCAAAGCCCGGCGCAAGCATAAGACGGTCAAATTCTTCGTCTTTTTCACCGCCGAACTGCTCGCCCTCGTAAATTACGGTGCCGTTTACGCCGATTCTGTGACCCTTCAAAGCGGCATTCTTCTTGCTCATAAAGGTGATTTTAAGCTTGTAGTCGCCGTCAAAATCCAAACCGCCTACCTTACATTTGAACGAAAGGTTGTCATAAACCTTAAACATTGCAACAGGCATTTCGCCTGTGTTAACGTTAGGTCTGTCGCCCTGGAAATTCATATAAATCTCGCCTGTTTGAGCAACTCCGCATTCTTCAAGCCCGTTAAGAGCAACTGAAAAATAATATTCGTCGCTTCGAACGATGTTGCGGTTGATGACCCTTTTTATGATTTCTTCGGGATTGTCCGAATTTTCGGCGTAATCCAATCTGCCGAGAAGCCATTTTCTGTCTGTAATCGGTAAATCCATGGTTTCAAGAATTGCTCCGCGTTCCCAGTTGTCGGCGCAGTAATTTTCAATATCGCTCTGCAGACCTATGAGGTCAAACAGCTTTTGGGCAAGAACGGTTATGTCGTTGCGTTCTTTTTTATAGTTTTCTTCGAAATCTGTTTCAAGTATTTTTCTCGCATTTTTGAGATGCCCGTTTTTGATTTCCTTTTCTGCGAGCTTTATAAGCCCAAGCTCGAAAATTCGCCTGTGTCTTAATACCCAATCGCATTTTGCGCGCATGAGAAGCTGTAAGAATCTCCAGTTTTCGTTCAGGAACGGATATTCAACCGCAAGTCTCTCAAAAGTTTCAAGTGTTCTGTCAATTGTCGGATTTTCCGCAGGGTCGCACTGCCAGTTGAGCTCGAGCGAAAGTATTCCGTCGGCAAGCTTTTCTGCATCTGAACCGTAGAAGAAAAGACGGCTGTAGTCGAGCAGGCTTGTTCTTAAATCGCAGTCGGGATTGTAGTCCATATCTGCCCACACCATTTTGTTAACGTCATCCGTTATGCCTTCTGAATAGCTAACGGAGCCAACAACATATCTGCGTGTCATGCGGTGAATGTGGCGGTATTCGCGGGGGCGGGGATTGGTGCATTCGCGGCTCAGTCCCGTTGTGAGAGCAAAATGCCAGTCGTCTCTGTCAAAATGCACGGGGTATTCGCATCTGACATTGTGGGTAATGTCGGGATAGAGTCTTATCGGATATTTTGCGGGAAGTCTGCGGCGAAGAGTTTCAAGTTCAAACGCGTGGTTCGGTCCGTGAATAACACCGTCGATTTCTTCCGGAAGTTTTTCCATTTCTTCAATGAATTCCTCGCCCCATGTCGGGATTGAATGCGGCTGCTGCGCCGAAGGCCACATCTGAGCTTCGGGATGGGATTTCTTCAAAGCTTTTGAGATTTCTTTGCATCTGAGAATGAACTCGTCGGGATAGAGTTCACCGGGGTCTCCTCCAGGCGGAAAAACAACATCGAGTCGCGGAATTGTTTCATAAAGCTTACCGCGTCTTTCAGCCGCCTGTTCAACTGTTTCGCCGTCGTTGTTCGGGTGCCAGAGAGAAACATCCAAATCAAATTCATCCGCCATTTCCGTGGCTTTGATCAGGAATTCCTCTTCGTCATATTTCATCAAACGGTTTCTTTTGGAAACACCTTTTTCATAAGGAATATGCTCGACAATATTTGTTCCGAAAAACATCATGTCAAGATAATAGCGGCGGTAGTCCTCATAACTCCAGGCGTCATATGTGTTCGGAGTTGTGCGGTAGCCTATCTGATGCCCTCTTATAGCTTTGTCGGGGCGATAAACGCCTGAGATATCCTCAGAGAGCGACGGCAAACCGCAAACAGAAACGATTTTTCTCAAAAACATTCCGAAACCATAGATGAAGCCGCGTATGCCGCTAGCGGTAACGGTGACGGCATTGTTATCGATGCTTATGTCAAAGCCGTCTTTAGGTATGCTTGCATCGGTTTCAAAGATGAAATTTGCGTTTTCTTTTTCTGCGCAGGGCAGGGGGGGGTTCCCTGTTCTGGAAAGTATTTCCTCGGCAAAAAGCCCCGCCGCCTTTTTTGACGGCGGAGTTCCCGAGAATATCTTAAATTCTCTGTAATCAATCATTGTTTATTCTCCGTTATTTCAATTTCGTTCAGTTCCTGAAGCTTGGCCTCAGATCTTGAATTTCTGTGTTCTTCAAGCTCAATGAGCATGCGTTCCTTTGTTTTGCCGTGAACATTGAAAAGAAGAAGAGAAAGTCCGTAGCCGAATCTTGCAACAGCGGGAGCAAGGCAGAAGATTCCCCAAATTCCTTTGAGAACCTTCGGGTCGGGGTGAGGAATTGTGTTGCCGAAAATGTCTTTTTGGGGCTTGAACTTAATCCAGTCAAACACAACGCCCGAAAGAAGCGCGTGAACGCTTGAAGAAAGCTTCTTGACATATCCCGAAACGGCGTTGACAATGCCTTCGTTGCGGATTCCGTTCTGCCATTCAAGATAGTCATACATATCGCCGTTGAGAAGCGGGTCGCAAACGCCCATGATGTGGTTGGGCAGACCGCAAACGGTAAGACCGACTGTTACAATAACAAAGTCAAGCCAATAGTTGCCTGTGGGTTTGTAGCCTATGAAATAGAGAGCGGTATAAGCAATTCCGCTGAAAACGCCTGCCGAAATGGCGGTTGTTCTGAGACCGAATTTGCGTATAATAGCGGGCGCAACGGGCGTTATGACATAATTTGGAATTCCTGTGAAAAGGCTGCAAAGCAGTCGGTTTGAAAGCCTGCCCGTGCAGTTGAGCCAGAAGAAATCCTCCGATGCGCCGCCGACACCTTTGATTCCTCCAAAAAAGTTAGAAAGGAGCAGGGCGGCAAGCGGGCGGCAGGTGAGAATGGATTTTGCGGATTTAAAGAAGCTGACTTGTTTGATTTCGTCCTTGTCGGCAACGGTTACTCTTTCGCGCATGCGGAAGAAGCCGTAAATACAGCCCGCAACCGCGGCAAGCACAAAGAAAATAGAAAAGCCGCTGTAAACATCGGGCTGAGTAACTGCGTTGTTTGTAACCGAAGGCACAAAATCGACAAAGACTGAAATGAGAGAGGGCAGCCATGTGAAAAGATTAACGAATTTCTGAGTTGCAATCAGCGTGCTTCGCTCATTGGTGTTTGGGGTTATGTTATAGAGCAAAAGCTCCCAGCCGCTCAGATATGAAAAACCGATGCCGTAGATAATTGTTGTTATCAGCGCATAGGCAAAGGTCTGAGCCGTCGACATTGAGCCCGGTACCAAATAGAACAAGACAGATGAAATTGCCCAAAAAGGCATTGAAAGAATCAAAAACGGGCGAAGTCTGCCCCATCTTGTTCTCATGCGGTCAATAACAATTCCTGAAATCGGGTCGTCAAGCGCATCCCAGACAGTCGAAATTGTGTTAATGAGACCGTAAGCCGTGCCCGAAAGACCGAGAAAGCTCATCATGAAATATTGCTTTGTCGAGCCTATGAAGCTTGTCAGGTTGTTGATTCCGTAAGATGTCAGCGCAAAAGCTGCAATTTCGCGAGGCCGCACCAAGCGTTTCATTTCTTTTTCCGGAGAACTGTTGTTTTGAACTGCCACTGCCGTGTTTTCTGCCGAGGACATTTTATCAACCCTCTTTCCCGATAAAACTTTTCTAGTTATATATTTTAAATATATAATATATGATACCATAGTTTTCTTTGAAATGTCAATTAAATGAATGAGTATTTAAAAAACCTACAAAAAAGATGTTATAAAATTATGCAAAGTGCAATATAATATTAATACACGGGGGCAGTTAAAATTTTTTGATTTATTTTTTTGTAAAAACTATTGACATTTGCTGTGAAACGTGTATAATTATAAAGCACTTAAAAATAGATATCGCGGAGTAGAGCAGTTGGTAGCTCGTCGGGCTCATAACCCGGAGGTCGCAGGTTCAAGTCCTGTCTCCGCAACCAAAAATGCAAGCCATCCTTCAGGGTGGCTTGCATTTTTTAGTTCAGGATTTGAAAAGTGTTATTACAATTAAAACGGTAACGCTCTGTGTTGATTGTTTTTAATAATTAGTTTTAAGTTCTGTATTTACTTTTTCTACCGTTCTGATATAATAAAAACAGGTGATTCCTTCATTTGATTTTATAGCAAAGGAGAAAGTGAATATGGCAAAATTAAGAGTTGCACTTATCGGTAACGGCGGTATCTGCCGCGGCAGCCACGTTAACAATTATTATGAAGACGACAGAGTTGAGGTTGTTGCTTTCTGTGATATCATTGAAGAAAGAGCAATTGCGCTTAGGGATAAATATTATCCCGATGCTGCTGTTTATACAGACTACAAAGAGCTTCTTAAGGACGAGAGTATTGATGCTGTCGATATCTGTACCCCCAACTATCTCCATTCTATAATTGCGGTTGATGCATTCAGGGCAGGCAAGCACGTATTATGCGAAAAACCCGATGCCATTGACGTTACAGAGGTTCTTAAAATGAAAAATGCCGCCGACGAGGCAGGCAAGGTGCTTATGGTTATAAGAAACAACCGTTTTGCCACAGCATCACAGTATGCCAAGAAGTTTGTTGAAGCAGGCAGAATGGGCGAAATCTATTGCGGACGCTGTGGCTGGCAGAGACGCAGAGGTATCCCCGGCAAGGGTGGCTGGTTCACAACAAAGGCGCAGTCGGGCGGCGGTCCTCTTATCGACCTCGGCGTTCATATGATTGACCTTGCTGTGTGGCTTATGGGCAACCCCACACCCGTTGCGGTAAGCGCAAACACATATACCAAATTTGCAGATAACGATACTAGCGATTCAGTTAACTCAAAGTTCGGCGATGCAAAATCCGAAGGCACTTTTGATGTTGAAGATCTTGCAATGGGCATGATACGTTTTGATAACGGTGCCGTTCTTCAGATAGAATTCAGTTGGGCATCAAACATCAAATCCGAAAACCGTTTTGTTGAGTTGCGCGGAACAAAGGCAGGTCTCAAATGGAAAGAAAACGAGGTTGAATTCTTCACAGAAGAAGACGGTCAGCTTCTTGATATCATTCCCGCAGGCAATATGGACGGAAACGGACACAAGAAGAATATCAAAAATTTCGTTGATGTTCTCACAGAAGGTGCAGAACCCGTTTTCAAGCCTTCACAGGGTGTTGATATGATTAAAATCCTCTGCGCAATATATGAATCTGCAGAAAAAGGCAGAGAGGTTATCCTTTAATTTAAATTCATATTTTTAAAAAACAGGCGGTTCGTTTGAACCGCCTGTTTTTTATTTTTTCAAAATCATTGACATGAGTGCACGGCTTCACAAGCCATCTGCGGATAGTCGGTCATTATGCAGTCTGCTCCGTTCTGTGTTAGGGTGATAACATCTTCTGCGCTGTTGATTGTCCAATACTGAACAGCAATATTGTTTTTGTGTGCGTAGTTGAGCATTTCGCGTGTGCCGAGATTAATGAGATTGTCCAGTGCGCTTGAACCATAGGGTATTTGCAGCGCAACATATGAGGGGCTGACATCCGAAAGCTCCCAGTTCATTCTGAAATAAAAATAGAACTGAATTGCCTCAACGGCATCCGCCGTGCGCGATATTTCGGGGTATTTCATCTTCATGTATGAAGATGTGTCGGGCGCAAAGGTTGACCAAATTACTCTGTCCTGCAAATTGCGCTCGGTTATGATTGAATAAAGCTTGTCAACCGCTTTCAGTCCGTTGATGCCGATGCTCTTGATTTCGATAACATATCTGTATTCCTTGCCGTTGCTGTTGGCTTCAACATAGTCTATTATTTCGTCGCACGTGATAACCCTGAGATTATAGGGGATTTCGTTGCCTCTGAGACCTCCGTAGGGATATTCTCCGTTGAGCTTGAAGTTTTCGCCCATGTTGAGCGCCTGCGCTTCTTCCAACGTGACCGAAGATACGGTAACATTCTTTCTGCCAAAGGCTTCGGCAGCGTTTGAAGTGCCGTCATAAGTGAGGTCGTGAAGCAGGACAAGCTCGCCGTCTTTGGTTATCTGAACATCAAATTCAAGCGTGTCAACGCCGAGAGTATCAGCCTGTTCTATGATATTTTCAAAAGCCATGAGGGTGTTTTGCGGAGCGATTCCCGCGCCCGAACGGTGAGCGGAAATGTCGGGGGCGAGATATTCCGCGATATAAGGATTGGTGTTGTCGGGATATGTTTCAACGGGTGTATCCGGGTCGCCCGCATTGCCCATTGTGAGCAAAATGGGGATGAGCATGACAACCGCAACAGCCGCATGTAAAATATTTTTAACTGTTAAAAGAATTGCCGGCATAAAATTATCACTCCGAACTGTAAAACTTATGTATCTATTATATAGTAAATCGGGAATGGATTCAAGATGTTTTGCATGATGCAAAATTATTTATTTTCTCGAAATAATGTCTAATCGTATTGAAATAATAGCTTTTTTGTGTTACATTTTATGTGTTATCAATGTTGTTCAAGTTGAAAAATAAGGATGTGATAAGCTTATGAAAATTTTGGTTCTTAACGGAAGCCCCAAGGGTAAATACAGCATAACTCTTCAAACGATCAATTATCTTATGCAGCAGTATCCCGCTCATAGCTTCGATGTGCTTGATGTGGGTCAGAAAATCCGGTCTTTTGAAAAGGATTTTTCACCTGCCGCAGAGGCTATGAAAAACGCAGAGCTTATTTTGTTTTCATATCCTGTTTATACATTTATTGCGCCGTATCAGCTCCATCGGTTTATTGAGCTGACAAAGGAAAGCGGAGTGAATTTGAGCGGCA
The DNA here is from genome assembly GCA_045591425.1 of Acutalibacteraceae bacterium. Lineage (GTDB taxonomy): Bacteria > Bacillota > Clostridia > Oscillospirales > Acutalibacteraceae > CAG-177. Next base: position 19,494 of record JAZNSX010000026.1, on the reverse strand, counting down.
AGTTTGCGACTCAGCTTTCAACCTCCAAGCATTTCTATGATGTAACGGCGCACAGATACATTCAGGATAACTGCTGTGATATGGGTATTAAATATATCCGCGGCTTGTCTGCTGATATGGATGATCTTTTGACCGAAAAGGGTCAGAAGGAAGCAAGAGATTTCTTGGAATATGTTTCTTTTTGCATAAAAAATGATATATACGAAAAAGCCTCGGTTAATAATACTCCCGCAAAGCATGTTGCGGTAAGCAAAGCGCAAAACGCAGAAAGTGAAAAAGGCGGAGATGTTGTTATTCTCACAAACTGCGAGGAAAACGACGTTCAGTTGAAAAGCATGATTGCGCGCTTTCAGGATGTAATGCCGCGAAAGACAAGGGTTGTCAATATTGGAGAGTATCCCTTTAAAGGTGGCTGCCTTGGTTGTCTTAACTGTGCAGTATCCGGAAAATGTGTTTATAAAGACGGCTTTGATGATTTTCTTCGCAACAGCATACAGTCCGCTCAGGCAATTGTGCCTGCTTTTTCAATCAAAGATCACTCAATGGGTGCTTCGTTCAAGCTTTATGATGACAGGCAGTTTTGCAACGGTCATCGCACGGTAACTATGGGTATGCCGATGGGCTATATTATCAGCGGCAATTATTCCGAAGAATTCAATCTTCAGATGATTGTTGAGGGGCGTGCACAGGTAGGCTGTAATTTCCTTGCTGGTGTTGCTACAGATGAAATTGATCCCGATGCGGAAATTGATACACTTGCACAATCGCTTGAATATGCTCTTAATGCAGGTTATGTTCCTCCGCAGAATTTCTACGGGGTCGGCGGCGCAAAAATTTTCCGTGATCTTATCTGGCTTATGCAGGGAATGATGAAGGCGGACCATAAATTCTATAAAGAACACGGTCAGTATGACTTCCCGCAGAAGCACAGAGGAAAAATGTTGGCAATGTATCTTGTCGGAGCGCTTGTTTCATCGCCCAAAATCAAATCAAAAATGGGCAATATGATGAACGAAGGCATGCTCGTGCCTTATAATAAAGTATTAGGTAAAGATAAAAAACAATAAACAAAAACCGAAGCTTCGCTCAATTTGAGTGAAACTTCGGTTTTATTATTAAAATCAATCAAGGAAAGATGCGGGAACATCTTTTCCGAATTCTTCACATGGCTCTTTTGAAAGTTCCACCGTCAGAACGCCGCCTGAAGTTATTTCGGCATATGTAAGGTAAGGTCTTTCAAGCTTTGTGCCGTTAAAAACAGCGGCGCGAATGTATGGAAATTCAAGTGGGTCATCGCTGCATTCGATTGATAAAGTGTCCGCAACCGAGCAACTGTGATATTCGGGGTCAAGTTTTATCTTTGCACTTTTGAAAAGCGGCGTGTTCATAAAATATGCTTCGTATCCGGGGCAGAGCTGTGCAAAGCCGAGCGCGGACAAAACATACCACGCAGAAAGCTGACCGACATCCTCGTTGCCGCAGAATCCGAAGGCACCCGTGCGGTACGCCTCTTTCTGAACGCGCCTTGTCCAATATTGTGTTCTGTGAGCAAGACCAAGCATGCTGAAATAGTGGGTTATGTTATGGCAGGGCTCGTTTGAGTGGTTATAGTCTTCGTTCCACAGCGCAGAAAGCTTTGCTTTTTTGAAAAATCTTTCTAAAAGCTTAACGGTACGTTTTTCGCCGAAAAGCTTGCTTAAGCCGATAACGTCATAGGGGATAAACCATGATTGCTGCAAAATATTGCTTTCAACGCAGCCTTCATCATCATAGCCGCTTTTTTCAAACATAAACCAACCAAACTTGTTTTTCGGAGCCATAAAGCGAAGTAATTTATTGTAGTTTTCGCTGTATCGCTTAACGCGGTTCATAAAATGCTCCGCGTCATCGGTTTTGCCCATAGCCTGAGCAAATTTTGCCATTGTATAGTCCGCAAGCAGATACTCAAGTGTGTCGCTGAGCTTTTTGGGTACATAAGCGTTATTGATATATTGCTTGCAATCGGGTCTTATGGAATGAAATTCTTTTCCGTTAAGCTCTTTTGCGCAAATGCTTGATGCTTTGGATATTTCATAGGCTTTTTTTGCATCGAAATTTCTTATGCCCTTGATATAAGCATCTGCCACAACAATCAGACCGGGGTCGCCGACCATGCAGCCTGCATCAATGCCTACAAGTTCCCATCTCGGGAATGATGAATTCCGGTATTCCGCAATTTTAAGCAGCGAATTAACCTCGTCGTTTACAATGTCGGGCCTGATAACACTCAGCAGCGGGAATTCGCTTCTGTAAACATCCCATCCGCTGAACACTGTGCGGTGGGTATAGTCTGTTTCCTGAAAAACATCGTTGCCAAGTGTGAATCTGCCGTCAGCATCCGCTGCGCAGCGGGGGTCCAGAAGCGTGTGATAAAGGCAGGTATAGAAGATTTTTAAATCTGTTTCGTCATAGCCTTCCACATCAATGCCTTCAAAAACCTTTTCCCATTCGTTGAGTGCGTTTTCTACTGTTTTATCAAAATCAAAATCCCGGCTTTCAGAGGCAAGGTTGTTTCTTGCACCGTCAAGGTCTGTGTATGAAATGCCGCATTTGATTATTACAGGGTCGGACAGGCTGTTGCCAAGATGAACAATAAGCCCTGCATCTTCATGCTCAAAGCTTTTGATGTTACTGCCGACATATTCCTCGTTGGCAAAAAACTGCATTTTTTCTGCGGGAACGGAAAGCTCACACACAAAATAAAGATTATATGAAATTCCGCCGTCGCCTCTGCCGAAGCCGCCGCCTGCGGGTGTGCAGTGTATGCAGCCCTCAATTCGGCGGTCATTAATTATATCAATGTGCTCCAAATCAGCGTGTCCGCCGATTCTGCGCGAAAAATTGAATATGATTCGTGCATCCTCGCTTTTCGGATATGTGAAGCGCAGCATGCCTGTGTGAGCCGAAACGGTTGCTTCCGCAAGGATTCCGTAACGCTCAAGAAGAACGGAATAATATCCTGCGCGTGCGGTTTCATTATCATGCGAAAACGCAGATTTCCAGCCGACGGTGCCTTTTTTAAACGGAACCTCACGGTTGCTTCCGCTGCGCAAATCTGTTTCGCCGATAACCGGCATAATCTGAAGGTTGCCCAAGTCACCATACCAGCCGATACCGCTCATATGGTTGAAACTGAAACCTTCAATCGAATTGTGACAATAGTTATAGCCAGTGCCGTTGTCGCCGCCCGTGACCGTATCGGGCGAGAGCTGCACCATGCCGCCGGGAACGCATGCTCCGGGATGAGTTTTTCCGCCGCCGTGAAAGCTTTCTTTCTGTTCGTCGCCGACGGTGCCTATCATGGGGTCAATATATTCAGCTTTTTTCATGTTTACATCACCAACCTATTCTTGAATTATACAATATCAGACGAACAATTGCAACAAATTCAGGAATACTTTTGCCGTGTTTTTTTGTGTGTTGAAATTATTTTGCTTTTATCTTATAATATAGGAATAATAAAGTGATGAGAAAGGAGAAGCCATGCAAAGCAAGTTTCATAATATCGGAATATTGGCTCATGTTGACTCGGGCAAAACAACGCTGACAGAGCAGCTTCTTTTTCTCATGGGCGCTATCCGTCAGGCGGGCAGTGTTGATGCAGGCACAGCCGCAACCGACAGCCTTCTGATTGAAAGGCAAAGAGGTATTTCTGTTCGCACTTCAACGGCATCTGCACGGTGGCGTGATGTTACAATCAACATAATTGACACTCCTGGGCATGTTGACTTCGCAGGTGAGGTTGAACGCGCACTTTCAGCGCTTGACTATGCGGTGGTTGTTATTTCTGCCGTTGAAGGAGTCAGAGCTCATACCGAAAATATTCTGAAATCTCTTGATGCCGCAAAGCTGCCGAGAGCGATTTTTATTAATAAAATTGACAGGGCGGGTTCTGATATTTCAGCCGTTATGGCTGATCTTAAACAGATTTCATCTCAGCAATATTTGCTGCTTTCAGAAACCGAAAATGAAGGCGAAGAAAACGCGCGAGTCAAAAGAATTGAAGACAGTAAATTTGCATCTGCAGCTACAGAGGCTTTGGCAGATCTTTGTGACGAAGCTGCCGATGCTTTTCTGAGCGAAACCGCTCTTCCGTATGAAAGAACATGCGAAATGATGCGAAGAGAAATATCGGAGTGCAGGTTAACGCCTGTTCTTTGCGGCAGTGCAAAGCTTTCTGTCGGAATAAAAGAGCTGGCTGATACACTCGTTGATTTTATGCCCTCGGCACAGCGCAGAGCCACAGAGGATCTCTGTGGAATCATTTTTAAAATCGAACATGACAAAAATCTCGGCAAGGTGTCGCATATCAGGCTTTTCGGCGGTGAAATTGCCAACCGAGATGAAATTGAAATTCTATCACCCGACAGCGGCACTTCAAACGAATCCGATGCGGTTGAAATTGAAAAGAAACCTCCCGCAAAAGAAAAGATATCTCAAATCAAAAAGTTTTCAGGCGCTCGTTACAGCGACTCGGGAGCTGTTAAAGGCGGAGACATTGCAGCTGTCTGCGGTCTCCCTTCTGCCAAAACAGGTCATTTTATCGGCTCGCTTGCCGTGAGCGATTCTGCAAAGCTGGTTAATCCTTTCCTTAGAGTGAAGGTTACGCCTACGGACGATGACCCGCTTAAGCTTCCTGCTCTTGCTGCTGCTTTGAGCGAGCTTTCAGACGAAGAACCGTATATTGATGCAAAATGGGAAAACGGTCAGAAAGAGATAACAATAAGTACAACGGGCAAAATTCAGCTGGAGGTTTTGGAAAATCTCATAAAAGAACGCTATGATCTTTCTGCAAAGTTTTCTTTACCTACGGTTATATATAAAGAAACACCCGCCGGTGCAGGCTATGCACGGGCGAGCTATACAATGCCGAAGCCGTGCTGGGCGGTGGTTGAATTCTTGTTTGAGCCCATGCCGAGGGGCTACGGTGTTTCTTATCACGGCAGGCTGCCGTCAAACCAATGCTTTTACCGATATCAGTCGCATATACGCACATCATTTAATTCATGCCTTGAACAGGGGCTTTACGGCTGGGAAGTGACCGATTTCAAATGCACTCTTGTCGGCGGCGAGCATCACACAATACATACCCATCCGCTGGATTTCTTTGTATGCACTCCCATGGCTTTTATGAACGGCTTGCAGCAAATCGGTTCAACAATTTTAGAACCCTTGCTTAAAATCAGAATAACCGCACCTTCCGAGCTTTCCGGAAAGATTCTTTCGGAAATAGTTAAAATGGGCGGGGAATATGACACCCCGTTTGTTCGCGGGCAGACTGTAACCCTTGAAGCAATTATTCCGGTTGCAACTTCAATGGATTTTCCGACAAAGCTTGCGGCCTTATCTTCCGGAAAAGCGGTTCTTTCTCAGTCTTTTTACGGCTATCGCGAGTGCCGCGACGGCTTGGAGCATGTTAATCCGCGCCGCGGAGTGAATCCTCTTGACCGCTCAAAGTGGATTCTTTGGGCGAGAGGCGCATATGATGTTAAATAGAACAACAGCGCAGTTGACACTTACTTCAACTGCGCTGTTAATTGTTTATGTAAGTTTATCAGTCACCTAAAAGACCGTGATATCTGCCCATCCAATAGGGAAGAAGGTAAATATAAGGCATCATAGCTCTCATGCCGTTTGCGCCCGCCGTGCCGGGAAGGGTGGAGGTTCGGTTAACGGTTTTGCTGTTAATGTTAACAAATTCTTCAGCGCCCGAGTCGCATACAAACTGGTTGCCGTCATAATGAACAAGAACTCTTGCCGAATATTCAACGGGGTACTTAAGCTGTGCGGGGATTCCCATTTCTTCTTGCTCCGTATCCCAGACAATGTCTTTTCTGTAGCTGTTAAAAATCGGCCATCTGACAAGGTCAAGATTCATTTCTGCAAGTGATTTTGCTGCATTTTCAATGTCGCAGTAATTGTTGGTCAGCGCGCCGTAAACGATGTTGAAGAAAGGTGAGCGCTCAACTCTTTCATATTCCCAATGATGGGTGAGACCCATTTTGAAAATTTCGTTGTGGGCTTCGTCCTTTGTGTAGACAATAAGAGGATAAATGTTAACAAAGTCAAGCTGGTCATCAATATGTGCAACGTGACCGTCTTCAACCTTATACTGCATGCAGTTCATGGCGTAATGATGCTTCTTTATGAGCATATCAAAAACCTTGTTATATTTTTCATCGCCCGTAACATGATATGTCGTTTTGAGGAATGAAAGGATTTCAAGTGAATTTGTACCTCTTTCATAGAACCATCTGTCGTCGTTGTTAAGCAGATCGGGCTCCCAGTTTGCCCAAGTGGTGGGGATGCCGTCAACATCGGTCAGATGAAAGTTGTTTTCGAGAATGTGGTCGGTGATGGTTTTAACAACCTCAGCGATTTTTTTCTTTTCTTTCTTGTCGGCAACAAGGTCGTAATAGATTCCGTATGCAAAATAATGACCCGTCATTTCGTCGCTTGATGTTTCGCCCAGCCATTCGCATTCGGGGTTATCCTCGCATACATGCCATTCTTCTCTGTTTCCTGTCATGAAGTTTTCTTCATGTGAATATCTGGTTGCTCTTGCAGTAAAGCCGGGTTTGCCGGTGATTTCGGTAAGCTTTATCATGGCCTCAACAGCCTTTTTGGCATTTGCCTTTGCTTCTTCATCGCCGGTTACTTTATAACGGAAGCACTGGCTTGCGCAGTAAACGCCTGTGAAGAGTCCGTCATTGTCGGAGTTGGGAAGCCAGCCCGAATCAAGGTCGCCGTATTTGCGAAGCTCTCTTGAAACCTGATAGCCTTCATTTCTTGTGAAATACTTAACCGCAAGCTCATCAAAGTGATTTGCCTTTTCTTCAAGTGTCATATATTTTGCGGTGATAAGGCTGATTCCTCTGGGAGTGACGGCGGCAATGGTGCCGTTATCTGAAACCGCAAGCTTTGTGACTGTGGGATGCATGAGCCACACACCGTATGAGAAATACGAAATCTTGCCTTCAATGAGAGTTATTATGCCTGTATTTGTTGCAAAGTATTTTTTGCCGTCGGCAGCAAAAAACATGTCATTGAACGAGCCGTCAGGTACGGAATAGAAATCGTTACCGTTGAACCAGTAATTTCTGCCGTCATAGATGTTGAGACCCTCATCAGAACCCACCCAGAGATGACCGAGCGAATCAATTGCGGTGCAGTTGATTTTTTTGCTCAGTACGCCCGACATATCGGGGGTGATTTCTGCCCAATGGCGTCGTTTGCCCTTCATGGAAAGAAGACCTTCTTCTTTGCATCCTATGTATACGGTTTCTGCATATTTTGACTTATTGTCAAATGCAGCAAGACAAACAGTATCTTCGGGCAGGTCAACAATCTTTGTGAATTCATCGTTCTCCATCAGAAAAAGCTCGTTTTCAGTTATGAGCCACACCGATTTATCAAGAGCTACAGAAATATCAATAACGGGAGAGCTGAAGTCGGCAATTTTCTTGATTTTGCCTTTTTTAATTTCGGCGAGAGAGTTGTTAACAGCGGCAAAAAGTCTGCCGTTTTTAGAGAAAAGCTTTGAAACTCTTGCTGAAATTTTCTTTGTTTTTCCATCTGAATATTCAATTAGAGCATCGGGCTGAGCAATATAGAGAGTTTCGCCGTCGAAAGCAACGGATGTGACATTTTCAACGTCTATTCCGTTTTCGGCTGTTATAAAAACTTTATCATACTGCTTGAATTCGCCAAAATTAAGAATTGGTTTTTTCATGTTTAATCTCCTGTGATTGCATGATTTGTTAAGCGGTGATTAATAGCTGACCTTAAGTGTTTTGATTTCAAAGGGAGTGAAAACAAGCTTGTCGCCGTCAAACGCTTCCTGAACTTCTTCGAGCATGTTAGTGATTTCAACCTTCTTTGCGCCTTCGAAGAATTCAATGGGGCAGTTTGTATATGTGCCTTCTGTTTCGTAAAGTCTTGCAATGAAGGCGTTTTCGTTGTCTTCACAGGGCTTTATTGCTTCAACAATAACATTTTCTGCCTTGGGAAGAACAAGGGCAACAGCTTTAAAATCGCCTTTACCTGCAACAACGGGAATGTTCAGTTCATATGCAGGTCTGATAACTGCCTCGGTGCTGAAGCCGCCGTCATGGGGCAGGAAGGAATAAACAGTTTTGTGAATGCCTCTGTCACCCTCGAAGTCGGGTCTGTTTCCACCCTTATGGAGTGAGAGGCGCATGTTTCCGCCTTCAACAGTTATGCCGTATTTGCTGTCATTAAGCATTGCGGCGCCGAAACGGGTTTCAGAAAGGTCGGTAAACTTGTGGTTAACAACCTCAAACATTGCTTTTTCAACCGAATCGTTTCTGGTTGTGGGGCGAAGAACATTGCCGTACTGAATTTCAAAGCGTGCAAAGTTATTCTTGATTGAGGTGTCAAATGCTGTTTTAATGAAGCGGTGATTATCCTGCCAGTCCATAACCGTGTCAAATCTGATTTCGGCAGTGTCGGCAAAATAGATTGCGTCTTGTGTAACGGTTGATTTCTTCGAAACGCTGTATTTGCTTCTGATAACAACTGCAGCAGCGCCGTGAGAAACAACCTCTCTGCTGATAAGTGCGGAGTCGTCAGCAAATTTGCACTCGATGTCGGCATCAACATCCCAGTTGTCCCAATGTGTTGGGAGGTCTTCTGCAATAATAAAGGTGTTGAGAGGATAGCCTTCGCCTCTGATTTCTCTGCATGCTCTCTTGTCAACAAGAGAATCAATATAACCCTTGGCATCAAATTTTATGTCTGCAAAGGGAGTTGAAATGCTGTTTTCGGAAACTTCGATTTCGCTCTTTGCATCGGTTGTGCCCTTAACAAGCTTAATCTTCAGCGTTGAGAATGCGGGAACAGTAACGCCGCTGATAATAAGAACATTTTTGCCGTCAAGGTTTTTATAAGCCTGCTGCTTGCAGGGGAGGTCGGCAATGAGTCCTTCTTCGCATTCAAGGAAAATGGGGTCGTTTCTGTCAAATGAAAGAGTGTTTGTAACTGTGACACAGTCTCCGCTGCCCGAAACGGCTTCCGAAATGAGTTTGCCTGCTGTTTCAAGAAGCTTGCCTGTCTGTTCAAGCGAAAGCTTGTGAGCAGAGGGGATGCAAGTGCCGGGAAGAATGTCGTGGAACTGATTCATCAGAAGGGTTTCATAAAGAGGACGAATCTTTTCATCGCTTGCAGCCTTGCCTTCCTTAACAGCATTGCTGACAGTAAGATATTCAAGGTCGCGAAGAGCAAGCTCTGATTTTCTGTTGTTGTGCTTAATGTTGTGCTGGTTTGTGAGAGTGCCTCTGTGAAGCTCAAGATAAAGCTCACCGGTATATGTGCCGGGATTTTTAACGTCAGCTTCAAGCTCCTTCATGAAATCTCCGACGGTTGTATATTCCGCTTTTGCGCAGCCGTTGAGGTCTTTTACTCTGCGTGCGGTTTCGGCCATTTCATACTGAGGACCGCCGCCGCCGTCGCCGAAGCCGTAAGCAACAAGGCGCTTTTTGGTGACGCTTCTTTCAGAGATGGTTTTATATCCTTCATCTCTGTCGCCTGTAACAACATCGCGGAGTGCAATAGGTGCAGGCCAGCAGTGAGTTTTGTTGAAATGAGTAAACACCTTTGTGCCGTCGATGCCCTGCCAATAGAATGTATCATAGGGGAAGTTGTTTGTGTCGTTCCAGTCGATTTTTGTTGTGAGGAAATAATCAACTGCGCAGCCCTTCATGATCTGGGGGATAGCTGCGCTGGAGCCGAAGGTGACCGGCAGCCAGAAGCAGTTTGAGGTGTAGCCGAAATGTTTTCTTGTGAATCTCTGACCCCAAAGGAACTGTCTGACCATTGATTCGCCTGAGGTAATGTTGCAGTCGCATTCAACCCAAACGCCACCGTTGGGCTCATATCTGCCCTCGGCAACCTTTTCTTTGATGTCCTCAAAAAGTGAGGGATAGTGCTTGAGAATCATGTCGCCGTGGCAAGCAGAGCTCTGAACGAATTTATATTCGGGATACTGCTGCATGAGCGAAATCTGGTTTGAATATGTTCTTGCACATTTCTTTATGGTTTCGGTAGCTTTCCAAAGCCATGCGGTGTCCATATGAGAATGACCGATTATGCCTGCATAGGGAGCTTCGGGACCGTTTTTAACTGCAAGAACTTCCTTGAGGAAAGGATGAGCAGCCTTCATTGCTTCTCTGAAGGTTTCTTCGTCCGTGTCTTCATATGAATAATAAACTCGCTTATGAACCTCATAAAGTGCATTTACGAGATCGCCTCTTCTGAAAGAGGTTGCGGGCAGTGTTTCGCAAAGCTCGTTTATAACCTTAAGGTCAAAATAGAAATCCTGAATGAACTCATCTTTAAGGCAGATGTCAATGCCGTCAAAATGATATGTATAGCTTTTGAGCGCCGCTTCTTCAAGCGGATCGCAGCCTTTGTAGGAATGACCTGTGTAAACTTCAAGAGCGATTTCAATTTTTTCACCTGCTTTTGCGTTTTTCATAAGCAGATCGCAGTAATGATTGCCGTGGCCTGTGAAAACAATTTTTGTTGCAAAAGTGCCGAAGGGTTTGCCGTTGACCCAGAGAAGGGTTTCATATCCCTCGGTATGAGGCATGATGAAAATATCTTTGCCGTCAAGCTCTGCGGGAACAACAAATTCTGTTTTGAACCAGCCAAAGGCTTCTTCGCTGCCCCAAGTGCTTCCGCTTTCAATGGGAGCGCAGAGAGAATCAGCGGGGATTTCATAAAGTCTGTCGGTTGTTTCATAGAAATTTGCCGAGTCTATTTTTGCAACCTTATTGAAAAGCATGGGGTCGAGAATATCTTCAAATCTCTTAAGCTTTCCGAGCATACGGTCGATTTGTCTTTCTGTAAGCATGTTAATTAATCATCCTTTCGTCGGTTTGTGTTTATTAAAATTCGGGGATTTCGATAGGTGCGCCGCCATGAACTGCAGATTCGTGAGCAAGAATTCCGGGCAGGGACATGTTAATTGCGAAGTCGACATCAAGAGCGGGTTTTTTGTTTTCAACAAGGCATCTGATGAAATCCTTAACCATCTTTGCATCCGCGCCGCCGTGACCGCTCGAATCCTCGCCGTCATAACAGGTAGTAACGGGAATGTCCATTTTTGAGTTTGCCGAGAATGTTCCGGGAACGCTGTAAAGGCTGGCGAGAGAATGAGCGTTGTCAACCACGGCTCTTCTGTCGGTTTCAATTGTTCCTCTCGTACCGCAGATGCGGTAGTTGTGGTCATAGCTCGTATATGCACCGAAGCTGACAAGGAGCCTGATAACCGCGCCCTTTGCTGTCTTGAAAAGAGCAACGCCTGTTTCCTTGCGTTCGGGAGTATATGGGTCATAGTTTATGTCCGCTTCCATGCAGGTTACGCTTACACAGCGATCGTTCATGACATAAAGCAGGGGACCGAGCTCGTGTGTGAGATATCTGATAGCCGGCTGATATGTTCTCCAATGCCCTTCGGGATAATATGTGGGAGAGAATTCATCGGGATTGAGTGCGTGCAGATATTCCGCTTCTGCATAGGCGATTTCGCCGAAAAGACCGTCTTCGTTCATCTTTTTCCAGGTTTCGATAAATGCCCAGTAACAGCAGTTTTCGGCTGCCATATATGTTAAATCGGGGTGAGCAAGCACAGCTTCTTTGAGCTGTTTTGCTTCCTCAACGGAGTTGACCGAAGGAATTTCGCAAAGCACATGCTTGCCGGCTTCAAATGCTTTGATAACGATGGGCACATGATAAACGGCTTCGGTTGCAACTATGACTGCATCGATATCCGATTTAAGAAACTCGTCATAATCGCTGAATCTGAGGAGCTCGGGGTCGTTCACAGCTTCCGAAAGCTCTTCGTAGCCTGATTTTAAAATAGCGGGGTTATGGTCGCATACAGAAACAAGCTTTGCGTTTTCAATACCCGCAAGGCATCTTGCAACGGCTGTGCCTCTGCCCAGACCGACAACGCCGCATCTGATAATTTTTTCGCTCATTGTATCTCTCCTTTATAGGCGTGTTCCAAAATATATATGTGCCTATTATATATTATTAATTTGGTTTTGTCACCATAAAAATGAAATTTTAGTCAAAGTATTTGCTCTGCTTCTTATTGTGTTGAAAAAAACCAAACAAAAAAGTGTTGACAAATCGTTCTTTCGGTGTTATTATAACTTCCAAGAAAAGCGATGACGAAGAAGGCAGAATTGCTGAGCTTTCAGAGAGGCGGCGTTTGGTGCGAGCCGTCAGCAAATCAATTCAATGCTATCCCTTCCGAGCAGAGGCTCCGAAAACCGTCTGTGTGAGTAGACAGCTTCCGTAAACACTGCGTTAAAGTGTAGGGCTTGTTGGAGTCCGTTGAGCGGCGCTTTAAGCGCAATTTGAGTGGTACCGCGGGTTAAATTTTACTCGTCTCAAAGCAAAAATTGCTTTGGGGCGTTTTTTGTTTTGTCTCAAAGCGAATCCGATGAAAGGAGTAAAAATATGGACTACAATTTGAAAGAGGTTGCAGGCAGAATTAAGGAACTGCGTGAAGCAACAGGTTATTCACAGGATGAACTTGCAAAGCTTACAGGCGTTTCGCTTGAGGATTACAAAATCCTTGAACAGGGTGAAACGGATTTCAGCTTCACCTTTATCTACAAATGCGCAAAGGCTTGCGGCGTTGAGGTTGTTGATATTCTTGAAGGCAGAAGCTCAACTCTCACATCTTTTGCAATAACAAGAAAAGGCGAAGGCCTTAAGATTGTTAAGAAAAAAGGTTTTGTTTATAACAACCTTGCTCCCAAATTCAAGGATAAGCTTGCAGAGCCTTTCCTCGTTAAATTCCCTTATCTTGAAGAAGAACAGAATGCTCCCATAAAACTCAGCTCCCATAACGGTCAGGAATTTGATGTTATAGTTAAGGGCTCTCTTAAAGTTCAGGTTGGCAACCATGTTGATATTCTTAACGAGGGTGACTCGATTTTCTATAACAGCCTTATTCCTCACGGTATGATTGCCGTAAGCGAGGGCGGATGTGAATTCCATGCTGTTGTTCTTAATCCTCAGAACGGACAGTTCAGCGAGGAATATCCCGAAATTCCCTATGTTTCAACAAAAACTGTATCTGCAGAAAAAAATTCAAAAACAACTGTTGCTGACAATTTTATTGAATCATCTTATGATGAAAACGGTGTGTTCAACGGAATTTCGTTCAAGAATGAAGATAAGTTCAATTTTGCATTTGACTGCGTTGATGAAATTGCTGCAAAAACACCCGATAAGCTTGCGATGATGTGGGTCGGAAACGATAAATCCGAACGCAGATTCACATTCAGCGACATGAAAAAATATTCCGCAAAAACCGCTAACTATTTTGAATCTCTCGGTATCAAGAAGGGCGATACTGTTATGCTTGTTCTCAAGCGTCACTATCAGTTCTGGTTCTGTATGCTTGCTCTTCATAAGATCGGAGCAATTGCAATTCCGGCAACAAATCAGCTTGTTGAGCATGACTTTACTTACAGATACAAAGCTGCAGGCGTAAAAGCAATCGTCTGCACCGCAGACGGAGAAGTTTCTGTTGAAGCGGAAAAGGCAGCAGCAGAATTCCCCGGAATGATTAAAATTCTTGTTGGCGGCAAAAAAGACGGTTGGAATGATTTCAATGTTGAAATGGAACGCTTCAGCACACATTTCTTCCGTAATGAAAACACACCCTGCGGAAGCGATCCTATGCTCATGCTCTTTACATCAGGAACAACAGGATATCCCCGTATTGCAACTCATTCATATAAATATGCTCTCGGTCATTATCCTACAGCAAAGCATTGGCATAATGTTAATCCTGACGGTCTTCATTTTACAATTTCGGATACAGGCTGGGGTAAAGCACTCTGGGGCAAGCTTTACGGTCAGTGGCTTTGCGAAGCGGCTATTTTCACCTATGCCTTTGACAGATTCCATTCTGATGACATTCTTCCTCTTTTCAAGAAATACAATATAACAACATTCTGTGCACCGCCCACTATGTATAGATTCTTTATCAAGGAAGATTTGTCAAAGTATGACCTTTCTTCAATAGAGTATGCGACAACTGCAGGTGAAGCTCTTAACCCCGAAGTTTTCAATCAGTTCAAGAAGGCAACAGGTCTTACCATTATGGAAGGCTTTGGTCAGACGGAAACAACTCTTTCAATTGCAAACTTTGTCGGTTCAACTCCGAAAATCGGTTCAATGGGTAAACCCAGTCCGCTTTATGATGTTGTTGTTCTCGATCCCGACGGTAACGAATGTAAAACTGGTGATACCGGTGAAATCTGTATCCGAACAAAAGATACCGTTCCCTGCGGTCTGTTTATCGGTTATTATCTTGATGAAGAAAAAACAAACGATGCTTGGCACGACGGATATTATCATACCGGCGATACTGCAACGATGGACGAAGATGGTTATCTTTGGTATGTAGGACGTATAGATGATGTCATCAAGTCATCGGGCTACCGCATCGGACCTTTTGAGATTGAAAGCGTTATCATGGAACTTCCATACGTTCTTGAATGTGCGGTTACCCCTGTTCCTGACGAAGTAAGAGGTCAGATTGTTAAAGCAACTGTTGTTTTAACTAAAGGAACAGTCGGAACAGATGAGCTCAAAAAGGAAATTCAGGAATATGTTAAAACACATACAGCTCCTTATAAGTATCCCAGAATTGTTGAGTTCAGAGACGATTTGCCCAAAACAATCAGCGGCAAAATCAGACGCGTTGATCTCAGAGCAGGTAAATAAGCAACACAAAACGGACAGATTTGTTTCTGTCCGTTTTTTCTTGAAAACCGCTGTCGGTTATGCTAATATACTTTTATACACATGCGTTTTGTCGGAGGTAATTATGGACTTTAAGATTGTTATGGACACAAAAGAATCAAGAGAAAGAATGGAAAGCGGCAGGATTTATCAGCCCAATGATGAAGATATAATGCGTGAGCAAGCTCTGTGCCTTGAAAAGCTTTGGTATTTTAACAACACAAAGCCTTCGGAAATTGATAAACGAAACGAAATGCTTAAAGATATGTTTGGCGATATCGGTGAAAACTGCTATATTGAGCCGCCGCTTCATTCAAACTGGGGCGGCAAAAATACCCATCTCGGCAGCAACGTCTATGCTAACTTCAATCTCACGCTTGTTGACGATGCTCATATATATATCGGCGACGGGTGTATGTTTGCTCCGAACGTTGTTATTGCAACGGCAGGTCACCCCATTGACCCGGACCTTCGCAGAGAGCAGCTTCAGTATAATCTTGATGTTCACATAGGTGACAATGTCTGGATAGGCGCGGGCGCGGTTGTGCTGCCCGGTGTCACGATTGGTGAAAACACGGTTATAGGCGCAGGAAGTGTTGTTACAAAAGATATTCCGGCTAATGTTGTTGCCGTCGGCAATCCGTGCAGGGTTTTGCGTGAAATAGGAGAGCACGATAAAAAGTATTATTATCGAGACAGAAAAATAGATTTATAATTAAAAGAAGCCTCCGATATGAAAAATCGGAGGCTTTTCTATAGCTTTTTTACTTGATTTTTTCAAATCCTGCGCAATATGCCATGAATACGTTTGTGAGAGCTGTGTCGCTGTATGCTTCAACGGTGAAATCTTTGTTATCGGCAGCAGCCTTAACTTTTTCAATCGCCTTTTCTGCGAGGTTTTCGGCAGTTACGGTTCCGTTAAGAATATCAAATGCATTGTAAAGCGCAGCCTTAAGGAAGGTTGATGCAAGCGGGAATTTATACATGCATATTCTTGCTTTGCCTTCTGTGTCGGCAGCTGCGATTCCGGATGCGTTTTCGATATATGTTTTAACGTCAAAAATGCTTTCGGGTTTTGCAATTTCATAAGCTTCGCCGGCGCCGTTATATGCTGTGGGGAAGGAGGGGCAAACATAGATGAGACCTTTTTCGTTTGCAACTTCAACAAGAGTTGACTGAACTGAGCTGTCTGTTGAGAAGAGGGCAACATCGCTGCCGGTGATTTTTTCGTTGTTATAAAGTCTGGCAACGGATTCTCTGATATATTTCTTTGCTCCGTTGATGCCGGAAGAAAAAATAGGGTCGATTGAGCTGTCATAGATATATGTGAGTCCCTGAGCCTCACAAGCGGTTTTGAATGCAGTGTTTTCGGCGGTGATAAGCGGATTTTCGCCTATGTGACGGTTGATTGAGAAAACAACGAAATACTTTGCGCCCTGTTCTTTGGCGGCTGCAACGATATCGTTTGTGGCTTTTGCCCAGTCTACGCAATAAACAAGGTTAGCCAAATCGGAAAGCTTATTTATTGATTCTTCGGGCTCAATGCAAACGGTAACAATGTCTGAATTGATTTCTTTTGCCGCGCTTATTGCGTTTGTTGTAAACTGTGTCGCTCTGGCATAAATGATTGCGCCAATCTCTTCGTTTTCGGCAAGCTCTCTTGAGTACTGAATGATTTCTGCATCACCCGCGCGAAGAATGCGGCTGTCGGAATATTCTTTAACAACAACGTTGTCGGGATATTTGGCGGCAAGTTCCTGAGCGGCTTTATAATCCTCGGGATACTGAGCTTCGGGTGCAACAAGAATTGCAACCTTCTTTTCCGGCAGGGTTACATCGGCTTCCTTGCTGCCGCACGCTGCAAGCGAGAAAACGAGAACTGCAACAAGAAGCACAGCGGCAATTCTTCTGAAGAATTTAT
This sequence comes from Acutalibacteraceae bacterium, assembly GCA_045591425.1. Lineage (GTDB taxonomy): Bacteria > Bacillota > Clostridia > Oscillospirales > Acutalibacteraceae > CAG-177. Next base: position 2,741 of record JAZNSX010000026.1, on the reverse strand, counting down.
TGATTGTTTTGTTTTTCATAATTTTACCTCTTTTGATTTAAAAATATTTTGCTTTTTCTGCAAATAATTCTGTTAATTCAGCGGGTTTTAAGATTTCAATCCGTTCGCCCAAAACGAAAAGCTTTCCGATGAGATCTGCGTTGATGTTGACAAGCATTTTTGCAACGCAGAAACCTTCATCCTTGGATTTCCTGAAATGAACGGGTGATGAAAAGCAGTTTTCGATGATTTCAACATCTTCTGCTTTGATTTTCAACAGAATCCATTTAGCCGAAGAAAGCTTTGATTCCGTAGGAATAGAGCTGAAATAGTTGGTTGCATCTGAAATGTTGCCATTAAAATCTGCAGCGTTTTCGTTGAGAATACTGACTGATTTTATTCTGGACAAATTGATAAACACTGCTTTTTTCGGTGTGTTCAAAGGGGTGCAGATTAAAACAACCGTTCCGTTGTCGTTTGAAATCTTAACAGGATTTACAATGATTCTCTCAAGCTTTTCCGACGGCGAAAATCCGTCGCCCGGAACAATTCTTGAAATTGATAAAGAAACCTGTTTTTGGTCACGAATCGCAATCCGCAGATTATAAATCCATTCAAAAGACAGAGTCTTTTGGGGTGCCGGTGAAGAATAGGTATGGTTGGTGCTGAGAATCAAATCAAGCGTCGGCAAGCATGCATTTCTGCGCAGATATCTTATTGCATATTCTTTGTCGCCTTCGCTGAGAATGCTCGAAGAAGCTATTGTTTCGACAATGATATTGATTGCTGATTGAGAAAAGCTTTTTGCAATATAATAGCCTTTTTTGGGTTTGTTAACGGCGATTATTTTTATTGGCGTTGTATTAATTGCTCTAATGTCGGAAAGAACCGTTCTCTTGGATGTGCCGAAGCCGTATTCATTCAGCTTTTTGCAAATTTCGTCTGTTGAAAGAATGTTTTGTTGATCGGAATACATTGTCATTATTTCAATCAAAGCAATAAGCCGTGTTCGGGCATTGGGATTTTGAGCCATAACCGTCACCGTTCCTCTGCTGTAATTTGCGGTGTTTATCTGTTAATTAATATGTCAGCTTTTTGTTTATTTCAATAACGGTGTTTTTATCAAGCTTAAGCACCTTGCGGTCATAGCTGTAAATTCCGTTAACTTCAAATTCAACATCGCTTACCTGCGTATAAACCGTGGCGCAAAGACCTCTCTTAATAAGAGGGACAATCTGAGATTCGTGCAAACGTTTATAAGCCTTTGTCAGCTTTTCGCTGTCTGAGAACATGATATATCCGAACGAACGCTTTTCGTTCCAAACATGGTTTTTAATGTTCCAGCTGTATCCGCCGTATTCGCTCAGAACATAGGGCCTGCCCTTCTTTGTGAAGCTGAACGGGGGAGTTACGGGAACAATATATCTGTGCATGCTCTTGAAATCGGGTCCGTTCTGGTCGTGCCAGCCGCTTGCGTGGTCAACAAATCTTGTCGGGTCGGCAGCTTTAACTTTCAGAGCAATTTCTTTTGCGTCAAACTGACCCCAGCCTTCATTGAACGGAACCCAGCAGCAGATTGAAACGCAGTTGTAAAGGCTGTCAATCATGCCGAAAAGCTCCTGCTTGAACTCTTCGCGCCATTCGGGTTTTCCTCTCTTGAAAGCTTTATACATGTTATCCTTGACGTGGATGCTGAGGTTGGGAAGCACACCGGCAAGAACCTGACCGATATATTGACCGCCGCTTATCATATCCTGCCAAACAAGCATTCCGAGGCGGTCACAATGATAATACCATCTGAGCGGTTCGGTTTTGATATGCTTTCTGAGCATATTGAAGCCGAGCTCCTTCATTTTTTCAATGTCGAAAATCATTGCTTCGTCGCAGGGCGGTGTGAGCTGGCTTTCGGGCCAGTAGCCCTGGTCAAGAAGACCTTTTTGGAAATAAGGTTTATTGTTAAGATAGAAACGTGGATAGCCCTTTTCATCCTTACCGATAGAATATTTACGCATACCAACATAACTTTTTACTGTATCAACAACATTACCATCTTTGATAAGTTCAACCTTAAGGTCATAAAGAAATGGATTTTCAGGTGACCAGAGTTTAATATGGTCAAACTTAATAACATCATCCATTGAAAGTGTATTTTCAGAGACAACAGCTTCACCGTCGAATACAGTTACCTTTACCTGACAGTTTTCTTCGTTTGCAAATGTTTTAAATGCAAGAGTTTTACTGTCTATGTCAGGTGTCATCATAAGTTTATGAATGTGGCAAGGTTCAACAGCTTCAAGCCACACACTCTGCCAGATACCCGATGTTGCAACGTACCAGAATCCGTGTGTATCGTTAACCTGCTTACCTCTTTGTTGCCAACCACTTTCAGTAGGGTCAAATACACTTACAACAAGTTCGTTTTCACCATCATTGAGCAATCTTGTAATGTCGATAGAGAATGTTGCATAACCTCCTCTATGAGTACCTGCAAGTTCTTTATTTACATACACTTTACATTCCCAATCAACGGCAGCAAAGTTAAGAAGTATATTCTTTCCTTTCATAGTTTCAGGAACAGCAAATGACCTTTTATACCAGAGTTTCTGGTCAGGTTTTAATGGTCTTTCAACACCGGAAAGCATACTTTCAACTGCATATGGTACAACAATTTCGCCTTCAAATTTGTCAACCCATTCAACTGAAGAATCAACAATGGCATAGTCATACACACCATTCATTGACATCCAGTTTTCACGTTCCAT
>JAZNSX010000025.1:0-7794 GCA_045591425.1 Acutalibacteraceae bacterium | reverse complement strand
AAAACATGTCCTATTTTACTAAAAAAGGATACAAAAAAGCCGTTGCACATGTGCAGAAAACAAGGCGGGTTTCAAAAGCAAAACTCGCTAAACTCATTTTCGATGCCCTCATGCAACGGCTTTTACATCTTTTCTATCTCACTAATCAAATCACTAACTATGTAACGCCATATTACAAAGATTTTCGATATTCAGTTTTTGCTCCTTTTTGAGCAATTCCATATTACCAAAAAAATCCGGCGAATTATGCCGGATTTTTTGGATTTTCTGTATTTTGTTTGTGAACAAATATTTTCCGTGGACCAAAAAATCTGATTACTTTTAAAATTCTATATGCTTTCATACTTATCCATTATTCTCTTAATCCCATCAACAAATTTTTCAGGATATTCGCTTGGGGCATTATGTGCTCCAAAAAATTCTTCAAACGGAACATTCCATTCCTCAGATAACTTTTTGGCGGCCATATAAAAACAGTTATTCTTAAGATCTTTTCCGGCGCACAAAACGGTTGAAACGGCCGGTTTTTCAAGAGGAATATCTTCTTCGTCAAAAACATAAAGAAATTCATTTTCGATAAAATATTTTATGTTTTGTTCCTGTTTTAAAAGCGTTTCTTCGCTTTTTTGTTCGGTGGAAACATCATCGCATACAAGAAGCCTGAACTTATTTGCCGCGCGACCGTATTTCTTTTCTTTTATAAAAGATTTTGCCTTTTGAATAATCTGTCTGTGTTCATCTTCTTCCGGCAAAAATGACGCAACGGGAGGTTCATAAAGAATCACCTGTTTTATTAAATCCGGATACATTTTTGAAAGTTTTATTGATATAAAGGCTCCTGCGCTGTGGCCGATAACCGTAACTTTTTCGTCCGGAGATTCTTTTTTTATTATTGCCGCTGCATCATTTGCGGAAATTTCCCAGAAGCTCCCGGAAATGTTTCCGCTGCTTTCGGAATATCCTCTTCGGTCATATCTTATTGCAGTACAATTTTCAGAAAGAATACCTGCTGCTTTTTCAAAAAAGCTGCTGTCAACGGCAGCGCCGTGGATCATCAGAACAAGTTGCCCTTTGCCCGCAACCGAATATGAGATAGTTCCGCCGTCGGCACAAATGATTGATTTTTTGTTTTCCATACTTTTCCTCAAACGAAACAAAGGCAGTATATTTCAACTGCCTGTATTTCGCTATGTTTATGTAAAAAGAAGTGAGAAATTATTTGTGTAAAAAGTGTTTATTAAAAACCGGTATCAGTCATCAAAACCATTCCAGCAGGGAACACCGGTATATTTTTTTGCTTTTTCTTCACCGGAAAGAACACGGATAGCGCCGTTTGCAAGGGCTTCCATTTCGAATTCGCCGGGATAAGCGGAAACGGGAGCAATCCAGCTGCATGCTTCGGTAATTTGTTTTACAAGGTCTTCGCTGTGGACCATTCCGCCTCCAAGAAGAATTCCGTCAACTTTGCCTTTAAGAACAGTTGCCATGGAACCGATGTTTTTAATGATCTGATAAATCATTGCGTTCCAGACTCTTTCAGCAGTTTTGTTTCCGGAAGAAGCAAGAGCGGTAACCTCTCTGGCGTCTGCAGTTCCAAGATGGGAAACAAAGCCGCCGGTTCTGGTGCAAAGAGATTTGATTTCTTTAAGATCTTTGTCTTTTGCATAGCGAAGAAGTTCCGCAACGGGAACCTCGCCGCATCTGGTGGGAGCCATAGGACCTTCGCCGCCAACGATGTCATTGCCGTCAATCATTTTGCCGTGCTCATGGGCGGAAACGGAAATTCCTCCGCCGATGTGGCAGACAACATAATTGGATTCTTCGTAATTCTTTCCGATGATTTCGGAATGGCGGATAGCGGTTTCTTTAAGGTTAAGAGCATGGAGATGAGAAGCTCTGTAAACACCTTTGATACCGGTCATTCTTGCAAGGTCGCTGAATTCATCGACCTGGGGCGGGTTTACGGTAAAGCATACGCCGCCATACTGTTTTCTGAATTCTTCCGCAATCTGTACGCCAAGGTTTGCCGGATGCTGAACGCCGCCTGCTGCGATTCTTGAATGTTCAAGAAGAAGTTCATCAACTTCATATACACCGCTTACAAGAGGACATACGCTTCCGCCTCTTCCGACAAAAGCGTCCACGTTTTCAAGGGAAACATTGTTCTTTTCAAGAAGCTCTTTTATGGTATCTCTTCTGTAAGGGAGCTGATCGCTTATGGTGTCATATTGTTTGAGCACGTTGGCATCATGAGCAACGTTTTCGGAAAACAAGCATTTTTCGCCTTCGAAAAGTGCTATTTTAGTAGAGGTGGAACCCGGGTTTACTACAAAAATTTTATAATCTTTCATCTTAAATAACCCCCTGTGCCCTTACGCAGCTCATTGCTATATTGCCGACCATATCATCAACGGAAGCACCTCTGGAACAGTCGCATACGATTTTTGCAAAACCCTGGAGCATAGGACCGTATGCATCTGCGTGGCCGAAGAGCTGAACAAGTTTTACGCCGATGTTGCCTGCGTTAAGATCGGGCCAGATAATGATATTTGCTTTGCCTGCAACTTTGCTTTCTTTCGGAACTTTCTTTGCTGCGACCTTCGGATGAAGGGCGGAGTCGAGCTGGAATTCGCCGTCGATTGCAAGGTCAGGTCTTCTTTCATTTGCAAGCTTGGTTGCTTCAATAACTTTGTCAACAAGAACGCCGCCGGCGCTTCCGCAGGTGGAATAAGAAAGCATTGCGCATCTGGGTTCCCATTCAAGAAGGGAATGAATCGTATCGCAGGCGGAAATTGCAATACTTGCAAGTTCATCAGCATCGGGGTTTGCGCAAACAGCGCTGTCGCCGAAACCGAGAAGAGGACCTTCGCTGCCTTCATATCCGGGAATGTTGAATACGGCGACGCTTGATACAACGGAAACGTCTTTCTGAAGACCGACAACAAGCTGACCTGCCATAATAACGTCGCCGGTTGAATGGGTGAGTCCAGCAAAAGTTACATCAACGGTACCCACAGCCTGCATCATAAGTGCGGTGTACATGGGGTCTTTGGCTTTGCGTTTCATGGTTTTTGCGCTGTTGAGCGGATGTTTTTCGGTATATGCTGCAATAAGTCTTTCAAGTCTGTCTTCATTGAAAGCATCAATAACTGTGATGTTTTCAAGGGATACTCCGAATTCTTTTGCGGCGTTTTCAATATCTTCGGGAACGCCTACCAATATCGGAATACAGTAACCTTCATCGGCACATTTTCGTGCGGTCAAAAGGATTTTTTCTTCGGTTGCTTCCGGAAAAGCAACTCTTTGCGGAGCGGCTTTTGCGCGCTCGTATATTCTTGTCATAATATCCATATCAGCTTCTCCTTTAAAGTTTTTCTGCCAGGGCAAAAGCGCAAACGATATCCGTTTCGTGGGAAACAGATACATGGATTGCATATTCCGTCCCGTAAAGAGCCTCGAAACATTCCTTCGTTTTTCCAAGAAGGAAAGGTGCGGGCTTTTCTTCTTTTCCGTTTAATATTTCTATCTCTCCGGGACGGAATTCTATTTTGCAGGAACTTATAGCTTTATAAACAGCCTCTTTGGCTGAAAATTTTCCTGCTAAATAATGCCGTTTTTCGTTACTGGATTTTGCTTCTGCTCTTTCTTTTTCGGTATATGCTCTCATCAGAAACGGGTCGCCGTCGCTGATGGCAGCTTCCGACAGCCGTTTTACTTCAAAAATATCTGTTCCGATTCCAATAATCATTTTGCTTTTCTCCTTTTGGGGCGCAAAAAGGGCAGCAGCCGATTTTGTTGACCGCTGCCCTTTCTTTTGGGGGGTATTATTATGTCGGAAGGTACTTTATATTAAAATTGCAATCAGTCTTTTCTTCCATATTCGATATCGCCGTCAACATATTTGGGCGGGATTACCGGGATCTGGAGGTAAGAATCATATTTACCGCCGGAATAAATGGAAGTATCACCTTTGTTGTCTGCTTCCCAGGTAAGGGGTTCGAACCAGCCTTCTCTGATGTAGTGACCTGCAACCTGGATACGGAGGGACTGACCTTTGTGCCAGAAGCGGCTGGAAGGAACGATTTCGATATCAACGGGAACAACTTCGCCGGGCTGGATCTTTTCTTCTTTGAGATGGCTCTGGATAGGCTGGAATGCGGTGGATTTTTCTTCATCAAGAGCACGGTGAGAAACTCTCATTTTGCCCCATGTACCGGGATGAGGTTCGCCGAGAACATCAACAGGAAGCCATTCGCCTTTGGTGTCGAGCTTCTGAATGTTAATAAAGATATCAGCGTCGTTATATTCTTCTGCGGTTACCCACATATGGAGTTTCATATAACCGGTGATTTCGGTGTCTTCTTCGAATTTGATGTCGAAGTTAGTAACACCGGTTGCGCCGTCATAGCTTACCTTGGATTCGTTTGCAAGAGGTTCCCAGGAAAGTGCGTTGTTGGCTGCATCAAGATAGAGTTTTTTGTACTGGGTACGTTTAAGCGGGAAGGAAGCTTCCGGACGGTTTTTAGCATAGAGGAAATCATGTGCGTCCTGAACTTCAAGACGTACTCTCGGGGTGGATTCCCAGCAGTTATGAATATCTTTCAGGTAACGGTCAAAGAACATATTGAGTTCTGCAAGGTTTTCTCTGTCGTAGCTATCCGGCCATTCGAAATCGCGGTGAGCACGCATCCATTTTTTCTTGGATTTGATTTTTCTGAAGCCCTGGAAGGATCCGCGGAGATGGAAGTGGTTCCAGCAGGCAGTGCAATATACAGGAATTTTAATGTTTTCAAATTTTGGGATTTTGTCTTCCCAATATGCGTTCATAAGGGGAGATTTCTGTGCCATTGCAACAGCGTCTTCAACGCCGTTTTCACCGGTTACGGAACCTACAATGTATTCGTTGAAGGTGATTGCGGGAATACCGCCTTCATAAATACTTTCGCGGTAAATATCGGAAGTTGCTTCGAAAGGAGCGATGCAGGTAAGGTGCGGCGGCTGTTCTGCTGCAATTCTCCACTGGCTCATTGCAACTGCGGAGTTACCGCTGAGTGCAACTTTTCCGTTGCTCCAAGGCTGCTGTGCAACCCATTCAACAAAGTCGTAACCGTCACGACCGTCCTGGGTGCCGAAATAATCTGCGTCGCCTTCGGAATGGCCTGCACCACGGGGGTCAACGTTTGCTACTGCGTAATCTTTATAGCACCAGTAAAGAGGATCGGGAGATTCGAATTTTGCGAATTTGGAAACAGTACCGGGAGTTACACCCATGATCTGCCATTCGCTCATACCTTCGCCGGGGCGTTTTCCATAGAAGCTCCAGGAAACAAGGCAAGGAAGGTTGCTTTTATCTTTCGGACGGAAAATATCGCAATAGATTGTAACGCCGTCACGCATTTTTACGGGAACGTCCTGATCGCAAATAATGCCGGGAGCGCATTCGTAACTTCTCTGGTTGAATGCAGGGCAAACGCCCATGCCCATAGCATCCATTCCTGCTCCGTTTGCATCACGGTTTTCAAGGCTGGGGTCAATAGGGGTTTTGGCTTTGCGGTAGATAACTTCGGTTTCAACGCCGTTAAAAACTTTGGTTTTTGTAAATCTTTCGGGTTTCGGCATTTCGGGCATGTTTATCCTTCTTTCCTTATAGTATAATTATTTTATAAAGGGTGAAGTTGTTATTCTTCACAAAGTTCGGTAATGTAATCGGTTGCCATACCAACGGTTGCTCTTCTGCGGAATTCCATGAAGGAAATTTCTATGTCGAATTCATCTTCAAGGAAGTTGGTCATCTGGGAAACGTTTCCGGATTTTGCGCCGAGATCGTCGATAAAGCGGGTATCTTCGTTAATTTCTTCGGGTTTTTTGCCGAAAAGAGCGCAGCATCTTTCTACGATCTTTTCATAAACCTGTTCTCTTACTGTCATTTAAATTCAGTCCTCTCAAAAATATTTGATTTTTGGATTTTGTCCACGATTACATTCTAAACTTTTTGAAACGCAATTTGAATATTGACAAAACCAAAGTTTTGAGGCAAAATGAAAGAGTAAATTGTGAGCTTGCACAAACGGGAGGTTGATTCGATGGAAATTCAGAAAATTCTTCCAAAACTCAATGAATTCAAATTAAGAACAGTTTCGGAAGCAAGTATGCCTGCATACATAGAAACGCACAAAATGATAAAGCCGAAGCAAACGAGCTTTTTTTCAGCCTGCCTTTATGTAGGATATGTTTCGGAACTTCCGGATCGGCTTGAAACGGATGAAATCAGTAATTTGATCTGCATTGAAGATGTTCCGCTTCCGCCGGATTTTATAAACAGCGGAGATATGAACCTTTTCCTTGTTCCAATCGAAATGAACCAGTTCGATATCCTTAATAAGATTGCAGATATTCTTATTGACGAAGCAACGCTTGTCTCTGCTATGCATAGAATTCTTAATGTCTTATATTCAAACAGCGGTTTGCAGGAACTCGTCAACATTGCAACGGAAGTTTTTGAAAATCCGATTTTTATAAACGATTCAGCGTTTAAAATTCTTGCAATGTCGCAGAACTCAAGATTTTTCAACAAAACTCTTGAGGAGGAAAAAAGCCTTGGTTATGTTCACGAAGAAAACGTAAAAAGAATGAGGCAGATACGCGTAATCGAAAAATTCCGTTCTTCCGATCAGGTAATAAGCGCTTCTCCGGAGGACAGCGATGAAAACTGGCTTTTCAAATCTGTAAAGCTTAACGGAATTACCGTTGCCGATATTGCGATGGTCGATAACAACAGACCTTTCAACGAACTTGATAAAGAGCTTCTGGACAGATTTTCAATAATCGTATCCATCGAAATGCAAAAGAATGAGCTGTATAAAGGAAATAAGGGAGTTATGTACAGCTATTTTATTGCCGACCTTCTTTCGGAAAAGCTGAAAAGCCCGAAGTCGATTGAAAAGCGTACACAAATCATCGGTTGGAAGCTGTATGAATGGTTCCAGATAATGGTTGTTGTTGACGGAGAAGACCGTTATTCCGAAAGCAAAATCCAATCCGTGGCAGACAGATTGCGCGATATTATTCCGGACTGCAGATGGACAATATATCAGCAGAACATAGTTGTTTTTATCAGTCGTTCGGATAAAAAAATTCTTACGGAATCCGAAGCGGCGAACTTTGATTCGTTCCTTCTGAGCAATAAACTTTATGCCGGAATAAGCGAGTCTTTCAACGATCTTTCGAACGCTTCATATTATTATAAGCAGGCGACAAGGGCTGTTGACGTCGGTTCGTTCTGCAAGAAAGAGTACACGAAGTTTTTTTATACGGATATGATTCCGTATTTTGCCGCGAAGCTGATACTTAAAAGAAATGAGCTTTCGGATTTCCGCACTGCAGAAATCTCAAAAATTTTGGAATATGATTCTGAAAATCATTCCGAACTTATGCTGACGCTTGAAAAATATCTTTACTATGTGGATGATCCGACAAGCGCAGCAAAGAGCCTTAATATACACAGGAACACTTTGCTTTACAGAATAAACAAAATAAAAGAGCTCACCAACATTGATGTCTTCAATGGTGACGAGCGCTTCAAACTTCAGCTGTATTTAAAATTATCAGAATTCAATAACGGTTTGTGGAACGAGAAATAGTTGGCTTATTTAATTAAAAAGACAATATATTTATAAACAAAAAGAGCTTGAGCACGGTGAACCGCTCAAGCTCTTTTTGTTAGTGTTATTTTAATTTTCCGTCATAAAGTTCGGTCAATGTTTCGGGCATTGCTCCTGCGATCAGTTTTGAAAC
>JAZNSX010000024.1:0-2033 GCA_045591425.1 Acutalibacteraceae bacterium | reverse complement strand
TTTGCAGCCGTGGAAATATGGAAAATAAATTCCCACATTCCACAGCACTGCTGCTACTGTAAAAAGCCTTGATATTACGTTGATTTTATTGCTTTCACTAACTTGGCAAGCAAGGCAAGTGTATACACACTTTGCAAATTCTGCTCGCAAAACCGTTCTGGTTTTAACCCATTCATTAACTTTGCAAGCAGGGCAAGGGTAAAACCCTTGTTTAAAATCTTTGATTTTTCATCAGTGGAGCTGCGCACTTTACATTACGACAGTATATGTATAGAAGTGCGCCCTTCGCAAATATATCAGTCTTTCCCAAACACTTTTGCATTTAAAATCAACACTTTTGCACAATCAGCGAAAACGGTTGACAAATTTGTTTTGTATTGTTAGAATATAGAAAAATTTATTGAAAGGCAGGTGGATAAAATGACAAGAAGACTTTACGACGTAATGCAGCGCAATTTTAATCGGAGTGTCATTTTGTCTGCCTTGATAAGCTGACAGAATATTTTTATCTTGATTTTCAGGCACTTCCGAACCATAAACGGAAGTGTCTTTTTTTATTGACATCCGTTATTTTTGAAAGAGGTAACATATGAAAATTTGTATTTGTGACGACGATTTGTTTGCCGTAAGAGAAATCAGAAATCTGCTCGAACCGTTCCATACCGAAAGCGACGGCTTTGACGTTTCCGATTTCTCTTGCGGCGAGGATCTGATTGATTTTTACTCAAACGGCGGATGCTTTGATATTGTATTTATAGACATTGAGATGAAAGGAATCAACGGCATTGAAGCCGCCGAAACAATCAGGGAGCTTGCTCCCGAAACGATAATAATTTTTGTTTCGAGCCATTCAAGCTACATCTTTGATGCGTTCAGAATTGAGGCTCTGCATTTCCTTGTGAAGCCGATTAAAGAAAAGGAATTTGCCGAAGTTTTCACAAGAGCGATGAAAAAATACACCGCAACAAACGCAAGCGTTATTCTGAAATGGGAAAGCGTGCGCAACAAAATTGCAATCAACAAAATAACCTACGTTGAGGGCTATCGCAGGCATCTGACCGTACACACGGCAGAAGGTGTTTTTGAAGCTGTAGGCAAAATTCCGGAGATATACGAAATCCTGAAACCGCACGGATTTGTGCGTGTTCATCAGGGGTTCATCGTTAATATGAACTGCATAAAAAGCTTCAATGCAACCGAAGTTGAACTCACCGACGGCTCAAAGGTTGCCGTCAGCGTTCGGAAGAAACAGGAAGCATTGAAGGCATACGATATTTTTATCAGAAAGTGGGGCTGGTGAAATGGTAAGAATAATTGCATATTTTCTGTTCGCTTGCTTTGAAATTTATACAATGGACATACTTTTTTCCAACATTTCAAAAAGAAAACTCAAGGGCATACAACTTGCCGTATTTATGATTGTTGCAATAACCGTCAATACCGTTGTTTCGTATTTCTTTGCGGGTACGGGTGCAATGCTGCTTGGATTGGGAGTTGTTACGGCGTTTGTTTTTGCTCTTGTTTACAGAGTAAAAGTGCATTTCGCCATTATCAGCAGTGTTCTTTTTGTTATGATTCAGGCAGGTGCAGAAACAATAATCACTCTTCTGAGCGGAATGTTTATGGGCGAAGAGTCTCTTGATTTTCTTCAGAATGATGAAATCTTTCTCGGCATGGGACTTATATGCAAATTCTTTGCATTCTTCCTTATCTTCTTTGTTTCAAAGAAAATAGGCAAAATTGACCTTGGAATTTCCGGCGGTCTTTCAGCAATGCTCATAATTCAACCGATTGCAACTGTTTTTGTTACTCTCGTTATCTGCAAATGCACTTATGAACTTGAAAGCATTCCTGCGATTTTATTCTCTGCGGTTGCGATTCTGATGATTGCCGCAAACTTGGTTACCCTCTTTCTTATTTACAGGCAAAAGGACTATGTTGAATCAAAGGCAAAGCTTGAATTTGCCAACGAACAAATTAAAAATCAGCTTGCTCACTATGAGGAGCTTTATCGCTACCAAAGCGAAATCCGC
>JAZNSX010000023.1:0-3588 GCA_045591425.1 Acutalibacteraceae bacterium | reverse complement strand
AAGCATAAAATTAACCCCTTGAGGGGTAGCTGAAAAAGGAATGCGGTCGGCAAACCTTTCAGCGCCCCTTAAGGGGTTTCGTCCGTATAATGCCCTTATAGGGCTTAATCAAGCCTCCGGCTTAGCCGGAGGTCCTGACTTATTTGCGGGGTACGGCTTCGCGGTGTGAAACAACGAATGCACTCAAGGCTGCACCTGCAATGCCCGACTTAAGAATATCTCCGCTTTTAAAGTATTCACAAAGAAATGCGGCTGAATAGCTGTCACCTGCACCGACGGTTGATACAACGCTTGCTTCGGCACACGGAATATCAAAAAACTCATCATGTCCCGCATCATAAATCAACGAACCGTTTTCACCCTTTGTGAATAAAACGAGCTTTATATTTTTAAAAGCTTCACAAATGTTGCGAACAGTTTCTTTTTCACCGGTGCTGTTTTTATAAAATCCGAATTCTGAAAGCAGAGGTTCCTCTTCGTTACTGATTTTCAAAATACTCGCGCTTTCAAGGCACAGAAGGCTCGAATCTCTGTCATAGCATTGGGGGCGCAGGTTAACATCGCAAAAAATTTCTGAAAACTCACAGGAATCAAGGATTTTTTTGACCGCCTCACGGGAAACGGCATTTCGCTGTATAAGGGTTCCGAAAGCAAAAACATCGGCATTATATTCGCGGATTATTTGAACCACATTATCCGTTATCTGAATTTCATCGTAAGCGGCGAAACTAAGAACATTGTATTCGGGGATTCCTTCATTTACTGTAACAATGCACTGCCCTGTCGGCAAATCACAGTTTTGAACAAAATCTGTTTTAACGTTAAAACGGTGAAGATGATTTATTGCTTTACAGGCAAGGCTGTCATTTCCGACAGCCGAAACAATTGCGCTTTCTTCACCAAGCAATGCACAATGAGCGCAAAAATTCAGCGGAGCGCCGCCTATTTCGGCTTCTCCGTTAAACATATCGAAAATGATTTCACCTATTGCCAAAATCTTCATTTTTTATCACCAATTTAATTATATCGTAAAAATATCTTTAGTCAATTCAATTTATGTTGAAAAATCATTAATAATATGTTATTCTTATTATATATAAAATTCTATGGAGGCTTATCATGCTTTTATTACCTGAAAAATTCAGTTATCTCGGGGCCGTTATTCTCCCCGTTATCATTTGCTCCGTTCTGCTTGCTTTGTTTAAAGACAAGCTTCCCAAAGACCAGGGCCGCGAATTTGCAGTTGACGGCAAGCTTTCCGCCGGCAAAGTCCGCGGTGCGGGAATAATCTTTGTCTGTGCTTTTATTCTTGTTTCGTTTTTCCTGATTCTGCTTCCCGTAAATTTTGTGTCGCTTGCAAATCTCGAATATTATTTTTACCTGATTCTTTTATTTCTCGGAATGCTTTCAGGCTATCTTGACGACAAAGCTGAAACCCCTTGGGGTGAATATAAGAAGGGTGCAATAGACCTTGTTATTTCTGCTCTCACCGCAATTAATTTTGTTTATTTCAACCCCGATATTCTTAGCATCAGCTTTTTCGGAATGAGCCTTGACATACATCCCATCCTTTTTGCTGTCATCGGCACCGGGCTTGTATGGATGCTCATTAACGCCACAAACTGCTCAGACGGCATTGACGGCTTCTGCGGCAGCTTGACAATTGTTTCTCTTATTTCAATTATGGCTGCAAACAGCGTTCTTGAAATTGAAGACAGCAGAATTAATTATCTTATCGTTATCATGATTTGCACACTTCTCCCCTATCTCTGGAGAAATGCTCAGCCCAGCACAATGATGATGGGCGATGCCGGCTCAAGAGCTCTCGGTCTTTTCCTTTGCATTTGCGTCTTTAAAACAGGAAACATTCTGCTTGTTATTCCCCTTTGTTTCATGCTCTGCCTTGACGGACTGCTTGGCATTGTTAAGGTTTCTCTCATAAGATTCCTTAAAATGAAGAATGCTTTTAAAAATATCCGTACACCGCTGCATGACCATTTCAGAAAAAACAAGGGCTGGTCAAACACACAGGTTATCTTCCGTTTCTGCATTATTCAGGCGGTTATTTCGGCAGTAACTGTTATTGCGATGAAATAAAATAGAGGTATTTGTTTATGAAAAGAATATCAGCTGCTCTTATATTGGTTTTGTTACTGCTTTCCGCCTGCTCCGGCGGTGAAAACTTTGACGATGCCGCATCTTTTGTGGGCGAAGGCGAAATGACCTTAATTCGCATGCTTGTTAACTCAAACGCATATTTGGTTGAAGAAGTTTTTGTTGCAAACCATCTTCCCGTAGATGAAAATAACATAACCGAAACCGCAGACGGAACTTTTGCTCCCGTTATTTCGGATAAAATCAAAACATATGAAGATTTGGAAAAAATGGTTTATTCCACTTATACCTCCGAAGCGGCGCAGAAGCTGCTCAGCGAACCCGCAAAATATACTGAAATCGACGGTAAGCTCTGTTTCAACATGAAATATGATGAAGAAATCAACTATTCCGTTGACTGGAGCGAACCGAAAATCTCTGCCAAGCTCAGTGAAGACGGAAAATATATGATTACCGTTAAAGTAGGCGTAAAAAAATTTGAGCTTTCAGCAATCAATCACAATGGCAACATAAGACTTGAAGATATTTATTCATAAAAATGAAGGAGATGTCTGCTATGAACGAAATAAGAACCAATTGGTTTGACAGCATTGACAGAAGCTGTCCGCTGCCCGAATATCCGAGACCTCAGCTCAAAAGAGAAAGCTGGCTTTGCCTTAACGGCGAATACGACTATGCACTGACCGATGCCAACGCTTCGTGCCCCAAAAGCTTCGACGGAAAAATTATCGTTCCGTTTTCAATTGAATCGGCAGCTTCGGGAGTTCAGAAAAATCTCAGACCCGAACAGCGTCTTTGGTACCGCAGAAAATTCACTTTAACCGAGGCTTTTGCAGGCAAAAGAACCCTTCTGCATTTCGGCGCGGTTGACTGGCAGTGCAGCGTATGGGTTAACTCAAAACTCGTCGGTGAGCATACAGGCGGCTACAATCCCTTTTATTTTGACATTACCGATGCATTAAATGAAGGCGAAAACGAGCTTGTTGTAAAAGTTTTTGACCCGACAGATGCAGGCCATCAGCAGAGAGGAAAGCAGGTTATCGAAACCCACGGCTTTTGGTACACCGCAACCTCGGGAATCTGGCAGACTGTCTGGCTTGAACCCGTCAATTATTGCAGAATTGAAAGCATTAAGCTTGTGCCTGATATTGACAAGGGCATAATAAACATTAAAACCAAACACACCTGTGAATGCGGCGGAAAGCTTTTTGCAAAGGTGCTTGACGGAGAAAACACCGTTTTCGACGGCGAGATTGCCGCCGATGCAGAAATCCCCATACCCGATGCAAAGCTCTGGAGCCCCGAAAATCCGTTTTTGTATGACCTAAAGCTGACCTTGGACTGCGACGGCGAAAAAGACGAGGTTACGAGCTATTTCGGAATGCGCAAATATTCAATTATCAAAGACGGAAAGGGCATCCCCCGCCTCGCACTCAACAACAAACCCTATTTCCAAAAAGGTCTTCTTGACCA
>JAZNSX010000022.1:0-3839 GCA_045591425.1 Acutalibacteraceae bacterium | reverse complement strand
GCGAACATTTTCTGCGGGAGCTGCGGCAATAACTGCGCCGATCTCCATTCTCTTTGCCATATAGCCTCTGTGATAGAGCTCGTCAACAATGCCTGTTGCAAGACCGATCTGGTTACCGTATGATGAATAGCCTGCAGCAGCAGTTGTAACAATCTTTCTCTGGGGCAGCTTGCCGGGGATAGTTTCGGCAACACTCTTTAAGGGGTCACCTGCACCTGTAACACGCATAGCACCGTAAACATAGCTTCTGCCTGAAAGCGGGTCACGGATTGCGCCGCCAATGCAGGTTGCCGCGCCGCCGAAGGGCTCAATTTCTGTGGGATGATTGTGGGTTTCGTTCTTGAAGAGAAGAAGCCACTTCTGGATTTCGCCGTCAACCTCAACGTCAATCTTGACTGTGCAGGCATTGATTTCTTCGCTCTCGTCGAGCTTGGGAAGAAGACCCTGCTGCTTAAGATATCTTGCGGCAATAGTGCCGATATCCATGAGATTAACGGGCTTTGTTCTGTTGCAAGCCTTTCTTGCGGCAATATATTCATCATATGCCTTCTGAAGAAGCTCGTCCTCAAATTTAACGGAATCGATGTTGGTCAGGAATGTTGTGTGGCGGCAGTGGTCTGACCAATATGTATCAATCATTCTGATTTCGGTGATGGTCGGGTCTCTCTGCTCGCTGATGAAATATTTCTGGCAGAACTTGATGTCATCAAGATCCATTGCAAGGCCGTAGTCATCAACAAAAGCCTTGAGACCTGCTTCGTCAAGAGCGATAAAGCCGTCAAGAGTCTTTACCGAATCGGGGATATCATAATCCGCAACAAGAGTGTCATACTTCTCAAGAGAAGCTTCTCTTGCTTCAACGGGGTTGATTACGAATTTTTTAATCTGAGCGAACTCATCGTCGCTGATGCTGCCGTAAAGGCAATAAACCTTTGCGGATCTGACGAGCGGTCTTTCGCCCTTTGAGATTATCTGAATGCATTCTGCGCAGGAATTTGCTCTCTGGTCAAACTGACCGGGGAGGAATTCAACGGCAAAAAGTCTGTCGCATTCAAGATTGGGCTCTTCTGTTATATCATCGAGCTGGGGCTCTGAAAGAACCGTGCCCTTTGAATATTCAAAAAGCTCCTTTTCGATTTTTTCAACGTCATAGCGGTTGAGAATTCTCACATTCTCAAGGCCGTTGATGCCGAGAAGGGAAACAAGCTCGCTTTTGAGCGCGCGGGCTTCGTTGTCGAGACCCTTTTTCTTTTCAACATAAGCTCTGTATACCATAACAATCAAACCTCCAAAGCTTTTTTGCCGATATCCTTGCGGTAATAGGCGTTTTCAAAATTAACTGTTTTAACTGTTTCATAGGCCTTTGCGATTGCATCGGCAAGAGTATCCGCGGTTTCGGTTACGCCGAGAACTCTGCCGCCTGCAGTAAGCAGCTTGCCGTCTGCGAGCTTTGCGCCCGCAACATAAATATTTTTATCGGCGGGCATTGAGATTTCAAAGCCGCTCTGATATTTGAGGGGATAGCCGTCGGACGCCATAACAACGCAGCATGCGCTCTTTTCGCTGAACTTGACCTGCTCTGCGGTGAGAGTGCCCGCAGCAACGCTCTTCATGATTTCAAACAGGTCACTTTCAAGAAGAGGAAGAACAACCTGAGTTTCGGGGTCGCCGAAACGGCAGTTATATTCGATAACCTTGGGACCGTCCTTGGTTATCATAAGTCCGAAGTAAAGGCAGCCTTTGAACGTTCTGCCCTCGGCATTCATAGCATTGATTGTGGGAAGGAAGATTTCCTTCATGCATCTGTCGGCAACGTCTGCCGTGTAATAGGGGTTGGGAGCGATTGTTCCCATGCCGCCCGTGTTGAGACCCTCATCATTATCCTTTGCTCTCTTGTGGTCCATTGAAGAAATCATCGGAACAACGGTTTTGCCGTCTGTGAACGAAAGAACGGAAACCTCGGGTCCTTCAAGGAATTCTTCAATAACAATCTGATTGCCGCTTTCGCCGAACTGCTTATCCTGCATGATGGATTTAACGGCATCTGCCGCTTCTTCGCGGGTCATTGCAATGATAACACCCTTGCCGAGAGCAAGGCCGTCCGCCTTGATAACGGTGGGGATGGGTGCGGTTTCGATATAAGCGAGAGCCTTTTCGGCATCGTCAAACACTTCGTAAGCCGCTGTGGGAATGCGGTATTTCTTCATAAGGTTTTTCAAAAAAACCTTGCTTCCCTCGATAATAGCAGCCTTTGCTTCGGGACCGAAGCAGGGAATTCCGAGCTTTGAAAGCTCATCAACCGCGCCGAGAACAAGGGGGTCATCAGGTGCAACAACCGCAAAGCCGATATCGTTATTCTTTGCAAAATCAACGATTGCGGGAATATCCTTTGCACCGATTGCAACGCATTCCGCATCGTTTGCCATGCCGCCGTTACCGGGAAGCGCATATATTTTTTCAATTTCTTTGTTTTCTTTAAGCTTTTTTATGATGGCGTGCTCACGTCCGCCGCCGCCGACAACAAGAACCTTCATTTTTTAGCCTCCGTAATTTCTTTACATACCTTTTCCGCAGACTGCGGAAGAATAATCCATTCTGCCTGCTCCATAACACGCTTCTGGAGTGTTTCGGGAGTATCGTCAGGCTCTATGTCAACGGCTTTCTGCATGATGATGCGCCCGCCGTCAGGGATTTCGTTAACAAAATGAACCGTTGCACCCGTCACCTTAACGCCGTAGCCGAGAGCCGCCTCATGCACGCGCAGACCGTAGAAGCCTTCGCCGCAGAATGACGGAATGAGCGAGGGATGAACGTTGATTATTCTGTCTTTATAGTGATTTGTGAAACGCTCGGAGAGAATGCTCATAAAGCCTGCAAGAACAATCAGGTCAATGCCGTCGCCGTCAAGAAGCTCAATGAGCCTGCCCTCAAAATCGGGGGTTTCCTTTCTGAGCACGGTTTCGGTTCTGATGCCTGCCTTTGCGGCTCTTTCAAGCGCGTATGCGCCTGCTTTGTTGGAAATAACGAGGGTTATTTCGCCGCTTTTGATAATTCCTGCCGCCTGAGCATCAATCAGCGCCTGAAGATTTGTTCCTCCGCCCGAAACAAGAACGGCAATGCGAGCTTTTTTCATATTTTCACTCCGTTTTAAAATTATAAATAGGCTGTGTATACGTCAAATGCGAAAAAACGTCAAATAAACATCATATTATTGCGGGCGATTCGTGAATCGCCCCTGCAAAAGGATGTTTATGCTCCGTCGCATTTATCCCATTCAGCAAATAACAACTTTTTCTTCGCCTGCAATAATTTCGCCGATGATATAAGCATCCTCGCCGTTTGCCTTAAGAACTTCAAGAGCCTTTTCTGCATCTTCCTTGGCAACAACGATGCTCATGCCGACACCCATGTTAAAGGTGTTGAACATATCTCTTTCGGGAATGTTGCCTGTCTTTGCAATCAGGTCAAAGATGGGCAGAATCTTGAGAGCAGATTTGTCAATCTTTGCGCCGAAGCCGTCGGGAATGCTTCTGGGAATATTCTCATAGAAGCCGCCGCCTGTGATATGAGAAACAGCCTTTACGGTTACTTCCTCAAAGAGAGCGAGCATGGGCTTAACATAAATGTTTGTGGGGGTAAGAAGAGTTTCGCCGACTGACTTGCCGCCAAGCTCTGCAACGGGGGTTTTGATATCAGCGTTATCAACGTCAAATACTTTTCTTACAAGTGAGAATCCGTTTGAATGAACGCCGCTTGAGGGAAGAGCGATAACAACGTCGCCCTCTTTCATCTTTGTGTTGTCAAGAACCTTATCCTTATCAACAACGCCTACACAGAAG
>JAZNSX010000021.1:0-28858 GCA_045591425.1 Acutalibacteraceae bacterium | reverse complement strand
ATAACGGTCAGTCGATAACCTATGATGCAATAGGCAATCCCCTTTCTTACAGAGGATATGTATGTTTAGCAAGCAGGGCAAGTGTATATACACACTCGCAAATCAAAAAGATTTTTGATTTCTTGTTGGTGACTCATATTCCCCAAACCCCTACAAATCGAAAAGTAATTTTTGCAAATTCTTTTCGAGCTACGCTTCTCCGAAGCTAAACAAAAAAATACAGCCCCAAGGATTTTTATATCCTTGAGGCTGTTACTTTTAATGAAATTGTTCCTGCTCTTTTTTGTTATCTTTTTCAAAAACTGTGATGCCGAGAATTGATTGAATGTTTACTTGGTGTTTCAACATTTCTCGGTGTTTTTCTTTTGATGAGTGATACTGTGAGTATAAAACTTTCTTTTTCCTCAACACTTCATTAAATTCTTTGTTGATGGATTTTACTGACGGTATTTTTTTGACACCGAGTTCATCAAATGCTTTCTTTGCTGCACGGTGTAAAATGATTTCTCCTTCGTGCTCAGCCAAAAAAGTTTTTGAATAACCTGATGCCTTATATTGTTCGAAAACTTCACGAGTTTTTGCATAATTGATTATCTGAGTTTTGAGTGTAGAAAGCTCTGTCAGATGAGATTCCAAGTTCTTTATTTCACTTTTCATATCCGACATTTCCTGCGAAAGAGCAGATATATCATCTGAAAGTTTTTCAAAATTTTCAAAATCATTCTCCTGCAAAAACATTACGGTCTTTGCCATTTGTTTAAGGTTAAACACCTTCGCCCAATTAGCATAACCTTGTCCTTTACCTTCATCAAGTTTCTTTTGAACATCAATAAGCAAACTTGTTTTGTCAGTTTTTTTCGGATTTGATTTTGAGTTTCTAGCCTTTCTTTCTGAAACGCGTAATCGGATTTCATCTTCCGAATAGCCTTCACCAAGTGAACGAAGCCTTATAAACTTTTTTTGTTCTTTCTTCTTGAAAGCAATATGTTTGCCAACCTTTATTTCATAATCTCGTTCTTTCATCAGTTCAAGAAATTCATCAAAATCCTTTGGCATCATAGATATAATTTCATCAATATCATTCCGCAACAAATCACGATGGGAGGGAACCTTTTGGTATCCCTCCCATTTTGTATACGATGTGTTTCTATGTTGCGGATTAGCTATTGTAGATAATTGATGCTCAATGCAAATCAAGTCACTTAATCGTGCAATATCTTTTGCTGAACGTTTACGGTCACGATGCTTATAATTGCAATCAAGAGAAACAGAATTGAAATAAATGTGGTTGTGTATATGAGCCTTATCAATATGAGTTGCAACGACAAACGCAAACTTACCTTTTAGATATCTTTCAGCCAACTCATAACCAATCGCATTGGCTTCTTCAGGCGATATTTCTCCGGGTTTGAATGACTGACGAATCTGATAAGCAAGAACAGAGTTCTTTGGTGTTCTTCCTGTTTGTGAATAATACTTTGCTTGTGAAAATGCAAATTCAGAGGCAGCAGTATTTTTATCACAACCATAAGTTGAAACAAGATTTGTTTCATCGGTCTTTATCGGGTTTAATCCGTACTCAATTCGTTCTTTTAATGTTACAAGTGAACCGAGCCTTGGACTGTTATGTATTTTAAGTATTCTCGTTACTGCCGTTTTTCACCTCTTCACTTTTTTCTCTCATCATTTTTAATAACTCGTTCTTTCCTTTTTCGATTTCTTCGGGTACAATTTTTATGCCTTGAAGTTTAAGACATAATTCAACACACTCAGCTACAAAATCCGCATCGAAATCCTTATAGCCAAGACTCAGTTCATGTTCGATTAGCATTTCCAAAATTTCAATTTTTGCCCTTTTTTCAACTTCTGTCATATTTATCCCCAATTTAAAATCCGTATATATATATATATATATATATGACGAAAAAACGGAAATGTTACGCAAATTTTTTCAGAGTTTACAAAAAGTTTAAAATTAAGACTTTAACCAATCACGAAAAATAATGAGCCTTGATAATAACCAAGTCGCAATCATCGGCAATCCCCACGGACTGATTATCCAAGCTAAAACAAGAGCATAAATGCCATCTGTTTTCTCTCCGTCAACAAAGAAGAAAATACCAACCATTAGTACAACAAATGCAATTATGGCTAATATGGTTGATGAGAAAGACAATAAAAACTTGAACACAGATATTGTAACTGTCAGGAATATGCGAATTGGTGCAAGGAATATTTTAATCATTTTCATAATATAACCTCCGTTTCGATTTCAATATATGCGAAATCAAAAATCTTTGCAAGGATGTCATTTTATCTTTGAAAACTTTGCAATAATCTTATCAAGCATACACCAAAGTTCAGATTGACTTTTCTGAATTTCATCAACTTCATTCTTGAAAATCACACCTGTTGCATTAACCCTTTTGGCAATCTGATTTATGTTATTACTGCTGTACCGAAGTAATGATATTGTTTCATCGAGTTCGGGAACATTGAGATTTATAACATATCCGTCAAGTGCCATTTTTCGTAAATAAGCACTCATATTACTTGAAGCAACTAGTTCCATCCGATTTTCGATTTGTTGCTTTTCTTCATCAGTTACCCAAAACAAAATCGGTGTTTTTCTGTAACGTTCACCCAAATCAAAGCACCTGGTCTTTCTTCTTCGGAGTAGTAGAAGCAGGTGCAATATTATCTTTTGCAGATTCAAGTTTTTTCAAAACAGAAGGTTTCTTTTCGGAACGTTCTGTTTCTATTTTTTTCACCTGCCTGACAAAAATATCTGTAAGTCCGGGATTAACACCGTCAACAACAAGAGATAAATCAATCTTATCTTTCACATCATTCGGACGAACTGTTTTTGCCCAAGCTTTATTCTCAGGTGATATTCTTCCGTCATAATCTTTTACGATACAAGTAAGAGCAAGAATTTTCTTCACACGGTCAATGCCGAAATTTTCGACAACCTTTTTCGCTCCTTCGGGGTCGAGCTTGCTGTCTGAATAGTTATCGTTGATAGCAGCTTCAATAGCAGTTTTACACATATTGTCTGCTCTTGAAGAAAGTCTGTATGCTGATATTTCTTCTCTATCTCTTGCTTCTGAAAAAGACTTTTCATAAAGTGGGAATTTACTCGGATCGTTATACGGAATCGCCTGAATTTCACCGTCGAGCATAAAGAACATTTCGGGTTCTGCAAAATGTTCAGCATACTTCTCAATCTGTTCGGGAGTAAGGGAGCAGAAATCTTCTTCACCAAGACCCACAACAAGGAATGTTCCCGAAACAATATCGTAGATACTGTTTTCATCGTCACGCAAAGCACGGTTTAACTGCATACCGTTTATTTTTCCTTCTTCGTTACAAACAAATCCTACGGGTTCTTCAAACGGATAAACCGCTTCTATATATCCGCCAACCTGCTGTTGTAAACTTTCAAGTCCACAATCAATAGTTTCAACTTTCGGCTTTTCTCCCGGTGCAACAACGAGAACAGTTAATGTGTTCTCTGTTTGCTTTTCAAAATTATGCTCCGCCGTTTCCGTTATCGTATCTCTTAAAGTCTGCATATAATCTGTTTCTTTGTCTGCAAACATTTCATAAACTTCCTGCAACGGTGAAGGTGAATCCATCAATGCTTTCATAAGCTCATCTGAAAGCTCGACTTCTTCAAGTGCAACAAGAATATCCTCACGAACAGTAAATTCGTAAGTGTGACTTAAAATTTCTTCGGGTTGCTGTTTCATAAGCCATTCTCTGTAATTCTGCTGTTCTGCGTGCATCATATCATACAGAGTGCTTTTCAGTTCTTCTGTACCCATATCTTTACCTCCTATTTCATTAAGATGTTTTTCAAACGTTTCACGGTCATAAGCGTAAACATAAAAGTTGTAATCGCCTTTGGTGGGATTGCATCTCAAAATATAGCTGTGTTCATCGGTATCAACTCTGAAACCGTATTCTTTTGTGTAGTTCCCTTCGATAACTCCATCGGGCTTGTTTTGACAATAAGCGGAAAGAGAGCTTCTGTCTTTCAGAAGCTCTCCATACCCGAATCGCAAAGAATTTATAACATCATCAAATTCTCTTTTGAATTCATCTGTTTTTAAAAACTTTACTTTATCTTCCCAAGTGGTGTAAAAGCCTTTGCCGCTTGTGTCAAAATCCCCACGGAGAAAACCGATACAACCGCTTTCTATATTGTCATTCTGTGACTGCTTATATGAAAACGGTATTTCTTCGGGTTTGATTGGTCTGATTGACAAATTCATTTATAAAACTTCCTCCGTTTTCTTTTTTTCTGTTGCTTTTGGGATAGTGGTTTTGCTTTTTGCACTTGCCATTTGCAACTTATCCATAATTGACGGTCTGCTGCTTTTGGCAATAGCATTTTCCGCTGACGGAGCTTCTGGCTTATCCATATTCAGAGCGATATTCAGCTCTGTAAGTCTTGCAGACTTGATTTTCAGTTCTTCCTCTTGCGGGAAAGGTTTACCGAGTTCGGCTTTCGCATTTTCCAACTGAGTTTTAACATTATCAAGCCTTAATTGAGTATCGTTCAATCTCTTTGTTATGGAATCAAGCACATTATCAATACGAATAAGATTACCTCTCGGATCTTTGCCGAGTTCTACTTTATGGGACATTTTGCCTTTGAGGGTTAGAACATACTTTTTGCCGAAATCTTCTACCGACAATGACATATCAAAACCTCTGTAAGAGCCGATTGGTGCTTCCATAAAGAATTTCGCATCTTTCATAGCATCAATCAGAGCTGCACCCGCATTTTCTTTGTCGGTCAGGAAATCACCCCGAATGGTCATTCCGGCAAATCCTTCGGGCGGATGCGAATTGTCTTTTGCTGTCTGAATATCGGTTTGGAATCCGTTAATGTATTCTTCGTATTGCCTTATCTGTTGCGGAAAGTTTTTGAGAATATTATCTTCAAGTCGGAATTGCTGATTCTGATAACTCGCTTTCATAAGCTTCAGTTTTGCTACATCGACATCCAAATCCATTTTCTCCTTAATGCGTTCATCACCCGCACAAAGAGCTTTGATTTCTGCAAAGGAAAGAGTAGTTTCGTCAACATCTTCGCAGGAACGCACGGGAGATTTTGAGGTCATAATCTGTGATATGAACTTCTGCTTTTGTTCAAGTGTCTGCCAAAGGTAAGCATCAAATGTTGACTCGGTAACATATCGGTAAATATGTACTTTCTCATTCTGATTACCTTGTCGGACAATTCTGCCGCTTCGCTGTTCCAGATCACCCGGACGCCACGGAGCATCCAAATCGTGAAGAGCTACAAGTCTGTCTTGAACATTAGTACCGGCTCCCATTTTTGATGTACTGCCCATAAGAACACGGACTTTACCGGAACGCACTTTTCCGAATAAATCTTTCTTCTTTTCTTCCGTATTTGCATCGTGAATAAAAGCGATTTCTTCAGCTTTAACACCTCTTGCAATCAGCTTATCCCGTATATCTTCATAAACCGTAAAAGACTTTTCGGGTATAGGGTCAAGATTTGTAAGTGTCGGTTCAGCTTTCGCCGCTGTTTTGGTTTTCGGAGTGGATATATCACAGAACACAAGCTGTGTCAGTTTATCCGCATTTCCTTCTTCATAAATTCTGACAATGTTATCAACGCAAAGATTAACCTTTGTACCTTCTTCATCAGCGAAATCGGGATTGATTATTCTCTGGTCAAGACCGAGCTTTCTGCCGTCAGAAGTTATTTTCAGCATATTATCTTCCGATGGGTCAACACTACCTAAATGAACGGCGGCAGCTCTTTCGGATAATTCACTAACCAAGCCTTTTTGTGTTTCTGTCGGATGAGCAACAACATTGTGATATTCAGATTCGGGTCTCGGCAGATTTAAAGTATCTGCCGTTTTTATATCTGCCGCTTCCTTGAACATATTCATAAGTTCGGGCAGATTAAAGAATTTTGCAAAACGGGTTCTTGCTCTGTATCCCGTGCCTTCGGGTGCAAGTTCAATAGCCGTTGTTGTTTCGCCGAAGTTTGATGCCCAAGCATCAAAGTGGGTCAGATTCTTTTTCTGAAGCATATCGTATTGAAGATAACGCATCATTGTATAAAGTTCTGTCATTGAGTTTGAAACGGGAGTTCCCGTAGCGAAAACAACACCTTTATTGCCCGTGACTTCATCAAGATAACGGCACTTCATAAACATATCGGAAGATTTCTGTGCTTCTGATGTGGAAAGACCTGCAACGTTTCTCATCTTCGTATAAAGAAACAGGTTCTTGTAATTGTGAGCTTCGTCAACATACAGACGGTCAACACCGAGCTGCTCGAAGTTTACAACATCATCTTTTCGTTCTGTTGACTGCAATTTTTCAAGTTTGGCTTCAAGACTTCTGCGTGTCTTTTCAAGCTGTTTAACAGTAAACTTTTCGCCTCTGTCATATTTCATCATAGCGATATTTTCGGTTATTTCATCAATCTGCTGTTGTATGAGCCGTTCTTGTCTTTCGAGCGAAACGGGTATCTTCTCAAACTGTGAATGACCGATAATAATAGCATCGTAATCGCCAGTAGCAATTCTCGCACAGAATTTCTTTCTGTTCTCAGGCTGAAAGTCTTTCTTCGTAGTAACAAGAATATTTGCAGAAGGATAAAGGCGAAGAAACTCCGATGCCCATTGTTCGGTAAGATGATTGGGAACAGCAAACAACGGTTTTCGGCAAAGACCGAGCCTTTTGCTCTCCATGGCCGCCGCTACCATTTCAAATGTTTTACCTGCGCCGACTTCGTGAGTAAGCAGAGTGTTACCGCCGTAGAGAATGTGAGCCACCGCATTGAGCTGATGTTCACGCAGCTTTATTTCGGGGTTCATACCCGAAAAAACTATATGACTTCCGTCATATTCTCTCGGCTTTGTAGAGTTGAACAATACATTGTATTTTTCAACAAGATAGTTACGTCTTTCGGGGTCACGGAATATCCAATCTATAAACTCGTCTTTTATGACCTGTTGTTTCTGCTGAGCAAGAGTTGTTTCCTTTGAGTTAAGAACTCTCTTATCCTTACCGTTCTCGGTAACGGTGTCATAAACTCTTACGTCACGGAGATTAAGTGAATCTTCGAGAATTTCATAAGCACTTTTTCTTGTTGTACCGTATGTAACGTGAGCATTGACGTCACTTCCCGAAATGAATGATTTGTTTTCAATTCTCCATTCAGCGGTATATTCCGAATATTTCACTTTCATATTGAACTGTGCATAATTCGGTGTTTTGAAGGTTTCAAACATAAACTGTTCGATAATCTCTTTATCTATCCAAGTTGCACCGAGCCTTACCTCAATTTCACTTGCATCAAGCTCTTTCGGCTGAGCCTTTGTCAGAGCCTCAACATTAACATTGAAAAAGGGATTTTTTTCGGCTTCGTACTCTGCATATACAAGTTTCTCTCTGACATTACCTGAAAGGTATTCATCGGCTGTCTGCCAACCTATATAGCTTCTGTCGGGATTGCTTTCCAAATCAAAAGGACCCGTTCTCGGGTCTTTGAAAATAATGCCTTGCAAATCTTCAACGATTTTCTGCGGTGTTGCTCCTTCACCCATAAGTGAAGCCATAAATCCGAGGTCAACGCAGGCACGTTCACCGATTGAAACGGCAAGAGCTTCTACTGCGGTATCAACCTTCGTTACGGAAGAATGTTGTTTGATTGTTCGTTTGGTAAACATATCAGCTTTTCTTTTGAGTTTCTTTTCTTCATCAAGAACCTCAAGAGAGCAGAGAAGATAATATGACGAATCGTTTGAAAAAGCACTTTTATTTACTTTATCGTTGATTAAACCGTATTTCTTCGTAAAGTTATCATACAGAGTATTGAGTTCTGCTTGTTTTTCGCTGATTTCGCTGTCGGTAGTCAGCTCATCCAACTGTAAATCAATCAGTTCATTTACACAGTCACGCAAGCCAACCATACCTTTTATGCGTTCTTTGGCTGTTGCATTGACTTCTGTTTTAACCATAATACTGTTCTGACGGTAATAAACATCACCGTCAACAACTGCATAAGAATAGTTTTTAACATTCGGGTCAGCAGGTATTGATACCTTTGAAACCTCCGTACTTTCTTCAAGTGTGGGAAGTTCGGCAGCTTTGTATGAGCCTTGAATATTCTTCATCGCTTCGTGAAGAAGCTCACCCAAATCTGCACCCTCAATGGGTTTTACGGTAAAGGCATCTACTCCGTACTGTGTGCTTTTTGATGATTGTTCGCCTAAAATCATTTCGGGATGCTCGGCGAAATATGAGTTAATCGGGAATCCGTTTTCACTCATTCCGAGATGAACCCAATCGGGTTCAATTTCCATCGGTTCTTCTCTTTTCTGCAAGAAGATAATATCCGATACAACATCTGTTCCCGCATTAGCTTTGAAAGCATTATTCGGCAAACGAACAGCGCCGAGCAGGTCGGCTCTTTGAGCAAGATATTTACGGACTTCGGGTGTTTTCGCATCCATAGTGTGATGTGATGTTACAAATGCTACAATTCCGCCGGGACGAACTTGATCGAGTGCTTTCGCAAAGAAATAGTTATGAATGGAAAAACCGAGTTTATTGTATTCACGGTCATTCACTTTGGTCTGACCGAAAGGAACGTTACCTATTGCAATATCATAGAAATCTCTGCGACTTGTTTTTTCAAAGCCTGATATGGTTATATCGGCATTTGGATAAAGCTGTTTGGCAATTCTGCCCGAAATACTGTCAATTTCAACACCGTAGAGCCTTGACGTTGACATTTCATCGGGGAGCATACCGAAGAAATTACCGATACCCATTGACGGCTCCAGAATATTACCTTCTGTAAATCCCATATTTCCGATTGCTTCATACATAGCATTTATGATTGTCGGACTTGTGTAGTGAGCATCAAGAACAGATGATTTTGCTGCTCTGTATTCATCGGGCGAAAGAGTTACATAAAGTTCTTTGTATTCATCTGCCCATTTTTCATTGGTATCATCAAAAGCATCTGCAAGACCGCCCCAACCAACATAACGGGATAATATCTCTTGTTCTTCGGGAGTAGCTTGTCTGCCTTCAAATTCAAGATCGTGCAAAAGATTTATCGCTGTAATGTTATTTCTGAATTTTTCCTTTGCACCGCCGACACCGAGGTTATAGTCGGTAATGTGAAAATTTTCCGGCTTTGCTTTTTCTTCTTCTTTGGTACTGAGTGTCTGAATTGTAATATCGTAAGGAAGTCCGTAATCTTCCGCTTTGAATTCTTCAACGGTTTTTGCGGTAAACTTTGAATGTTCTTCCTGTGGATACTGTTCAAGCAGCTTTAGAAAATTCGCTCTGTTTTCGACACGGCTGATGGGATAGAGAAGTGTTGTATCTCTTATGCGAACATCGTGACTGCCTATATCTTCAATGACATACGGTGTGTCATTTTCAAGATAAATAACATCTCCGACATTGTAAGGGATTTCGGGTTCTCTGATTTCGGCAACAACATCGTTTTGAGCAGAAATGCTTTCTAAATCTGCAAGTGCTTCTTCTTCAGTATCGAACCAATGTGTGAGATTATCTTCTGTAACATAGAAATCGTCTGTTTCATTGTCATAGACGGCATATTTCTCACCTTCAAAGGGAACAGAGAGCTGACGGACTTCAAACCTGTCTGACAAAGGAATAGACTGTTCAGATTTTACGGAGAAATTACCTGAATCAAGATACTTTTCAAACTGCTCTCTGCTTATCTTAACCGCATCCTGCTCGGGTAAATCGGGAAATGTATAGTAGATATAATCATCTGTTACATCTTCAATCTGTAAAACGGCAGAAGGTTCATCGTTATTCCATATCGAAATTATTTCATCACCGATTGAGTAGTTCTTCCCTGCGGGTGTTGTGAAAGTTGTTGTTAAATCATTCATCACTTGCTGAATGAACGGAGCATTTTCCAAGGCTTCGGGGTCAACCACTTCTCCGTTTACAATGCCGTGTTCTGCAAGGTTTTCACGAATGGCAGACGGGTCAACATCAGCAAAATCATCAATTTCCGTTTTTCCAAACGTTTGTGATTCAAGAGCCTCATCGGGAATATACACCAAATCATCGAAATCCAAACTGTAAAGCTCACCGTTAATCAATGCTTCAAGACTGTCATAGCTTCGGCTGTCATAATGGTTATTGTCGATAAATCGGTCAATTCTGAAATCTACAAGATTTACAGAAACCTGAACGGGAATTTCAGCATCGGTTAATGTTGTGTATGCAATATCAATGTTTTTCATATCGCTGAAATCAGCATCTTCACCGTATTCATCAAGACAAAACTTGTTAATCAATTCTTTTGCCTTTTCAAATTCGCTGTTCTCACCGATTCGGAGCAGCTGAAATGTTTCCCTTTCGGTCTTACCGTCGGGGATACCGGAAATAACTACGCTGCTTTCTTCACGGATTTTTCCAAGATATGCTTCAAGTCTGTGTTTCGGGAATCCGCACATTTCAACTCTGCCGATATTCGGGAACTCTCTGCTTGTTAATACCAAATCAAGCTGTTTTGATACTTTTATCGCATCTTCACCGAACATTTCAAAGAAGTCTCCAACCTGATAAAGAATGATACTGTCGGGATTATGCTCTTTCAGACCGTTGTATTCATCAGCAATTATACTGTTTCGGGAATTTACAGTAACCGCAGGCTTTTCATTAACGGTTTTTTCTCTTTCGGGGAGAGTTATACCGTTTTGTTCAGCAAGTTTGCCAAACTCATCAAGAAGTTCATCACTTATTCCGAGTGCTGAACCGTCATCTTCAAAAACAATAGCTTCATCAACAAGGAACTCATAAAACTCCTGACCTTCCCAAACATTATCTCCGTCATCAGCTATAAGAATGCTATCTTTATAAACAAGGTCAATATCGTCGATTTTCAGAGCGGAAAGAACTTTATATAATACTTCTGTTTTTTTCGTTTCAGCCAACGAAGGCGGAGAATATTTGTCCATAACGCCCTTATCCAATGCCATAACAACAGTTTCAATGTTGTTTTCATTAAGGCTTTTTGTTACATAGCTAAGGTTAAAATCAAGCACCTGACAAAAAGGTATGAAAACATTACCGTAAAGGTTTTTACCCGGTGCTGTATAGTTTGTATGCTTTGCAACAATTTCAGCATCCTTGCCAAAGGCATAATAAAAACCTCCGACGTGCATAAGAACTATACTATCGGGGTTATCATTTTTCACTTGCTCATATTGAAGTAAGAAATCGGGTTTATTACTATCGTCAATCTCCGTTTCAATTTCTGTATTAACCGCAGGTCTTTCAACCTCAACTTCTACTCTTAAATGATTGTTCGCAGGGTTTTCCTTAACCTTTTTCTCAAATTCTTCTTTTGAAAATTCTTCCGTGAACAAAGGAAATTGAATGTTACTGAGAACAACGGGTTCTTCAAGTGAAAGAATAGTGTATTCATCTGTACCGAGTTTTACAGTATCACCGATGCTATACTCATATCGGTATTCTTTGGGTGTTTCCTTTTCATTTGCGGAATTACGAAGAATATCACTTATTTCACGTTCTCTTTTCCATTCGGCTTCCTTTAACAATCTGTTTTCAAGCCACTGCGGATACATTTCTGTTTCTTTGGGATTTAAGTATCTGCCAGCCTTTACAAGTTCAGAAAGTCTCTTTTCAACATAATTCCACGTTAATAAAACTCTTCTCTGTGGAACACTGTAATGGTCGGATATTTCAATACCTTTGGCATCGTGACCTTCCCAAAATCCACTTGCAGGGATAGCATCCGAATGTCCGCCCGTACCGTATTCATTTTTAAGGAATTTTATATTTTCTTCTTTCGATAGACTTTCGGTAAACTGTCTGTAAATACGCATTTTGCCTTCGCTGAAATCACTTCCTCCGCAAAGTACATAATCAACAGCAGATTGCGGCAGATACAAAGGAGCTTCATTTTTTACTGCTGTGCCGATAAGTTCCATTTGTTTTTCGGCACCGGACAAAAGCGAAACCTGCGGCTCTGTCCATTCCTCCATAAGCATAAGTCCGAAAACACTTCGTTCAATCTGAAACCATTTTTGCCACGCTTCACGGAGTTCTGTTCCGTCATTACGCCATAGTCTGATAGCATCGGAATAGGCTTCAAAGCCTGCATTTACACCGTTGGAGAGTGTCGTTTCATACGGTGTTGAGTTAAAGAAAGACATAATAAAATCGCTACGTTCATCTCTGTCAGAATGACTTTCATAGAACATAGCGATTTCTTCTTTATGCGGAGCCAAAAATGTTTTAATCAGCTCGTTTTTTTCTTTATCTTGGTGGAAATATTCGATACCGTTCCATCGGGCATCGAAATCGTGATTGCTTAACTGTAAATCAGTTCCGTCAGAATTATCTCCTCTGCCTGAGCTTGAAGATTGTTCATCAGACCGACCCATTTCATCGGGTCGCTCGCTTTCAGTTCTTCCGTCACTCCCGCTGATTTCATCAGTTCGGGCATCATCTGCTCCAAGCGATTGTTCGCTGCTTCGTCTATCTCCAACAGATGGTTGTAAAGAGTGTCCCTCAATACCATTCTGTTCCAAAGAGCCGGACGGTGATTCTTGAGATATTCCTTCCTCATTCTGCCGTATTTCCCGAGGGGTTTCTTCTCGGTCTGAACGAGAGTTAAGTTCGGAATCAGATAATCTCCGTTCTGACTGTAAGTGATGTTGCTCATTGTTCTTGCTCCTTTCACGTTCATAATTTTTAACCGATATTTCTATCTGCCTTAACACCTGCTCACTTGTTTCGCTGACCGCAGTTGCAAGGAAATTAACAGTATCGGAAGTGTTGAAATCGAAGATACTTAAAAAATCTTCATCTTCAAAGTATTCATCAGCATTTATTCCGCAACGGGTCAGGAGAGTATAGGTTGTGCTAACAACCGCCGCATTTCTGAATGCCATACCGATGTTATCTTCATCATAACCCTCAAGGAACGAATCGTCAACGATGTCAAAAATATCCCGTTTGTAGTTTCCCCAATATTCATCGACAAGCTGTGCAGCTATACTTTCAAGCTGATTTGCAATACCGTTTTTTGCTGAAACGTCATATTTGCTTTCAAGAGCTGATGTAACCGTGTTTTCGTGTTCATCTCTGTATTCCCATAAAAACGGAGTCTTTGAGCGTTCCGTTTTACCCGTATCGGAAACATCAAAAACATATTTAAGTGTTCTCGGTTCTGTATCAGTATCAATGAGTGCAATACCTTTTGAACCTCTGCGGATATATCTGTTCATCTGCTTATTCCATATATCATAATCGGCGCAAGCTGTCGCTTCGGGCCGTTGAGCATAAATAAGCAACTGTTCATTGAACGGATATTTATAGAGCCGTGCGGCAGTATGAAGGAACGAAGTCCAACTCTGTCTTGAACGGGTCAGATTTCTTTCTGTTTCTTCTGCAAGGAGAGCAATTTGCTGGACTTTTGATATATTTTCATTTTCCATATTTTTACCTCCTAAAAATAAATGACGGGAGTGTTCAAAAGAACACCCCCGACTTTGTTATTATACTATGGCTAAATCCATAAGAAGATTTCGTATAAAGGCTATGAGATTATCGAAAAACTTCCACCATAAAAGCTCTACCTTTACCGTACATTCTTCTTTAAGGTCAGTTCCTTCGACACCTGCGGTTATAACACATTCACCGATACCTTTTGATGTTACCACACCGTTTTCGTCAACGGTTGCGACTTTCTCATTCGATGAAGTGAAATATACATCATCTGAATTTGTATAAATGGTAAGTTCATCGGAGTATCCGTAATAGATGGTCATATAGCGGTTGGTCATACGGAAAGAAATATCTTCTTCCGTTGCAAATGCGGATGTTGCACATACCGTAAACACGGTGACGATGCTTAAAATGAGGGTGATTGCTTTTTTAATGTTGTTTTTCATAATTCAATTCTCCTTTGTCTTAATCAAAAAAATCGGGTATCAGGTCGAGCTGTTCGTATGCTTCATCGGTCATTTCTTCAAGACGGGAAATTGCCGAATCGGTAATAGCTTTGAGTTCGGTTTCTTCCGCCGAAATGTATTCTCTCATTTCTTTGAGTGCGGAGATTGTGTCCGTTCTTGTTCCTGCATTGTGGATTGCGATGAGCTGCTGCTCATCATAGGTTACTGCGGTCATACTAAATGCCCCTTTCTGTCTTTTTCTTTGGTGCTGTTCTTTGCCTTTTCTGTTCAGGTGTTTTCTGCTTGAGCTTTTCAGCTATCGGTTTGCGTTCCGTTTTTTCATCATTAACAGCATTAGCAAGGTCTGAGAGTGAAATACTCTTGCCGGCTTTGACCTGTGCTTCAAGCTCTGCAACTGTCGGCTTTTTATCACCGTTATTCAATATGCCGTCAATCATTCCGTAATCATCTTCGGTTGATATTTCAGCATTTTTGAGATAGTTGCTTATGTTGAAATCGGGAAGCTCTCTGAAACCTACGCTGTCGCAGTAATGATATGATACCTCACCGTTCTGTTTTATGGCAAGGATGTCGCTGACCGATAAACTGTGACCCGTGAAATCAAACGGTCTGTCAACGTTATATTTCTGATATGCCGCTTCAAGTGTTGCTGATACCGTTTCTTTCGGCTCGATTGTTGCCGTGTAAATGGGTTCATAATCATCACGGCTCGGTGCTTCGGAAAGGCTGTCATATCTCATAAACATAAGATTTTTCGGGTCATCATTCGGAATCTGATAGATAAGAATGGCATTGTTGGGATTCTCGTTGAATCTCTTTTCGATGTCACGGGCAGGAACATCTGCTTTTATACGTTCCCAGTCAGTAACTTCAATACCGAAAATACCGTAATGGTCAATTATATCGCTTTCGCTTACAACCATAGATTCGGTGTTATCGGTATGCAGACAGTAAATTGTTACATCTCTGTCCATCAGTTCTCTTGCTCTGTCCTTTGAAAGCGGGAGCATATTGCTGTCGGAATAACCGTAGTTTTCCATCATCTGAACTGTTATTGTCGGGTCGGGAAGCTCTGACATTGAGTTTTCTTCAATGCCGGGTATTTCTGCCGTGTCCTGCTGTTCGGCAATAGGCTCGTCTTTTACATACGGAGTGAGTCTGTCCAAAAGTGACTGTGCTGTTTGGCTGTATTCTGTATTGTCATTGATAATACCACAAAGCCAATCGGCGATATCCGAACAATTCCCGCTTGAAATATTACCTACAAGGTCACTAATGTTATCCTGTGGGTCATTTACACGGTCATTGTAATCGTATGTATCGTAGTCATAGGCAAAACGGTCAAGATCGGTTGCGAGTGCCGTTATGGGGTCTGCTTTTGCAGAAAGGTCAATGCCTTGTTCTTTGCAGACCTCTTTGAAATTACGGTCTATTGACGTAATGAGTTCAGATGAAGTCTTATTTATCGTTTCAAGACTTGCTTTCAGTTCCTTCAGCTCTTTATCGCTCGACCAGGAAGCAAGATAGCCGAATGAGTTTTCGCCCGTTTCAATGCCGTAATATGCACATACGGCATAGGCGATACTTTCCGCTTCAACTTCTTCTGTATGACGGTCTTTTCTTTCAACATCTGTTTCACCCTTATTCCTTCTTGAATAATTGTGAAGTGTTGCGTGTGCCATTTCGTGAATAGCGGCACAGACCGTCTGTGTTTCGCTCATTCCTTCACGCAGAGTTATACTCTGATTATCGTAACTGAAAAAGCCGTCGGCACCGTTTTCAATAGGCTTGAAATCAATGGGTACGGGAGAACTTCTCTTGATAGCTTCCATAAAAGCATCATAGTGTTCCACACTTCCGGTTAAATCAGATGAAAGTTCGGGCAAAGGTTTGCCTTCGGTTTGCGAAACATCAAAAACAGAAACAACCTTGAATGTTGATGTACTGACCTCTGCAACTTCCTTTATAGGCTGTCCGTTTTCATCGAGCATAGGAAGTTTTGTATCGGGGTCGAGTTTTTCTTTTTCAATCTTCTTTTTAAATGGTGCAGGGGCAATAATCTTTATGCCTTTTTCGCCACGTTTGACATTTCTGCCGAATGAATCTTTCCACTTGTTAAATCCTGCAACAAGCGAAGCATCCGGCTTTTGCATAAAGATAAGCATTTGGTTATTTACGCTGTATCTGTGAAAGCGACTCATTGTCTGCAAATACTGTCTGTATTTATCTGAGGCAAACAACTCTTTTATGCCTTTTTCGATACTGTCGGTAATATCTTTCAGCTTTTCTTTATCGCTTTTGAAAGCTCCTTTTGTATTGTCAGCCATAATATTCCTCCTATTCTATAATGGTTACTTCGTGATACTCACCGAACCCGTTTATCCACTCTCGAGCTTCTTTTGAAGAACCGTCATAAAAGATGTCAACAACATTTCCGTTCACTTCACTACCCGTATCAACGGCTTTGAGCCGTATTCCGTTCACTTCAATTATGCTTCCGAGAGGAATTACATCGGGGTCAACGGCACAAGTTTTGAGATGTTCCGATCTTGCACCCGTAGAGGTTGAATAACCCCATTTACCGCCGTCACTTGACGGAGTATATACGGTTATTCTGAAATTCTTGCCGTTTGACTTTTTACTGACAGAACGGCTTGAAGGCTTTTCGGTTTTGGGTTTCTCTGTAATTCTTTCGGTGGTTATCTCTGCGGTTGTTTCAGGTACAGTAACGATTGTTGTTTCGGTTGGTTTAACTGTTGATGTTTCAGTTGGTTTAACTGTTGATGTTTCAGTTGCTTCGATACTTGCATAATACGGAACTGAAAAATCTTCGGGATTTATTTCGTGTACTGCAAGTTCAACGAATATGCCAAACAATAAAGTGAATATCCCGAGTCCGATAAGATATGGGGTATATTTCTTGTTCAAAGTTGTACTCCTTTGTCATTTGTAGCGTATGAAAAGTACCGTGAAAACAGGGGTAAAGGTCAAACTACCTTTACCCCTTATTTTTCGAGCCTCAGAATCGTTGTATATCAACGGTTTCAGAAGCTACTTTTCATACGTTTTTTATCTCTTTGCCGCCTTGCGGATAAGGTGTTAGACCACTTCTTTCTTGACTCAGCACATTGTGTGCAATAGAGCTGATTATGATGGATTTTCTCAAACGGTTTATTGCAATTTCTGCATACATTTTTGGGCTTTTGACTTAATATTTCATTTTCCAAATCCGGACGCAACGGGAGAACGGCTCTGCGGAAATACTGACACAATAACGAATAAGTAATTAACTGCGGACAGCAATGAGTTTCACCGTCATCGAGAAGCAAACAGTTTCCTTCGTCATAATTGCAACACTCATTTTTAACGAGAGTGTTTACAATTTTACTTTGTTTTTCAGTAAGTCTTGGTAAAGGCTTATTCATTTTTCAGTCTATACCTGACCTTTTCACCGTTATCGGTGAAAGATAAAGTTACTGTCCTGTTTGTATCAGTATTCTTTATTTCCGTATATCCTTTGGAAAGCAAATCAACCGCCATTTTCTTTGTAATTGAAATATCCTGCGACTGCAAGAAAGTATTGTCTTTCCAAAAAGCGAATTTGCATCCGTTCTTTTCACAATGGAAACCGTTTTTGCCTTCGGTAACATTACCTCCGCATCGGGGACACTTGCCGACAATCTCTCTGCCGGAAGGGAATAAGACATCGACATCGTGAACGGGAGCATACTCGTCAATGATTTCAATAATCATTTCGCTGATTTCATTCATAAAATCTTCGGGTTCCATTTCGCCCTTTTCGATAAGTTTGAGCTTGTGTTCCCATTCTGCCGTAAGAAGCGGAGATTGGATTTGTTCGGGAAGAACGGTTATGAGTGACTTACCCGTAAAAGTGGGAACAAGAGAAACGGTCTTTTTGTTATTCTTTCGCTGAACAAATCCCGTAGCAATGAGTTTTTCAATCATGGCAGCTCTTGTTGCGGGAGTTCCGAGACCTTTTCTTTCAGCATCTTCGGGAGTTTCTTTTGCTCCTGCGTTTTCCATAGCTGAAAGCAAAGTATCTTCGGTGTAATTCGGCTTGGATTTTGTGAAGTTCTCTTTCAAATCAATATTGTTGATTTCAAAAACGTCACCTTCCTCAATGTCAAACTGCATTTCGGGTTCTTCGGAATCTTCGCTTTCTTCTTCAATAAAAGTTTTCCATCCGTAGCTTTCGACATTACGGTAAGTAAAGGTGAATTCCGTATCTCCGCAACGGATAAATGCTTTTTCGAGGAAATAGTAAAAGGGGTCGGAAACGGCACACAGAAGCCTTGTTGCAATCATTGTGAGAATGTTAATCTCACCTGCATCAAGTGAAGCAAGATCAAGATTTGCAACATTCTTTGTGGGAATGATGGCGTGATGGTCGGTTACTTTCTTGTTGTTTATAACCTTCAGCTCGTCATATTCGGTTATTGTTCTGTTAATCAGATTTGCAGAAGCATTGATAAGTTCGGGAATGGATTTCTCCATATCGCTTGTGAGGTACCGGGCATCTGTACGGGGGTAAGTACAGAGCTTCTTTTCGTAAAGCGACTGAACAAGATTCAACGTCTGCTGTGCCGTATATCCGAGTTTCTTGTTTGCATCTCTCTGGAGGGAAGTAAGGTCATAGAGCAAAGGTGCTTTTTCTTCCTTTGCCTGACAAGCAACTCTGTAACAGGTTGCAAAATCATAGTTTTTACAATCTGCAAGGATGTTTTCTGCTTTTTCCTTGCTTTCGATTTTATCGGTTTTCGCCTTAAAGTTACCGCTTTCAAGCTCAATGTTGTAATACGGTGTCGGCTCAAAAGCATCAATTTCCGCCTGACGGGAAATGATGAGGGCAAGAGTGGGTGTTACCACTCTGCCGACATTAAGGGTGCGATGATAAATAACCGAAAAGAATCGGGTAAGATTTATGCCTACGAGCCAGTCAGCCTTTGCTCTGCAATCGGCGGCTAAATACAGATCATCGTAAAACTTTGAAGGCTTGAGATTCTTGAAGCCTTCAATTATTGCTTCATCTTCCATTGATGAAATCCAAAGTCTTTTTACGGGTTTTCTGCATTCGGAAAGTTTAAACATATTTCTGAATATGAGTTCACCTTCACGGCCCGCATCGCAGGCGTTTATGATTTCGGTTACATCTCTGCGATACATAAGGGATTTAAGGATTTTGAAATGGTCATATTTGATTTTATCGGCAATCTTCAATCTCCACGGGGCAGGAAGAATGGGTAAATCTTCCTTTCTCCATATCGCATATTTGCCGTCATAACTGTCGGCATTTGCGAGAGTGTCAAGATGACCGTAACACCAAGAAATGATATATTTATCATTTTCCATATAACCGTCTTTTCTGTTTTTAACGCCGAGTGCGTTTGCGATGTTAATAGCAACAGAAGGCTTTTCGGTGATAATGAGCTGTTTCAAGATTATCAAGCCTCCGTTTCATCGTCATCGGCTTCATCAATTTCGTATTCTTCTTCATAACCGCCGTCAAAATCGTCATCTGCATCGGGTTCTGAAACGGTGGGAGCAGGTTTACCGCCCTTCTTAAACTTGAAGTAATAGAGTGCAAAACCGCCGCCTGCAAGTGCTACTACAACAAGAAGAATAATACCGCCTTTACCCTTTGATTCCTTTTCATCGGGTTCTTCTTCGGTACTTGTTGTATCTTCCGTAGTCTGCTCGGTAGTTGTTTCGGCTACTGCACACTGAGCAAGATTTACCTTGCAGAGTTCACATTCCGTATTAACCTTGCCGTCTTTGCACTTATCCTTGCAGGAACAAGTTGCAACCTCTACTTCGCCGTCATTGATAAGAGCCATAAGGTCGGCTTCATCAACCAAGTTAAGCAAGTACACGTTCTCTTTATCGCCGTCACGGTCAATTACAATGTAGAATGTGTTACCGCTTTTACTTGTTACGGTTAAAAACTGTTTGCTCTTGATTTCTTCATCCTCTTTGCCAGATGTGATATATCCGCCCATCTGCAAAAAGTCATCAATGAGTGACATATTGCCGTTGGGTGTGAGTTCGTTTGATGAATTATCACCCGTGTGTGGAATATCGACATCTGCTTTTGAGATTGTAATACTGTCAATGGAAGAAGGAATAGAAGTGTTACCGCTTTCATCGGAAGCATAATAGCTTTCAGCAGCAAAAGCGGGTATAGAAAATGCCATTATGACAAGCATAACGGCTACAATGCTGAAAATTGCTTTGAGTTTACTTTTCTTCACTCGCAGCACTCCTTTCTTTTATTCTCTTTAAGAGTTCGGGTAATTCGCTGATGTCGATATTTATAGCTCTTACCATACCTACGATTTCGATGTTTTCGAGTTTTTCAATCTCGTCATCAATAGCCGAATTACGCTGTTTGAGTTTATCAATTTTTTCGTTGTTTTTTGATTTCTCATCTTTGAGTTTTTGGATTTTGGGATTCATAATACCGCCTTTCTTATGGCAGTCTGCCGTATGCGTAAAAGTGTTCCTGCCAATATGATTTTGTAAGCGATTCATACTGTATCGGATCTCCGCAATGGAGCATCATATTGTTGCCGACATAAATTCCGACGTGCGTAACGGTTCTGCCCGCATCGTAAGTGTTTTTGAAGAACACCAAATCACCGGGTTTAACATTAACGGAAGAAACAGGAGTGCAAAATTCATATAAACCTTGCGCTGTCGGTCTGCCGACACTCCAACCGCAATGGTTATATACCCACGATACAAAACCTGAGCAGTCAAATGATGTGCTCGGTGAACTGCCGCCGAAAACATACGGATAACCGAGATATTTTTCGGCTTCGGCTATGATAGCCGCAAAACGTTCATCTGTCAGAGCTGATGCAGGAATTTCATAGTCCTCATATTCCGTGTTATAGTATCTGTCAACATATTCGGAATCGGGATAAAGGTCGGGACGGTTGCCGAGAGTTGCCATATATACCGAATACAGTTCAAGTTCTTCTTCGGACATAATCTGCGAAGGAACATGTGAAAGGTTGTTGTTTTTCAGAGTGACGTAACAAATGTAATAGTTGTACGGCACTTGAACCGTATATGAAACAATCTGCGGAATGAGATTTCCTTCGTCATCTACATACCATTCAATTCTGTATCGTGTTTCTTCACGGTATCTGACTTCGGTTATGACTTGCTCGGTAAGGGTGTACTGTTTATCAAAAAGTGTCTGAATATCTCCCTCAACTTGGTCGATTGTCCATTCACCTTGATGTAAAGCTGTGAGAGCCGATAAAAGAACATACGGATCGTGATAGATTTCATCAACCGTGAAATGATATTCGTGATACCCGTGTGTACTTTCGTAATTATCAATGGTGTGTTTCAGAGTGTTTTCAAGTGCCGAATACTGTTCTTCCGCTTGTTTCATAGCTTCATCGGTACTCGGATAACTTGTAAGACCCATTCCGCCTACACCTGATTGAACGAAAACGGTAGCTGATGAAAACATAGAAAAAATAAGCAGGACGGCGAGAACTGCGCCGCCCGCTATGAGTACACCTTTCTTATGCTTAACAACAAAGTCTTTGACTTTCTTTGCCGCTTCCTTGCTTTTTTGAGCAGTTTTAGCGGATGCTGATGCAGACTGTGAAGCTGTCGCACCCTTATGTGCCGTTTTCATAGCTGCATATTCTTTCTTTATTGCCCGTTTCTGTTGCCATCTCGAATACGGGTTTGATGAAAACTGCGGATTCTGTTCTTGTGACTGTTTAATGAGAGCATCCACATTGGCTTTGTCAGCCTTTTTCTCGGCTCTTGCTGTTTCACGGTACGGTTTCAGTTTACGGCTTCTTTCAATTCGGTTTCCCGTTCTGACCGCACCTTCAACACCTTGCTCAATCTTGTGAACGCTCTCTACACCTACATTTTCATCTTCCGTTTCGGAAACCTTTTTATGAACCGTCGCAGACGCAACATTTATAGGAGCCTTTTTGACTTCGCTTGTCAGCTTCGATGAGGGTTTTGGTTTATCCACATCTTCGTGGAATATCTTTTTGGGGATTTTCTTTTCAGCTTTTTCAAGTTTATCTACCGCTTTATCGGCTTTCTTGGCAGCTTTCTTTACTTTGGGAGCTTTCAGTTCTTCATCGGTAAATTGCAGTCTTGGTACTCGTTTACTCATAAAATGCCCCCTTTAACGGGTCAAGCGATTTCGCTTTCTTCACTTTCAGAAGAATTCTGCAAAAGTTCTTCGACACTTTCAAGAATCATGCTTACCCCTTTGATGATTTTTGCTGCGGCTTTCTCCGTTGATTGATTTCTTTCATTAACGGGTACTTCACAATCATAATATTCATCACAATTTTCGCAGTCGCCATCACATTCAAACTCATCATCAGAGTTGTCGCAGTTATCATCGCAATCGTGATTTTCTGTGCGGTCATCAACGTAATCAGAGCAATCATCACAGCTCTCACCCTCACAGTCATCGCAGTTGTCACAGTCACCGTCACAATCACAAACGGCACGGTATTCACAATCGGAACAATAATCGTAATCATCGTCATCATCGTCATCATCGTCATCAGTACAATTAAGCACATTCTCCATTATTATGATGAAAGATGTGATATTGTAAAGAAGATCAGTTGCATCTTCAAGTTTTGAGTGTTCAAAAATATGAAGAACATCCTGATAGTCGATGAAATTCAAAATCTGAACCCCACCGTTTGTATCGTGGTAAAAATGGTGAATATGCTTACAGTATTGACTTACATATCTTTTATAGTCCCTCATACCGAATGCAAAGCATACATCTTTGGCGCAGAAGTACAGTTCTTTGTTTTGGATAACAACACGGATTTCTCCGAATCTGCTATCCACAAGATTAACCTTGATTGCACCTTTGTTGCTGAGTGTAAATTCTTTAATCATATCAAATATCTCCTTGTTTAGTCCGCTTTTTCCTGCGGTTTTGTTGTCATAATCGAATACAGTTCCGTATCCTTCGGGAAACGGTCTGTAAACGGCAATATGGTACTGCCGTAGAAGATAAGTCCTTCACCTTCGCCTGACTGAGTTACATAAGAGAGCTGATGTGGGGAAATATTGAGCTGCTTTGCAAGAATCTGTCTGTCGCCCGATGCCTGATTGAGCATATATATGTAGTCGGAGTTTTCAAAAATATTTTCAATCTCTCTCGAGGAGAGCAAATCCTTAACGTTCTGCGTAATGCCCGTGGGAATCTGTTGTGTGATTATCGAATAGTTTTTTATCTATTCCTCTGGAGCTTTCGCTCATTTTCAGCGATATGTCAATTCATATCCAGCGTAGCATATCTTTTTATCTTGTGATAAATCACATACCGCAACGATAGTGGGGACTCTTGGAGCTGTTATATTCTTTTTAAAAGTTTCAAGCTCTATGCGTTGCGTGTGACTGTACTTTTAAATACAGCCTTCCACTCGGATTGGGATTTTACACCTTTTTCTGATTTCTTCCCCACTGATAATTTCAGTTGTTTTATGCGGCTTCAACTGAAACGGCATTTCTACCACCCCATTTACGGAATCGCTTCCAAATTTCAACCGTGTATGCAGCCGTCTGTTCTTCTTTGAGCAGAAGGTGCATTTCGTCAA
This sequence comes from Acutalibacteraceae bacterium, assembly GCA_045591425.1. Lineage (GTDB taxonomy): Bacteria > Bacillota > Clostridia > Oscillospirales > Acutalibacteraceae > CAG-177. The sequence goes on along the minus strand of JAZNSX010000021.1, from coordinate 5,223 downwards.
TGTAATAACGGGTAGCTCTGTGAGCTTCACGGTTTACGGTAACACGATTCCATACCTGATCCTGAACGATAAGCATACCGATTTTTTTGAGCTGTTTTCCGAGTTCTTTAATGTCATAGCTGACAACACGGCTGCGAATATCTACATTCGTGCGGTGATTGAAAACATTGAGTGAACCCGTAACATAGATTTCAAGAGCAGTAGCGATATACTGCGCTTCTTTTTCTTCCTGCTTTCGCAGTTCGTTATACAAATCTTCAAGAATGGGCATATTTTCGGGAACGGGATTAGCAAGATACTCCGTATATACACGGCGTACACAACGGTCAATGATTGTTTTTTCAACAGGCTGTAATCCGTCTTTGCCTGCAACAATAAGTTCGCACAGAGAAAGAATGAAATCGGATTTAAGAGTCAGCGGGTTTTCGTCATCAGAATAGTTAAGGTTCAAGTCCATAGGATTTATAAAGTCCTCGGAAGTGGGTGAAATCTTAATAACCTGACCGTCAAGCCTTTCAACCAATGCTCCGTACTCGGATTCGGGGTCGCATATAATAATGTCGTCATCTGTTACGAAGAAAACATTTGAAATTTCTCTCTTTGCCGTGAAAGATTTACCCGAACCGGGAGTACCGAGAATAAGACCGTTGGGATTTTTAAGCAGCTTACGGTCAACCATTATCAAGTTGTTCGACAATGCGTTAAGACCGCAATAAAGAGCTTCCTTACTCATCTGGAAAAGTTCCTGCGTTGTGAAGGGTATAAAAATAGCGACGCTTGATGTGGTCAAGCCTCGCTGAATTTCTATTTGGTTGTATGCAAGGGGTAAACTGCTCATAAGTCCTTGTTCCTGTCTGAAATCAAGTCTTACAAGCTGACAGTTATATTTTTGAGCAATCGAACTTGCCTGAAAAACATTGTTATCGAGCTTCTGTTTTGTGTCTGCAACATTGAGAACAATAAAGGTGAGCAGGAACATTCGCTCGTTTCGGCTCTGCAAGTCCTGAAGGAGTTTAGTCGCTTCATTGTTGTATGTGGCAAGGTCAGACGGAATAATATCCATATCGTAACCCGCACGAACTGCCTTTTTCTGTTCTTCAATCTTCATTTTCTGAAGGTCGGTAATCTTTCTTTTTACCGTTTTTATCGCATTTACTTGGTCAACAGACTGAACGTGCATTGATACCACAACATTCGATTCCATATCGAGGAAATCCGCAAGCATTCGGTCATTGATTTCGGGTGCGAGAATCTGCAAAAATGAAGCGGCACCGACTTTCTTGCCGATACCGAATGTTTTGCCGTTTGCAAACTCAAACGAGCTGGGAGCGATAAAGTCTTTTACGGAAAGTCCGGAAGAAGCAAGCCAGTCCCAAGAGAAATTGAAGGGTATCTTTTCATCGGTATGGAACATACCGTGCATAATTTTAAGTCTTTCCCTTCCGTTTACGGGAGTAGCAATAACACCTAACTTTTTAAAGTTGGTGATAATATCTGCTTCAAGTCGCTCAAGACGGGGTTTTGCCTGCTTTATTGACGGAGCTTCGATACCGAAAGAAAGATATTTTGTCTTTACAATACCGTTGTTACCCTTTGCAAGCTGTTCACGGAGGAAATTCTGATATTCAACGGCGATACCGTCAAACATATCTCCACGAACGGGAATTGTGATGTTATCGGAATAAACTTCTTTTGCCCCCGTAAGATTGATGAATGAAAGCTGAAATTTAACCGATGAATCGAAATAGTTAAGGAAATCACACCAAGAATCGAAGATGGCGTTTTTATCCTCATTGTTGTTAAGCTGATAGTTTATATCAAGAAACTTAACCGTTTTTGTGTAATAGTTATCTGTTACACGGCAGATGCCGTCTTTGAACATTCGCTGAAACGGAATACTGTCCTGAGCTGACATCTGCTTTTTATCTTTGCCTTTTGCTTTTGCAACAGCAGCATCAATCTGTTTCTGCTGTTCTTTAGTCATTTTTCTGTTTGCCGACAATCGCTTCAACCTCCTTATCTAACTTATCCTGCCTTTCGAGAACGGCATAATAGTTGTTAGTCATATAAGGTCGCTGTTTCGGTTTTATAAACAAAACCTCCGCCATATTCTTAACTACCTTTTCAAAAGGCTGTCCGTTCTTTTCATACATTCCGAGAAGAACAAACGGAACCATAACCAATATCATTACGATAGCTGCCGCACTGACATTGAGAAATGATTTCAAAAGGAAGAAAAGGGGTATAGCGATTACAGCACCGCTGCCAAAACAGATAAGCTGTCGCTTTGTAAGATTGAACATAGCCTTTGTTTTGACTGCGTTTAAATCTTTGGGTACGGGAACGTAAGCCACGAAATCTCTCCTTTCCGTTAATGAGCGTTAAAGATAGATTTTGCAAGTGACCCGGTTTTGAAAAGGCTGAAACAGAGAAGAACGGTGTATCCCATACAAGTCCATATTGCATAGGAAATATCATCGGTAACTGTTATGTTCTCAACAAGTGCCGCATAAATCGCAACACAAACGATGATAAGAAATGCTTGGAATGCAAGTGCAAACAGATTTCGCAGATAATTCTGTCCCATCTGTCCGCTTTCTTTGTTCATCATTGTTGCCATAGGAATGGGTGCAACGGAAGTAACGAGATATATTTCTATCATTCTTCCGAATACAACTACCAAAATACAGATTTGGAGTATGCCCATACAGATTTTCACGATACCTGACTGCATCCACAGTCCGATAAGAGCGCCTATGCTCATAGCTTCGAGTTTACCTTCTAGATCGGTTATGAAATCGGTCATATCTATTGAAGTATCACCGATTACCACTCCCGCAGATTCCACTATGATTTCGTGTCCGAGGTCGAATACCGCCATTACAATATCCCAAGTGTTTGTCACTATGAGAACAGCTCCCGCTGTTTTAAATGCCCATTTAAAGAACTGAAATGTGTCAACATCGTTATGAAAGTTATTTCTGTCAACAATCATCTGTATCAGTTCGAGGGTCATAACAATAGCGAGAATCACACCTGCAATCGGAACCATAACATTTTCCGAAAGATTGTGAACCATATTGAATATTGCAGTATTCCAATTCTGCGGGGTAGAGCCGACTTGTCCTGCTATTTCGCCGACCTTTTCATTAACTTGGTCGAACAAGCCTGTAAGATTGGTTGTAATTCCTTCGGTTAATATTTCCCGAAACCAATCCTCAATAGCCTGAATAATCGTATCCATAGCTCAAGTCACTCCTTTCGGTTGGCTCCCGTGCCGAAACACGAGAGCCGCTTGATATTACTCAATCAATTACTGTCCGTCTTTTTATTAACCGAACAGACCCGAAAGAAGGGGTACAAGAGTGATGCCGATGAGTGCAACGCCGCCGCCAGCCATAAGCTGCTTCATGCCCTGCGACTTTGCACCGGGGTTATCGTTGCCGTAACCTTCGAGGAGGTTGATTGCACCCCAGATGCCAAGACCTGCACCGAGTGCAATAACGAGTGTCTGCAGTACGTCTACTGCTGAGTTGAAAAATGCCATTTAAAAAATACGTATAGATTTTACGTGTCTTTAGTTCGCTACATAACGTTTCTCCTTTCAATTTTTATAATTTTTTTGTTGATACGAACATTTTGTCTTGATATATATAAAAGCCACCGTTATAACGGTGACTGCTGTTGTTCGTCGGATACATCTATTTCATAAACTTCATAGACATCATCCGGCTTTGTTTTGAGTTTTGTTGACACGAATTTTTCAATGTCAAACTCATTTTTCTTATCATAGTCGGAAAGCTGCTTGTATTTCGGGTGCTTTGTTATGTCATATTTGTTTGACATAAAGGGACGGACACCACGAAGCTGAAGAATACATTTCGAGCCATCCAAGACTGCAAGTTCATCAACTGATGCAAGTTCCTTTCCGAGTTTCTGATAATTAAGGCTGTGAGAGGTTTCTCTGCCTCTGCTTTCGCCCGTGTTAAAGGTATCAATGGTTTCTTTACCGAGAGCCGTTGAAAGTTCTTTCAATGTTGTCGGCTCTGAACCACCGAGGAATATTCTGCTGTCACAGTTGCCGATGATTGTATCGGCATTATCCTTATACAAGGCTTTGAGCTGTGACTGTGCCTGCAAAACAAGGCAAGCTGAAATCTCACGGCTTCGGATTGTAGCCATAAGTTTTTCAAGATTCGGTATCTGACCGATATTTGCCGCTTCGTCAATAAGACATCTGACGTGTATAGGCAATCTTCCGCCGTAAACATCGTCAGCCTTTTCGCAAAGCAAATTAAAAAGCTGAGTATAAATCATTGAGATGAGGAAATTAAAGGTTGCATCCGTATCTGACATTATGAGGAAAAGAGCCGTTTTTCTGTCACCCGTCATATCAAGCTCCAATTCATCATACATAGTAATTTCTCTTACTTCTGCAATATCGAAGGGAGCAAGGCGGGCGGCACAAGAAATCAGAACTGATTTAGCCGTTTTGCCTGTGGCAAGTTTGTATTTCTTGTATTGCCTTACAGCGAAATGTTCGGGGTCTTTTGCTTCAAGTTCGTCAAACAGATAGTCAACGGGATTTTTGAAACTTTCATCATCTTCTCTGACTTCCATTGCGTTAATCATAGAAATAAGCGTTGCAAAGTTCTTTTCTTCATCAAGACCTTCATACCACAAGTAACCGATTAAAGCACAGTAGAGCAATGTTTCTGCTTTAACCCAAAAATCATCACCTGCTTTTCCTTCGCCTTTGGTGTTGGCGATAAGAGTAGTAACGAGTTTCAATATATCCTTTTCTGAATGGATATATGAAAAGGGGTTATAGTGGAAGGACTTTTTGAAATTGATTGTATTGAAAATCTTGATTTTGTAGCCTTCCTTTTCAAGCATCTTTCCGCACTCAATCGCAACCGTACCTTTCGGGTCGGTTACAACATAAGATGAATGGCATTGCATAAGATTCGGTTTAATCCAAAAGCGGGTTTTCTGTTGTTATTAGCATACGGCTTTTTATCCGTATCTCCGGAGCTTTCACTCATTTTCATCAGTATGTCAATTCATACTCGGCATAGCATATCTTTTTGTCCTGCAAAATGCAGACCAACCGACAGCACGGACTCTTGGGAGTGTTATATTCTTCTGTGAAGTTTCAACTCCTATGCGTTGCGTGTGACTGTACTTTTAAATACAGCCTTCCACTCGGATTGGGATTTTAAA
>JAZNSX010000020.1:0-44765 GCA_045591425.1 Acutalibacteraceae bacterium | reverse complement strand
TGTTATCCTTGCAGTTACAAGCAATGTCGTTCTTTCGCTCGGTATGGTCGGTGCTCTTTCGATTGTCCGTTTCAGAACCGCAATCAAAGAACCGCTTGATATTGCTTTCCTTTTCTGGGCAATCGCAGTCGGCATTGTTCTTGCCGCAGGTATGATTCCTCTTGCAGTTATCGGAAGTATTGTTATCGGCGTTGTTCTTCTTGTTTTTGTCAACAGAAAATCCCATTTCAATCCCTATCTTATAGTTATAAACTGCGATTCACACGCAAGCGAAGAAAACGCAAAGAATTATCTTAAAGACAAAGTCAACAAATGCACGGTAAAGAGCAAAACTGCACAGAGCGGCTCTGTTGAACTGACTCTTGAAGTCCGTCTTAAGGATGATAACACCGATTTCATCAATGAGCTTTCGGCAATGAACGGCATCAACAGCGCAGTTCTTGTAAGCTATAACGGCGATTACATGGGTTGAGGTGAGCAATATGTCAACCCATAAGCATATTGATAAAATCTGCTGTGTTGCCGTTACTCTTGCTCTTGTTATAACCGTTTTATTTATGAACGGAAAGTCACTCGGAATCGTTTCTGCAGGCAAATCATTGGGATATGAAAACCGCCTTTTTGCAACAGACAGGGTTCATACGATTGATATTGTTATGAACGATTGGGAAAGCTTCATTGAAACCTGCGAAAACGAAGAATATTCAATGTGTTCCGTTGTTATTGACGGCGAAAACTATTCCAATATCGGCATAAGAGCAAAGGGAAACACTTCATTGAGCAATGTTTCGCAGACGGACAGCGACAGATACAGCTTCAAGCTTGAATTCGACCAGTATGACAGCACCAAAAGCTACTACGGTCTTGATAAAATAAGCCTTAATAATATCATTCAGGATAACACCTATATGAAGGATTATCTTGTTTACAGAATGATGGGCGAATTCGGTGTTGCCGCACCGCTTTGCAGCTATGTTTATATAACCGTCAACGGTGAGGATTTCGGACTTTATCTTGCGGTTGAGTCCATAGAAGAATCGTTTCTGCAAAGAAACTATGGCAACGATTACGGCGAGCTTTATAAACCTGACAGCATGAGCTTCGGCGGCGGAAGAGGTAACGGAAAAGATTTTGATTTTTCAGAGTTTGAAAACAATGAAGAAAACGCAGAAGACAACCGCAACAATCAGATGCCGACACCTCCCGAAGGCTTTGGCGGCAGAGGTCAAAGACCTTTTGGTGATAGTGAGAATCTTTTCGAAAACGGTGAAATGCCGGACTTTTCACAGATGCCGGATATGTCACAAATTCCCGAATTTCCCGAAGGCTTTGAAAGCGGAAACATGCCCGATATGGGTAACTTCGGCGGATTCGGAGGCATGGGAAGCAACGACGTTAAACTTCAATATACCGACGATGATTTTGACAGCTACAAGAATATCTTTGAAAGCGCAAAAACAGATATAACTGACGCTGATAAAACCCGTCTGATTGAATCGCTTGAAACTCTTTCAAGCGGTGAAAATGTCGAATCGGTTGTTGATGTGGAACAGGTTATAAAATACTTTGTTGTTCATAATTTTGTTGTCAACGGCGACAGCTATACGGGCAATATGATTCATAACTATTATCTATACGAAAAAGACGGCGTTATGTCCATGCTTCCGTGGGACTATAACCTTGCGTTCGGAACGTTTCAGTCATCCGATGCAACAAGTACAGTAAATTCCGCAATAGATTCTCCCGTTTCTGGCGGCAATATCAACGACAGACCAATGATTGCTTGGATATTCGAAAATGAAGAATACACAAATCTTTATCACGAATATTTTTCGCAGTTCATAAATGAATATTTCGACAGCGGCAAATTCGAAAAAGAAATTGATGCCGTAACAGAAATGATTTCACCCTATGTTGAGAAAGACCCGACGAAGTTTTGCGACTATGACAGCTTCGTGCTCGGCGCATCAACCTTGAAAAAGTTCTGTATGCTTCGTGCTGAAAGCGTAAGCAGACAGCTCAACGGAACTATTTCCTCCACAAACTCACAAAGTTCTCTCTCCTCTTTGGTTGATGCGTCGGGTATTAATATATCGCATATGGGAACGATGTCGATGGGCGGCAAAGGCGGTATGCCCGGTGGTGAAAGGCCGCAGAAAAATCCGGACCAACAGACCAGACCCGAAACAACCGAACCTGTCGAGGGAACAACAAGTATTCCGAACGCAGATGTTCAAACAACACAACCGCAACCACCCGAAACGAAAAAAAATATTTCTGAATTCAACGGTGAATTGCCTCCGGATTTCAACGGACAGTTGCCTCCGGTTAACGGCGAGTTTTCGGCACCTCCGCCAAACAGTGTTAACCCCTTCGGAAACGGTCCTATTCCGCCGATAAACAGTAACCAAACCGCATAATACCGAACAAAAACACGGCATGCAAGTTGATTGAAAAGTCAACTTGTATGCCTTTAATTTTTGCGGTAAATAAAGGTTTCCATGCTTTAATGCTGAAAATTTTACAGTTCGGAACTCAAATTTGAAGTTGCCGAAAAAAACTATTTTTGCAAGAAAAATCTGACACTTTATTGACACAATTCAGATTGTATGAATATGAAGTTTTTCTTGACTTTTTGGGTTATCGCATTTTTGAACAAAAGAAAAAGGAGAAAAGCAATCTCAACTTAGTGCTTTTCCCCTAAAAATATGTAGTTGTCATAATTGTCATCCTCATAAATCTTACTCGTGAGTTTCCATTTCTGTAGGATAATCGGGCTCGGCATATTTAAACATATAGTGTACTATGGGAAGAGGCATAAATACAACAAAAAGTTTGCAAATATAATAGACATTCGGATATACAGATGATATAATTCCGATATATGCAGCAATATTTTGAAACAAACTGAAGGGCGGTATTCTGATGAAAAAAAGAACAAAAGCATTCCTCGGAATTGTTATTTCAATTGTTTTAATCATAACTCTCGGCATAACAAACACCGTTCCGTATTTTGCGGTAATTCCTGATATGGTCAAAGTCGGAATAGATTATATTTCTTTGGACAAAAACAAAAATTCTGTTTCGGGAACTGAACTTAACCGTATAATTAATGAAACACAAAGCAGAATCAAGCATCCGTTCATTTTAGCTGATGCGGAATGCTTTGATACCGTACGAAACGAAATCAAGGATAATTCTTTCACCGATTACACAAAAAAGCTTTATCTTTCCGCGATTGATAACGCCGACGCTCTGCTCGACACAAAAATATATCCCGTTCTTGACTATGTGCTTGATGAAGAGAACAGCATTCTGCCGATTTCAAGAGAAGTTATTAACCGTATGGTTATTCTCGGCTATGCCTGGCAGATTACGGGCGAAGCCAGATATGCTGACAGAGCATGGGAAGAGCTTAAAAAAGTTTGCTCTTATGACGATTGGTGCACCTCTCATTTTTTGGCAACTGCGGAAATGGCTCTTGCAGTTTCAATCGGATATGATTGGTTTTTCGATTATTTAACCGATGAGCAAAAAGATTTGATTGCCGAAAAAGCCTGGAAATATGCAATTGAACCGGCTTTAAATAATAATCACTGGTTCACATGGTCGAAAAATAATTGGAACAGCATTTGCTACAGCGGTATAGGCATTGCATGCATGACCTTTGCAAATAAAAGCCCCGAAAAAGCGGCGGAATTCCTTGCAAAGTGTTATGAAAACATGCCGATCGCATTTGAAAACTTTACACCCGACGGTGTTTACGCCGAAGGTCCGGGATACTGTCAGTCGGGTATGAACTCCATCGTTTATTTTATTGCCTCGTCAAGAAACTTTTTCGGGAGCGATTTCGGGATGTCTGAAATTGCAGGGTTCAAAGAACTCGGATATTTTCCGGTTTACATAACCACTCCCACCGGTATGTTTAATTTCGGCGACAACAACGCAGAGCAATGCTTCACACCTGTTCTTCATTGGTATGCCGACGAATACAACGCACCTCTTTTAAGCGCATATCAGATGAATGACATGCCTGAACAATTTACGGTCAATACCTCCGAAAACACCGAGAGAAACGGCGGAGGAAAAGAGGATGCATTATCATCTCTCTGGTATAACCGAAACTTTGCCGAATCTAAAAGCGATTTTTCCGATGAGCCTCTTTGTCGATTGCTGAAATCCGATGTCGGACAGACGCTTGTTGTTATGAGAAGCGCTTTTCTTGAAAAAAACGCTGCATTTGCGGCAATCAAAGGCGGTTATAATTTCATCAACCACGGCGACCTTGATATCGGCACTTTCGTGTTTGATGCGCTCGGCGAACGCTGGGCAGAGGAATTGGGTCCCGGGCGCTATGATGCACCGAATTATTTTCTTAATACTCCCGCAGGCGGAAGATGGAAAAACTATTGCAAACGTGCGGAGGGACAGAACACTCTTGTTATAAATCCCAACGCAACGCTTGACGACCAATATGTTCTTGCAGAGTGTAACTTTATCTCCTTTGAGGCAACCGACGGCGGAGATAAAGCGGTTCTTGATATGACCGATGCATACAGAATGAACGGCGCAACCAACGTTATAAGAGAATTTGAGTTTTATAACAATTCCTGCCTGAAAATAACGGACACTGTCAAGTGCATCGTTCCGAGCGAAATTTATTGGTTCATGCACACAAAAGCAGATGTTGAAATCAAAGATAACAGAAAGACCGCTATTCTGACAATCAACGGCAAGCAGATGAAGGCAACCCTTTCGGGCGATGGTGAATTTTCCGTCATGAAAGCCGAGTCTCTTAAAGGCAAATATGAATTTGACGAAAACTATTCCGATATTCAAAAGCTGACAGTTCATCTCAAAGATATTAAATCAGCCGAAATTACTGTTGATTTTAAACCTGTGATATAAAGCAAAACACCGCGCAATATCAAGCCGTTGATACTGTACGGTGTTTTTTCTATTTGCTCAAAAAATCAAAGGATTTCCTTCCGCTGACGGAATGCTTTCCGTTAAAAACATCGATATGAAGTTTATCGTCTGCACCCAACAAAGAATAAATTCTTCTGATTTCGGCATGCGCCTTTTTGCTTGCCTTAATCGGAAAAAGTTTATCTTTTTCGCCGGACTCTATCAGCAGTTCACGCGGCGCAAGAGCCGATGCAAAATCATATATTTCACCGATTTGCATGATTCCCGGTATATAATTATCGGGGCAATGCCACAAAGAAAGAATGCTGTCGCGGAAAGTGTTAACATATCCGCTTATAACAATTTTCTTAAAGCGTTCATCAATAACCGAAGCATAAAGTGCCGTTAGCCCTCCGCCGGATATTCCCATGCAAGACAATTTTTCTTTGTCAACAAATTCAAACTCAGAAAGAATTTCGGCGCAGACCACAGCCTGATAAACACGCATTGAGGCAACAGTTAAACCATATGGCAAAAGATGGTGAGAAAGCTCATCGCATGAACTGATATAGAAAGGTTTTTTCAAGTCTTTCCTAAGCCTTGCTTCGCCGAAACCGAAAAGCTCCGGTGCAATAACAACACAACCTCTTTTTGCAAGCTCCGCCGCAAAATTCTTTTGGTAGTTATCAAAATAATTGATACTCTTTTTATTACCCTTTTGGGATATATTCAAAATCTGTCTTACTCCGTAGCCGTGACCGCAGAGCGCAACAACACCCGGTGCAGGAGCTTTTATTTTTTCGGGAGTAAGAATATAAAAAAGCATGTTCAGATTTTTGCAGATTTCAACCGAATATTTTTGAAGAGTGTATTCGGGATAAACCAAAGCCGTTCCGACGGGAACCGACTTTAAGCTCTTGATTTTACAGGGAATACTGTCGATCGCAAGCATTGCTTTTGTTTTTTCTTTTATAATTCCACATGTTTCAAGAGCGGTTTCGGCATCGGTGACATTTTCATACGGCTTTGCAAGCATTTCGGCATAAATGCCTTTCATAAAAGCATCGGGAGAATAGTCGCTTTTTTTCATGATCACACCCCGACTTAAAAACTGATTTCGCCTACGGGCATTGCATTTCTGCTGTCGGTGCCAACCATAACGGTATATTTTTTATCAATTTTCCAATCACCTTTTTCGGGGTCATAAAATCTTATTTCGTCAAAAGGCACTTCGATTATGACTTTTTCGGTTTTTCCTGCTTCAACAGCAACTCTCTTAAAGCCTTTAAGGAGTTTTACGGGGCGGTCTTCTTCTGAATTATCGCTTGAAACATAAACCTGAACAACCTCTTCGCCCGAAGCTTTTCCGATATTTTCAACTGTTGCTGAAACAATGATTTTATCTTCTTCCTTTATGGCCGCGCAGTCTGAAACTTCAAAATCGGTATATGAAAGACCGAAGCCGAAAGGATACTGAGGCTCAATATTCTTTTTATCAAAAAGAGTATAGCCGTGATAATAACCGTAGTCAATTTCTCTTTCTTTATCTGCAATATGCAGGAATTCCGGGTAATCGGTATCGTTATATGCTATCGTGAACGGCAGCTTGCCGCCGGGATTGACATCGCCGCTGACTATATCGGCAAGTGCGTTGCCGCCCTCGAGCCCGCTGTAGAACGAAAACAGAATCGCATCGGCAAGCTCTGACCATTCCTTTATCACATACGCGCTGCCGCCCATAATATTGACAACCAGTTTTTTTCCTGTTTTGGACAAAGCCTTTATAAGCTCCACGTCTTCGGCGGGAATTCTCAAATCCGCTCGGTCGCCGCCCGAGCCCTTCGGCTTCTTTTTGACATTTCCGAGATTAACAAGAAATTCGCCCTCCTGAAGCCAGTCGCTGCCGACACAAGCTATTATATAATCGGAATTCTTTACCGTTTCAACAGCCTTTTGAGTATCACAGCCGTTATAAACCGATACATTGTTTTCGCCGAAGCGGTTTTTGAGTCCTTCATAAGCAGTAACCGTATAAGGGCTGTAAACATTACTGCTGCCGTGGTCGCCGACATTGACTTTGTTTGCATATCTGCCGACAACGGCAATTTTTTTGCCGTCTGCTATGGGCAAAACAGAGTTTACGTTTTTGAGAAGAACCGTGCCTTTCCCGGCGGTCCTTCTTGCAAGCTGTGTGTGTTCTTTTGAAAGAATTACCGACTTCGGCTGCTTTTTGTATTCGGGCAAGGTTTTTATGAGTGCCTTAAGAATTCTTCCTGCACTCAGATTTATATCCACCGGGGACAACTCACCTTTTTTCAGCTTATGGTTGATAACGGCATAACGGAAATAATAAGGCATCTCCATATCCATACCCGCTTTGACACTTCTGACAGCATCATAAATGCCGTAAAAGAAATCGGAAAGCGTGAAGCCTTCAAATCCCCACTTATCTCTTAAAATATCAATAAGAAGCTCTTTGCTTTCACAGCAATAAGTGCCGTTGACCTTATTATAAGCCCCCATTATTGACATTGCGCCTGCATCAACACACTTTTTGAAATGCGGCAGATAAACCTCGTGAAGAGTTCTTTCATCAGCCTTTGCATCCACCTTGAAGCGCAAATCTTCGATGCTGTTGAGTGCATAATGCTTGGGGCAGGCAATAATACCGTTTTCCTGCATGGCTTTTGTAAGCGCAGCGCCCATTTTGCCCAAAAGAAACGGGTCTTCGCCGTAAGTTTCCTGCGCCCTGCCCCACATGGGATTTCGCAGAAGATTAATGCAGACACCCGCATAAAGATTTGCACCCAATGCGCTTGCTTCCTTGGCAAAAACCTTGCCGATTTCATATTCAAGCTCATCGTCAAAGGTTGCACCTCGGAGCATGGAAACGGGAAAGCAGGTGCATTTACCCATAACAATGCCTCTCGGGCCGTCCGTGAAAAGCACGGGAGGAATGCCGAGCCTTTTGCAGCCGCCTGCAGGATATGCTTCGCCGTTATAATATCTGCCCTTGGTCAGAGTGTTTTTAATTGTAACACCCATTGCATGTCCCTGCATAAGGCGAACCTTTTCTTTTAATGTCATTTCGTTCAGAAGTTTTTGCGTAACTTCATTCAAGGTTTCACTCACGGGATTTCTCTTATAAGCTTCAAGTGCCTGACTGAAATTCATTTCATTGCCTCCCCTATAAAATATCAAATTAAAAACTTGTTCCGAATTATTATAAGTAAGTTTAATATTTTCTGAGTTTATTTATGTCTCTGATAAAGCTCTTGGGTTTTGAGCCTTTCGTGAATTCGACAATTATCACACCGCCAAAATTCATTGACAAAAGCTTTTTCAGCAGTCTGTCGAGATAACCCCTGTCCTTTTTTCTGAATCGCTGTTCCCTTGCCAAATCGCGGTAGCTGACATGCACATTCTCAATATAATCAAAGGTTCGCTCAATTCTGTCAATATCATAATCAAATCTGAAATATCGCGACTGAAAATAAGTTTTGAAATTCTCGGCTTTCAGTTCGCTTTTCAGCTTCAGAAAGGCATCTGTATTGTTGTTATAGGTGTTATCATGACATTCGGGGCAGACAAGCAAACCGTAACTCTCTGCATATGCACAAATTCTTTTTAAATCCCCAAAAATTCGGTTGTATTCTTCTTGCGAGGTTTTTTCGCTGTCTGCACTGCCAAGCCATACTCTGACAGACGAAGCACCCATAACGCTTGCATTTTCGCAGATTTGTTTCCAGCTTTCAGCATCACCGCAGCCAACTCTGTAATAACTGCCGTATGAACAGATTTTAATGTCATTATCATCGCAAAGCTGCCTTGCCGCCTTTGCATCTTCAAGGCTTTTCACATGAACATCAGCACCCCATTCCATGTAGCTTACTCCTGCACTTTTGGCAATTTCAACAACTTCGGGAACGGTTTTGTTCCTGAAAGTAACACTTGCAAGGCCTAATTTAAAGCTGTTCATTTTGCACCTCATTAAATACGGTTCAAATATTTTTCAAAAGGCTCGTCTGTTTTCGGAACGGGTTTCACCTGAACAAACGAAACCGTTCCGCTTTCTGTTACCGTAAGGTATTTTCTGTATAATGGATTCTCTTTGACAATTTCACCGTCGCTCATAAAAACCGCACCGCCGCGGCTGCCGGTTAACGGCATTTCGCCGATTATGGTTTCGAGCAGTGCTTTTGCGCTCAAAAGCATATCTCTGTCATAAAAATAATCGCTTAAAGATTTGTGTTTGAGCGGATAATCCGCCAGTATTTCATTAACCTCACCGAGCAAGGCAACACATTCTTCTTTGCTGCGAAGAAAAGCCGCAGACCTGCTCATTTTCTTTTTTATATGAGAATAATCAACGCTGTCATCCGAAACAAAATTCATGTATTTTTCAAAACTGCAATCTTCAATTTCGTAATTATCGGAAGAATCGATTTTACCCTTAATATGCCTAGCACATAAAAGCCCGCTGACTTGAGTATCATTCAGTGCAGTGCCTCCGGGTCGTGCAAGCCCGAATGTTCCCGCCGCTTCGCCGATAACATAGAGACCTTCAACATCGGTTTCACAGTTGTTATCGGTATAAATACCGCCGTTGTTGTGTTGGGCACATACGGCAATTCTCAGTTTTTCTTTTGAAATGTCAATATTTTGCTTTGAATAAACCTCAATTGCTTTCGGGTTAAGCACCTTGAGTCTTTCAATCGGAGTCGCGCCGACTGCACCGTTCTTTTCAAGATATTGCTTCGCTTCATTCGCCAAAGCATCAAAGCAAAAGCCCTTGGGATTCTCGGTATAATCAAGATAAACCTTTCTGCCCTTTTGAATTTCGTTATGCACGGCAATATCAACCCTTGAAGACTGCCGGGCTCTTTCAAAGCTGAAAGGCCACTGATAGCCCTTAAGAAAAATACTATTACACATTTCCTCCGCTGTTTCGAAATATTCATTCAGGAAATCAAATTCATTCCCGTTTTCATCAATGCTGACAAACCGAGGAACAACCTGCATAAAGCTTCCCGAAACATTCCAACGAAAACCAACCGAAGCCATACCGTATTGCCACTGCGAAAAATTACAAAGGCGCACACCCGCCTCAAGCAGCACACCCGTCATTCCGTGCTGTGATTCGGGATAAACGGAGTTTTCATAAACGCAAGCAGGCGCGCCCGTTGCACAAACGACATTCCGCGAATAAAAGCATTCAAATTCGTTTGTTTTTATATTCAGCGCGGCAACACCGACCGTTTTGCCGCCGACCTTCAAAATTTCAACAACCTGTCTGTTATCGAAAAGCGGCACGGCATTTTTACCAAGCACCGACTCTTCAAGCTTTTCGGTCATAACCTTTGATGTTAACGGACCTATCGAAGTTGCTCTGACAGAATCATCATGGTCTGTTTTATACCCGGGGAAACCGCCGAATTCATCACGCGGGAAATTCACGCCGTAATCACAAAGCCGCAAAAAGCATCTTATACTGTTAACTGCCTGAAGATACATTTTTTCGCCGTCGCAGCAACCTGTCTCAAAAATATCCGCAGCCATTTTATAAGGGCTGTCGGGTGTAAATCCGTCCATAGACAATTTGTAATATGTCTGTTTGTCGCTGCCGGTGTTTCGTGAAGTACCGCTCAGCCTGTTTTCGGTTATAATTGCAATGCTTTTAATTTTCTCTCTTAAAAGCCAGTCAGCCGCACTGTAAGCGGCGGCACCGCTTCCGATAATTATTGCATCATATATCTTTTTCATAAGCATCTCACGTTAAATCCGCCGTCGCAGTCAATAACCGTGCCCGTGCAGAAATCAAAATCGCCCCTTGCGATTGCGGCAACACATTTTCCAATGTCCTCGGGTTTGCCCATTCTTTTTATAGGCGTTATTCCCTCCGATATCATTTTTTCATATTTTTCTTTAACTTTTGCGGTCATATCGGTTTCGATAATTCCGGGTCTGATTTCAAGAACGCTTATGCCGTATTCCGCAAGACGCGCGGCAAAAAGCTTTGTAATCATCGAAATTCCTGCCTTTGAAATGCAGTATTCTCCCCTGTTCAGCGATGCCGTGTATGCCGACATTGATGAAATATTAACAATTCTTGCTCCGTCGCTTTCTTTCAGCAAAGGAACGAATTTCTGTGTAACAAAAAATGTACCTTTCAGATTTATATCGGCAACAAAATCAAATTCTTCGGGCGTAAGCTCCAATATATCCTTGCGGTTTTTCGGCGCAACCCCCGCATTATTGACAAGCAGATCTGTTTTTCCGAATTTTTCTTTAACTTCCGAAACAAGTTTTTCAACATCATCAATATCCGAAATATCACAAGGAATAAAAACCACTCTGTCACGATATTCATTTCTGATTTCTTCAATTTCAGGCCCTTCGCTTCTCGCGGAAAGCACAACGGTAAAGCCGTTTTTCAAAAGCTCTTTTGCAATGCCCAAACCAATTCCTCTGCTGCCGCCTGTTATTACTGCCGTCATTTTATCCACTCCTCATTTACCCAACACATATTTTTGATAATACGGCATATAAACCGCCGAATCTCTGACGGGACAGCCCGCAACAGTTCCCGCACGCATAAGCTGAGAGCACTTACTGCATTTAAGGCAAAGCTTGCTTTTGTCGAGCGCACCTTTTTCAAGATAATCTTTATAGAATGTCGGATATGCAAACGTCAGCCTTCCGAAGCCCGAAAAATCAGCAACACCGTCATCAATGATTTTTTCTGCATATTTCATTGCGTTCTCACCCGGATACGTTAAGCCCGAAGCAACAAACAAAATGTCTTTGAATTCATTTTTCAGCTCCTTGGTAACATCATATATCCTCTTCATTCCGGTTTCTCCGTCTTCCGGTGCATTCATGCAGGGACGGTTAATATGAGGAATCAGATAAGGATTGCCGAGAGTAAGATTTATCAGCCTTATCCCTTTATCGTAAAGAGCTTTTATGATAATCTTTGTTTCAGTCAAATCAATATTGTTGTTTTCGTCAACGCCGTAGCCGTAAGGATAAGGAAAACAGTCGCATGCATTAAGCCTTGTCGTAACAATCATATCGCTGCCGACAGCTTTTTTAACCGCATCTATGCACTCGAAATAAAGTCTTGCTCGGTTTTCAAGGCTTCCGCCGTAAATGCCTCCGCGTTCTTTTGCGCTTAAAAACTCATTGAACAGATATCCGTGGCAGCACTTAACGTCAATGCCGTCAAAGCCAACCTCTTTTGCAAGAACAGCTGCATTGAAATACTTTTCGGAAATCGTTTTGCAATAGTCATCAGTTGCAATGACATAAGGCTGGTCTTCTTTTCCGATTTCCCAATGGGCGTTACGGTAAGCCACAATCGGTTCGGGCTTTCCTGAAGGCTTGCTGAACCTGCCGCTGTGAGTAAGCTGAACGATTATTACCGGCTCAAAACCGCTTTCTTTCAAAGAAACCTCTTTGATTTTTTTGATAACGGTTTTAAAGCTTTCTTTTGTCTTTTCGTTCAGGAAAAGCTGTCTCGGATTCGCTCTGCCTTCAGCAGAAACCGCCGTTGCTTCAAACCAGATTATACCCGCTCCGCTTTTGGCAAAGCGCATATATCTTCTTTCTGTGAGCTCATCAATCGCGCCTTCAAAAGTGCCGTCGCAGCCCTCCATGGGGTGGAACACAATTCTGTTATTTATCAGCCTGTCATTCAGTTCTATCGGCAAAGCCAAAACGGTTTTCATAAGCAATCCTCTTATCTTTATTTATAGAATAATTATAACAGATTAAGCTCCCATTGACAATATGTTTCTTCAATTATACTGTTCTTGCCACGAAGCCGAAATCATTTTAATTAACAGTAGAATTTCAAATATATATATGTTATAATTCATTCAAACAAGCCACCATGTTTTGAATCATCTTACAAAGCAACGGTTTCAAAAAAAACAAAACTCATCAAATTCTCGGAGGTATATTATTATGTTGAAAATCGGACTGGTCGGCGTTGGCGGAATCAGCGGCGCACACATTCCAGTTTGGGAAGAAATGAAAGATGCTCAGCTTGTCGCTCTTTGCGATATCCGCACAGAGAGAATGGAAAAATATCCAGGCAAACGCCACTATACGGATTTTGACGAAATGCTAGAAAACGAAGAGCTTGATATTCTCGACATCTGTCTGCCCACCTATCTTCATGCGGATTTTGCGGTTAAAGCAATGGAGCGCGGCATAAACGTTATTTGTGAAAAACCCATTTCTCTTAAAAACGAGGATGTTGAAAGAGTTTATTCCGCGGCAGCGAAAAACAATGTCAAATTCATGGTTGCTCAGGTGCTTCGTTTCTGGCCCGAATATGAGATGCTCAAGGAAATATATGACTCAAAGAAATACGGCAAGCTTCTTTCGGGAACAATGATAAGGCTCGGAGGCTATCCCAAATGGAGCTGGGACGGCTGGATGATGGATGAGAAGAGAAGCGGTCTTGTTCCCTTTGACCTGCATATACACGACCTCGACTTTATGGTCTATGCCTTCGGTATGCCGAAAATCGCTCATCAATACCGTTCAAAACTGCCAAAACAGGATTTCATGAGCGTTACTTATGATTTCGGCGAATTTTCAATTAATTCGGAAGCATCTTGGTACGCTGCCTGCTATCCTTTTACTGCCGAATTCCGTTTTCAGTTTGAAGAGGCTGTTGTTGCAAACGAAAACGGTAAAATGATGATTTATCTCAAAGACGATGAAAGAATCGACCTTTCTCTGCAGGCTGACGGCGACACCGGCAGCATCAATCTGCCGAAAAGCAACGCTTATGCAAATGAAATTATTTATTTCACAAACTGCGTAAAGAACAACCTGCCCGTAGAAAAGGTTAAGGGCGAAGAACTTGATTGTGTGTTAAAAATTCTTAACAGTATTTAAAATTTCGGTGGTGAAAATTCATGAAAAATCAAAAAAGCAAAACTATCGTTGAAAGCGTCGTTACCACTGTATTTATGGGACTGCTGGTTTATGCGGCTTATTCGCTTTGGTACATATTCTACGGAAAAGACAGCGAACCCGACGTGCATTTATACACTGTTCTTGCAGGCTCTGCATTGGGCTGGTTTTTGATAATGCTTGTTCAGTCCGTATTCAAAAATGCAGGTTGGATTTCAAAGCTCCTTGCGTTTTTGGCGGGTAACGCTCTGTTTCAGGGCATTATATGGGGAATAAACAACAAAATCAATCCGAGTTGTATTGATAATGATGCCGTTAACATCAAAACCTTTACGATTACTTTCGGATTATCCGCAGTTATTCTGCTTATCACTTTCATTTTAAGAGCGAAAAACAAATACAGAATACTCAACGGCATTCTGGCGGTTGTTTATTTTGCGGTTTCCTGCGGCGGCTTGTATTTTTTCAACCGCGACAACATTATGGCGTTTGAATACAAAAAGGAAATCAGTTTTGACAGCATATCCGCCGAAGAAATGAAGATTACCGATGAAGAAAACAACCGAAACGTTCAATGGTTTGAAGAAAACCTTTTCACTCTTGAAGGTGATTATCCTTTCACCTTTAAAGTTGACGGCGAAGAATTCAATCCCGATGAATGGGAAAAGCATTTCGGCGAAACACCCGATATTGAAGCGGGAAATGCATACAGAGGCGGCAAAACCGAATATCTTATTTTGACAAACGAAGAAAAAGGTCTCGAAGTAACGGTTGAAGAAACCGTATTTGAGGAAAACGCTACCTGCCAATGGGCTGTTTATATCAAGAACATCGGAAACGAAAATTCAGGCGTTATCAGCGATTTTTATGCCCTTGATTCGTCATTCTCAACGGGCGAAGCGAAGCTTTATTACTCAATGGGCAGTGACACCGCCGCAAGCGACTTTTCACTCATCAAAAAGACCCTCGGGTCCTCTGAAAAAAGCTTTTCCGGTAACGAAGGCAAGCCGACAGAAAAACATCTGCCCTATTTCAATATAAACGGTGAAAACGGCGGAATGATTCTCGGAATCGGCTGGACAGGTCAATGGAAGGCCGCATTATCCGAAGCAAAAGGAACAACAGATATTTCCGTAAAGCAGGAGCATTTCGAGGCATATCTGCTTCCCGGCGAAGAAATCCGTTCTCCCCTTATTTCACTCAGCTTTTACGATAATTCCAATCCTCTTAAAGGCTTCAACATCTTCAGAAAGTGGATTACCGACTGCGTATACCCCGAAAACGTTACAAAAAATGTTTACACGGTTATGGAGATAGCGGGCCCCACATCCACAAGAACATCCGACGAAATTATCGAAATTCTCGACAGTCTTAACCCATCTGTTTATAACGAAGCTGATGCCTTCTGGATGGATGCGGGATGGTACAGCTATAACGAAGGCTGGCACGACGGAGTCGGCAACTGGACGGTTGACACTTCGAGATATGACAACGGCATATCGGAGCTTTCTGGTTATGCCGCCGAAAAGGGTCTGGGTCACGTTCTTTGGTATGAGCCTGAAAGAGTTTACCCGGGCACACAGTTCCATAATATCGGCTCACAGCATGAAGAGTGGCTGATATACGGAAGCGGCGACAACATTATGTGGAACCTTGCCAACGAGGATGCATTTGCATATTACTGCGAATATCTGCTCAATTCCATGAAGGAAAACGGCGTTACGGTTTACCGCCAGGACTTCAATTTTGCTCCGCTCGAATATTGGCAGAATGCCGACAAGGAATTTTACGGCGGCAGAACAGGCATTTGTGAAAACCACTATGTGACTAACCTCTACAGATTCCTTGACTATCTCACGGCAAATATTGACGGGCTCATTATTGACAACTGTGCTTCGGGCGGCAAAAGGCTTGATCTTGAAATGACCTACCGCAGTATTCCGTTCTGGAGAAGCGATTACAACTGTGCTGTTCACTATAACCTTTTTGAAGCAACGCAGTCACAGACCTACGGCATTTCATTCTGGCTCCCCATATCGGGCACCGCACTCAATATGCAGAGCGAATATTCCGCAAGGTCGGGCGTTATGCCGTTAATGCTCATGGATTTCTTTGCTCACACGGTTCCGCATTACAACCTCTGCACAGAGCAAAGAGAATTTATGACCGGCAATTACTATCCGCTCGATTTCGGAAGCTTTGACAAGGATAAAATGCTTGCAATGCAGTATTCAACCGATGACGGGCTTTCGGGAACCGCATTTATCTATAAGAGAGCCGATGTTAAAGACACGGAATACACCGTTAAGCTCAACGGTCTTATTCCTTCACAGGCTTATGCAATTCATGATATCGACTTTCCCGAAACGGTTTACATCCTGACCGGTCAGGAGCTTATGAATGAAGGCATAACCCTCAATCTTCCTCAAGGCGAAAAAGCTTTGGTTTTGATGTATAACGCTCAATAAACGCTTTGTATTTTAATCAATGCAATATTCCCAGAGGTGATATGATGAAAAAGATTACTGTTTCAATTGAAAACGCCTCAAAAACTAACAACGGTATTTTTGAAGGCTGGGGAACAAGCCTGTGCTGGTGGGCAAACAGAATCGGCTCAAGCGAGGCTTTGGTGCGCGACAGCGCAAAGCTTTTCTTTTCCGATGACGGTCTGAGGCTAAATATTATGCGCTATAATATCGGCGGCGGTGATGACCCGTCTCACAATCACATAACGAGAACCGATTCGGAAATGCCCGGTTGGTGGAAGCATGACAAAGAAAAAAAGAAATTCTTTTTCAATCCAAACACCGATGCCGCTCAGCTTGCAATGCTCGATGCGGCATATAAGGCAGCGGGTGAAAATGCATATGTTGAGGCATTCTCAAACTCTCCTCCGTATTTCATGACCGTCAGCGGATGCAGCTCGGGAAGCAAGGATGCAATATCAAACAACTTAAAAAAATCCTGCATTAAACCCTTTGCGGAATATCTTGCAGATGTCTGCGGTTACATACAGAAAAACCAAAACATAAAAATAATAAGCCTTGCGGCAATGAATGAGCCTTTCACAAACTTCTGGAAGGCTTATTCACCGAAGCAGGAGGGCTGTTTTGTTATGCCGGGCAGAATGCAGAGCAATGTGCTCGTTGCAACTGCCGATGCTCTGAAAAAGAGAGGATTAAGCGACATTATCGTCACAGCAAGTGATGAAACAAGAACCAATCTTCAATATGTTGCGATGAACATGCTGAGCAAAAAAGCCCTTGCCGCCGTCGGCAGAATCAGCACCCATACCTATGCCCCCGCAACCGCAAATATCGGCAATCTTGCAAGAGCAAAGGGCAAAAACATTTGGATGAGCGAAACCGATTGGAGCAGTGTCAGCGGAGAAAACAGCGGAGAAATGGGTCCTGCCCTTTGGCTCGGCGAAAAAATCATTGAAGATATCAACACAATTTCGCCCTCTGCATGGGTAATCTGGCAAATTGTTGCATCATATATTTCAAAAAATCCCGATGCAAAGGGAAGGCTTGATATGCCCGGTATTCCGAACCTGACACAAGGCTTTTGGGGCACTGCGTTTGCAGACATCGATAACGAAAAAATATATCTTACTCAAAAATATTATGCTTTCGGACAGTTCAGCAGATATATCCGTCCGGGAATGACGATCATACACACCGGAGATAAACACACTCTTGCCGCCGTTAACAAAGAAACCGACGAAACAGTTATCGTTGCTCTTAACACCAACTCTGTGAAAGAAGAGATTTGCGTTGAATTTAAGGGCATTTCCACTTCAAACAAAACCGCAAAAATCATACGCACCAGCGGCAGCTTGGCAGACGGCGAGCATTGGGCCGAGGTTGGTGAATCATCCTTAAACGGCGTATTAAACGCAACACTCAAAGAAAACAGTATAAGCACATTTTTGATAAGCCGCGACTGATTTATCGTTTATTCAAAATATTCTGACTTAAAAAATACAAACCGAGGTGTTACCTGTGACTAAAATTCTAAAATCTTTTTTACTCGGGCTGTCTCTCCCCTGCCTTGCGGCAATCGGCACGCCTCAAAAATGGAAATCGGCAAAATTCAAAAGAGATGAGCCTGCACCGCTGAAATTCGGTGCAGACGGCAAATTCAGAATCCTTCACATCACCGATATCCATGATGTTGAACCGATTATGGATGACGATGAAAACCGCGAAATTCCCGAAAGTTGCGACAAAGAAACACTCAACGTTATTGAAAAGCTTGTTGAGAAAGCCAACCCCGACCTTGTGGTTTTCGGCGGCGACAACATAAGCGGATACTGGGAAGAATTTACCTATAATTATGTTCAGAGCACCATTCAGAAAATAACCGCACCGATAAGAAAGCGCAACATTCCGCTTTGCGTTGTTTTCGGCAACCATGACGGCGAAGCAGGCTTTCACACGGAATTTCAGATGATGCAGTATATGGAATATGAAAACTGCCGCTCCAACCTTAACGATGCCGATGTTTACGGCTGCGGCAACTGCTGCATAACCGTTAAAGACAGCAGCGGTAAAAAAGATGCTTTTGCTCTTTGGATGATAAACTCAAACGACTATCAGCGCAATGCCGACAACGGTCTTTGCTATGACTGCGTTCATGACGACCAGATTAAATGGTATGAAAAGCGCGCGGCTGAGTTAAAAGCCGCCAACGGCAACAAACCGCTGCCCGCAATTCTCTTTCAGCATATCCCCGTTCAGCAGGAGCTTGACGGCTTTTCGCAGGTAACGGAAAACGATGATTTCACCTTTGAACGCGACGGAAACTATTATAAATTCGGGCATAAAATCATAGAAGGCAGAATCAGAGAAGTGCCATGCCCGCCTCACATGGAAAACGATCATAGAAACCAGTTTGAAAGTTGGAAAAAAACAGGCGATATAATAGCGGCATTTTTCGGTCACGACCATGTCAATGATTTTCATATCAAGATTGACGGTATCAGCCTTTATCAGACTCTCGGCGCAGGCTATTTCACATACGGTCAGGAAAGAGGCGGCAGACTTATAGTTCTTGACGAAAACAATCCTGCCGACATTTACAGCGAATCCATTGAAATTGAAAGAATAACCGACTCGGATATTTAAAATAAAAAGGTCTGTCTCAAACAGATGAAGAAATCCTTCATTCAGAGAGACAGACCAATTTTATTTGTTGATTACGGGAGTTATTACAGGCTTACCTTCGCGGTCAAGTAAAGGAGTCAGACCGCCTGCATAACCGCTTGAAATAAAGAGATAATTTACTCCTGTTTCTTTATCAACATAAATCATTGCTGAACCTAAATCCTGCGAATAGGTTTTTTCAAATCTTTTTTCTTTTGCCATAATTTGCTTTCAGCCTCCTGCTAATCAGCTTACCGTATAATCGCTTGCAATCTCAAGGTGAGCATTTTCGCCCCAACCCTTCTGTCTGTAAACATGGTCTCTGGGCGGGCAGTACATTTCAAGAACGCCCTTTTTGCCGCCGCCTATCATAATCATAAGCTGAGTGATGGCGGGAATGAGAAGCGAAACATAAGCATCCCCCGTAACCGGATTCCATAATGAAAAAGCAAAGGTTGCGCAGTTGCCGCCGAATCCCCAATAATTCGGATAATTCAAAAGCTTTTCGCTCAAAGTTTCAAGCTGTTCTGCATCTATTTCCTCCGAAATTGACCAAACTTTGTCCATACGGTCTTTGGTGTTCTCTTTATATGCCTCAACATTATAATAAATTCCCCAACCGTCATTTACCGAGAAAGAGAACACTCCAACAGAAACGCCCTCCCCTACCGGCACCTCATAGTGACCCACCTGAATGGGTTCATCGGAGTTATTATGAACATAAATCCATGTGTGTCCCGAAATCGGCCAGACATAAATTGCGGTACAAAGCGAAATTGTTGCCACCGTTGCATCAGGGTCGGCAACCGTTTCTTCTTTTTCTGCGGGTTCGGTTGTTTCGGTTTCTTCATCAACAACGGGTTCGTTTTGTGCCGAAACGGCTTCTTTCTGTTCGAGAGCATAAGCCGGCACCACAACTGAAAAAACAGTAAAAACCATTACGATTGCCATTAAACAAGCGAGAATTTTTTTGAATTTCATTTTAATCACCACATCATTTCTTTTTAATAACTGCGCCTGCAATTCCAGCAACAATTGCCGAACCCGCAAGAACAGCGGCTTTCGTTTTTTCCAATTCGTCGGCATCCCAGAAATATCTAATCTTTGCATCAACGCCTCTGCCGCACAAATCAGCATAATTGAAGAAATAAGTCATATAATTTTCAGGGTCACGCTCGTCAATTTCAAAAACCCTTACCCCTCTGTTATTATCTCCGTAGCATCGGAATGAAGCACATGAGGTCTGGATAAATTCGACGCCCATATACTTTCCTTCAAAACAATTTCTGTGGTCGTGACCCGAAACGATTCCCTTAACATCACCGCTTTCAAGGACAGCCTCAAAAAGCCCATTATCATTTTCGAGGATACAGGGATATTCTTTCATAGAACCTCTTGCAATATCGGGACGAAGCCTGAACCAGCCTTTATCTGTTTTCAAAGCTCCAATATCGTTTTGACCACACTGCTCAATGAGATTGGTAATTGCAGGCAGCGGAATATGCGCAAACATCAGCGACGGCACGGAGACTCCGTTGTTTTCCGCCTTTAATTCGGCAGAGGTTTGTTTATACCACTCAACAGTTTCAGGCTTTATAGCCTGATAGCACTTATCCTCTTTGCGGTCATACCATGCGCTGTCAAGCATCCAAAGATTGAACATAAGTTTTTCACCGTTGTTTGAATAAACAGGAATATTATATGTATCACAGTCCACCCTGCCGTTGCGGTTATTCATCGGAAGACACATAGAATAGCTGCGGTAAATATCCGCTTGCTCATCCTTTGAAACAAGATTCATGTCGTCATGATTTCCGTAAATCATGGCAAAGGGAATTCTTCTTTTTTCGAGCGGTGCGCAGATGTGATGAATCGATTCTTTCATTATCTGCATTGTTGCTGCCTTGCCGCTCGCTATCTGCCTGTCGCCGAAGCGGGCATCGAGAAGATGGTTTCCGAGAATGTTATCGCCCGTAAAAAGAACAAGGTCAGGCTTTAACATATCATAAGCATTGTCAAGCATTTTCACCATCGCCTTGCGGACATATTTCATATCCTGCGTGTCGCTGACCTGCATTATTTTAAGCTTGCCTGAGGAATTAAACCTGATTTCATTTGTATTTCTCATAATTTACCTCAAAAAACATCAAAAGGCTTTACACCAAGCGCATATGCGCCTGATGCAAGCCTGTTTTTTTATTTAAGAATTCTGTATTTGCCAATAACGGGAAGCTCCTTTGCCTGACCCTTTACGACATTGATAATGCCGAGAACCGTCAGCAAAACTCCGAAAATATTCGCAGCCGCCGCAATCAGCCAGCCGATAAAGGGAATTGCACCGCATACGCTTCCGACAAACTGAATGATAAACAGAAGAATACCCTGATTTGTGTGATATTTCGCAAAAGGCGATTCCTTTGCAGCAAAAAGAGGGATAAGGAAAAGCAGGCTGAGATATGCGAAAATCGCCATCACCTTGTTCTTTTCAATATCGTCGGGAGCATAGTCTGCCGTTGTGTCGGGTGTATTGTTAAAATTATTTATCGCATCCTCAATCTGTGTGCGGAAATCATTTTCTTTGTTCTCGGCAGAGGTTTTCCTCTCCTCTGCCGACATGGACTGTGCACCGCAGACAGAGCAGAATTTAGCCTTATCTTCAATTGGACTTCCGCATGATGAACAATACTTCACTTGAATTCCGCCTTTCTTTGTTATTCCGCCTGAGCAAGACGGGCTTCTCTGTCTTTAAGGAATTTTGAATTTGCGGGAACAACATATGTCATGCCCTTTTCCACAATTTCAAAAGATGCTTCAGTTACGAATTTACACTCACCGTCAACGTTAACCGCCGCCGGCTTTTCGCTCTTTATTACAAGCTTCTTGCCTCGCTTGAAGGTTGTGATATCCCAGTCAAGATGCTCGCCTCTCTTGTATTTATTGAGAAGGGTAAGAAGCTTGGGTCTGCTTACGCTTGCCTCGACAAGAACAAAATCAAGAAGTCCGTCCTCGGGAAGAGCAAGCGGAGCCGCCATAAAGCCGCCGCCATACCATCTTGAATTTCCGCAGAAGCAGAAAAGATAGTCATTTGTAATCGGCTCACCGTCATCAATGCTGTAGGTAAACCTGTTTTTAAATTTTCTGGCAATTGCATAAAGGCAGCCAAGATAATAAGCGCCCTCACCGGTTACAAGAGGAAGCTTTTTAAGCTCACCCTGCATTGCACACACTTCAGCATCCATGCCCATTGAGCACTGGTTGATGGCAATTTCATCACCGCACTTGATAAGGTCAAATTCAACGGGAACGCCGTTAACAACATCATCAAGATTCATGTATTCTTCTTTTGTGCCGAAAAGGCGGATAAAATCGTTACCCGAGCCAAGAGGGATAACCGCTACCTGAACGTTTTTGAAGCTGTATGCGCCGTTTACTACCTCGTAAAGGGTGCCGTCACCGCCGCATGCATAAAAGCGAAGCTCTTCTCCGCTTTGTGACCTGTTTTTGACAAACTCAATGCCGTCGCCCTTTTTCTCTGTAACATAAACCTCGTATTCAAGAGAATATTTTTTGCATACTGCTTCAATTTTAGGCTTTATAAAGTCCATCGACTTTCCCTGACCCGCTGCGGGGTTGATAACAAAAACGTGTTTCATAATGCACTTCCCTCTCACTTTTATTTGAAATACATAAACAACTGGCATTTTATCATGCCGTTATATAATTTTCTTCTCTTATCTGCCTTTCTTCCGAAGGCTTTTTCAAACTCCTCGTCAGGGCTTATTATGCTGTATGACCAGCCTTTTTTCTGTTCAAAAACCTTACCCATGGATTTATAAATCGCTTCGCATTCCGAAATATCAAGAAGCCTTTCGCCGTATGGCGGGTTGCAGATAACCGTGCCGCGCTCGGACTCGGGAGCAAATTTTGCAACATCGGCAACCTTGAAGCTGATTTTATCTCCGACACCTGCTCTTTCGGCATTTATCTTAGCAATTTCTATAGCCTTTGCATCCAAATCCGAACCGTATGCCATAAAATCGTCAATCGGTCTGACAAGGCATTTTGCTCTTTCTCTTTCTTCATTCCAGACATTTCTCGGAATAACGCCGAAACGCTCGGCTGAAAAGCTACGGTTGATGCCCGGAGCCATGTTTGCCGCCATCATTGCGCCTTCGATAAGAATTGTTCCCGAGCCGCACATGGGGTCATAAAGCTTATGATAAGGTCTGAGATGTGAAAGACTGCAAAGTGCCGCCGCAAGAGTTTCTTTAATCGGTGCATCGTTGGCATCAAGCCTGTAGCCTCTCTTATGAAGACCGTAGCCTGATGTGTCAATCAAAAGCGACAACTTGTGCTTCATGATTGAAAACTGAATTTGATGAACGGGACCGGTCTCTTCAAACCATTCGATTTTATATTTTGATTTGAGCCTTTCAACAACAGCCTTTTTGATTATCGCCTGGCAGTCGCGGGTACTGAAAAGCCCGGAATTAATCGAATATCCCTTAACAGGGAATGCATCGAGCGAGCCAATCCATTCTTCCCACGCAAGAGCCTTTGTGCCCTGAAAAAGCTCCTCAAAGCTTCTTGCCTCGAAAGAACCGACTAAAATCTGCACTCTTTCCGCAAAACGGGAGCATATATTAACTCTCGCAAGCATGTTTTCATCGCCGCTGAAAAGAACTCTGCCGTTTTCCGCCGCAACATTCTCCGCGCCGAAATCCTTAAGCTCACCTGCTATAAGGGATTCCATACCGAGCAGGCAGGGTATTACAAAATCAATCTTCATTAAAGTTCTCCTAAAAAAGGCGGGAACCAAAAAGTGATTCCCGCCGCTGTTTATTTAACCGTTACTTTAATCACCCGGCTCATTCAATCTCAGGAGTGATGAGACCGTAGCCTCCGTCGTTGCGCTTATACACCACACAAACCTCGCCGATGGACTCCTCAACGAAAACATAGAAATTGTGGTCAAGCAGATTCATCTGAAGAATTGCTTCGTCTACGCTCTGCGGTTTGAGATTCACTGCCTTGCGTCTGACAAGCTCAAACTCAATCTCTTCTGCTACCTCGGCTTCATCTGCAAAAGCATCAAAGC
The DNA here is from genome assembly GCA_045591425.1 of Acutalibacteraceae bacterium. Lineage (GTDB taxonomy): Bacteria > Bacillota > Clostridia > Oscillospirales > Acutalibacteraceae > CAG-177. Next base: position 20,681 of record JAZNSX010000020.1, on the reverse strand, counting down.
CGGCATTGCGCATTTTCTTTTCAATGCGGGTCTTGTTTTTCCTGATTTGTCTGATAAGGGTGTCAACACATTTGTCGAGAGCTTCGTTCATGTTTTCGGCTCTTTCCTGAGCTCTGAAAATCATGCCGTTGTTATTAACGGTGATTTCAACCGCTTGTGATGACTTTTCAACAGTTACTGTAACCTTCGCCTCCACATCGGAGCCGAAAAAGCGCTCAATTTTGGCAAGCTTCTTTTCTGCATGATCTTTGAAAGAATCTCTGGGTGAGCACTTGCGACCTGTAATTGTGATTTTCATATAGTCATCCCCTTTTGTATCTATTGAGGTCTTTAACCTCAACTATATTGTAGCACAAATGCACAAAAAATGTAAAGGGGTTTAAAATAATTTTTTATAAAAGTTATAAAAAATTCATGATTCATTCAGATGACCATGCTTTTATGGCGGGTAACATGGCATCCGACATTCACAGCAACAGGCAAACCTGCGATATGGGTCGGTCTTGATTCAATTGCAACGCTCAGGGCAGTTGTTTTTCCTCCGAAGCCCTGAGGCCCTATTCCGAGAGCATTAACCTTTTTGAGTATCTCACGCTCCATGGAAGAATAGTATTCATCGGCATTCGACTCGCTGACATTACGGCAAAGCGCAATTTTAGCAAGCAAAGCACACTGCTCAAACGTGCCACCTATGCCGACGCCGAGCACTATCGGCGGGCACGGATTACTGCCCGCACACCTCACCGCATCAACAACAAAATCAATTATATCTTCTCTTGTTGCCGAGGGAGTAAACATTTTAAGGCAGCTCATATTTTCGCTGCCGAAGCCTTTGGGAGCAACAGTAATTTTCACCTTGTCACCCTCAACTATTCTTACATGAATAACAGCAGGGGTGTTATCTCCTGTATTAACTCTGCGGAGAGGGTCTTTGACAACGGAGCAGCGAAGAAAGCCTTCTGTATATCCCCTTGCAACGCCTTTGTTGACCGCAGCCTCAAAGCTGCCGCCGACAAAATGAACATCCTGCCCTATTTCGGCAAATATAACAGCCATACCGGTATCCTGACAAATCGGAATATCAAGCTGTTTGGCAGCTTCAATGTTGTCTTCAAGAGACCTCATTATGCTTAGCGGAAGCTCTTCGCACTCACAGCCGGCACAATATTTTATTCTTTCTTCAAGGTCTGAGGGCAGATGCTTATTTGCAAGAATGCACATATCGCGCACTGCCTGCTCAATCTCGCTGACAGCTATTTCACGCATAGTTATCTTCCTAACTGAAAAACGGGAGCACTTGCTCCCGTTTCAATAATTTTTTATTTAGCACCTCTGCGGGAATATCCGGCGCTGCCTCTTTTGGAATCGCTGGCTCTCTTAAGGTCAGTCATCTTTTCGTCGCTGATTTGCTTAAATCTTGCCATCATGTCCTCAAAAGACTGTTTCTCGCCTGCAGCGGGAGCGCTGCTTTTCTGACCGTTCCAAACGTTTGCGGGGCGTCTTTCGCCTCTCGGCTTCTGCGGGCGCTGAACACGCGGTTCCTTCTCCTTGGGCTGATCGTTAAGCTTTCTGACCGAAAGACTGATTTTTCCTTCGGGTGAAACAGAGATTATCTTTGCCTTTATTTCCTGACCGACGGAAACATGCTCTCTGATGTCTTTAACATAGTTTGAGGCGATTTCCGAAATATGTATCATTCCTGTTTTTCCGCCTTCAAGCTCAACAAAAGCTCCGAAATCGGTTAAGCCCGTGATTTTGCCGGTTACGATTGCACCTTCTTCAAATTGCATACGCTAAAAAGATCCTTCCATTTAATAAAATATATAACCAAAACTGAAAACAGTTTAAGATACCGATGAATCGTAATAAACCCTTTCTTCGGGCTTTGCATAACCGTATTGCTCTCTTGCAATGCGTTCAATATACTCCGACTCGTTTCCGTCCTCAATAATCAACTCAAGCTCTGAGTTTTCATCTAGCTGCTGCTGATATTGAGCCTTTAAATCATTAACCGTGTTTTCCTGAGCTCGAACCTTTGCCTGAAGGCTGATTAAGGTTGCAACAAAATAGCACACCAGCGCGCAAAAAAGCACTGCCAGTATGATGCTGTGTTTTCTGTTTTTAACCTTTGTTGCTGCCATCTGTCGTTTCCTTTATTCCAAAAACACTATTTTTAATATAACCGTATAGATTATACACCATACCTTTATGCTTTTGCAAGTTAAATTTTGTTTTTTTATCACTTTTTTTAATGATTTTTTTGAAAGAACGGCATAAAATTTGCATTTTACGTTTCAGCACTCTAAAAAATCTTCTAAACGGCTTAAAAATCGCCCTGAAAAGCTTTCTGACAAAAACTATAACCACATTGCTCAGTTTCAATGCAATCGCGCCAAACGAAAAATAATAGACTAACCAGCCTATAATTTCGCCGAGAATAACATAGATTTTTATTTGTCCGTTATCAACAACCAAATTGAAACAGAAAATAAAAAACGCGCAAACTGTGAAATACAGCAAATCCATAAAGAGCACAAAGCCCTTTGAATCGGAAACTATCACCCGCACGGTTCTGAAAATATCATACAGAATACCCAACAAGAATCCGAAGCCGAGTGCATAGAAAAAAATTTCTGTCTGAACGGCAAGCCCCTGAATATATTCCATTTATCTGAACACCTTGCTGAAAAAGCCTCCGCTTTTCGGAGTTTCGTCGGAATAAATAAGAGCTGCGATTTCTCCCTCTACCGTAAGCTCACCGACCTCAACACTCAAACGGTTGATGTGAAGATTATTCCCTCTGATTGTCAGCTCGCCGAGATCGGTAAAAACAATAACGGTTTCTTCATCAAAGCTGTCAACATCGGCAACCCCCGAAACCGTCAGATTCTTTCTGCCTTCAAGAACAACATTGTGCGGCATTAATGAATTTTTTCTTTCTTCCGCCATAAAAAACAAGCCTCCCTTTTTTCATTGATTCATTCAATGATATGCCGAGGGAGGCTTGCATATGCTCAGAGAGGTTTAAACATTGTTGCGGCGGTTTCCTTTGTGGCATGTTCGGAAACGCTCAAAACCTCAAAACGGCTCGTATTTGAGCCGAAAGTGATTTCGATTATATCGCCGACCTTTACGTCATAAGATGCTCTTGCAACCTTACCGTTAACCGTGACATGCTTTGCATCGCAGGCATCATTTGCAACCGTGCGTCTTTTTATAATTCTTGATACCTTAAGGTATTTATCGAGTCTCATTACATTCTCCTGAAAAATCCCGAAAAAGCAGGAGCCGCCTTTAAAGACGGCTCCTATGTCGGTTTAATTATTTTGCAACCTTAGCCTTAAGAGCTGAACCTGCCTTGAAAACAGGAGCCTTTGTAGCTGCAACAGTGATTGTTTCGCCTGTTCTGGGGTTGCGAGCCTGCTTAGCAGCGCGCTCACGAACTTCAAAAGTACCGAAACCGATGAGCTGAACCTTATCGCCTGCTGCAAGAGCATCAGCAACTGCTGCAAAAACAGCGTTAACTGCCTTCTCTGCGCACTTCTTTTCAATACCTTCATTCTTAGCAATAGCATTTACGAGTTCTGTCTTATTCATTTTTCTTACTCCAATCTTTTTGATTTCTATTTATAAATACCAAAGTATTCATATACGATTAAATTTCCTTTGCCTTGGCTTCATCCCAAAGCTTATCAAGTTCTTCAAGAGAAGCGGAATTCATGTCAATTCCGCGCTCTTTTGCCAGAGCCTCAACGGTTGTAAACCTTGCGAGAAATTTATCACTTGCTGCCGTCAGAGCCTCTTCCGCATCTGTTTTTATAAATCTTGAAACATTTACCGCGGAAAACAGCACATCGCCGAGTTCTTCGGACATATTGCTTTTATCGTTGTTTTCAACAGCCCGTCTGAGCTCATCAATTTCTTCCTGAAGCTTGTCGAGTGCTCCCGAAATATCATTCCAGTCAAAGCCGACATCCGCCGCCTTTTTCTGAAGCTTTGTTGCACGCATCAGAGCGGGAAGCTCTCGCGGAACGCTGAGCATTGATTCGGTCGTTGTCTTCTGACCCTTGGTTTTGCGCTTTATAGCATCCCAATTGGTCAAAACATCGTCAACACCCGAAATATTAACCTCGCCGAAAACATGAGGATGGCGTTCGATAAGCTTTTTGCAGACACCGTCGGAAATCTCATCAAGCCCAAAGCTGCCTGCTTCTGTTTCCATCTGGGCGTGAAAAACAACCTGCATGAGCAAGTCGCCAAGCTCTTCACAAAGCAACTCCTTGTCTTTTTTGTTGATTGCTTCAATAACCTCATAGGTTTCTTCAATCAAATTCTTCTTGATGCTTTCGTGAGTCTGCTCCGCATCCCAAGGGCATCCGCCCGGCATTCTGAGCAAACGCATTATTTCGACTAAGTCTTGGATAGTATAACTGTTTTTGAACTCAAAGTCAACCATTTTTCTCACTTCCAAATAAAACAACTAATATTTTACCCTAAAAGTCCGTATTTTTCAAGTATTTTTGCAATTTTTTCGCCTTTTGGCAAAACAGAAACATCTTCGCGGGCAACGCCTTTCAGAAGAAGAAGCGAAATAACATACACAACCACCGCAAGACCGACAGCAATAACAGTTGAAATTGTGCCCATGTTCAGTATGCTTTCCGAAGTGTCTGCGGGAAAAATCTTTGCAAGAAGTCCGTATGCGGCAAAAGCTGTTATTCCGCACAAAGCGGCGCTGATGAGAGGCTTGATGAGAATTCCGCCCCAGTTAACCTTGACCTTTGTTATTTTTAAAAGCGAAGTGAGGTTGCATGCAACGATAACAACATAGAAAAGAATCGTTCCCACAACTGCACCATAAACATTGATTTTGGGATTGCCAACCAAAATGAAGTTGCAGACAATCTTACAAATTGCGCCGGCAACAACGGATTTAACCGGAATATCCGTTCTTCCTATTGCCTGAAGCATATTCGTTATCGGTGTTGAAACAGCCATAAGTGCCGTTGCAATTCCATATGCCATCATAATAGGAGCAACAACGGGGATTGCATCCGAGCTGAGGCCTCTGCCGTAAATAACCGTCAGAAGCGGCTGCGCGAGAGCTGCCATGCCAAATCCTGCGGGCAGACCTATGAGCATGCATATTCTTAGAACCATTTCAATCGTTGATTTGATTCCGTTCTTCTCTTTAATCGCCCATGCAGCCGCAAGAGCAGGAAGAGCACTGATGCCGAGCTGAAGCGTGAGGTTAGGTATAAGATTTCTGAAATCCAGAGCCATACCGTAAGAGCCCCAAAGATATTTAACAATTTCTTCCGAATCACTAATATTAAGTCTTGAAAGTCTGACAGCTTCGTTAATAGCCTCCGAATGCATCTGCAAAACGGTTGTAAGATCATTCTCGATAGCGGTTGTAAGCCTTGACTGAATAGTCGTGGTGTCAACAAGATTGGTTATGTTGAGAATGAGCGCACTGATAACCATGGGAACGGCTATCCTTATCATTTCCTTGGCAAGTTCTTCGGAGGAACGCGATTTCGGGGAATTGACAAGCTGAGTTCTTGTAAAACCGTCGCCTTTTATTCTATAGTATATAGCAAGGAAAACTGCGGCGGCAAGTGAGCCGATGGTAACACCCATAACCGCTCCTGCGGCCGCCCACGGAGTTATAACGCTGTTTGCTTCAGCAAGGCTTGTTACCTCATTCCCGAAGACAACGGCAGAAATGTTACCCGACTGAAGCATACCCGCTTCATACTGATTTGTTCCCGTAGTGATAACAATTTTTGCCAAAAGAAGACCTATGAGCAGCTTGCCGAGAGCCTCAACAACCTGCGAAATCGCAGTCGGAGTCATGTTTCTCAAGCCTTCGTAATATCCGCGATAGGTGGACATAAAGCAGCAGAAGAATATTGAAGGAGCAACTGCAAGAACGGCGGGAAGCGTTCTTTCGTTTGCAACAAACTTTGCATACGGAAAAGCCGCAACAAGCAAAACAAGCGTTCCGACAATGCCGACAATAATATAAAGGCGCTGAGAAACCTTGCGAATCATTCGCGGCTCTCTGTAATTACCAAGAGCAATGTTTTCGGCAACCATTCTTGAAACGGCAACGGGCAGACCAGCCATTGAAATCGCAAAAATAGGCGTATAAATCTCGTAAGCAGAGTTGAAATAGCCCCTGCCGACACCGCCTATCATATCCGTCAGCGGTATTTTAAACAAAAGACCGATAACTTTTACAAGCATTACGGCAAGCATCAACATCATTGCGCCGTTTAAAACCGACTGTTTTTTTTCTGTAGCCAACCGGCTCACACTCCTTTTTGGTTCAAATATCTCCACACACTCAACCCGTAAATTCACGCAGAAGCGAATCCTCAGGCAAAACGGAGTAATCTATCTTTTCAAAAAAATCAAGCTTGTCAATCATCCTCATTGCTTTTAACGTATATTCGCTGCCAAGAGCACTTTTAAGAAGCTCAACGGCTCTTTCCGCAAGAACACAGGGTTCACAAGGATGAAACGAATTGATTTTTATATCTGCCAGATATTCAAAGGGAAAAAGATATTTATCCTCGCCTCTCATAACGCTTTCCCACACCTCAAAGGTTCTTTCAACGCCGGTGGAACGGAATTTGTAGTCCCTGACCATTCGGCGCACAAAGCGCAGGTCGCGTTTCGAAAGCAGCACATTGCCGTTTTCATCATAAACGCGCGAAGAAACGCTGACATATATTTTGTAAAGCCGCGATTCGTCAAGAGTATCGGTAATCACGGGATTCAGCGCATGAAGCCCCTCAACAATTATAATATCGTTTTCTTCAAGGCTGATATTCTTTTTGCCGTTTATTCTCTCTCCGCTTTTGAAATCAAAAACCGGCAAACTGCTTTTTCCTTTTGTGATAAGCTCACCAAGGCAGCGGTGAATCAGCTCAACGTCAAGAGCTTCAACACATTCATAATCGGGCTCTCCGTTTTCATCAAGCGGATAACCGACGGAATGCGGAAAATAAAAATCATCAAGCGAAACAGTATATGCCTTTCCGCCCATTGTCTCAATGCCTTTTGAAAGCAAAGCTGCGGTTGTTGTTTTTCCCGAAGAGCTCGGACCCGCAAGCATAACAATTTTTTTGCTTTTGTCATTAAAAATGTTTTTTGCCGTTTCTGCAACCTTTGCATGATAATCTTCTGAGGACTTTTCGGCAAATTCCTTCGGATTCCCGGCAAGAGCGTTAATCCTGCCGCATGTATATTTCTCTTCCGTTTGTCATCACCTCTTATGAATTTAGTATGACAAATAAAAACTCTTTATTCCGTTTTTACGCTCTGTAATTTTATCAAAGCCGGAAATATACTCATAAGGATATTTATAATTAAAAATGCGTTCAACGTTGTTTGTGCCCGGCTCGCAAAGCTTTGTAACTCCGCCCGCGCCAACAGCAAGCACCGTGTGGCACTCTTCCATCATAAATACATTATATAAACATTCTGTACCGTTTTTTTGCCAGCCGACATTTTCAAGATTGCCGACGCATTTGCTCTGACGGTACATATAATAAGGCGCATACCCACTGCCGTAAAGCCTTTCGGAAGCATAATTAAGCATTCTCTTGGCTTCGTTGCCGCCTGAAACGCCTGCACCCGACGCATTAAGCTCCGATGAACGCTTGAGAGCAAGAGTATGAACGGTTATATTTTCGGGGGCAAGGGAAATTGCGGTATCAATGCTGGCGCAAAAATCATCAAAAGTTTCACCGGGCAAACCTGCAATCAAATCCATGTTTATGCTGTCAAAGCCGTATGCTTTGGCAAGCTGATATGATTTCAACGCCTGTTCAACACTGTGATTCCTGCCGATGATTTCCAATGTTTTCTGATTGAATGTCTGAGGATTAATGCTTATCCTGCCAACATTATGTAATCTTAACACCCTGAGCTTTTCGGGCGTTACCGTGTCCGGTCTGCCGACCTCAACGGTATATTCCCTGAGAGTTGAAAGGTCAAAGGATTTTTCAACAGCACCGAGCAGCCTGTCCATCTGAGGTGCTTCAAGGACTCCGGGGGTCCCACCGCCGAAATAGATGCTTTCAAGCCGCAAACCGAGCTCCTTTGCAATTTCACCCGTAATTTTTATTTCATCCGCAAGCTTTTCAAGATATTCAGGCAAAAGCTTGCGCGCGTTTACATTTGCAATCGAATGCGAAACAAACGAGCAATAGCTGCATCTTGTGGGACAAAACGGAATTGAAACATAAAGACTGAAGGAGTTATCCTCTGACAGCGCAACAATTCTCTCTTCCGCAACAGCAATCGTCTGAGCAAGATTCGTTTTTTCTTTGCTGACAAGCAAATCCTCGGTAAAATACCGCCATGCACCATCTTCGCCCATTTGGTCAATGAGCCTGAGCATAAGCTTTGAAGGTCGCACGCCCGTGAGCACTCCCCAGGGAGGAGTATAGCCCGTTATTTCTGAAAGAAGCACAAAAATCAGCTGAGCCGTTTTAAGCTCGCTTTTGTCACGGAGTTCATCTTCCGCCGCCTTTATTTCTGCACGGTCGGATTTCGAAACGCCGTCAATATACGCCTCAACTTCAACAAGATTTCCACCTTCAATCGGGATGCATCGGGTAACAACCGTTTTGTCATCCTCGCCGTTTTCGTCATAAACTATATTAATTTTTTCGTTCGGGTAATAGACCCTGCACAGATTTTCGCATTCATAATGAAAATCGTGCCCGAAAATTCTTAATATCACTTATCTTACCATCCTTCTTATATACCAGTTGCGTGTTCTTTCTCTTTCAAGAGTCGTTTCACGGTTGTGTCCGGGAAGAACTCTGTAATCCCCCTCAAGAGCAATAAGTCTTTTTAGAGATTCAACCATTTTTTCATCGCTGCCGTCAAAAAAATCCGTTCTGCCCGCAGTCATACAAAACAGCGTGTCGCCGCTGAAAATCACCCTGTCTTTTTCAAGAATATAGCAAACACTGCCCATCGTGTGACCGGGAGTACCCATAACCTTGATTTCTTTATCGCCGAGCGTGAGCACATCGCCGTCTTTGACAAGAATATCAGCAACAACGGGATGCTGAATCTCGGGAAAGTTGCCTTCGGCAAGGCTCTTTTTCGGGTCGACAAGGTGCTCTTTGTCGCTTTCATGAATAACAACCTTTGCACCCTCTTCTTTTTGCAGACCGTAAACGCCGAAAATATGGTCAAAATGCCCGTGGGTAAGAAGAACATATTTGAGGGTGATGTTTTCTTTTTTCAAAGTGTTTTTTATTACATCGCCGTACCATGCGGGGTCAATTATCGCTGCCTCCCCGCTTTTTTCGTCGATAAGCATGTAACAGTTTGAAAAAATCTCATGTTCAAGCTGAATACGCTTTATTTTCATTTTCTCACCTTTTTTTATCCCAGATATCGGTATCCATAACGATTGTTACGGGTCCGTCATTCTCAATTTCAACCTTCATATCGGCGGCAAAAACACCTGTTTCAACTTTTCTGACACCGTTTTCAAGAAGCTTTGAGCAGAAATATTTATAAAGTCTGTCCGCTTCGACGGGTGCTGCAGAATCGGTAAAAGAGGGTCTGTTACCTTTTTTTATATCCGCGCAAAGGGTAAATTGTGATATAACGAGTATTTCACCGTCAATATCCGTGATGCTTTTATTCATTTTTTCGTTTTCGTCTTCAAAAACACGAAGTCTTGCGACCTTGCCTGCAAGCAGCTCTGCCTGCGGCTCGCCATCACCCTGCATAACGCCGAGAAGAACATTAAAACCCTTACCGACGCTTCCTTTTATTTCACCGTCAACGCTGACGGAAGATTTGTTAACACGTTGAATTACTGCTCGCATTTTATCACCTGCCGTTAATTTATATACCGCTTCTTTCGATGCTCAGAACACCGTCGATTTTTTCGATTTTTGAAACCAAAGAATTCAAGTGCTCTACACCGTTAACCGAAACAGTAACCATAACAATTGCTCTGCCGTCCTTGGTGTTGCGGGTGCTGATATCGTTAATCATGATTCGCATGTTTGCAAGCATGCTCGAAACATCGGCAAGAAGTCCGATTCTGTTAAGGCAATAGAGCTGAAGGGTACATTTGAAATCTTCCCTGATTCCTTTATCCCAATATGCTTCTATCCAGCGCTCCGGCTCGCCCGCCTTGCTTATATCATCCGGAACATTGGTGCAGCTTCTTGTGTGAATCGAAACACCGTGACCTCTGGTAATAAAACCGATAATGTCATCCCCGGGCAGCGGGTTGCAGCAGCGAGAGAATTTAATAAGACAGTTGTCAATTCCTTCGACAACAACACCCTCATTGCTCTTAGTTCTCTTTTTGGGCTGTGCAAGAGTAATTACCGGCTCATCGGACTTGTTAAGCTTACTGTAATCATCTTTGATTCTCGGCATGAGACGCATAAGCGAAATTCCGCCGTAACCGATAGCGGCATAAAAATCATCTATGCTGTTGCAATGCTGCCTTTCGGCAACTTTAAGAATAAAGTCGTTATATTCCGATTCGGTAAGTCGAATGAAGTTGCGCTTGAATTCGCGCTCAATCTGAGCCTTACCTTCAATTATATTTTCTTCTCTTTTCTCTTTCTTAAACCACTGCCTGATTTTGCTGCGCGCCTGACTTGTCTGAGCAATGCTGAGCCAACCTCTGCTCGGCCCCTTACCCTGCTGAGAAGAGGTCATTATTTCCACAATTTCGCCTGTTTTCACCTTGTAATCAAGCGGAACTATTTTACCGTCAACCTTTGCTCCGACCATTTTGTTACCTACCGCAGAATGGATAGCATAAGCGAAGTCAACAACCGTGGCGCCTGACGGAAGACTGAAAACATCACCCTTAGGAGTGAACACAAACACTTCTTCGGGAACGAGGTCGCTTTTGATTGTTGTAACAATATCTTCAACATCTTCGCTGTCGCTCTGATTTTCAAGAAGCTGTCTTATCCACGAAAGGCGTTCTTCAAACTTCGCCTTTCCGCTCATTCCGAGCTTATATTTCCAGTGTGCCGCAATACCGTATTCAGCTGTGTGATGCATTTCCCATGTTCTTATCTGAACCTCAAAGGGAATACCCTCTTTACCGAGAACGGTTGTGTGAAGCGACTGATACATATTCGGCTTCGGGGTCGAAATATAATCCTTGAATCTACCGGGAATGGAATTGAACATGTCATGAATTATACCCAGACAGTTATAACAGTCAATAACCGTATCAACGATAATTCTGACTGCGTATATATCGTAAATCTGGTCAAAATTCTTATTCTGCATATACATCTTTCTGTATATGCCGTGAACCGATTTGATTCGTCCGCTCACCTGCGCACCCGAAACAACGGATTTTACCCTTTCGTCAATCCTGCCCTGAATATCGGCCAGAAACTCGTTTCTGGTTTTGCTCTGTTTCTCAAGAGATTCGCCGATTTCCCGATAAGCAACGGGGTCAAGATAGCTGATTGACAAATCTTCAAGCTCCTCCTTGATGGGACGGATACCGAGGCGGTGAGCAATCGGCGCATAGATTTCTATTGTTTCTCGCGCGATTTCGCGGCGTCTCGGTTCGGGCTTGAATTCAAGAGTTCTCATATTATGAAGCCTGTCGGCAAGCTTTATTATTATAACTCGGATATCACGCGACATCGCTATAAGCATTTTGCGGATGTTTTCCGCCTGCTGCTCCTCCTTTGTCTGAAGAGGAACTCTGCCGATTTTTGTAACGCCGTCAACCAAATCCGCAATTGTTTCGCCGAATTCTTTCTTCACCTCTTCGTGAGTCAGAGCCGTATCTTCAACGGTGTCATGCAAAATTGCCGCAACGATTGAAGCCTCATCCATGCCGAGGCTTGCGAGAATAAGCGCAACACTGAGCGGGTGCATAATATAGGGCTCACCCGAAAGGCGCTTCTGACCTTCATGAGCATCCGCCGCAATTTTATATGCTTTTTTCACATGGCATATTTCATCATCTGAACAGTCATTGCCTATGAGACTGAGAATCTCCTGCATATACTCCTCGGGAGTATCAAATGTGCGGTTTGTTGATTTCAAAATATCCTTCATAAAAAACCCTCGTCAACTCAATCCAAAAAACTTCTTATACGCTTCATTATTTCCGAATCCTCAAGGTTTACCTTTGGCGGATTGTCCGGAACATAAACCATATCGTTTTCATCTGCGGCAAGAATGCCCATTTCGAGCATAGTTTCAACCACCGCTGTTATTTTTGCAAGATTTCCGCCGTCATCACCGAGTCTGACACACAGCATCTCGCAATATTTATCCTTCAAAGGCTTTGCCTTAATGCTTTTGAAAACATTAACCTCAAGCTGCCTGTCGGGAAGAAGCCTTGCCGCTTCCTGCGGACTGAGCTTTTCTTTGCGCAAAAACTTTTCAAACAGACTGATTGAAGAAAGAACTTTTTCTTCGTTCGTAAGAGAAGGTCTGATGCCTCTGACTATAACCGAAACACGTGTTTCACCGTTATAAGCATTCTTGTCAAGATTTACCGCAAGGTCAACCGTGTCACCCTTATCAAACGGAAAACGCTTTTCGGGCATGCCGAAGAAAACAACGCCTGTTCTTGCACCGCCTTTTGAAACAACCATTCTGATATGTTTGCCATCCGAAAGTGACGAAAGCTCATCGATTCTCACGCCGAAAAGTCCGAAGCAGGGCTGAGGGTTACCTGCGCCGAATGGCTCCAGCAGGCTGAGCGATGAAAGCATGTCTATACTGATTGAACTCGGAAGCAAACGGCAATCTATTTTTTGAAGCGCAAAGGGCATTTCCTTATTCCTTGCATATTCATTGATTCTTCGTCTGAACTCATCTATTTTTGACGAATCAAGACCGATTCCCGCGGCAAGGGTGTGGCCGCCGAAATGGTCAAGGCAATCCGAAACGCTTTCAATGGCATCATAAATCGAAAAGCCTTCAACACTGCGGCATGAGCCCTTAGCATTTTCGCCATTACGTGAAATAACAATACTCGGTCTGCCGAATCTTTCTGTTATCCTTGCTGCAACGATACCGATAACGCCCTGATGCCAGCCCTCACCGTCAACAACAATTATTCTGTCGTTTGATATTTCTGAATCCGAAGTAAGCATTGACGCTGCACTTGCAAAAATCTCTGTTTCGGTTTTCTGCCTCAACGCATTCATTGCGTTAATCTCTTGTGCAAGCAATGAAGCTGTATCGTCATCCTCACACAAAAGAAGGTCGAGTGCTTTGTGAGCCGAACCCATTCTGCCTGCCGCATTTATTCTCGGGCAAACCGTGAATGCAGCCGTTGAGGCTGAAACCGCCTTATCACCCACGCCGGCCGCTTCCATGAGAGCATTTATGCCGGGGCGCGGACAGTCGTTCATCAGTCTTAATCCGCGGCGCACCATAACACGGTTTTCACCTGTCAGGGTCACAACATCGCCGATGGTTCCCAAAGCAACCAAATCGCCGTATTCTTCAATCAAAATATCTCCGTCATCACCTTCAAGTGCACAAACCAGCTTGAATGCAACTCCGACACCCGACATTTCCTTGAAACCGCTCGGGCAATCCGCTCTGTGAGGGTCAATAACCGCGTAACAATCAGGAAGAACCTCTCCAACCTTGTGATGGTCTGTAACTATAAGCTCCATTCCGAGTTCTTTGACTCTTACCGCTTCATCAATTGCAGAAACACCGTTATCAACGGTTATTATCAGACCGACTCCTCTTTCGGCAAGTTCTTCTACTGCTCCGATGTTGAGCCCGTAGCCTTCTGTCAGCCTGTCGGGAATATAGCGGATAACATTTGCGCCTCTTGTTTCAAGATAGGAATAGAGCAGTGCCGTTGCAGTCACTCCGTCAGCATCATAATCGCCGAAAACACAAATGAGCTCAAAATCATCTATAGCCCTATTAATTCTTTCCGCTCCCTTCGACATATCAGCAATGGAAAACGGAGAAAGGGTGAGAGGTGCATCTGCATCAAAAAAATCGTTTATTTCATCTATATTTTCAAAACCTCTGGAAGTAACAAGCAAGGCTGCAAACGGGTCAACACTCAGCTCCTGAGCTATCTGTGCCGCCATATCCTTGCTGCCCTTTGACACCAGCCATTTTTTGCGTCTCAAAAACTATCATTCCTTTCAATATCAAAATATTATAGCAGTTATATTTTAATATTGCAAGTAAAATAAACATATTTAATAACAAAAAAGACCATGCCTTTGGGCACGGTCCGTATTATTTATTTCATATTCAATTTTTTCTGCTCACAGCCGCTTATCAACACTTTGGCAATCAATTTGCTTAATTTGCAGTTTGATAAGCTCTTTGCAGACGAATAAAAATTGTTATCTGATCAGCTTTCAAATCTGCCGTATTTATTTGTTGATTTCAGCGGCTGCGAGCTGATGTTCTGCGTTGTACATCGGGTATCGCCGCCTTTCTTTTATTCACTTCAACATTGTTTTGACCTGTGACCTGTAATCTATGGTCAAGAGGGATTCTCCAGAGGAACATCCAACCCTTTTTAAGATTTTCTTCGTAATGTTTTTTGCCGTTTTAACTGCGGCAGTCTCGGAAGAATTTAAGGTTTTATTTTATTTCCTCTGTTCCTTTCCTCGACTATAATATATCATCATTTTAAGGCGTTGTCAATAGTTTTTTTGAAAAAAGTTAATAACTTTTAGATAAAATGCACTTATCGTTATTTCCTATTGACTAAAGCGTTTGTTAGCGTTAAAATATAAATAACGGACATGAAAGGAACGATATTCAATGAATAACGAAGAATACACTCCCGATATCGTCAGCATCGTTGACGAAGACGGTAAGGAACACATTTTTGAGGAGCTTGACAGAATTGAAACAGATAAGGGCCGCTATGTTGCCCTGCTTCCTCTGCCCGAAAACCCCGACAAAATAACCGAAGATGACAACGAGCTCATAATTCTCAAAGTTGAAGAAGAAAAGGGCGAAACCTATCTCTGCCCCATCGAAGATGATAAAGAATTCAACGAAGTGGGTCAGGCTTTTGAAGAAAGACTCGCTGAAATGTTTGATTTTGAAGATGAGGAATAAAGTCAATTATTCACTCACCGAATGCAAACTTCACTTAAGCAACGTTTAAAATTCACTTTGCGAAGCAAAATATAACATGCCGAAGGCATATTTCACTTTTGCACAGCAAAAATAAAAACACCCTGCCTTGTGCGAAAAATTTACAGCCTATATGTAACCCAACACACACTATAAGGGAGCCTTGCTCCGGTGGCGGATTGCAGACCTCCCGGTCGGGTCTTGTGCCCGATTGGACGAAGGGAGCGTGAAAGCATCGGGCGGCACCCACCTGCTTAGCGAGCAGGTTACAATCGGCTGCATACGGCTTGGCGGGGTTTTATCATTTCCCGGAGGAAAACAAAGGTGCAAAAACTTTTTAACGCTGATTTACTTGACATTCAGCCCGTTGAAAGGGGCTTTATTTATGCATGCAAAGAAACCTTGCCAAGCGGCGAGGATGCGGTTGCATTCTACATTTATAATCAAGAAATCGATATTTTTGAAAAGATCCCCGTTTTGACTTACATAAACACAAAATTCGGCGAAAACGGTGCGGTTATTGCAAGAAACCTCGGCGATTTTGTGACCTGCACGATTGTTAACATAACAAACAGCACCACAGCAGTTTCTTATTCTGACGGAAGACTGCTTGTTCTGGGCAGCGCAGGGGAAATTATTTCCGAAACAACGGTTGATTATCTTGGAAACCCCGCATGCTCCCCTGCAGCAAACGGAACCGACCTCTGGTTTGCCGTTCCCGATTCAAACGCCATAATCAATTATTCCGTCAAGCACAACAGAATCGAATTCCGAATCGGCAGCCCGAAAGAAAAGGCTTTCTGCCATCCGATTGATATTTCGGTTTATGACAACAAGCTGTTTATATGCAATGCTTATTCTTATAAAATAAAAACAATCGGATTTGACAATTACAATGTGACCGATTATTTCATTTTTCATGAGCCTGTGCTGAAATATTTCAGAGTTAAGGACATTGAATATGCGGTTTTGCAATCGGGCGTTTACTGCTTAACTGACGAAAACTGAGAACTCGATTTTTCGGGTTCTTTTTTATAATTTTCACAAAAACTGTATCGTTAAATATTGATTTTTCAGATTTAACGTGATATCATGTTAAAGAAATGCTAATAAATCGGAGGAATATATATGAAAATCGCATCCGAATACAGCGCCGCATTTGACGTTAAAAAGCTCTCACGCTACGCTGTTAAAAACATCACAAGAATCTGCAACGAAATCGGTCCCCGTAAACCCGGCTCACCCGAAGAACTCAAGGCTCAGGAACTGATGGCAAAAGATTTGAAAAATTCCTGTGAAAATGTTGAAATCGAAGAATTCAAGGTTCACCGCCAGGCATTCATGGGCTTTATCCCCTTCACGGTTGCATGTGCAATAGCAAGCGTATTTACATATGCATTTGCAACCCCGATAATTTCACTTATCCTTGTTATTCTTGGTTTTATCCCCCTTATTCTTGAATTCCTTATGTATAAGCAGTTTATCGACCCTCTTTTCCCCTCCCTGCCCAGCCACAATGTTATCGCAAAAAGAGCACCCAAGGGTGAAGTTAAAAAGCGTATTATACTTGTCGGTCATGCGGACAGCCAGTTTGAATGGACTCTTAACTACTGGCTCGGCGGTGTAGGCATGAAGTTGGTTCTCATCCCTGCGGTTGTCGGTCTTGTTGCCGACCTTATCGTTTCGATTATCGGCATCATCTGCGCAGGTACAGGCGGCGCACTTGAAGCCGCAGAGCCCCGCTGGCTGATGATTCTCGGCTTCGTTGTGGGCTGCATATTCATCCCCTTCCAGCTTGCATTCCTTCTTTTCCAGAATCCGTTCAAGAGCGTTCCCGGCGCAAACGATAACCTCACCGGCTGCTATGTAGGCATGGCTGTTGCAAAAGCAATGGAAGACACAGACACAAGACTTGAAAACACCGAGCTTGTTGTTATCTGCTCCGGCTCCGAGGAATCGGGTCTGAGAGGCGCAAAAGCATACGCAAAGGCTCATGAAAAAGAGCTTAAAGATGTTGAAACCTGTGTCATTGGTCTTGACACCTTCCGCGACCTTGAAACAATGGCTGTTTATGACAGAGATTTGAGCGGCACGGTTAAGCACCATTGGGGCGCAAAGCATCTCGTTAAAAACGCGGGTGAAAACTGCGGCTTTGACCTTAAATTTGAATCGATTTATCTCGGCGCATGCGATGCGGCGGCATTCACACAGAGAGGCATCCCCGCAACGGGCTTTGCCGCAATGGACCCCACTCCCCCGAGATATTATCACACAAGACTTGACAATGCTGACAACCTCAGAGAAGAGGCAATCGCGGCGGGCATTGAAATCATGCTTGAAACCGTATGCATGTATGACAAAGAGGGGCTTCCCACAGAATAAAAGCACTTTTAAGAGCCGATTTTTTCGGCTCTTAAATTTTACTGAAAAACATGCAACCTTTTCCTCAAAAATCCGAGTATATGGGTGAAGAGCTCTTTAAAGGAGGTATTTCGGATGGATGACAAGCAAATTGTGAATTTATATTGGGAGCGCAGCGAAAAAGCGATAAACGCAACTGCCGCCAAGTATGGCGACTATTGCTACTCCGTTGCCAACAACATTCTCAATAACCGTGCTGACGCCGAAGAATGCGTTAACGATACATATTTGAGCGCATGGAGCAGCATTCCTCCGCACCGTCCGTCTGTCCTTTCAACATTTCTCGGAAAAATCACTCGGCGCATCTCTATTGACAAATGGAGAAAAAACGGTGCGGAAAAGCGCGGCGGCGGTCAGACTGCGGTTGTTTTGGACGAGCTTTCCGAATGCATACCCGATAAAAACAGCGTTGAGCATGCGGTTGACGCACAGATTCTTGCCAATGTTATAAATTCATTTGTCAAGGGTTTGTCGGATAAAGACCGCCATGTGTTCTTATGCCGTTATTTTTATCTGGATTCGGTTGAGTCGATAGCCGCCCGCTTCGGATATTCGCAGAGCAAGGTTAAATCCATGCTTTACAGAACCCGCCAAAAGCTGCGCACCCGATTGGAAAAGGAGGGTTTAGAATGAAACCGAATGAACTTTTGGATGCAATCGGTCAGATCGACGACGAATGCATAAACGATGCAAGGTCAAAGCCGAAAACCGACAAAAAAACATGGATAACAGCCGCATCTTTGGCGGCATGCCTTTGCGTTGCCGCAGCATGCGTGTTCGGTTTGAGCAACATGAAGAAGCTTATCAAAATCGGTCTTGATGAAACTTTCATTTTAACAGACCCGTCAACAACTGCAGACACATCGCCTAAAACAACAAACGAAAACACAAACATTGCAATCATTCCGCCGACTGTTTCGGAAACAGCAGAAAATTCAACAGAGAAAAGCACCTCAACGGAGCCTGCAACCGAATTTCCGCCGGTAACTCACCTGCCGTACCAATGGGCGGACATAAGAGAGCGTGACAAGAGTAAAGTTATTAATATACCCATGAGTGCAAGAGAATGGCCGTGGAACTGCAAAGAGGTATTTGAGCAATTCACCTTTGTTGAATACAACGGCAGAACATATACAATCCGTTCACGTAACACGCTTTCAAAGGATAAGGTAGGCAAAAAGCTCGGCACGGCATCAATGCGGGGATATGACATATATGAGGACAAAACTCACACAACAACATGCGGAATATATGAAATCATGGGCATTGATTCGTCAAGATTTATCGCCGTCAAATACCAAGGGCATGACGGATATTATGTTTTCAACATGCGCCATTATTACGACCCGCCCGCCACTTTGGGCGATTTGATTACGGCATTGAATCTGACCGAAACATTCCCGCTGACAACAATTTATTACGGCTCAAAAGAATACGGCTTAACCGAGACCGACAGCGATGCGCTGTGGGGCATGTTCTTGAAACACACCGATGCCGAAACGCTTGAAACGGAGAATATTCCGAGCGGCAAAAAAAAGCTCACTTTTGTGATTGTTTCGGAAGAACTCGGCGCGGATAATCTCTCATGGGCGCTGTATGACAACGGCTATATCGTAACAAACATCGACAGCTACGGCTACAGATATTATATCGGTAAAGATGCCGTTGATGAAATCGTTAAATACGCGCTGGGGCATAAAGCGGGCGAAATCGCGGATAACACGCAATATATAGTCGGCAATGTTACCGAAATCGGAGAGAATTACATCAAGGTTGACGATTCAATCATGATGAAAAACCCCGATGACGGAATCGAATTCACGGTTATGGCAAACGATATGCGCATTAAACGCTATATCATAAGCGGATTTTTGAAGAAAGGTCAGCTTGTGAGGATTACCCACACGGGAACCCTTTGCGGCAACCACACCGTAGTTGAAACCGCAACCATGCTTGAAGAGGTTATGCTTGCCAAAAACGACATCATATTTTTTGAATAACATTTATAAAAACCGTCTGTTTTCAGGCGGTTTTTTGTTGCTTTTTACAACAGCATCTGCTATTATAAAACTATCTGATATAAAGGAGTGTTGATATGCACACCATAAAACCGCATGTGCTCAGAGATGACATGTTCAAGCAGTTAAAGCAATACTGCATTCTTTTCAAAAAAGAGATACCCGTTTGGGAACACACCCGCGGAATGTTCCTCGGTGACAGATATGAAATGGAGGATTTCAAGGGTGAAATAAAGACCGGTGACATCTGGTACGCCGGCTATGACTCAGCTCATTTCTTCAAGGCAAGCATAACCGTCCCTGAAGAAATGGACGGGCTTGAACTGCGCGCAAAGTTTGCCGTCGGCGGTGAGGCTCTTGTTAAATGCAACGGTAAATATATTTCCGGCTGTACCTCAAGATTCACCATACCCGACAGAACAGAGGTTGCCCTCGGCGTTCACAAAGCGGGCGAGGTGCTGACTTTTGAAATTGAAGCAACGATTGACTCCATGGATTTCTGCGACGCAGCAATGGACGGCGCAAAATTCGCAGAATTCCGTTTCGGCGAAACCTGCATTTTTGTTACAGACAAAGAATGCGAAGGCTATTATATTGATCTTGAAGTTGCCTTTGATGCACTCAATTACATAAAAGACGAACACATTCACAGCAAGGTGTATGCCGCCGTTGACGACAGCATGCATATGGTTGACTATGACTTTGACGAGCCTGTAGTCAGAGAATCCATTGCAAGGGCACGCAAGCTTTATCTTGAAAGAATCGCCGCCATCGAATGGAGCGCACAAAGCCGCGTTATGCTCACGGGTCACAGCCATATCGACGTTGCATGGCTTTGGAGAATTCAGGAAAGCATCAGAAAGAGCGCAAGAACATTTTCAAACGTCACTTCGCTCATGGATGATTACCCCGAAATGACCTTCGGTCAGAGCCAGGCAGTTCTTTATCAGATGATGAAGGATCACTATCCCGAAATCTATGAAAAAATCAAGGAAAAGGTTGCCGCAAATCAGTGGGATATCTGCGGTAACGTCTGGGTTGAGGCAGACACAAACATCGCATCGGGCGAAGCTCTTATCCGTCAGGTGCTTTACGGCACCGAATTCTTCAAAAACG
>JAZNSX010000019.1:0-5876 GCA_045591425.1 Acutalibacteraceae bacterium | reverse complement strand
ATGAGGATATGCGTCTGATGAAGCTTGCCCATATCAACAGTGCAACGGTCGGCGTATTTTCATGGGCAACACTTGAACCTGAAGAAGGCGTTTATAATTTTGAATGGCTTGATACTATATTTGATAAAATGCATCGGAACGGTATTGCTGCAATCCTTGCCACTCCGTCGGGTGCACGGCCTGCATGGCTTGCCGAAAAATATCCCGAAGTTTTAAGAAAAGACGAAAACGGGATACGCCGCAAATTCGGTGACAGACACAATCATTGTCTCACTTCTCCGGTTTACAGAGAAAAAGTCCGCAGCATCAACAGAATGTTAGCGGAAAGATACAAAAACCATCCCGCCCTGAAAATGTGGCACATTTCAAATGAATACAGTGGAGAATGCCGCTGTGAGCTTTGCTGCGAGGCTTTCAGAAAATGGCTCAGAGAATATTATCACAACGATATCGATGAGCTGAATTTCAAATGGTGGAACGCATTCTGGTCGCATTCCTTCAATGATTTTGACCAGATTAATCCTCCCGAAAAAAACGGAGAAGACAGTGCATCGGCTCTTAATCTTGCATGGCAGCGTTTTATAACCGACAGCCACATTTCTTTTTTTGAAAATGAGATTGCACCTCTGCGTGAAATCACTCCCCAAATACCTGTCACCACTAATTTTATGCGCAGATACAATGGCATTAATTATCAGAAATTTGCAGAACACGTTGATCTTGTATCATGGGATAATTATCCTGCGTGGGATAAAGGTAAAAATCCCGATGAAGCACTTGAAGCAGCGTTTTTACACGATTTTTTTCGTTCATTAAAAAACGGTCAGCCGTTTTTTCTTATGGAAAGCACACCGTCGCTGGTAAACTGGCAGGATGTCAACAAGCTCCCCAAATCGGGCATAAATGAGCTTGCATCAATTCAGGCTGTTGCACACGGTGCGGACAGCATACAGTATTTTCAATGGAGAAAAAGCAGAGGCGGCGACGAAAAATTCCAGGGTGCGGTTATTGACCATTGCGGACACGAAAACACAAGAGTTTTCAGAAACGTAACAAGGCTTGGAGAAACACTTGAAAAATTGAATTCCGCTGTCGGAAGCGAAACCGAAAGCAGAGTTGCGGTTATATATGACTGGGAAAACGGCTGGGCAGTCAATGTTTTCCGGGGGTATAACAACATCCGCAGAGATTATGTGAAAGAATGTATAAAATGGTATGCTCCGTTTTATAAGAGAGGCATCAGCGTTGACGTTATTTCCATGCAGGATGATTATTCAAAATATGATATTGTTATCGCACCGTTTCTCTATATGCTTAAGAACGGCACGGAAAAACGGATTGAGGAATATGTTGAAAACGGCGGTAATTTTGTTGCAACGTATCTCTTAGGCATAGTCGATACTGATGACCTTTGCAGACTCGGCGGTTTCCCTGCAGGAAGACTGAAGGAGGTTTTCGGCATATGGTGTGAGGAAACGGATTCTCTTCCCGAGGATATTACGGGCAAGGCCGGATTCAACGGCAAGGACTATGAAGTGAACCACATCTGTGACATCATCCATGCGAACGGAGCAAAAACTCTGGGCGAATATAAAAGCGATTTCTACTGCGGAATGCCCTGCGTTACAGAAAATGCATTCGGAAAAGGTAAGGCATACTATGCCGCCTTCAGAAACGACGGGACTTTTGCCGATGATTTCTGCGAAATGCTTATTGCCGAAAATGCTGTTGCTGCCGATGCGGACATAAAACTCAGTGACGGAGTTTTCTCAAGAAAGCGTGGCGACATAATTTTTATTATGAACTTTGCAGATGAAGAACGAATAATCGTTCTTGATAAAGAGTATACAGATACACTTAAAAACGAAAGCGTTTCCGGCAAAATAACACTGCCTGTCTGCGGATATCTTATCATAAAAGCACATTAATAGGAGTTGACCTTATGAATAAATCACCTGAAAAAAGAGCAGAAGAACTTCTGAAAAAGCTGTCCCTTGAAGAAAAGATCTGTCAGCTTTCTTGTCAGATGCTCTATCCTATACGCGAGGATTACGAAGAAAGGCGAGAATATCGTTTCGGTAATTTCCGTAATCCCGGACATTTTATGCACGAGCAGCGAGGAGAACCTGTTTCTCCTGCGGAAGTTGCTGATGAAATTAACCGAGATATACGTCGTAGTATGGAGTGCAATTCGTTGTCTGTTCCGCCCATTGAACACGCAGAGGCTCTTCACGGAGCACAGTGGGGTATGGCAACCTGCTTCCCACAACCGATAGGTATGGCATCGATGTTTGATAAGGATTTAGTTGAACGGATAGGCGACGTTATAGGAAAGGAGTGTGCCGTTGTAGGTGTAAGGCAGGCTCTTACTCCGGTAGTAAATGTTGTCAGGGATTGTCGTTGGGGGAGAACAATTGAAAGCTTCGGTGAAGATGTGCTCCTGAACGGAGATATGGGTGCTGCAATTTGCAGAGGATTACAGAAAAACGGTGTTATCGCCACACCAAAGCATTATGCAGATAACTATTCTTATGGAGGAAGAGACTCCAATGTTTCCGATACAAGTGAAAGGACAATGCGAGAAGTTTATCTTAAGCCTTTTGAAAAGTGTATCAAGCAAGGCGGAGCAATGTCTGTTATGGCTGCATATAACAGCTGGGACGGTGTTCCCTGCACCTGTAACGAAAAGCTCCTAACCGATATTTTGCGTAACGAGTGGGGCTTTAAAGGCTTTGTTGTTTCTGATTACAATTCGGTTGAGGGCGTTTGGGAAGCACACAGACTTTTTGATACAGAATGGAAGGCTCAGGCAGCGAGCCTCAAAGCAGGTCTGGATGTTGATTTGCCACAAAACTCTTATGATGATTTGATGATTGCTTACAAAGAAGGTTGGATTGATGAATCTGATATTGACCGTGCACTTCTGCGTGTGTTGACCGCAAAGTTCAGCATCGGTCTTATGGACAAGCCTTTTGCAGACAGAAATGAGGCTCAGAGCCTTGTGCGCTGTGACGAGCATAAGCAACTGGCGCTTGAAGCAGCCCGCAGATCAATGGTGCTCTTGAAGAATGAAGGCGTTTTGCCTTTTAATAAGAAAAAAATGAAGAAGCTGGCTGTGTTCGGTATGGGTGCGGATGTTTTCCCGGTCGGAGAAAACTATTCCGGTCCTTTCGAAGTCAAATGGACGGCTGAGGATGCAAAAACACCGTTACAGTATCTCAGAGAATATCTTGACGGAGCCGTTGAGGTTGTTTTCGCGGAGGATGCTTACATCGAAGAGGTTGCCGCCGAGTGTGATGCAGCAATATATATGACTGCACTTGTTGAAGGTGAAGGACTTGACCGTTCGGATATCCGTCTTCCCGGTATTACGCGAACGGAACAAAAAGATAACAGTGCGGTTATTGTGGGCAAAATTGAGTTCACCGTCAAAACGGATCAGGAGGAAAGTATACGCAGAATGACTGCAGCAAATTCAAATTCAGCAGTTGTGCTTCTTAATGGTTCACCTGTAGATATGACTGCGTGGCAGGACGGCTGTGGTGCTGTTTTAGAAGCATGGTTCCCGGGTGAACAGGGTGCACAAGCTATATGTGAAATTCTTTTCGGAGAGATTTCTCCGAGTGGAAAGCTTCCCATAACATTCCCGAAAACTGTCGGACAGCTTCCTCTTTTCTATTCGATGAAGCCGTCAGGAAGAGGATACGGCTATATTGAAAATGACGGAGCTCCGCTTTATCCGTTCGGCTTCGGACTGAGCTATACAGACTTTAAACTTGATAATTTTGAATGTATCAATCTGGCGGACAGTCTTAAGATAAATCTTACGGTTGAGAATACCGGTGACTTTGATGGTGCGGAGGTTATTCAGACTTACCTGACGGGGATTAACTGTGATGTTGTAATGCCCCTGAAGGAGCTGAAAGCATATGCGCGTGTTGAGATTAAAAAGGGAGAAAAAACTCAAATCAGTATACCTGTTCCCAACGAAGCCTTCTGCTACTATGACCGCCGTATGGTTTTAGGTATGCATAACGGTGATTACACGGTTTCTGTCGGAACTTCTTGTGTCGATATTCATAAAACCTTCAAAATCAAAGTACGTGACGGAAAAATAAGTCAGCTCTCCGACAACAGATAGAACTACGATTTTGATTATTTCCCTATAAAAGCACCGCATGTAAATTTAGCATCAAGCCTGAAGCTTGATACAAAACCTAACATATTACTTTTTGCCGTAATATAAATCTTCAATGATGTTTGACATTATGTATTCCTCCGTATCTGAGGAAATATATTAGAGTACGAAGTATAGAATATGTATTGCCGGAGAACTACTTGTGTTATGAACATCCGTACCAAAAAAAGCATCGACTTAGTCGATGCTTTTTTACTTTTTACCTCTTCACTATTCACTCTTCACTAATCCCCGAATCCCTTATATATCAACGGTTTCTAATATATTTCCACCAAAAAAATCAGACTCTGAACAAGCTTTTTATGCCTGCTCAGAGTCTTTTCATTTTTACCCAAATTTTCACTTTGGTGTGTATCATGAACACCAAGGTAATTTGATGTTATTCTGATATGTTTAATTTTATTCGGCAATAACATCAAATCTTTTGTTTGTAGCAATATATCCTAACTCAGCGGAAGTGAAATTTCCGTGTGTTTTTGCATATTCTCCGTGCTGTAGGTCATCAAACGGCAATGCACCTTTTGACAGAATATCGTTTGTGACAAGCTTAAAGATTGTTTTATAAAGCTTGTCGTTCTCCTTGCCTTCGGTAAAACGGATAGCACAACAGTTGTTGAGTTTCATGCCGTGTACTTCATCAATTCCGCAGCCTGCTACGGCAATCAGGTTATCCTTTTCAAAAACACCGTATTCAAGATTATTTTCATCGAGATAATCCTGCCCGTTCAGCAAGTGCTTTACGTATCCGTCTTTTCTTCCGTTTGCCCATTTTGTGATTGCCTTTTTATCTTTAGATGTAAGTAGTCTGATTGAGAAATTCTCGGGTAGTGAGCATTCAAATGGCTCACCGAAATATAATGCCTGCGGAGTAACTTTCAGGTTTTCCGCAACACCGTAAGATGTAAGGATTGCTTTAATTTCTGCTTTGCTCTTATCTGAATAAAATGTTTTTCTCTGCGGAAAACGGTTTATCCAATCAGCTAATAATTTAAAGTCTTCCGTCTGTATCTCAAGATAGCAACCACCACCCAAATCATCACCGACACCAATGAACCCGTTTTCGTAATTACCGTCAGGGGCAACTATGGTAAGACCGCAGTATTTCATTGTTGTGCAGAAATATCCGTATCGTTTGGCGTCCTTTTCGAGAAGAAAATCAATCACTTCATCCGAATCAACAATCTTAAAATCGGGATTGTTGTGCAAGAATCGGCTTGCAACGGATTTGTCCGTTATCTCACCCATATACATTATTCTGCTTTTGTTATCGGTACGGTATTCGCTCGGAGTAACACCGTACTTTTTCTTGAATGCTTTTGTGAATCCCTCGTGGGAATCGTAACCGATTTCAAGGGCAATATCAAGAACAGATTTATCTGTAGTGCGAAGAAGATATGCCGCCTGCTTCAAGCGGATATAATTGATGTATGCAGTAACGGTAAAGCCTGTGTGAGAAAGAAAAATGCGGTTGAAATAGTCAATTGAAAAACCGGCATTCCTCGCAACATCTTCAACGGATATACCGCTTTCGGTTGCATTCTGCTTTGCAAAATTCACCGCATTGAAAATGAGTTCTGTATTTTCCATAGTAACATCTACTGAATATAATAATGTGTAAAAATCGATCTTTACAACACCATTATATCTGTAAGAAGGAATGTTTTCTTGAACAAAAACG
>JAZNSX010000018.1:0-69702 GCA_045591425.1 Acutalibacteraceae bacterium | reverse complement strand
ATAACCGAACGAAAAATTATTTGCGAAAACAATATGAGGTTATCCATTCTGAAATTTTATTACCACCCAACGCACCCGAAAAATATTATGACAGAGAAACTTTATGGAACTCCGCCGAGAAAGCTGAAACACAATGGAATTCGCAGCTCGCACGAAAAATCATTATCGCACTTCCGAGAGAAATTCCAACCGACCAATATGCAGAACTTGTCAGAAGTTATTGCAATGAGCAGTTTGTTTCAAAA
The DNA here is from genome assembly GCA_045591425.1 of Acutalibacteraceae bacterium. Taxonomy (GTDB): domain Bacteria; phylum Bacillota; class Clostridia; order Oscillospirales; family Acutalibacteraceae; genus CAG-177. The sequence goes on along the minus strand of JAZNSX010000018.1, from coordinate 69,457 downwards.
GGAATGTGTTGTGATTTTGCCGTTCACGATAAAGGTGATGGCAATCCGCACATATGTGTTTCCGCTTTTGAAGACGAATTCAAAGAAGCACTTGGAGCATTGAAATCAAGCGAAACAAAGAAAGAACTTGATACCAAAAGAAAAATGCTTCAAAAGGCAGAAAACCGTTGTTCCGAACTTGACCGATTATTCAAGCGTGTTTACGAAGACCTTGTAAACGGTAATCTTTCAGAAACACGGTTTAAAATGCTTTCTGATGATTACGAAACTGAGCAAACCGAACTAAAAGAAAAAATCGAGTTGTTAAACAAAGAAATTCAGGAAATTCAAGAAAAAACGGATAACATTGAAAAGTTTATCCGCACAGCAAAGAAATATGTCGGCATTGAAGAACTGACTCCTGCCATTCTCAACGATATGGTGAAAGCTGTTTATGTTCAAAAACCTGATAAATCGTCAGGTAAAAGAGTGCAGAAAGTTATAATCAGCTACAACTATGCAGGCATATTACCAAACGAATTATTAAATAAGTTTTACAGCAGATGCACACAAAAAGAAACGGCATAACCGAGGTTATACCGTTTCAAAATTGCTTATGCTGTCATATCGGAAGGCGGCTAAAACAGCCCCTTAATTTTTTATCTTTCAAGAGAATCAATCATTGTGAACAGCTTCGTGTAGAATTGCTGGGTTTCGTCTGTTTCGCCGCCAAGGCCGATAACCTTGCCGTGGTCGCCGTCCTTGGTTTCGGCAACATTCCATATACCCTTCTTAATTGCTTTCCTTGCTTCTTGTGTAAACTCGATTCCCTCAACTGAAAAATCCATATACTCTTCGCCGAAGGGATATCTTGCAGAAATAACGCTGACAAGTCCGTCATTATTCTGCCAGCTTTCATCAATTGCAATGCCGCCTGCGGTTGTGCCCGTGTAAGAACCCATTGCAAGCGCGAAGGGAGAAAGAATGGGCAGGGTTGTGCTGTTTGGTACCTGACCTTTAAGGAAAGAGCCTTCCTTAGTTGTGCTGTAGGAATATGAGAAATAATAAACATTTTCAACTGTCTGAATTGTTTCGTTAAGCTTTGCTGCGCCGTCGGGCGAAAGGTCATATGCGGCGTGGTCATTGCCCGAATTTGTGACCTTTTCAATTGCGCTTTCGGCATCGCCTTCGCTGACCTTGCCGATTCCGAACTGGTCAAGCTTGAAGTCATAAACACCGCTTGCGGATGAGCCGATATCTGCAATGCCGAAGCAGAGCTTTATGAGCAGCTCGGTTGTGTTGCCGATGCCGACGAGACCGCCGACTTTGTTGAGCACTTCGGTGAGAGATGAGCCGTTGTGCGGAGCGCAGAGAGTTGTTACGCTGTGAACCCAATTACCCTTGTCGCCTTCAAAAAGCGGTGATAAATCTTCGGGGGATGCCAATTGCTCATCCTTACTGCCGTATTCAAGCAGGGATGCAAGCAGTCTGACTGTTGCGCCGCCGAAGGAGTGACCGAGAAGATTGATTTTAACGCGCTGACCGCCGTTTATCTTTTCGCCCCAGTTTGCAACAAGCGGGGTGTCATATGTTCTGCCGAAGCGGGCGTGGTTATGCGCTTTGGAATGCGCTTCGCCGTAGTCAACCGTTGTGCCCGTAATCTGAGCGTAAAGCTCACAGGTTCTGTCCCATGTGCTCGACATCGGACCTACGCTCGGCATATATACCTCATAGCCTTCTTCGGTCAGGTATTCCTTGAGGTTGCAGGCTCCTGCGCCCCAATACTGAATTGTTTCGTTGATTCCTTCGCCTTCGCCCCAGCCGCCGAGACCGTGAACGAAAATATAAGGATATTGAATTTTGCCGCCGTTGAGTGCCCACCAAGCTTCTTTTATTCCGCCGTGATAAAGCGGTATGCAGACTAAGGTTACAACAATGCAGATTGCAAGAATAAGGGCAACAATTTTTTTGACGGGCTTTTTCTTTATGGGCGGGGTAATTGCGGTTGGTGCAGCTGTGTTTTCGGGTTCGTAAGACGGCTCGGGAGCGCTTGCGGGTTCGGGGTCACCGTTCTTTAAAAGGTAATCTGTAGAAACTCCGAAAAGCTCGCTCATGGCGATTATTTTATCTGTGTCGGGTAAAGCCGCGCCGGACTCCCATTTTGAAACAGACTGACGGGAAACTTCAAGCTTTTCCGCAAGAGCCTCCTGCGACAAGCCCTGTTCTTTTCTGAGAGAAATTATTTTTTCGGAAAGATTCATAGCTTTTCCTCCTTTGCGTGTTGGTTCAATTCTAAGCATTCCGACGGAGTTTTTCAACCAATTAGAATTTGCATTTTTAAATCTTTATATGTAAACCCAAGTTTACATTTGTTTATATCCTATCATTTTATTGCTTTTGAGTCAATAAAAAGCAGGGCAGTTCAGCGAACCGCCCTGCTTCGACCTCTTAACATCAAACAACAGATAACAATTCCGATCTCATCCGTCCCTTCGGGAGAGATTGATGGATGGTTATTACTGATATTATTGTTAATATTATCAGTTTTACTAAGTTCACATTTTGTGAAGTCGCGAGTTAACAAATTAAAAACCCGTGAGTTTATATTTTAAGAACTCGTGATATTGTATTTTGTGAATTCGCAAAATACGTTTTTATATAAGAAATACTTTTGCAAGTCCGAAATATATAACAAGCGTAACGATGTCAACCAGAGTTGCTATCATGGGTCCTGCCATGAGCGCGGGGTCAAGCTTGATAATTTTTGCAAAAATCGGAAGCGAGCAGCCGATGAGCTTTGCAACGATTATTGCGCAGAACATGGCGAGGGAAACAACAAGAAAAACTTCAAGCGTGCCTTCGCTGAAAAGATACATTCTCAGGATGTTTGCCGCCGCAAGAACGCCGCCGCAGATGGCGGCAACGCGAAGCTCTTTGAGAACAATTTTGAAATAATCTCTTATTTCAATTTCGCCGACGGCGAGACCGCGGATGATGAGAGTTGAAACCTGGCTGCCTGCGTTTCCTCCTGTGCCCATGAGCATGGGCATTGAAGCGGTCAGGGCAACAAAACCTGACAGAAGAGTTTCATAACCTTCAATGATTTTGCCGGTGAATGTGCCTGAAATCATGAGGATAAGGAGCCAGAGAATTCTGTTGCGTGCAAGCTTGAAAACGCCCGTTTTCAGATATTCGTCGTCAGACGGAGCAAGCAAAGCCATCTTTTCGAAGTCTTCCGTCACTTCTTCTTCGATAACGTCAACGATATCGTCAACCGTAATGATGCCGACAAGGCGGTTTTCGTTGTCAACAACGGGCACGCTCAGAAGGTCGTATTTTTTAACAATATCCGCAACATATTCGCGGTCATCAAGAGTGTTGACGGAAATAAGCTGCGCATCATCCTCCATGATGTCGCCGACAAGCGTATCCTTGTCGCAAAGCAGGAGCGAAAGCAGCGGAATGCTGCCCAGCAGATGATGCTCGCGGTCAATGCAGTAGCAGGTGTAGACGGTTTCTTTGTCTACGCCTGTTTTTCTTATTTTATCAATGGCTTCCGCGGCTGTCAGGCTGGTGCGAAGGTGAACCATTTCAATGGTCATCAGGCTGCCTGCGCAGTCATCGGGATATTTGAGAAATCTGTTGATGAGCTTTCTTGTTTCGGGGTCTGAATGCGCAAGAACTCTGGTAACAACGTTTGCGGGCATCTCCTCAAGAAAGTCAACAGTGTCGTCAAGAAACATTTCGTCGAGGAGCCGTTCAAGCTCGGTGTCGTTAATCCTGCGCACGAGCTCGGTCTGAGTTTCAACCTCAAGATAGGCAAAAACCTCTGCCGAAATGTCCTTGGGCAAAACTCTGAAAACAAAGAGCCTGTCTTTTGAATCGAGTTCTTCTATTAACATAGCGATGTCAACAACATTGATTTCGGTCAGCATCTCGCGCAGAGCGGAAATTTCGCCGTTTTTAATCAGCTGAGCAATCTGTTCAAGTATAATTTCAAAATTTTCCATAAAAAAAGCCGCCTTTCGCAAAACCGCAAAGGCGACGCAAACGAAGAGCGATTTATAAGGTTAAATCACTTTGGTCAGCTCCGTCAGTGCGGAAATATGAAGTTAAGAATCTACTTCGGGGGTTGGGAATATCGGAACTGCCCAAAATTTTCACCACACATTTCAAAAAATTTTTTCGGTAGTTTAATGTTACACCCGAAACGGCATAAAGTCAAGTAAAAACGCAAAAAAATTGAAGAAAATAAAACAATCGAAAAAAACGGAGCAAAACGGCGCTGCAAGCCCGAAAACGGAAGAAAACAGGCAAAAACGGCGTGCGGATTATTGAGGAATATGAAAATTGTTTAACCTGTTTGGGTTTAGAAAACACGGTGTTCCCGCTTAGGGTGAAAGGAATAGTCCTTTCGGAAAGGAGAGATTTGTTGGCAAAGAAACTCAGCGAAAAAGAAAAACTGTTCTGCGCCTATTACGCGGAGGGCGCGGATGCAAGAGGCTGTGCGGCAAGGGCAGGTTTTGCCGTTATGCCGCAGAGAAGCGCGGCAAAGCTGCTTGCGAGGGAAGAAATCAGGGCGGAGATTTCAAGGCTTGAAAAAGAAAAACGTTCTGCAGCCTGCGTTGAAAGGGGACTGATGCGCCTTGCCTTCGGCTCGGTTGCGGATGCGATGAAGCTGATGCTGTGCGAAGAAACGATGAGCGCCGAAGAAATCGAAAAGCTTGATTTATTCAATGTTTCCGACATCAAGCGACCCAAGGGCGGCGGGCTTGAAATCAAATTTTTTGACCGCCTGAAGGCTCTTGAGCGTCTTGAAAAGCTCAGCGGCGCGCAGGAAGAAAACAGCCCGAGCAGCTTTGTTCAGGCTCTTGCCGAGGGCGCAAAAATGCTTTCGGGGGAGGATGACGGGTGAGCGCCAAAGCCAAAAAGCAGGGATTTACCGCGTTTTCCGAAAAGCAAATGAAGGCGCTCTGTTGGTGGATGCCCGAAAGCCCGCTTAATTCATATGATGCAATAATCTGCGACGGTGCAGTGCGTTCGGGAAAAACCCTTTGCATGTCAGTTTCTTTTATTGCATGGACATTTTCGGCTTTTTCGGACAGCTCTTTTGCTCTTTGCGGCAAAACGATTGCTTCTTTGCGGAGAAATGTAATAACAGTTATTTTGCCGGTTTTGCGGGAGCTTGGTTTTGAATGCACCGAAAAGCTGTCCCGCAATCTTGTTGAGATTTCTTACGGCGGCGCAACAAATCGCTTCTGGCTTTTCGGCGGCAAGGATGAGGGCTCCGCCGCGCTGATTCAAGGAATGACCCTTGCGGGTGTGCTGCTTGATGAGGTTACTCTGATGCCACGCTCGTTTGTTGAACAGGCGCTTGCAAGATGCTCGGTTGAAGGCTCGAAGCTCTGGTTTAACTGCAATCCCGAGCATCCGATGCATTGGTTTCACGAGGAATGGGTCAAAAAATGCGGCGAAAAAAACTGTCTGTATATTCATTTCACGATGAAGGATAATCCGTCGCTTACTCCCACTATCATTCGCAGGTATGAGCGGCTTTATTCGGGTGCGTTCTATGAGCGGTTTGTTTTGGGCAGATGGGTTGCGGCTCAGGGCAGTGTTTATCCCATGTTTTCTCATGAAAAACATGTTGTTGATTTGCCCGAAATCTTTGGGAAATACTATATTTCCTGCGACTACGGAACGGTCAATCCGTCGTCATTCGGTCTGTGGGGAGAAAACGCGGGCAAGTGGTACAGAATCAAGGAGTATTACTTTAATTCACGCACCGAGGGCAGCCAGCGCACGGACAGCGAGCATTATTCAGCTCTCTGTGACCTTGCGGGCGGCAGGCAGATTGAAGCGGTTATCGTTGACCCGTCGGCGGCAAGCTTTATCGAATGCATCAGGCGCGAAGGCAGGTTCAAGGTTATTCCCGCGCAGAATGATGTGATTGACGGAATCAGGCGCGTTTCGGACTGCCTTAAGGAGCAGAAAATTCTGTTTTCACCGGAATGCAAGGACGCAATCAGGGAGTTCGGGCTTTATCGGTGGGAAGAAAACGCCGCCAGAGATGCTGTGCGAAAAGAAAATGACCATGCAATGGACGATATCCGCTATTTTGTTTCAACCGTTGTTTCGCATGAGGATGAAGGCGGATTCTTCGCCATTGCGGCAAGGAGGAGATAATGGGAATATTCAAAAAAAGGAATGCTTCAAGAATAGCCGCGCCTGCCGTGCAGACAAAAAACAGCCATCCGTTCGGTATTATTGACGGATATGTTCCGCTCGGAAGGGCTCAGAACAGGCTCTATTACGCGCTGCGCGAAGCAGTGCCCGTCATTGACGCGGCTATATTCAAGACAGTTCGCCTGACGGGCTGTTTCAGAGCGGAATGCTCCGACAGAAAAGCTCAGAGGGAGCTTGATGATTTTTTGATGAATGTGCCTGTCGGCGGAAACAGGCAGGGCATATCGGCATTCACTTCAAGCTATCTTGAACAGCTTTTAACCTGCGGAACGGCGCTCGGCGAAATCGTTACCGATTCGGAGGGCGCGCCGAGAGCACTTTTCAATGCTCCGCTTGAAAATATTGAGCTGAAAAGAAACAGAAACGGCTTTGACATTGATATTTTTGTCAGAGACGGCGGTCAGCTTCGAAAAGTGCCCAGGCAGGAAATGTGCTTGCTGAGCGTGCTGAATCCCGAGCCGGGTGCGCTCACAGGCTGTTCGATTCTGAAAGGCTTGCCTTTTGTCAGCTCGGTGTTGCTGAAAATTTTTGAAAGCATCGGCGCGAATTGGGAAAGGGTCGGCAACCTGCGCTTTGCGGTTACATATAACCCCAAAAACGATGCCGTTGACAGAGTCTATGCCAAAGACAGGGCGCTTCAGGTGGCAAAGGAATGGGGCGAAGCGATGCAGAGCGGTTCCGAAATCAGAGATTTTGTTGCCGTCGGCGATGTTCAGATCAAGGTCATCGGAGCAGATAATCAGATTCTTGACAGCGAGGTGCCCGTTCGCCAGATGCTTGAACAAATCGTTGCCAAAACAGGGCTTCCGCCGTTCATGCTCGGCCTTTCATGGTCGAGCACAGAGAGAATGTCGTCTCAGCAGGCGGATGTTCTGACAAGCGAGCTTGAAGCATACAGGCGCATTCTCACGCCTGTGATAAATAAAATATGCACTGCGTTTCTCAGAAGCAGGGGCTATTCCTGCAATGCCGAAATCATCTGGGATGATATAACGCTTCAGGATGAGGTTGAGCAGAGCAGGGCGATGCTTTACAGAGCGCAGGCAGAAAAAATTAAGAGAGGTGAGTAATTACGGAAAAAGAAAACATCAAAGCTTTGCCCGATGAGGAGCTTGAGCTTATAAGCAAATTCGCAAGAAAAAAGCTCAGCCGTGAGGAGCTTTATACTTTTTCGCTTATTCTCTGTGACAATGAAAATGACAGAGATAACGAAAGATTCACGGTTTCCGCTCTTTATGAGCTGGCAGAGCTTTTTGTGGGCAAAACGGGAATTTTTGACCACAACATGAGAAGCGCGGATCAGACGGCAAGAATTTATGCCGCCGAGGTTATTGTTGATTCTTCAAAGAAAACATCGGCAGGCGAGGATTATACCTACATCAAAGCGAAGGCATATATGGTCAGAACGGATAAAAACAAAGACCTCATTGCCGAGATTGATGCAGGTATCAAAAAAGAAACAAGCGTCGGCTGCTGCGTGAAAACCATCAGCTGCTCAATCTGCGGCAAAAACATTAAGACCGAGGGCTGTGAGCATCAGAAGGGCAAGGTCTACGGCGGCAAGCTTTGCAGCTATCTGCTTTCTGATGCGGCGGATGCATATGAATGGTCGTTTGTTGCTGTGCCCGCTCAGAGAAACGCGGGGGTTATAAAGTCTTTTTCACCCGTGAACGATACCGAAAAGCTTGCGGAGTGGGCAAATGAATACAGAAACGAGCTTAAAACGGAGATAATCCGCGCGGCGGCTTCGGTTATTCCCGAAATGAAAAGCGCCGCGCTTGAGGAAATCTGCGGCAGCGTTTCAATGAAAATGCTGCGCGAAATGCGCGATGCATTTCTTACAAGCGCAAAGAAGAATCTGCCCGTTGTCAGACAGCTTGACTGCACGGCGGCAGAGGAAGAAAACGAAAATTCCGAGTATAAAATTTAAGGAGGATTTATTATGTCAGTATCATTCGGCGGTTTTAACGCAAACACCGCAACATTCAAAACAAGCGCAGACCTTGAAAACGGCTGCGCGGTCAGAATCGGCGATTCCGACACAGTTGCAGCCTGCTCCGACGGCGAGGCTTTCTGCGGCTTTGTTATCGACGGCGAGGGCGGCTATGCTTCGGTTCAGCTCAGCGGAGCGGTGACTGCAGCTTACACGGGCGCGGCGCCTGCGCTCGGCTATTCAAAGCTTGTTTGTGACGGCAACGGAGTCAAGGCGGCGGAAAGCGGCAGGGAATATCTTATTCTTTCCGTTGACGAAAACGCATCAACCGTAACGTTTTTGATGTAAGAAAGGAGAATTCATATGGCTAATTACGATAATATCAGACTTGAAAAGGGGCTTTATGCTTCGGGCAATTTTACAAAGGCTCTCGAAAGCCTTGACCCCGGCGAAAACTACAAGGGAACATCACTTGAAGGGCTTGACGCATATCAGCGTCAGCTTAAACGCTTCGGCATCAAGGTGGGCGGCCCCGGCAGCGACGTTGTGGATAAGTTTTTCAAAAACTCTGACAGCGCAGTGCTTTTTCCCGAATATGTTTCAAGAGCCGTCAGACAGGGTCTTGAACAGGCGGATATCCTGCCGGGTGTTGTTGCCTCAACAACAGTTATTGACAGCCTTGACTATCGCTCGATAACTTCAATTCCTTCAGAGGAAGAAAAGGAGCTTAAAATTGTCAAGGAGGGTGCGTTCATTCCCGAAACAAATATCCGCACAAAGGAAAACCTTGTCAAGCTCAGAAAGAGGGGCAGAAGCCTTGTTGCTTCATATGAAGCCATCAGATTCCAGCGCCTTGACCTTTTCACCGTTACCCTCAGACAGATAGGCGCATATATTGCGAGAACTCTTCTTAAAGATGCGATTAAGGTTATCGTTAACGGCGACGGCGCGGACAATGCGGCGCAGATTGTTGAATGCGAAAACGCCGGCACGCTTACATATGCCGATCTTGTCAATTTCTGGAACGGATTTGACCCCTATGAGCTTAACACAATCATCGCCGAGCCCGAGGTTATGGCGAAAATGCTCAACATGGAGCAGTTCAGAGATGCTGCCGCAGGTCTTAACTTCCACGGCAAGGGCGATATGATTACACCCCTCGGCGCAAAGCTTCTCAAGTCACCTGCTGTCGGTCAGGGCACACTTATCGGTCTTGACAAAACCGCCGCTCTTGAAATGGTTAAGGCGGGCGAGGTTATGACCGAATATGACAAGCTCATTGACCGCCAGCTTGAGCGCGCTGTTATCAGCTGCACCGCAGGCTTTGCAAAAATCTTTGACGGCGCATCAAAGGTGCTTTCCGTCTGACGGAGGGATAAGCTTTGATTGACAGCTGGAATGTTCTTGCAGCACTCAGAAGGAATTATTCTGCTGAGGGAACTGATGAAGAGCTTATGCCCCTTTGCTCCGCCGCTGCAGCGGAGCTTGCGGCGAGAATGAAGAGCAATGCGGATTGCTCCGATATACGCCTTATCAATGCCGCGGCAGCATCGGTTAACTATCGTCTGTGCATGAAGCGGCTCGCAGGAGATGAGGGCGTGACATCATTTAAAGCGGGCGATGTGACGGTCAGTATTTCACCGTCTGCGCTTGTTGAAAAAGCAGAAAAAGAAAAGAGCGAGGCAATGCTGCTTGCATTGCCCCTGCTCAGCGATGAACAGTTCGTTTTCAGGCAGGTGAGCATATGAAAACAGACCGTCTCTTTGCATCTCATGGCAGACCTGCATCATTTGTTTCCAAAAGCGGTGAAGTTCTCAAAGAAATGAACGCATTCATAAGCCCGCTAAGATATAAAAATAAGATGTATCTCTACGGCGTAAACACCGAAATCGGTTATAATTCACAGGGGCATTATCTTTATATCGGACCTCCCGACCCGGATTTGACCGCAGCGAATGACGGCGAATACATAAGCTGTTTCGGCGAAAAATACAGAATCGACAGAGCGGAAAAGGTCTATAAGGGCAGCGAGGTGTTTTATATATGGGCGATAATCAGGGTTATTGTTGAAACGGAGTGAGGTGTCGGATATGAATGAAATAAGTGCGTTGCCCGCGAATATCGTTGAATGGCTTAAGGGCAGGGAAGAGCTCGGATATATCAGGTTTTTAACGGAATATCCGGCAATCAAAAAGGCAGTGCCTCTTAAATATACAACCGTTGCGGTGGGCATTGAAAGCATGGAAATAGTTGATTCTTTTACGGAAAATGATGAGGGCGTGCTTGTTGAAAATGAATATTGCAGGCAGGCGAGAATAAAGCTCAGGCTTTCCATTCACGCGCCGTTTTCGTCGGGCGGCGAAGCATGCCATTCGGCATTTACCGACATTATTGACTGCCTGACCTTTGCCTCGGGGCTGGATATTCTGACCTCGGGCTGTGACAGCATTGTTTCGGACAGGGATACCGATGCTTTTGTGCTCAGCGCATGGGCAACGGTTAATGCATCGCTTTGCCCCGCGGAAAGTTCATCGCTGGATTTTCCGTCTTTTATAAGTAAGGAGCTGCTTTGCGCGTCACATATAAACGATGATTCAAGGCATCTTAGCGGCAATCAGTTGACTTTTCTGAATGAACCCTTTGTTTCGGGAACATATTTCGGCACGGGTTCTTCTTCGAAAAGCGTTTCGTTGGGGTTTCAGCCGAGTGTGGTTATTGTTTTTGCAAGCGGATTTCCGATGATGTATGTTAACCATGCCGCAAGCGAAAACCGTGCCTATTGTGCGGTCGGCATCTCCGGCGGCGCAACTCTCGGAGTTGAGGTAACGGGCAGCGGCTTTAAAGTCAGCAGCACGGAATCAACCGTTGTAAGAAGCTGCTGCCCGCTTCTTAATGAGCTGGGTATAACATATTATTATATAGCGTTCAGGTAAAAAGAGAGCCTTCGACCGACCGGCCGAAGGCTCTTTATCTGTTCTTATTTCTTCATTGCTGCAAGGTCGCGGTAGTTAATCAGTTTTATGCCGTGGGCTTCGATATGCTGCTTTGTTTTGGGGTCCTTCATAATTTGATATTCCCATACTCTGCGTTCCCATGCGCCTGTTGTGCCCTTAAGGTCATCGGTCTCGATGGAGGGATGAAGATAGGTTTCTGTTACGCCTTCGGGGAAGCTTGCATAAAGGTCATAAAGATATTCTTTGAAATTTTCATAGCTTTCATCCTGAGGACCGCCCCATTCGTTGGGGATAAGATAATCGGGGATTGCAACGCCCATGGCGTTTGCAAATTCAACAATCTTGCCGAATACCATTTCAATCATGCTCTTGTCAACATTGATTTCAAGCATTGAGTTGCCCATCATTTCGTCGGTGATGTGACCGGGCAGACGGAAGGGCAGACCGTATTCGCCTGCAAGCTCAAGGGTTTTCTGAAGAAGCTCAAAGCGACCTGTTTCAATTCCGTAAAGCGAGCCCATATGGTTGTCAAGATGTGAGGGGGTGACAAGACCGAGCTTTTTGCAGCGTTCAATCTGTGCTCTGATTTCGCCTTCAACCTCGTCGATGTCAACATTCTTCTCAACCTGGTCGCTCTCATGCCACATGAAGCCTTCTTCGTCGCGAAGAGAATCCGTGTTGCTTGTGTTAACGGGAGCCCAACGGTATTTTGACCATTCGCTTGTGAATGTGAGATGAACGCCGATTGCAAGCTCGGGGTTTTCGGCTGCGAATTTGCATGCTTCGGGAGCCCATGCACAGGGAGTCATGATGGTTGAAGAGGTGAGCGCGCTGTCGGGATTTTTGAGAAGCTCCATAACTGCAAGGTTAGCACCTCTGCACATGCCGAAATCGTCGGCATTGATGATAAGATATCTGTCCATTTTATTTTCTCCTTTAAATCAAATCTTTATATTGGATTTTATTGCCGTCAAATTTATTGATATCAAGCTCTTTTTCGCCGATATATGCTTTATCAACCTGTTTGATACCCTTTACATATTCGGGTCTGCCCGGGCAGAAGGGATAAAGACCGAGAACACCGAATATATACCAGATAGCGGTTGTGCCATTATCCTCGTCGCCGGGGAAGCCGTCATCTTCATATGAAAACAGCTCGTCACATATTTTTTTGACCCAATATGCGGTTTTTTCAACCTCGCCGAGCTCGGAATAAATATAAGGAATATGGAAGCTGGGCTGATTATTCATGCCGCATTGACCGAAGTTGACCGCTGCCATTTCTGTTATTTCATGGATTTCGCAGCCGTAGCCGACGATTTCATAATAAGGCGGAGCTGCAAAAAGCTCGTCGATTTTTGCAATCAGCTTATTCTTGCCGCCGTAGAGCTTTGCAAGACCCTTCATATCGTGGGGAACGGCAAATGAGTTCTGCCAAGCACTGCCCTCGGTATAGTCTCTGCCCCAGCCCTCTGCAACAAAACCGGGTCTGAACTCACCTTTTTTGTTTTTCGGGCGCATAAAGCCTGTTTCGGGGTCGAAAAGATTTTTATAGTTGAGAGCTCTTTTTCTGTATTCTTTTTCGATGTCGGATTTTCCGAGGATTTTTGCAATTTCGGCTATACACCAGTCGCCATAGGCGGCATCGAGAGTGAGATTGACGGTTTCTTTTTCTTCCTCATAGGGAACATAGCCGAGCTTGCAATAGCTTTCGGCTCCGTTTCTGCCGAATCGTTTGTGAGGAGCGTTTGTTACCGAATGCTTAATCATGCCTTCAAGGGCGATTTCGAGCAGGTCGTTATCAATAAAGCCTTTCACCGCGCCGTCGCAGATAACTGCATCAACAAGTGTGCTGGGCATGCAGCCGCATTCGCCGATTGAGAGCCAGCGGGGCAGCCAGCCGCTTTCTGTATATTCCATAATGAAGGCTCTGAGCATTTCGCGAAGCTCGTCTTTTGCAACAAGCGCAAAGAAAGGATAAACCGTTCTGTATGTGTCCCAGAAGCCGTTGTCGGTGTATCTTACGCCCGGGCGGATTGAGCCGTCATGCGGGCAGTAGTGAACGGGATTTCCGCTTTTGTCATATTCATAGCATTTGTGAGGATAGAGAAAAGCTCTGTACATGCATGAATAGAAGGTTTTAAACAGCTTTTTGTTCTTCGTTTCTATTTTTACTCTTGAAAGATAGCTTTCCCAAAGATTTTCGGCAGATTTTTTGATTTCAGCAAAGCTTTTGCCCGAAAGCTCTGCTTCGAGATTAAGCAAAGCCTGACTGAAGCTGATATATGAAGTTGCAAGTTTGAATTCAATCGATTTTTGGTTCAGATAAAGATGAATGCCCGCCTTTTTGCCTCTGCATTTTGTGCCGCTGCGGAACTTTTCGCCGCTGCTGACAAGCGTTTTTTCGGCATTGATGCTGCCTTCGGGGAATTTGAAAACGATATATGTTTTAAATTTTACCGCTTCGCCGCTCATGTGCATGTCGGTTGAAGCGTAAAGGGTGCTTGTCTTTTCATCATAGCGGTAGGTGCAGTTGCCTTTTACGGGGGTGACGGAAAAATAATTGTCGCCGTCTTCGTCAAACGAAATACTGATTGCTGCTCCGCGTTCTGTGGGAGCAAGCTCAATGTCGCTTCTGCTGCGCAAAAGTCTGAATTTCATGTGGTAAGGAGTGAGCACGACATCCTCGGGTCTGAAGCCCGACCAGCGATTTTCGCCGTCGAAGCCGCCCATGAGTTTGTTTTGCGGCATAAAGAGCATTGCGCCGTAGTCCGCAATCCAGGGTGAAGGCTGGTGGGTGAGCCTTATGCCCTCAAAGCTGCGGCTGTCAGGATGATAATACCAGCGGATGTTGTCCTCAACGGTCTGCGGACAGAATGCCGCCATGCCGAATGGAAGCTGAACGAGAGGCAGGGTATTGCCGTTTGAAAAACGGTGAACGGATTTGCTGCCTTGTTTGGTGTTGACATAATTGCAGTATTTCATTTTATTTCCTCCGTATCAGAGAGAATATTTATGAGATTTTCAACGCTGTAAAAGCGGCTTTTTTTCATTGAAGAGGAGAGAAATTCCATGTTATGAGCCGAATGCTCAACCTCTTTTGAGTATTTCTGCATTGCTTTTGCTCTTTCGGATTTTTCCCCCGCACATTCTGCCTGCAGGCGTGGGATAATAATGAAAGAAACAGCGGCGAACTTGGCTTTCGTGAGCAAATCTCCGTCAAAAACAGCTGCCATAAAATAGCGGAAAATAAAATATATCATCAAATGCTCGTATTCCCATTCGAAGCCGGCAGCTTCGGGAATGCGGGCATTTTCGGCTTTTGTCAAAGATGATTTCCATGAGGGGTCAAGCATTTCGAGGCTTTTGAAATCATCAAAATATTTTTGCAGTGATTTTTTTGCTCTTGAAGGTGAAAAGTCAGGCGTTTCCGACAGAAAAAACTCTTTTTTGCAGATTTTACGGGCTTCCTCAAAGCGTTTTTTTCGAACAAGCGGTGAAAGCTCCTGAGAAAGCATGAGAAAACGGCAGATGCGGTTTTCGATTGTGAATTTTCTGTTCTGAATTATGTTTATCGCTGATTTTCGCGCTTCGAGCAGAGTAAAATACATTTCCGGGTCAATGGCTGTCGGCAGAATCGAGCCGTGAATTTCTTCGGTTTCAAAGGTTATCGGGTCGGGGGATTCCGTAATCAGCCTTGCCGCTTCGGGGCAGGAAAGGGAAATGCCGGTTTCGACTCTTGCTCCGAAATAAGTGATATGCCGCGGGAATTGGCGGCAGGTGCGGCAGAGCGCATTGTGACCGAGATTTATATACATCTCACACAGTCCGTTTTCAAGAAGGAACGGACAGCGGTTTTTGCGCGGCGAGAAAATACTGTCGCCGTCACCGTCAACGGAAATGAGGCTTCTGACTTTTTCTCCGTAGCTTCCGTTGAGACCATTATAATATTCAAGGCTTTCGGGGTCAACAACTATTTCCCAGCCTGCACAGCAGGTGTCGGGGCATTTGTCTGCGATACAGGCAAATTTTTTGTAATATGAAGGGTAAGTATTTATCATACGGCTTATACCAAAACAGGGCGATCGTCAAGACCGCCCTAATACAGATTTATTGAACTTCCACGTTGGGGATTTCTTCTTCGGGTTCGATTACATTGCCGAACTCATCCGTTACGGTTTCGGTCAGAGCAACAAAAACCCTGAGATAAACCTTTGTTCCCTTGGAATAGGATTTTTCCGCAAGGGGAGCCATGGAAACAACCTGATTTTCGGCATAGCTGCCTGTTGAGGTTTCGATTCTTTCGCAGACAAATCCGATTTCCTCAAGGCGGGCAACGGCTTCTTCATAGTCAGAACCTGTTACATCGGGCAGAACGATGGTTTCTTCGCCCTTGCTGACGTAAAGAACGATTTCGGTTTTCTTGGGCACCATTGATTCGGGCTGAATGCTTTGGTTTACAACGTATCCTTCTGCTATTTCTTCATTGTAAACGGGTTCTTCTCTGAATGTGAAATTGTTGGTGAATACGGGGTTTGATTCTATTGAAAGATAACTTTTTTCAATGAAATCGGGAACGGCGACAAGCTCGGCTTCCGTTTGCGAAACGGATGAGTTTGCGGGTTGGTCGGCACCGAAATTAAAGTTGATTCTGTCCTTCAAAACAGTGAAGGCAAGAATGATGAAGATGATAAGACCGACAGCAAGGCTGATAACCGCGGTTGTGATAATGACCTGTGCACCGTCTTTTGCCGTCTTTTTGCCTTTTGGTGCAACAGGAGCACTCTTCGGAGCTTGCGGTGTCGGTGCGGGCTGAGGTGATGCTGCGGGGCGCTGATACTGACCGCTGGCCGCTGCTGCCGTGGGCGAAGCGGAAAGCTCTGCTCTGAGCTGCTCAACTGTTCGTGTTCTGTCCTCGGGCAGAATCTGAAGGGCGTTGATAAGACCGTTTATGACATATGCAGGCAGAGCTTCGGCGAATTTGCCGGGCACCATGAGCCTGTCGTTGGTCATTCTTTCTTTTGCCGAAATCGGGTCACTGCCTATAAGAGTGCGATAAAGCACGGCACCGAATGAATAAATGTCGGTCCATGTGCCCTGGCTGCCGTCAAAGCCGTATTGCTCAATGGCTGCGTAGCCGTCAAAAAGCTGGCTGTTGAGGTCGCTTCTGGCGGTTCTTGCCGCGCCGAGGCAAAAGCCGGTTATTTTGATTTTTCCGTCATTGCCGATGATAAGTGTTGAAGGGGAAATGCCTCTGTGAATAATGCCTGAAGAATGAAGGGTGCCAAGGGTTGAAAGGATAGGCATGAGAAGCTGTCTTGCTTTTTCCCAAGGAATATAACCCGTTTTGCTTCTGAGCAGGAAATCACGCAGGGTCATGCCTTCAAAATGATCATAAATTGCGTATGATGTGCCGTAATCCTCAACAACGTCGGTTACGCTGATAAGAGCGGAAAGCCCTTTAAGCCTTGCGAGCTTTGACCAAAGCTCAACAAAGCCCTGACGAAGCTCGGCGAAAACGGATTCGCTGCCGCGCATGACCTGTAGAGTAAGGTTTGAAGATGTTCTTGTTGTGAAAGAATCGGGGATGAATTCTCTGATTCTGACAGCTTTTTTTGCCGAGAGATCCCAGCCGATATAGGTTGCGCCTTCGCCGTTATATTCGAGCATTTTACCGACAAGATAGCGGTTTGAGATAACCGTTCTGACGGGGAGATAGGGCGGAATCTGAGTTGAATCGGCGTGATAGCCGCAGTGGGGGCACTGCTTGCTGTCACCGATTTCACGCATGCAGCTCATGCATAAGTTATCGGAACTAATCATATTTCTGGCACTCCTTGCCGTTATGGAAACCTTGGCTTTCGGTCAAGATATCCGCATTTTGCTTATAATAAATCACATAAATAATATCAAAAGCGTTTGTTTTTGTCAATGAAGGTGACATTATTGTAACTTTTAGCGGGTTTATTTAGTGAAATTGCAAAACAATCGACAGAATATTTTGGCAGTATTGATTTATGATATATACTTGAAAATAAAAGTAACAGTTGATATAATAACCTATATAGGCTATGTTATGTGAATATGGAGGATTGTGCCTATGTCCAAAGAAAAAAACAATATACCCCTCTATCTTTTTCATGAGGGAACAAATGCCAAAGCATATGATTTTCTCGGTGCGCATCCTGCCGAAAACGGCGGAGTCTGCTTCCGCGTGTGGGCGCCGAATGCCAAATGGGTAGGCGTTGCGGGCGATTTCAACGGCTGGCAGCCCGAAAATGCTCAGATGGTAAAAATCAGCGGCGGAGTGTGGGAATGCACGGTTGAAGGAGTTAAGAAATTTGATTCCTACAAATTCGTGATAGGCGCTGAAGACGGGCGAACTCTTTATAAGAGCGACCCTTATGCCTTCCACACCGAAACAAGACCGAATACAGCCTCGAAATATTACGGCGAGCTTGATTTTGAGTGGACAGACAGGTCGTGGCTGAAAAAACGCAAAAAGACCGATATTTATTCATCGCCCGTCAATATTTATGAGGTACATGCAGGTTCGTGGCAGCTTTATGATGACGGCAATCCTCTTCCTTACCGTGAGCTGGCGGACAGGCTTATACCATATGTCAAAGAAATGGGTTACACCCATATTGAACTGCTTCCGATAACCGAGCACCCGTTTGACGGCTCGTGGGGATATCAGGTGACCGGCTATTTTGCCCCCACCTCCCGCTACGGAACGCCTGACGATTTTGCCTATTTTGTTGACAAGGCTCACAATGCCGATATCGGTATCATCCTTGACTGGGTGCCTGCTCACTTCCCGAAGGATGCTTTCGGTCTTTATGAATTCGACGGCAAGGCACTCTATGAATATTCAGATCCGCGCAAGGGTGAGCATTACGAATGGGGAACAAGAGTTTTTGACTACGGCAAAACAGAGGTTCAGAGCTTCCTCGTTTCGAGCGCAATGTTCTGGCTTGACAAATATCATATCGACGGACTGAGAGTTGATGCCGTTGCTTCAATGCTTTATCTTAATTACGGAAGAAACGACGGTCAGTGGATTCCGAATGTCAACGGCGGTCAGGAAAATCTTGAAGCCGTTGCATTCCTTCAGAAGCTGAATGAAGCTGTTTTCAGAGAATACGGCGATGTTATGATGCTTGCGGAAGAAAGCACCGCATGGCCGATGGTTTCAAAGCCGACCTACATGGGCGGTCTCGGCTTCAATTTCAAGTGGAACATGGGCTGGATGAATGACTGTCTGCGCTATTTTTCGCTCGACGGTATTCACAGAAAATATCATCACGATCGTCTGACCTTCTCTTTCTTCTATGCTTTTTCGGAGAATTTCGTTCTTCCGATATCGCATGACGAGGTGGTTCACGGCAAATGCTCATTGATAAACAAGATGCCCGGCAGCTATGAAGAAAAGTTTGCGGGTATGCGCTCCTTCCTCGGCTATATGATGTCGCATCCGGGCAAGAAGCTTTTGTTCATGGGCGCCGAATTCGGTCAGTTTATCGAATGGAATTATAAGCAGCAGCTTGACTGGCTGCTTCTAGGCTATGACGCTCACAAACAGCTGAAAAATTATGTTGCCGCGCTCAACGCATTTTACAAGAAAACTCCTGCTTTCTGGGAGGTTGACTACAGCTGGGACGGCTTCAACTGGATTGTCAGCGATGATACGGATAATTCCGTTGTGGCATATGTGAGACGTGACAAGAGCGGCGAAGAGATGATTTCTGTCTGTAACTTCACCAACGTCACAAGGCAGAAATACAGAATCGGCGTTCCCAAGGCGGGCACCTACAGAGTTATGTTCAGCTCCGCTTTGCCCGAATACGGCGGCAAGGGAGAAAGCACAGTCGGTTCGGTAAAAGCTAAAAAGAAACCCATGCACGGCTATGATTACAGCATTGAGCTTGACATTGAAGGGCTCAGCTGTATGTATATAAAAAATACTTCAAGAAAAAAATCA
This sequence comes from Acutalibacteraceae bacterium, assembly GCA_045591425.1. GTDB lineage: Bacteria > Bacillota > Clostridia > Oscillospirales > Acutalibacteraceae > CAG-177. Next base: position 50,361 of record JAZNSX010000018.1, on the reverse strand, counting down.
ACTTGAAATAAAGGAGGACCCCTCTATGGCAGTTAAACCCGAATGCATAGCAATGCTCCTCGCAGGCGGTCAGGGCAGCCGCCTCGGCATTCTTACTAAAAACATCGCAAAGCCTGCCGTGCCCTACGGCGGCAAATACCGCATCATAGACTTCCCTCTCTCAAACTGTGTCAACTCCGGCATTTACACCGTCGGTGTTCTCACTCAGTATCAGCCTCTTGAGCTTAATGACTATATCGGCAACGGTCAGCCCTGGGATCTTGACCGCGCCAACGGAGGCGTACATATTCTTTCACCCTATCAGCAGATTAAGGGCACTGAGTGGTATAAAGGCACGGCAAACGCAATTTATCAGAATATTAATTTCATTGAAAGATATGACCCCGAATATGTTCTTATTCTTTCGGGCGACCATATCTATAAAATGGATTATTCAAAGATGCTTGACTATCACAAGGAAAAGAACGCAGACTGCACAATTGCAATGCTTGAAGTTCCATGGGATGAAGCAAGCCGCTTCGGTCTGATGCTTGTCAATGACGACGGCTCAATCAGCGAATTTGAGGAAAAACCCAAGAATCCCAGAAGCAACAAGGCTTCGATGGGCGTTTATATTTTCAACTGGCAGAAGCTCAGAAAATATCTTATCGAAGACGAAGCCAAGGAAGGCTCGGGCAACGACTTTGGTCATGATGTTATCCCCGCCATGCATTCTGCGGGAGAGAGAATGTTCGCCTATCAGTTTGACGGCTACTGGAAGGATGTCGGAACAATCAACAGCCTCTGGGATGCAAACCTTGACCTGCTCAATCCCAAGGTTGACCTTGATTTGGATGATGACAGCTGGAAGATTTATTCCCGTTCGCCCGCAGCACCGCCTCATTACATAGGTGAAAATGCAAAGGTTGAAAATTCGATGATAACCGAAGGCTGCGAAATCGGCGGCAACATCGATTTCTCCGTTCTTTTTGCAAACGTAACCGTTGAAGAAGGTGCAGAGGTTAAGTATTCAATCGTTATGCCCGGCACGGTTATCAAGAAGGGCGCGGTTGTTCAGTATTCAATCGTTGCCGAAAATGCGGTTATTGAAGAAGGCGCGGTTGTCGGCGAAAGCCCCGAAAACATGGCAGATGTAAATGATTGGGGCGTTGCGGTTATAGGCAACGGCGTAAAAATCGGCAAGGGCGCAAAGGTTGAGCCCAAAGCGATGATAGACAGCGATATCGGAGGTGCGGAATAATGGCAGCAAACAATGTTCTCGGCATTATTTTTTCAAATGCCAATGATGAGGTTATACCTGAGCTTACAGCGCTCAGAACGATGGGCTCGATTCCGTTTGCGGGCCGTTACCGTCTTATAGACTTCCCTCTTTCAAATATGGTTAACGCAGGCATTTCAAAGGTCGGTGTTATCACCAAGAGCAATTACCGTTCGCTCATGGACCATATCGGAACTGGCAAGCCCTGGGATCTTTCAAGAAAAAGAGAAGGCATGACAATACTGCCTCCTTATAATGAACCCGGAACGGGTATGATTAAAGGCAAGGCAGACGCTCTTTATAACAGCATTAAATATATTGAAAATTCGGGAAAAGACCACGTTCTTCTTACCGATTGCAACGTTGTTTGCAACATGGACTATGAAGCTCTTTATAAAGCTCACGTTGCTAAGGATGCGGATGTTACAGTCGCTTATGCAAAAGGCATTCCTCCTAAGATGGAGGCAAATACCGAAATAATCATGGATGCGGATTCAAGAATTTCAACGACAAAGATTCTTGACTGCTACAGCTCGGATGTTAACTATTCCCTCAAAATCATGATTATCAGAAGAACTCTTCTTGAGCGTCTTCTTCATGAAGCACACAGCACAAAGATTGATGATTTTGAAACAATCATCTCAAACAATATCAAACATATCAGAGTTTACGGCTATGAGGTTACAGGCTTCGTTAAGGTTCTCGGTTCTCTCCAGAGCTATTATGACATCAGCCTTGAGCTTCTTAAGCTTGAAAACAGAAAAGAGCTTTTTACTCCCGACAGTCCGATTTACACCAAGGTCAGAGACGAAGTCCCTGCAACCTACGGCATCGGCGCAAGCGTTAAGAATTCTCTCATTGCTGACGGATGCAGAATTGACGGCGAGGTTGAAAACTCGATTCTTTTCAGAGGCGTAACTGTTGCAAAGGGCGCAAAAATCAAGAATTCAATTGTTATGCAGGGTTCGTTTATCGGCGAGAATTCAACTCTCAACTGTGTAATTATTGACAAAGGAGCAGTTCTCAAGCCCAATAAAATGCTTTGCGGAGCATCAAACTATCCTGTTTATATCGGCAAGGGAATTGTTATCTGAGAAAGCGTGAATCTTATGTCTACGAAAAATATTTTAACCGGTGTTGTTGCCGCGCTCGCACTTGTTCTGGTGCTTGTTGTTATCCTTGTTAAAACAGGTGTTTTCAACGGTGAAGGAAAAACAACCGAGCCGGAAATGGTCATTGAAACCACAATGATTGTTGTCAGCTCAACTGACGAATTCGGCAGCGTTGAGTTTATCACAATGCCCAGCGAATACAGCCGCCCCAGAGTTTCTTCAAATCATAAATATCCGGCAAGGAAAACAACGACGAAGGTCACAACAACCGAAATGCCGACTTATTTTGTTGAAGAAACAAGCTTTGTCGGGGTTACGGATACAAGCGGTGTTGCCGTGACAAACGAAAACGGCGAGCAGGTAACAGAGGTTGTGAATCACACCGTGCTTATGACGGGAACAACAACTGAGCCGACAACGGTTACAACAACCAAGTATACACCGAGAACCTCTTATGTTGAGGTTACCAACAGATGGGGTAAGGTTGAAAAAGATGAAAACGGCAACCCGAAAACAGAGGTTGTTACCGTTGACCCGCCTGTTCCCACCGAGGGAGATATCTGGAGCGAAAGCGCTGAGCCTGCAACAACCTCACGCTTTGAAATTCCCAATGCAACTCCTCAGAGAAACGAAACGCTTGCTCAGGCGATAGTGGACCAGCTTAATCTTGAAAGATATAACAGCGGTCTTGCCCCGCTTTCGGTTTCGGGCGATCTTAAGACTTCGGCGGAAATGAGCAGCATTTCAATGGCGGCACCTGAGCTTTACGGCGACAAATCCGTCAGCGGCTCTTACACCTTCAAGACCGAATACGGCGGCAACAGCCTTTATACCCAGACGGTTGCTCCGGGTATTGCAGACAAGGCTATGAGCAGCGAGATAACAAAAATCGGTGTTGGTGTTATCGAGCATCAGGATAAATATTATACAACTGTTATTTTTGGATAGGGTTTATTCCCGCCATTCTAAAGCAGAAAGGAAATGAGTAAAATGAAGGTTCTTTATGCTTCAAGTGAGGCTCTGCCCTTTGCGGCGAGCGGCGGTCTTGCAGATGTTGCAGGCTCTCTGCCGCAGGCGCTTCGCAACCGCAGGGTTGCATGCAGAGTTGTTATGCCTCTCTATGGCTCAATCAGCGATGAAATGCGCGCGAACATGAAATTTGTAACCAGCATCATGGTTCCCGTTTCATGGCGCAGGCAGTATTGCGGCATATTTGAAGCCAAGGCAGGCGGAGTTATCTATTACCTTATTGATAACGAATATTATTTCAAAAGAAGTTCTTTCTACGGTCACTATGATGACGGAGAGAGATTTGCATTTTTCTCAAGAGCGGTTCTTGAAATTCTGCCTTATATCGATTTCAAGCCCGACATCATTCATTGCAATGACTGGCAGACGGCTCTTGTTCCCGTTTATTATTCAACGATTTACGGCAATAAAGAGGGTTATACAGGCATCAAAACCGTCTTTACAATTCATAACATTCAGTATCAGGGCAAATACGGCAATGAAATTCTTGGCGATGTTTTCGGCCTTGGTGAGGAGTGCTCTTCCCTGCTTCAGTTCGGTGACTGCATCAACCTGATGAAGGGCGGCATCGAATGTGCCAACAAGGTGACAACCGTCAGCAATACCTATGCGGGCGAAATTCTTGATCCCTGGTTCAGCCACGGTCTTGACCCGATTCTGAAAGAAAGAAGCTATAAACTCAGCGGCATTCTCAACGGAATTGACGTTATCAACTACGACCCCGAAACAGACAAAGACATTTTCTATAATTATTCTGCCAAGGATTTCTCAGCCAAGGATAAGAACAAGGCTGCTCTTCAGGAGCTTTTCGGCTTGCCTGTCAGAGAAGATGTTCCCGTTATGGGAATTGTTTCAAGGCTTGTTGCTCACAAGGGCCTTGACCTTGTCAAGAGAATCATGTGGGAGCTTCTTGATTCAACCGACATGCAGCTCGTCATTCTCGGCTCGGGCGACTGGGAGTATGAAGCATTCTTTAAAGAGCTTGCTGCTGCCTTCCCGGAAAAGGTTGGTCTTCGTCTCGGATTTATTCCCGATATGGCAAGAAAGATTTATGCAGGAAGCGATATGTTCCTCATGCCCTCAAAGAGCGAGCCCTGCGGACTTTCGCAGATGGTTGCTCTGCGCTATGGTTCAATCCCCATTGTTCGTGAAACAGGCGGTCTTAAAGACACAATCACCGACAGCGGCGACGGCAAGGGCAACGGCTTCACCTTCAAGAGTTATGATGCTTATGATATGCTTGATGCCATAAGACGTGCACTTGCTGCCTATGCGGACAGAGCTTATTGGACAAAGCTTGTTGAAAGAGCCCTCAAATGCGACAACAGCTGGGGCAAATCCGCAAGAGAATATATCAAGCTTTACGAATCATTGATGTAACAAAAAGCAACGCGCCGTAATCGGTGCGTTGCTTTGACTAATTATTTGAAATATTCAAGCGGCATTGGCGGATTGGCTTCGGAGATGAATTTCAGAATATAGTCCTCCGCTAATTTCACAACGGTGTTTATCGCGTCGGGAATCGGTGCTTCGGGCTCGGGCTTTTTGCTCATATTCGGTCTCAGAGCATTATAGGCTGCGTATTCCGCCTGCGCAAGATAGGCAGGTGTGCAGTGAACATTGCCGTCAACATATGCTTTCCCGGCCCAGTTTTTCGGCAGATGACCTGCATATGCCTGAACAAGAATGATTTTATAAAGACCGATTGCCAGCAGCATTTCAAGCTGCACGCCTTCAAGCTTTTCGGGGGAGCGCAGAGCATCTGAAAGAAGAGCGCAGGCCTTTATCATTGTTTGCGATGTTGGCTTTGTGTCATGCGAATCGGTGTTTAAAAACATGGAAGCTGTCAGAGCCGCTTCGTTCTTTTTGTTTGTTCTGCCGAGAAGATAGTCGCAGCTCACTCCGTAAAAATCCGCAACTTTTATCAAGAAGCTCTGACCGCATTCGCGGATGCCTTTTTCATAGTGCGACAGCAAAGCCTGAGAAATACCGAGCTGTGCAGCGGCATCCTTTTGGCTGAGTCCCTTTTCTTTTCTCAGTTCGCTGAGGATTATGGGGAAGTTTCTTTCCATAAGAAACACTCCTTTTTGTATAATTATATCTACTATTATACTCCTGATTATACAATTTGTATATTGATGAATCACACAAAAATTAAGTTCCGTTTTTGGAGGAAAAATGAAGTCCTATACCATACATTTTATAAGAAATGCGCTCACAGATGAAAATCTGGAGGGGCGCTATATCGGTCACACCGATGTTGAAATCGGTGAGGAGGGCAGGGCGCAGCTCGGTCAGATGAAGGACGAGCTTATTTATCCGCCCGTTGATGCGGTTTTTACAAGCCCATTAAAAAGATGTACAGAAACCGCAAAAATTCTTTACCCTGAAAACAAGGCCATCGTTATTGACGGTTTTATCGAATATAATTTCGGAGAATTTGAAAACAAAACCGCCGAAGAGCTTGAAAAGCATCCTGTTTTTCCCAAGTGGCTTGCGGGCGAAAAGGGTGTTGAGCCCCCCTTCGGCGAAAGCAACGAGAATTTTGAGAAAAGAGTGCTCGGCACTTTTGAAAAGGTTGCCGAGGGTCTCATGAAAACCGGCACAACCTCTGCTGCAATTGTTACCCACGGCGGTGTTATCATGGCGATTCTTGCTGCATTCGGAATCCCCGAATATCCCATGCATGAGTGGATAACCCCAAACGGCTGTGGCTTCACGATTAAGCTCAATCCTTCGCTTTGGATGCGTGCAAAGAAATTTGAGGTTTTCAGCGAATTCCCCTATGAAAGAGAAGAATTACCCGACTGAGGAGGAGCAAAATGAGTATATTTACAATTGAAAAAGAGGGCTTTAAGCTGGATGGTGAGCCTTTCAGAATAATTGCAGGCGCAATCCATTACTTCAGAGTGCCTGCCGAATATTGGCGCGACAGGCTGATAAAGCTCAAGGCATGCGGTTTTAATACGATTGAAACCTATGTTGCATGGAATATGCATGAGCCTAAAGAAGGAGTGTTTGACTATTCCGATATGCTCGATATCGAAAAATTTCTCGGCATCGCAGCGGAACTCGGTCTTTATGCCATAGTCAGACCCGGCCCCTACATCTGCTCCGAATGGGATTTCGGCGGACTGCCCTGGTGGCTTCTCAAAAACGACAATATGGCGCTTCGCTGCATGGATAAAGATTATCTTGCGGCGGTTGACAGCTTTTTTGATGATTTCATTCCCCGAATTGTTCCGCATCAAATAACCAAGGGCGGCAACGTTATTCTTGTTCAGGTTGAAAACGAATACGGCAGCTATGGCGATGACAGCGAATACATTCGCTATCTTGCCGACGGCATGAAGCGCAGGGGGCTTGATGTTCCGTTCTTCACCTCCGACGGCGCGGAATATCAGATGCTCACCGCAGGCACCGTGCCTGAAATACATAAAACGGCAAATTTCGGCTCAAGAGCAAAGGAACAGTTTGCCCGCCTTCGCGAATACCAGCCTGACGGACCGCTCATGTGTACCGAATTCTGGAACGGCTGGTTTGACCATTGGACAGAGGAGCATCACAGCCGCGACCCCGAGGATGCCGCAAAGGCAATGGATGAAATTCTTGCCGAGGGGGCGAGCCTTTCTGCATATATGTTCCACGGCGGCACAAATTTCGGCTATATGAACGGTGCAAATGACTATGACTTCTATGAGCCGACAGTTTCGAGCTATGATGACGATGCGCCTGTTAACGAAAACGGCGAGCTTACCGAAAAATACTATAAATTCAGAGAAGTTATCTCAAAATATGCCCCGATTCCCGAAATCGAATTGCCTGCTCCGATAAAGAAAAAGAAATATGGCGAAGTGAAATTCACTCATTTCGCAAAGCTCTTTGATAATCTCGGTGTGCTTTCAAAGCCTGTCGACTCAGTTATGCCCATGACGATGGAAAAGCTTGACTGCGGCTACGGCTTCGTGCTTTACAAGGCTTTTGTCAGAGGTCCGCGCGACAGTCAGAAGATCCGCCTCCAGGATGTTCATGACAGGGGATATATCTATCTCGACGGCAAATTTGTCGGCATCCAATACAGAAATGACAATGAGCCTAAAAATTCTGTTGAAATTCCCGCTCAGGGCGCAGAGCTTTCGGTGCTTGTTGAAAACATGGGCAGGGTTAACTATGGCGCAAAGCTTAAAGATGCCAAGGGTATCACTCAGGGCATCGGCTTCGGCAATAATTTTGTTTATCATTGGAAAAACTATCCGCTGCCGCTTGACGATATCTCGGCAGTTGAATTCAAAGAAGGCATTGAAGCTTTTGACGGAACACCCGTTTTTCTCAAGGCAGAGCTTGAAATTGATGAACGCTGTGACACTTTCATAAAGCTGCCCGGATTCAAAAAGGGTATCATTATCGTTAATAACAGAGTGCTTTCAAGGCACTGGGAGGTTGGTCCACAGAGGTCGGCATATATTCCCGCGCCATTTCTCAAAGAAGGCAAAAATGAAATCGTTGTTCTGGAGCTTGAAGGCTTTGAAAATCCCGTATGTCTGCTTGATAACGAACCCGACTTAGGATGATTTAATAAAAAAGCGCAGGAAAAAATCCTGCGCTTTTTTATATACTGTAAATTATATTTATCTCTGAACTCTGCCTGAGCCGTCGCCGCCTGCAAGCTTTTCAACCTCGGCAACGCCGATTCTGTTGAAGTCGCCCTCGATTGAATGCTTGAGTGCCGATGCCGCAACAGCGAATTCAATTGCACTCTGTGTATCCTTGCCCGAAAGAAGAGCGTAGATAAGTCCGCCGCCGAAGCTGTCGCCCCCGCCGACCCTGTCAACGATATGAAGGTGATATTCCTTTGAGAAGCAGTAGTTCTCGCCGTCATAGAGCATTCCTGCCCAGTCATTGTCGCTGGCTGAAATTGAGGAGCGGAGGGTTATTGCAACCTTTTCAAAGCCGAATTTGTCAGCAAGCTGCTTTGCATCGGATTTGTAGCCCTCTTTGTTGAGCTTGCCGCCGTAAATATCTGTATTTTCAGCTTCGATGCCGAAAACGTCCTTTGCATCCTCTTCGTTGGAGATGCATACGTCAACATATTTGCAAAGCTCGGTCATCGCCTCTCTTGCTTCGGCTCTTGTCCAGAGCTTGCCTCTGTAGTTGAGGTCGCATGAAATTTTAACGCCCTTTGCCTTTGCCGCAACGCAAGCCTGCTTGCAGATTTCAACGAGATTTGCGCCGAGTGCGGGAGTGATACCCGTGAAATGGAACCAGTCGGCGCCTTCAAAAATGCTGTCCCAATCGAAATCTTCGGGAGATGCTTCCTGAATTGCAGAATGCGCTCTGTCATAGATGCAGACGCTGCCTCTTTGGGAAGCGCCTTTTTCAAGAAAATAAATACCTACTCTGTCGCCGCCGCGAACAATTTTGCTTGTATCAACGCCGAAATAGCGAAGTGAATTAACGGCAGCCTGTCCGATTGCGTGAGCAGGGAGCTTTGTAACATAAACGGACTCCATGCCGTAGTTAGCAAGAGAAACGGAAACGTTGGCTTCGCCGCCGCCAAATGTCGCCTGAAGCTGGTCATCCTGGAAGAAACGGTAATATCCGTTGGGCGCAAGGCGAAGCATGATTTCGCCGAAGGTTACTACTTTTGCCATTATCCTCTTGCCTCCTTAACAATTTCAACCGACTTTTTGCAAAGGTCGATGATTTCATCCCACTTTTGATTGTCGATAAGGTCTGCGGTTACCATATATGAGCCGCCGCAAGCCGCAATGACGGGGCATGAAAGATATTCGCCGGGATTTTTGAGCGAAATGCCGCCCGTGGGCATAACCTTGAACATGGGGAAGGGAGCAGTCATTGCCTTGATTTTCGAATGTCCGCCGCTCTGCTCTGCGGGGAAGAATTTGAGCACGTCAAGACCGAGTCTGTACGCTGTATGATAATCGGTAGGAGTTGTGCAGCCCGCATAGATGGGAATATTCTTGCTCTGGCAATACTTGACGATTTCTTCGTCAAGACCGGGTGTTACGATGAATTTTGCGCCTGCTTCGATTGCCTCGTCAACCTGTGAGGTTTCAAGCACCGTTCCTGCACCGACAAGCATTTCGGGCACGTTTTCGCTCATGAGCTTGATTGCTTTTGCGGCACCTGCTGCACGGAAGGTTACCTCCGCAACGGGCACACCGCCCTCAACGAGAGCCTTTGCGAGATTAACCGCATCTCTTTCGGGGTTATTGAGTTTGATAACCGGCACAACGCCGATTGACATTATTTTTTCTGAAATACTGTTCATATATTTATCTCCTAATTTAATTTGTGGGGATTAGCAACCTGTTTTTATATATTGCTCCGCAAAACTGATTTTCTCTCCCTCAGGGTCTATGACCCAGCTCCCTCGTCAGAGGGAGCCTGTTCAACAAGTTACTGTAAAATTCATTTTTTCTGCAATAATATTGTTTGCTCCTTGGGCTTCCTCTGACGAGGAAGCTGTCCGTAGGACTGAAGGAGAGATATTCATAAATATAAAATATCAGTAATATAAAATTTAAAACTTTATCTCTTTTTTCTGAAAAGAATAACCGAAACTACTCCTGAAACCAATGCTATACACGCAAAAAGAATTATGAAAGGAATAAGATTTTCATTGATAAAATTATATTTTATACTTTCCCAACCTGTATACTTTGCAATTTTATGGTATATAAGGTAACCGGTAAAAATCAACATGGAAATTGATAAAATTGCAAAGCTGAAAGCACAGTGTATTCTGTAACTCATAATGTCCTCCCTATCATAATTCCGCATTACGCATTCCGAATTACGAATTGGCTTTTTCGCAAGCCTCAAAAAGTCCGTTGATATAGGCTGCGCCGAGCGCACGGTCATAGAGTCCGTAGCCGGGCTTGCCTGTTTCGCCCCAGACCATTCTGCCGTGATCGGGTCTGACATAGCCGTCAAAGCCTGTTTCAACAAGAGCCTTTGTGATTTCATACATATCAAGGCTGCCGCAGGATGAAAGGTGACCGCTTTCCTCAAAGCTGCCGTCGGGCATGATAAGAATATTTCTCATGTGCATGAATGCAATTCTGTCCATTGCGCTGTATTTACGAACCATGGCAACAACATCATTTGACTCTGCACAGCCGAGTGAGCCTGTGCAAAGGCAAAGGCTGTTTGCGGGCGAATCAACGATTGCAAGCATTCTGTCAAGATTTTCTTCGTTTGTGATGATTCTGGGGAGCCCGAAAATGGGATATGGGGGGTCATCGGGATGGATAGCCATTCTCACTCCGTATTCTTCGGCAACAGGTATAACCTTTTTGAGGAAGCGTTCAAGGTTTGCCCAAAGACCTTCTGCGCCGATTTCGCCGTAAGCGTTGATGAGCTCTCTGACTTCATCCTGAGTGTAGCTTGAATCCCAGCCGGGGAGATGGATATCATCCTTAAGAGGGTCAAGACCCTTCATCTGCTCCCAATACATAACAAGGCTTGTTGAGCCGTCGGGAGCTTTTTTATCAAGCTGGGTGCGTGTCCAGTCAAAAACGGGCATAAAATTATATGTTACGCACTTAACGCCGTATTTTGCACAGCGGCGGATATTTTCGCAATAAACCTCAAGCAGGTGCTCAACATCGCCTCTGCCGAGCTTGATATCTTCATGAACGGGAATTGACTCAACAATATCAAAAACAAGACCGTTATCTTCGCACTGTTTTTTCATCTTTGCAAGGCTCTCTTCGGGCCAAACTTCGCCCGGCTTAACATCATAAACCGCGCTTACGATGCTGCGCATATTGGGAATTTGACGGATATATTCAAGTGAAATCGGGTCTGACTCGCCGTACCAGCGAAATGACATTTTCATTGAAGTTTCCTCCTGACGGTTATATAGTCCGGCGCCTCAACGCCATATTATTACATTCTAATTATATCACGCTTTTTTAGCAATAGCAATGTAAATATTATTGAAATAATCGTAAATATTTGTGAATAATCAATTGACAAAAATGTTAATGAAAACTACAATAAGCTTGATTTTGAAAATACGGGGATAATTTTATCATGGAAAAATATATTGATTTACACACACATTCGCTCAAATCCGACGGTTCGATGACTCCCGCAGAGGTTGTGCGCGAAGCAAAAAAAGCAGGGCTTGCCGCGATTGCACTTTCGGACCACGACACGGTTGACGGTCTGCCCGAAGCCATTGCGGAAGGTGAAAAAATCGGCATTGAGGTGATTCCTGCTATTGAATTTTCAGTTCAGTCAAAAACCGAAACTCACATTCTCGGATATTTCATTGATTATAACAACCCCGATTTAAAGCAAATGCTCAGGGAAGTTGTTGATTTGAGAATCGAGCGCAACCATGTGACAACCCAAAGGCTCAACGAACTCGGTTTTGACATCACCCTTGAAGAGGTGCGTGCGCTTGCGCCCAACAATTTTGTGGGCAGAGCCCATTTTGCCCGCGTGCTTATGGATAAGGGATACACCGAAAGCGTAAAAGAAGGATTTGATAAATATATGTCCGTCGGCAAATATGCCTATTGCGAAAAGCAGCGGCTGACCGCCAGAGATGCGGTTGAGCTTATCGCAAAATGCGGCGGAATATCCTTCCTTGCTCATCCGCATCTTACAAAGCTGCCCGATGATGAATTAAAAGCATTTCTTGTTGAGCTTAAGGGCTACGGTCTTTGCGGACTTGAGGGCTATTACACCGATTACACCTCCGAAATGCAGCAGAAATATCAGTCAATGGCAAAGGAACTCGGGCTGATGATATCGGGAGGCACGGATTTCCATGCCGCAATGAAGCCGCATATAAGCATCGGCACGGGGCTCGGCAACATGAAAATTCCTTACAGTGTCTTGGAAAAAATGAAAGAAAAGATAAAATAAATACAGAAAACCTCTTTTACGGCAATAATTCCGCAAAAGAGGTTTTTTGTATCTTAAAGAATTATTTTGTAACCTTTCTTACATCCTCTTCTTTGCCAAGGACAAGAAGGTGCTCGTCTTTTTCAAAACGTCTTTCGCCTGAAATGACAGGGGTAACAACGTCGTTTTTCTTCGTTGCAAGCACGGCAAGATTATATTTGACTCTGAAATTGAGTTCCTTAACCGTTTTGCCGACCCAGCGGTCAAGCACATCGATTTCATAAATCGAATATTCGCTTCCGAGATTGATATAGTCAAAAATATGCTCGCTGCTCTCTCTGACGGCAAAACGCTCCGCCATATTCTTTTCGGGATAAATAACGGCATCCGCGCCGTTTCTCAGCAGAAACTTTTCCTGAATATCTCTGTCTGCCTTGCTGATAACCTTTTTGGCGCCGCATTCTTTAAGAAGACTTGTTATTTCAAGACTGTTTTGAAAATTTTCACCTATGCAGACAAAGCAGGTATCAAACGAAGGGATGTCAAAGGTTTTAAGCACCTCAATATTTGTGCAGTCGCCGATTTTTGCGCTCACAACATAGGGCAGCATATCTTCGATAGCTTCTTCCCTCTCGTCAACAATCATGATTTCACAGTCCTGCTTGGCAAGACTCTGGCAAAGATGATGACCGAAATGACCCATGCCGATTATAAGAAATGATTTCATGTTTTTCACCTTATCCTATCGTGATTTTTTCTCTCGGGTTTTTAACGGGAGGCGCGGCTTTTTTCTCCATGAGCGCAAGCGCAAACGAAACGCTTCCGACTCTGCCGCAGAACATCAGGAATGCCACAATCAGCCTTGATGCAGTTGCAAGGTCGCGGGTAATGCCTGTTGTCATTCCGACCGTGCCGATTGCTGAAACACATTCGAAAATAACATCGCCGATGTCAAGTTCTGGCTGAAGGGCAAGAATTGCGATAATTCCGAAAATTGCAAGACTCATGTTTGTGAAAACAACGGAGCTCGCCTTATGAATGGCATCCTTTTCAAGCCTTCTGCCGAAAACACCTTTGGACTGTCTGCGGGTGATGCCGTTGAAGGTTGAAATTGCGATAACCGCAAGGGTTGTGGTTTTGATACCGCCTGCGGTTGAACCGGGAGAGCCGCCGATAAACATCAGAAAAACCGTCAGAATTTTGCTTGAGGGGGCAAGCGCTGCGGTGTCGGTTGAGTTGAAGCCCGCTGTTCTTGCCGTTACGGAATCAAATATTGAATTGAGCAGGCTTTGACCGAAGCCGAGCCCCTCATTTGTGAAATTGCGCTCAAACACAAAAAAGAGAATTGTCGGAACGATGAGCAAAATTGCCGTAACAGTCAGCACAAGCTTTGTGTGAAGCTGATAGCGTTTGAATTTAATGCCTTTTTTGCTTATATCATCCCAAACGAGAAAACCTATGCCTCCGATGATAATAAGAAGGCTCAGCGTCAGCATAACAACCGCATCATTTGCAAACGGAACAAGCGATGTGTAAGGTTCTTTAATTCCCATCAGGTCAAAGCCCGCGTTGCAAAAAGCGGATATCGAGTGAAAAACCGAATACCATATACCCTTTGCAACACCGAATTCGGGAATAAATCTTGTTGCCAGAAGCAGAGCTCCCGTACCCTCAAAAATCGCTGTGCCTGCAATAATTTTTTTAGTCAGATTCTTTATTCCTCCGATATGCTCTGTGTTGATGCTTTCAACCATTATTTCACGCTCGCGCAGGCCCATTTTGCGTTTAAGGAGCATGGAAAACATTGTTGCAATTGTCATAAATCCGAGGCCGCCGACCTGAATCAGGCAGATTATAACAGCCTGACCGAACAGAGTCCAGCTTGTTGCAGTGTCAAGCACAATCAGCCCCGTAACGCATGATGAAGAAACCGCCGTGAACAGCGCGGGCACAAAGCCTGCACTTTCACCGCTTTTTGAAGCAAACGGAGTCATCAATAAAAGCGTTCCCAAAGCAATAATGCTGATATATCCGATTGCGATTATTCTTGTCTGTGAAAACTTTCTTTTCATATATTATAAATCCTTTGGGCTATACATTTCGGTTTATCAGCCAACGGTATAAGAGGAAACATAGCCGGTAAAGATTGTTGATTTGTTTGTGTTTGCCTCGAAGTTGCCGTCTTTTGATTTTGTTCTACCCGCAACCATGAATTTGCCGTTGTTTGTTCTTGCGGCTATGCAGGTTGCGGCGTCTTCTTCTGAGCCAGCCTGGGAGAATATTGCGGTTACGGTGCCCGAAGAACTCATCATGCAGGCAAAGCCGTCATATCCGCCAAGGTTGCCGATGGGTGCGAAGTCGCGGTTACCGGACATGGTATAGCCCGAAATCGCATAGCCTTTTGAGGATTTTGAAATGTCGGTGATATAGTCATTGTTGATGCCGGCAAGAGTTCTTTTCCATTTAAGAGAACCGTTTGAGTTGAGACAGAAAACAACGGAATCGATACCGCCGAGATTATATATTCCGTTCAGAGTTCCGTCGGGGATAATAATGCCGATAAGCTCATAATGGCCGGCGACAACGCAGCCGCCCGAGCCGTCAGGCGCAATTTGAGTAAATTCGTCTCTGCCGCTTGTTGCAATAACATAATCCCATTTATATGTCATGCTTTTATCATATTTTATGATAACGGTGTCAATATAGCCGCCGGTAAGCTCTTCAAAATCCGCAAAATCGCCGTCGGTTGAGGAGGTAATATAAGAAACAAATATGTTGCCGCTGCTGTCAGTTGCAATTTCTTCGATTGTTGCGCCTTTTGAACCGGTGACATATTTTTTCAGCGTTGGATTGCCCTCGGAATCAAAGGTGACAATCATTGCCCTGTCGCCCTCGGCTCCGCCGAAATCGCCGTTATCCGAATTTGTTTTTCCGCCAACGACAAAGCCGCCGTCAGGCATTGCAGCAACTGTGCTGAAAATATCGGATGCCTTGCCGTTGAAAGCTTTTGAGAAGCGAACCGTGCCGTCGCTTTGAGAAAGAGAATAGATAACTGCTTCCGAATTGCCTTTGGTTTCTATTTCTGCGGTGTCTGTGATTTTTCCGTAGCCTGCAATGATAACCGAACCGTCATCGAGAATTGCAAGGTCATCGAAAAACAGGGTTGATGTTGTGCTGCTGAATGTCTTTTCCCAAACAAGGTTTGAATCCTTGTCGTATTTAACAACAAAAGGTTGGGAAGCACCGGACATGCTCATTGAACCGCAGGCAATGTATCCGCCGTCGGCAGTAGCTTCGATTGCATTGAAAGTATGATTAAAGGTTTTTCCGTAAAGAGTTACCGTTGTGTTTTCATCGGGAGTTGATTTTTGTGTTGTGGTTGTTCTTGTGGTTGTTATCTTTTTTGTTGTTGTGGTGGTTGAAAGTTTTGTGGTTGTAGTGGTTGTTGTCGGTTTTGTGGTAGCTGTTGTGGGCTTGGTGGTCGTAGTGGTTGCCGGTGTTGTGTATATTGTGGTTACAGGCTTGGTTGTGGTTGTTGTGTCGGCTGCCGTTACGGCGGAAGAAGGCTGAGTTGTTGAAAACGGCGCAGTTGTGCCCGTTTGAGTGGTGTCGGGCAGCTGCGTTGTGGTTTCTTCAGCCGTTGTTTCGTGGCAGGTGCAGCAAAACAGGCATTTGTCCGTAGGAATGATATCACCCACACCGACCCAGTTGCCTATGGTATTGAAAACAAAAGCAAAAACAAGAATTATCGAGCATAATATTTTACAAAAAAAGTTGCAGTCACACATAATGATGCCCCCTAAATCTGACTTATATATACCAAAATTATATCATATAAAGACACAAAAAGCAATAGCCGACATTTCTGCCGGCTATTGTGTAAGTTTTATAAAATCAGATTTCGGGAATTTCGATTTCGATTTCTCTGCCAAGCTCTGCCGAGCGGGAAATACCGTCGATGATAGCCTGGTTGTAGAGAATCTGGCTGCAGGGAACGGGAGCTTCGCCGCCTTCCTTAACAGCATCGATAAATGAGCGGATTTTAATATCGAAGCAGTCAACATCGTTGTGCTTCATGGGGATATATGTTTCAATCTGTTCGCCTGCGATTTCGTGATAGATAACAAGGGGGCCGCCGATGCTGCCGTTCCAGCATTCGGTTGAAGGAACTCTGACAGAGCCCTTTGTGCCCATGATGATTGTGTCGCCCGGGGTGTCAAGGTTCATTGCCCATGCAATTCTGAAGTCAAGAACGATACCGCCTTCAAGACGGATGAAGCCTGCAGCAAAGTCATCAACGCCGAAAACGTCGTGATGCTCATAGCTGGGGCTCTTGCCGAAGAAATCGGATTTATAGCCCGAAACGGTGAGCGGCTTTGGATAGCCGATTGAGTTAAGAACCATATCAAGCGAATAGCAGCCGATGTCGCCCAGAGCACCGATGCCTGCGGTATCTTTCTGAATGAAAGAGGTGCCAAAGGGAGTGGGGATGCCTCTTCTTCTGCCGCCGCCTGTCTGGATATAGTAAATTTTGCCGAGCTCGCCTGACTGAACAACCTTTTTGAGCATCTTCATGTTCTCATCAAATCTGGGCTGGAAGCCGATTGAAAGAACAGCATCGCTTGCCTTTTCTGCCTTGCAGATTGCAACAGCCTCGTCAAGAGTGACGCACATGGGCTTTTCAAGAAGAACGCTTACACCGTGCTCAAGAGCATAAATTGTGCATTCGGCGTGTGTTGCGTTGTAAGTGCATACGCTGACAGCATCGCATTCGCCTGCATCGATAAGCTCTTTGTGGCTGGGATAGAATTTTACGTTATTAACGCCGTATCTTTCGCAGAAAGCCTCTGCCTTGCCGGGCACGAGGTCTGCAGCGGCAACAATCTCAACATCGGGGCATTTCTGATAGGCTTTTACGTGAGCTTCTGCAATCCAGCCTGTGCCGATGATGCCGACCTTAACCTTTTTGCTGTAGTCTCTTTCTTTTTCGTCTGCGGGAGCATCTTTGAACTTGTCAAGAATATTTTCGGACATAATATTTACCTCGCTTTGTTTTTTGTTTTTATGTAACAATTACCAGCTGAGAGTTTTGAGATATTCTCTGCTGAGTTTTACCGAATTCATGGGCGTGTCACCTTTTGCGGGGCTGTCCTGCTCAACAACAACCCACTGAGCGCCTGCATTTTCGCATGCTGCAAGGATTTCAGGCATATCCTGAACGCCGTAGCCGACGGGCATGAAGGAGAATGCGTCTTCTTCCTCTTGCTGAGCGTTTTCATCGTCAATACCTATAAGGTCATAGAGCTTGCCGAGATTTTCACCGCTTTTTTTGAAATCCTTAAGATGAACAACGGGTGCTCTGCCGCTGTATTTTTCAATGTATTCTGCGGGGTTTACACCTGCAACGTTTACCCAGCAGGTGTCGATTTCGGTCTGAAGAAGGTCTGCGGAAATGCTTGAATAAAGAACATCAAGAGCATAATCTTCGCCGATTTTAACAAATTCAAAATCGTGGTTATGATAAAGAAGCTGAATTCCGAGGGCTTTTGCTGCCTCACCGATTTTGCGGATGCCTTCAACCGTTGCGGCAAAGCCGTCAGTTCCGGGTCTGCATTCTTCGGTAAGATAAGGCACTGCAACATATTTGCAGCCGATTTTTGCATAGTCCGAAAGAACCTTTTCGGGGTTTTCAAGCATGTCATAATAGGGGACATGGGCTGAAATGGGCACAATTCCGATTTCATCGCAGAATGCCTTGATTTTTTCGGGTTCTTCGCCGAAAAGACCGGCAAACTCAACGCCGTCATAGCCAAGCTCTTTCATGGCTTCAATTGTGCCGTAAAAATCCTTTTCCATTTCGTCTCTGACAGAATAAAGCTGAACAGCTACGGGAAGTTTCATTTAAAATTCACTCCTAAAATGTTTTGTTACGCAATATATAGTATCACATATTTATCAATGATACAACTGTTATTTTAATTATTTTGTGTATTTTTCTGCAATAGCCGCCGCGCAGCGAACAAGCTCGGCACACGGACGTTTTTTGTAATATTCCTTTGTTCTTTCTTCGGGTACGGGGGAAGAATTCCGTTCGGAAAGCCCCAGAAGCTCGCGGCAGATTATCGAGCCGTTTTCTTCTTTGAATTCGCCTGCCGCTTTTTGAATAAGTGAATAAAGCTCTTTTTTCTTTTCGTGATTGTTTGGGTCAGCGGATGCAAATCTGTTTGAAAGCACCATCGTCATGCCGCTAACGGCGCCGCAAACCTCGCGCAGCCTGCCGAAGCCGCCGCCAAAGCCTGCCGAAAGACGCATGGCATCCTCTTGGCTCATGTTTGTTTCGTCAAGAAAGGCAAGAAAAACCGCCTGACAGCAATTGCAGCCGTTTTCAAAGTTATCCTTTGCCTTGTCTGCTCTGCACATAAAATACAGCTCCCTTAATGATGATATACTTTAAAATAAATAATAAACAACATTTTTTCAAATGTCAATTGCCGTTGCCGGATACTGTTGGTTTATTTTTGGAAAATTGTATGATTTTTAAGAGTTTTCGGGAATAATAACGGAATATTTCCTGAAATTTAATAATTTATTAAAAAAAAGCTATTCCATTTTCGCAAATCATGTGTTATAATTCAAGAACAAATACTCCAAAAGCGTCAAATTGCAAAAGGAGAAAATATAAAACGGAGGAAAATACAATGATTAAATCAGTTTCCAAAAGAATGCTGTCATTGCTTCTGGCAATGCTTATGCTTTGCTCCGGAATGGCAGTTGCAAGCGCAACAACATCAACATCGGTTGTTCCCACACCCGTTTGCACGGCAGACTATGCCAACAGAACAATAACGGTTAAAGCGATTGAGCCAATAACCATTGAGAACGTTGCTTATAACGTAGCAATTGAAATCAGTCCCAACGTTACAACACGCCAGACACTTGAAAACGGCGACACTTTCTTTTACGGACTTGCAGAGGGCGTTTCTTACACCGTTACCGCAAAAATAACAGTAGATAACGTTCCTTACGCAGCATCCGCAGCTCCCGTTTCTTTCAAAAAGTCATCAACAACTCCCGCAGCTCCCGTTCTCAGCGAGCACACCTCAAGCGTAATTGCTATCAAGAATGTTGCAGGCTGTGAATACAAGCTCGAGAAATCAGGCGAAAACAAGGCAAGCTGGGGCAGCACCACAAAGTTTACGGGTCTTACCCCCGACACAGCATATGATGTATATATCAGAGTTAAAGAAACCGATAACGCATATGCAAGCGATGCTGCAAAGATTACTGTTAAAACTCTTAAGAGTGCAGACAAAACAGCTCCCGCAGCCCCTGTTCTTGTTGATAAAGACATGACTTCAATCACCGTTCAGGAAGTTGACGGTGTAGTTTTCTCAACAGACAAAACAAACTGGCAGGTTTCCGGTAAGTTCACAGGTCTCAAGGCAGGTCAGACATACCGCATTTATGCAATGAAGCAGTATGACCCCAAAGAGCAGGATGCCAACCCCGTCAGCGCAGAACTCACCGTTGTTACCAACACAAAGGCAAATTCTCCCGCTTCTCTTGATGACTGCACAATCACTGTAGGCAGCGCTGAATATACAAACAGCAAAGTCAATATTGAGGTTAAGGTTAAGTCAACATATGTAACATTTGACGCTCAGTACGGCGACACAATTTATATCCCCACTCACTATCAGATAGGCAACGGCGAAAGAAAAATCATTGCCGATGTTGATGGCACAACCTTCAAGGCAGATTTTGTTCCCGGCGATGGCAACGCAAACAAGGTTGTTAATGTTACAATCTATTATACAAAGATGAAGTATATCGGCGGAAGAGTTTGGGAAAACGCAGGTCAGGAAACAAGCTCTGTTCACAAGGTTTCCGTTGGCCCCGTTTACAACGCATTCATCGTTTTCTTTGAAACAATCGGCAACTTCTTACTTAACACAATTCCTGCATACATTAATGACTTCATTAAGAGCGATGCTATCGCAAACTTCTTCAATTTCTTCCTCGGTTTCGGCGAGAGCGTTGATTTTGAAGCTCTTCTCGGCGGTCTTGTAGGCAGCCTTCAGTAAAAAATAAAATCGGTGAGAGCTTGCTCTCGCCGATTTTTTGCGGTAAAAATGCAATAAAAAATAATTCCGTTGACAAACGCATATTAATAATGTAAAATTTAAATATCAAATTTTTGGAGGTAATTACAATGGTTTTAGCTGCTGTCGGCAAAAACGGCACAGGCAAGGATTTCTTCCTTGAATATGTTGCAAAGACATACGGTTTCCCCATGATTTCAATCGGCGATGTTGTCAGAGAGCTTGCTGCCAAGGATGGTCTTGAGCTCACCCGCGACAACCTTCACGCAACATCAAAGAAGTATATGACCGCTAACGGTCAGACATTCTTCCCCGAAATGATTGTTAAAAAGATTAAGGAATCTGACAGCCCCAACTTCCTTGTTTCGGGCATTCGTCCTCCCTCAGACATTGAGGTTTTCAAAAAGGCATTCGGCGACAAGTTTGTTCTCGTTGACGTTGTTATCAGCGACGATGAGGTTCGTTATCAGAGAATGCTTGCCCGCGGCTCTGAAAGAGACGGCAAGAGCATTGAAAAGCTTCGCGAAAACGACCTTCACGAAGAAGAAATTTTCCACACCAGCGAAAGCGAAAAAATGGCTGACTACATCATGAAGAATGACGGTACCGTTGACGATTTCTATGCAGGCGTGAAGGATTTCTACGACAACTATTTGAAGGCAAAGCTTGATTAAAAAATAATCCGCTGTGGTCAGCCACAGCGGATTTTGTTATTTTTCAACTGTTTCTTTGTCAAAGCATTCTTTGACCAGCGGAGGGCGGAACATGCTGAAAGCGTGCTTTTCAATGTCGATAACAACCTTGCTGTCGTCGCCGCCGTATTCGCCGTCAAGAGTCCAGGGAAGAGGTGAGCCGTCAAGAGTTTCAAGCTCAATGTGTGAGCCCTGAACAAGCTTTATGTATCTTTCGTCAAAATCTTTTTTAAGCGCGCTTGTGATTGTTGAAGCCCAGCCCTTGACGTTTTTGGGATTTTTAACAAGCAAAACCTCGAATTTTCCGTCATTGAGGCAAACATAGTTTTTATCAAGATAAATGACTTTTGCGATAACATATGAATTTGAAATTGCACCGAAAATGAATTCATCCTCAAAAACCTCGCCGTCAACAACGCAGCGGATAGGAATTGGATGAATATCCTTGATTTCTTTGGCGGCCTCATAAAAATAAGCAAATCTGCCTATTTTGTTTTTGAGGCTTTGCGGTGCAGCATATGAGCATTCTGTTAAAGCTCCGAAGGAAGCAACATATGTGAAGTATTTTCCGTTGAATTTGCCGATATCATAGGGAAGAGGGTCTCTTTCGGTTATAAGCTTTGCGGCGGGGCCTGATTTCATGGGTAAACCAAGGGTGTTGCCCATGTCGTTTGTTGTTCCCGCGGGGAGATAACCGATTTTTGGTCTGTTTTCAAGCTCCATGATGCCGTTCATCATTTCGCAGAAAGTGCCGTCGCCGCCTCGGCAGACAACGATGTCATAGTCTTTGCCGTATTTGCGGGCATATTCGGTTGCATCGCCCGCCTTCGTTGTGTTGAGAACGGTTATGCCGTAGCCGTTCATGCCGAAAACGTTGGTTGCTTCAAGCAAATCGTCGCGAAGCTTGTTTCTGCCCGAGCGGGGGTTGATAATCAGAAGGAGCATTTTTTTCATAAAACATACCTTTTCTTTCATGCCTGAAAACAGACTAATTGTTGCAATTATAGCAGTTTTGTATCATAAATGCAAGCAAATAATGCTTTTACGGCATTTTGCACAAAGATGTTTAAAACTTTGCAGTATAATGCACAGAAATTTTTGTGCATGCAGCTTGCTTTTTATGTTGACAACGCTGCCAAAAAGATATATAATTCACTTGCATTCGGGCTCGTAGCTCAGCTGGGAGAGCGTTCGGTTCGCATCCGAGAGGTCGAGGGTTCGATCCCCTTCGAGTCCACCAAAAAAACGACTGTGAAAAATCACAGCCGTTTTTTCTTTTTTTATTGAGCTTCAACCGCCCTTTCAAACACCGCGCCGTCGGGAACGGGGCATGCAGTCCCCATATCTTCGCCGTAGTTATATTCGGGAATTTTTGCTGACTCATCCGCAACAAATACCATGCAGTTTTCTCTGACTTCAAAAACATAGGTTCTTCTGAAATCGTCATTGCTTGTGAGAATCAGGCGGCTATCCGTGATTTCATATGAGCCGAAGCAGATGTAGCTGCTGAAGCCGGAATAACAAAAGCTTGCGGTTTTTTCATCGGTGTTCAGAACAAGCGAAGGTGAAATCATATCAACTGAATCATAGAAAACATATGCTTCGGTGTTGCGTTCTGTCTGCATTTCAGGCGGGTTTTCCGAAGTGTCTTCGCCGCTTATGCCGAAATATGCCTGAGCCTGCGCAAGGCATTCTTCGCCGAGTTTATCACCGTCTTCGTATGCATTGCAAAGCTCATCAAGAAGCTTTGCATCCTCGGAGGTGTCGCCCTTTTTGGGAACGTAATATTCAAGTGAAGAATATGTGCCATCGGCATTTTCGATAAGAGTCAGAATTGCGGGGGAAGCGTTTGAGCCGAAGCATTCAAGTTTGCCGTTTTTTATGCCGTAGGTTTCATAGCGGGTGAGTATATAGAGCTTCAGCCTTGCCTTCTCGGCTTCTTTTGCCGATTCGTGAACGGGATAGCTTTCGGATTTCAGAACCGTGAAAGCTTCGCATTGATATTCACCGCCCGTGAAAGAATCCTTGTTATAGTCTCTTATCGCGGCTTCTATCGCAATGCTGAGTCTCATGTGGTCTGAAAATTTGTTGTTCAAATCCGCATCAAATACGGTGCAGTTTGATATATCGCTTTTATTGATTGAAAGCGTTATGAACTGACCCATCATTGCGGTGTCGCCCGTTTCGGGAGCGGTTCTTGAAACATGTGCAATGAATTCGCTGTTGACGTTATATACCGAATCCACACCGAATTCATATGAAAGGCTAGGCGCGGTAACATAAATCACAAAGAGAGTTGAGATGTCAAATTTATGATATTTAACCGCTTTGTCAAATGATGACTGTCCGTTGCCCGACTTAGAAAAATCAAATATATCCGAAAAATCTTTTTTAAATTTTTCAAGCTCCTCTTCGGTTTCGATTTTATAAATCGGCAAATGCTGAATGCTGCTGACCGCCATTTTTTTAATGTTGAGCGAATTTCTGATTATTCTGCTGTCGTCGGTATATTTCGCATATGCGAGATTATAGCTGAAAGGAAGCCGTTTCATGTTTTCGCCGTTGAGGAAGGTGGGTTCGGTCTGTTCAAGGCGATAAATCCAGCGGATAAACGATGAATCGGAGTTCGGGTCTACCATTCCTTCAACGTTATAGTAGCCGTAGCAGAGAAAGAACTCACCGTTTTTTTGCTCAAGCAGCATATAAAGAGAATCGTAACCGCTGTCGCCGTTATGAAGCTGCCATGCGCGCTTGTTTTCTCTTTTGAGCTTGTCAACGCTCAGCCCGTCATACCATATCTGCGAGTTGCGCAGACGGTCATCAAAATTATCGTTAACAAGAGTTGTTTCTTCCATATGTCCGATGTTTTCCCACTCAAAGCCGCTGTATCTTTGAAGGTTCATGCCGCCATAAAGGCGGTATGGTTCGATATATTTAACTTCGGGTCCGATCCATGAGAAACTGCCGTTGTCATAAACATAATCCGTAACGCTGAACTGATGAACGTTCGGGAATTCCGTGCCTTCTTTTACTTCAAATTCAATCCATACTTCGTATTCAATATCGGCATTGTCGCCCTGCTCGGAGCAATGGCTGACAAAGCGGTATTTTCCCGCCTCGGACATATCCTGATGCATTATTCCGTATCTTTTCGGGAATGCTTTGCCCGCACCGAGCATGTAGCCGATTGAATTGAAAATGTTGCTGCCGCTTTCGTTGCAGTCCTGCCACTCGCCGTTAACCTCGCGGTAAAAACGGTGTTCTTCGCCGAAAAGCAAATCCTTTTCGCTGTCATTTTTCCATTCAATTTCAATATACGGCGCAAAATCCGAGAAATCGGAATTTATTATTTCTGCTGAAAGCCCTTCAAGCTCCGAACCGCAGTTTAAAACGGTTATATTATCGGCTGCATTCTTTTCTTTGTTAACGGGATTTGTCATAAATCCGATTGCAACCGCAATGCAGGCAATAACTGCAACAAGAATAATCCAGAATGCGGGCTTTTTATAATTCAGCACGGATTTTATTCTGCTTTTAACGCCCACCTCACCGAATGCAACGGGGCAGGCGGCTATCATTTTTCGGGGAACGCTGCAATTGAGAAGAGCCTCGGAATAAGGCTTTTTGCTTTCTTCACCCAATGCTTTAATAACCTTTTCGTCGCACGCGAACTCAATGTCGCGGCAGAGCAGGATATATGCCGCCCACATCAGCGGATTGAACCAGTGGAGCGAAAGCAGCAGGAAGCCGAGCGGCTTCCACCAATGGTCGCGGCGGCGCAGATGCGCTTTTTCGTGGGCGATAACATATTCTTTTTCATCATCGGAAATATCCGACGGCAGGTATATTTTCGGCTTTAAAACGCCGAGAATAAACGGCGATTTAATACCGTCGCACAGCAGAATGTTATCCTTATACGGAGCGGAAATTCTGACTTTTCTTTTTATGATAATCCAGCTTGCCGCAGAGTATATGAGCATAATTCCCATTCCGCCAAGCCAGCCTAAGTAGGCATAAATTGAATCCCAACTGTTGCTTTCAACATTGTCCGACATTTTATATTCTATTTCTTGCGGATAAATCGGGTTTGTTACGATTTGAAGCTCGTAATCTTCATGCATTGCTTCCTGATACATGAATTGCTCGGTGGGTATCATTTCCGCGCTCGGAATAAGGCTTAGAGCGCTTTCGATAGAAAACGGGCATATCAGCCTGATTGCAACCAGACCCCAGAGAGCAACAAACAGTGCCTTGGGCGCTTTTTTCAGCAGCAGGCGCAGCACGATGATTGCCGCAACAAGAAAGCTTGCGGAAATGCTTGTGTTGAGAACCCAAAAGAAAAAGTCCGTATAGATACTCTCAACAAAGCCTGCATAAACGTTATATAAATCAATCCAAAAATCCATAATCATTCCTCCCCGTAAGAGTCAATCATGCGGCGAATCTCCGAAATCTCCTCCGTTGAGAGCTTTTTGCGTTTTGAAAACGCGGCAATGAATGCGGGCAGTGAGCCTTTGAATGTTTCGTCAACAAAGTTTTTGCTCTGAATGGCAAGAAATTCTTCTTTGGACATTACCGAGCTCACGTTTCCGTTTTCGTTTTTGAAAATGCCTCTGTCGCAGAGCTTGCGTAAAACGGTATAGGTAGTGGATTTTTTCCATTTCAGATTTTTTTCGCAAAGCTTGACAAGCCCGCCCGAAGAAATCGGTTCGTTCTGCCATATGATATCCGCAAATTGTTCCTCAACAACTCCGAGTCTTATTTCATCCATAAAGAAGCCTCCTTTGGTCTATTGATGATAAACCTTACGCCTTCAGTCTATCATTGATAGACCGATATGTCAAGCGGATTTTGTCTAAGTTTACCGTTTGTTCAAAAAACCATTGATTATTTTTGTTTTTGTGGTATGATTATTATGTAAAAATTTGTACGGAAGGGATTTTACATATGGCAAAGTATCTTATTGTTAACGCAGATGACTACGGCATGTGCCATGCGGCAAATCAGGCAGTTGCAGAGCTTTTTGACGGCGGTTTTCTCAAATCCGCAACCATTATGATGCCCTGCCCGACAGCGAAAGAGGCTGTTGAATATTCAAACGCTCACCCCGAGCATGCAATCGGCATTCATCTCACAATGACAAGCGAATGGGGCAAATACCGCTGGAAGCCTCTCACAAACGGCAAAACTCTCATCGACGAAGAGGGCTTTATGTGGCATGAGAGCGATCAGGTTGAAAAGAATGCATCATATGCAGACCTCGAAGCCGAAATCAGAGCACAGATTGACCTTGCTCACAGCTGGGGCATGAAGCCCTCGCATACCGATAACCACATGGGCTCGCTTTACGGTCATTACACAGGCAGGCTCGGTCTTGCAAAAATGACTCTGCGTGTCTGCGGAGAATACGGCTATGCATACCGCCTTTACACCAAGCACGACAAGAGAATCTGCCCCAACGGCACACCTTATTTCCTCTATGCGGCAATCACCCTGCTTTCAAAAAAATGGGGCAAGAAATACAACGTTGTTATTCCTGATTACCTTCTCTTCCCCGATTGGAATGACGATATGCGCAAGAGCTACGAAACATACAGGGACACCATTCTCAAAATCTGGACAGATATCCCCGAGGACGGCGTAACAGAGACCTTTATCCATCCCTCTGTTGAGAGCGACGAGCTTAAGGGCATCACAGGCAGATGGCAGGACAGAGTCTGGGAATATCAGCTTATGAAAGACCCCTATACTCATAAATATCTCAAAGACCACGGCGTTGAGCTTATCAGCTACCGTGAGCTTATCAAAATGAAGGGCGGCAAGGTCCGCGGATAAATATTAAGGACAGCTTCGGCTGTCCTTTTTTTGTTTCCGCAAATTACCGCCGTTTTAATTTGCCGAAAGCTTGCATATTATATAAAAATATGTTATATTCATTATATCTACTGTCAAAAAACAGTCAGGAGGAAAAAATATGTGTAATTGCAGCGGCCCTCAGAGTGATTTCACTCTGATTGCGGATGTTCTTGCCGAATACGGCGGCTCCCCGACAAACCTTATTACCATACTTCAGAAAGCGCAGGATATTTATGGCTATCTGCCCAAGGATGTCATGTATCATATCGCAGAAAAAATCGGTGTAACGCCCGCCGAAATCGTGGGTGTTGCAACCTTCTATTCACAGTTCCGCCTCACTCCCATCGGCAAGTATCTTATAATGTCCTGCCAGGGCACGGCTTGCCATGTTAACGGCAGCGAAAGAGTCAGCGCCGCCATTTCGGAATATCTCGGAATCGGCAACGGCGAAACAACCGATGACGGGCTTTTCACTCTTGAAAACGTTGCGTGCCTCGGCTGCTGTTCGCTTGCTCCGGTAATCATGATCAACGGCGAAGCTTACGGCAATCTGACCCCCGATTCAGCTGTTGCCGTGCTTAAGGAAATCAAGGCGAAGGAGGGCAAATAAATGCGTGTTATAATCGGCGAAGGCTCCTGCGGTATTGCTGCGGGCGCATCAAAAGTTCATAATGCGATTGCTGCCCTTATGAACGGAAGCGAAAGCTTCACTCTCGGCAGCACGGGATGCATCGGCATGTGCTATCTTGAGCCCATTGTTGATATCTACGACGGAAAAGAGCTTGTTCACCGCCTTGTAAAGGTTTCGGCAGATGATGCCGAGGCTATTGTGAAGGCTGCGGAAACCGGCGATTTTTCGGGCGTTGAACATATCATAATTTCAAAAGAGGACGAAGAATTCCTCAGCCGTCAGACAAGAATTGCTCTGCGCCATTGCGGTGTTATTGACCCTGAATCACTTGAGGATTACAGAAGCGCAGACGGCTATGAAGCACTCGAAAAAGTGCTTAAAACAATGACTCCCGAGCAGGTTATCGAAGAAATCAAGATTTCGGGTCTTGCCGGCAGAGGCGGCGCAGGCTTCCCCACATGGTTCAAGTGGAATGCGGCGCGTCAGAGCGTGAGCGAGCAGAAATATCTTATCTGCAATGCGGACGAGGGCGACCCCGGCGCATTCATGGACAGAGCGGTTATTGAATCTGACCCTCACAGCCTTATCGAAGGCATGCTTATCGGCGCATATGCCATCGGCGCAAACGAAATGATAGTTTATGTCAGAGCGGAGTATCCGCTTGCAATCAAGCATCTTGAGCTTGCAATTGAGCAGGCAAAGGCGGCAAATCTTCTCGGAAAGAATATTCTCGGAACGGATTTTTCATGCGAAATGAGAATCAAAGCGGGCGCGGGAGCATTTGTCTGCGGCGAAGAAACCGCACTTATCGAATCCCTTGAAGGCAAGAGAGGTATGCCCAGGCTCAAGCCTCCCTTCCCCGCACAGAAGGGATATATGGATGAACCTTCCAACATCAACAACGTTGAAACCTTTGCAAACGTTGCATGGATTATGAATAACGGCGGCGAAGCTTTTGCCGCAATGGGCACGGAAAACAGCAAGGGTACCAAGGTTTTTGCTCTCACGGGCAAAATCAAAAAAGGCGGTCTTGTTGAAATCCCCATGGGCAAAACCCTGCGTGATGTTATTTACGGCATCGGCTGCGGAATAAAAGACGATAAACCGTTTAAGGCTGTTCAGATGGGCGGTCCTTCAGGCGGCTGCATCCCCGCCGATTTGCTTGACACCGTTATTGACTATAAGGCTCTTGCCGCAACGGGCGCAATCATGGGCTCGGGCGGTATGGTTGTTATGGATGAAAGCACCTGCATGGTCGGCATGGCAAAATTCTTCCTTGATTTCACGGCTCTCGAATCCTGCGGAAAATGTGTTCACTGCCGAATCGGCACCGCAAGAATGCAGGAAATTCTTACCCGAATTGTTAACGGCGAGGGCAAAGAGGGCGACATTGAGCTGCTTGAAGAGCTTTGCGAAGCGGTCAAAGACGGCGCGCTCTGCGGTCTCGGTCAGACCGCTCCCAACCCCGTACTCACAACAATCCGTTATTTCAGAAATGAATACGAAGCGCATATCAACGAGAAGAAGTGCCCCGCCAAGGAATGCGTAAATCTTCTCACATATTCAATTGATGCCGAAAAGTGCAAGGGCTGCACGCTTTGCGCCAAAAAATGCCCCGCAAAGGCAATCAGCGGCGAGGTCAAACAGGCTCATATTATCGATTCAAACGTATGTATACGCTGCGGTCAGTGCATAAGTTCCTGCCGCTTCGGTGCAATCATTGTAGAATAAAGGAGGCGGCAAAATGGAACAGATTAAAATTATAATCAACGGCAAGGAATGCCTTGGCAGCAAAGGCGAAACCATTCTCACTATTGCCGCCAATAACGGTATAGAAATCCCCAATCTTTGCTATAACAAGAATCTCAAATTATACGGTGCATGCGGGGTCTGCCTTGTTGAGGCAGAGGGCATGCCCAAGCTCATGCGCGCATGCTCCGCTGTTGCAAGCGACGGCATGGTTATCCGCACCGATTCTCCCAGAGTAGTCAGAGCAAGAAAAATCGCTCTTGAGCTTATTATGAGTGACCATGAGGGTGACTGCGTCGGCCCCTGCCACCTTAACTGCCCTGCACGCACCGATATTCAGGGTTATCTTAAGCAGATAGCTCTCGGCAACGATAGCGAGGCTGTTAGAATCATCAAAGAAAAGATTTCAATTCCCGCATCAATCGGCAGAGTATGCCCGCATCCCTGCGAGAGTAACTGCCGCCGTGCGCTTGTTGAAGAGCCTCTTTCAATTGCTTTCCTCAAGGCTTTTGCAGCTGATAACGACCTTGCATCGGGCAATCCTTATGCTCCTGAAGTTGCAGAGGCAACAGGCAAAAAGGTTGCAATCATCGGCGGCGGTCCGGCAGGTCTTAACGCTGCTTATTATCTGCGCCTTGCAGGCCATAATGTAACAATTTATGAGGCAATGCCCGAAATGGGCGGCATGCTTCGCTACGGAATCCCCGAATACAGGCTTCCCAAGTCGGTTCTTGCAAAAGAAGTTGAGCTTATCGCCAAAACAGGCGTTGTTATGAAAAATAACGTCAGAATCGGCAAGGATATTTCCTTTGAGGAGCTTAAAACAAACTCGGATGCGGTTCTTATTGCAGTTGGCGCATGGAAGGGCAGCGGAGTAGGCTGCACGGGTGAGGAGCTTGACGGCGTGATCAGCGGCATTGACTTCCTGCGCGATGTCAATATGGGCAATATTCCCGATGTCGGCAAGGCTGTTGCCGTTGTCGGCGGCGGTAACACCGCAATGGATGCCTGCCGCACGGCTGTCAGATGCGGCGCAGAAAATGTTTATGTTATCTACCGCAGAACAAGAGCGGAAGCTCCCGCCGAGGATATAGAAATTGAAGAAGCGATGGAAGAAGGTGTGGAGTTCCTCTTCCTGACAAACCCTGCCGAAATTATCGGCGAAAACGGCAAGGTCAAGGCAGTCAAGCTTCAGATTATGGAGCTTGGTGAGCCCGATGCATCCGGCAGACGCAGACCGGTTGCCGTTGACGGCGCATTCAAAACAATTGATGTTGACACGGTTATTGCCGCCATCGGTCAGAAATGCCTGCCCGCAGGTCTTGAAGAAATCGAGCTGACAAAATGGGGCACAATCATTGCCGATGAAGCAACCTGCATGACAAATGTTGAAGGTGTCTTTGCCGCAGGCGATGCCACCAATAACGGCGCATCAATCGCCATTGACGCAATTGCCGAGGCAAACAAAGCCGCAAGAGCAATTGATGCATACCTTCTCGGAATGCCCATGGACTTCCCCAAGCCCTATTATTCAGAGAGAAAAGTTACCGCTGAAATGCTTGCTGACAGAGAAAAGGCTCCCAGAGCGGTTATGCCCGTCAAGGACCCAGAATACAGAAAGCATAATTTTGAGGCTGTTATCAACGGCTTTACCGAGGAGCAGGCAAGAAACGAAGCAAAACGCTGCCTTGAGTGCGGCTGCCATGATTTTGCCGACTGCAAGCTTATCCGCTATGCAAATCTTGACCCGATTAACCCCGACAGACTTGCAGGGCAGAAGCACGAATGCTTCAAGGAAGAGCGGCTTGTTTCAATTGAGCGCGACCAGGGCAAGTGCATTCTTTGCAACCTTTGTGTGCGCACATGCAAAGAAGAAGCAGGCAAAGGCATTCTCGGCCTTGTCGGCAGAGGCTTCAAAACCGTTATCAAGCCCGAATTTGAGGACAGCGGCGTAATTTCAGGCTGTAAGGACTGCCTTAAGTGCGCCAACATCTGCCCGACGGGTGCACTGAAAATAATATAATCTATAATCAGGGCGGGATGACCTCATCCCGCCACGCATCTTTTTTTGTTAACAAAAAGTTCACAATTTTCTTGCAGGAATCGACGCTTTTATTTTCGTATTAAATAACGAAGGGGTGAAAAATGATGAAAACCATCAGAGAAAACGCCTGTGAAAGAGAAAAAGCCGTATTATCGGAATATGCGGCGCTGTCGGCTGAAAGCAGGGGCAGACTGCGCCCCGAAGAGGAATGCCCTGTCAGAACTGCATTCCAGAGAGACAGAGACAGAATTATTCATTGCAGCTCTTTCCGCCGCCTGAAGCATAAAACTCAGGTTTTCTTATCCCCCGAAGGCGATTATTACAGAACCCGCCTTACCCACACCCTCGAGGTTTCTCAGATTGCAAGAACAATTGCGGGTGCGCTCAACCTCAACTGCGATTTGACCGAAGCTATTGCTCTCGGTCACGATCTCGGTCACACTCCGTTCGGTCATGCCGGCGAAAGAGCGCTTAATGCGGTCTGCCCCACGGGTTTCAAGCACTATGCTCAGAGTCTGAGAGTTGTTGATGTGCTTGAAAAAGACGGCAGAGGTCTCAATCTGACCTTTGAGGTAAGAAACGGAATTGAACGCCACACAAGCGGCGAGCAGGCTGCCACTCTTGAAGGCAGAATCGTTCGTTTTGCAGACAGAATTGCTTACATAAATCATGATATAGACGATGCAACCATAGCGGGAATTATGTGCGAGGATGATATTCCTCTTGCAATCCGCAATGCGCTCGGTCATTCCAAGAGCGCAAGGATAAACACTCTTGTTTTGAGCTGCATTGAAAACAGCGGCGAGGATATTTTGCTTGATAAAGGCATTCAGCAGGTCTTTGACGAGCTTCACACCTTTATGTTTGACAAGGTTTACACAAATCCCGCATGCAAAAGTGAGGAAAGCAAAGCCATTGACATGATTCAGAGGCTTTTCACTCACTATGCCGAAAAGCCTGAGGAGCTGCCCGCTCAGTTCCGCGCGATTGCTGAAAAAGAGGGCGCGCAGACTGCCGCCTGCGACTTTATCGCCGGCATGACGGACAGATACGCCGTGCGCGTATTCAACGAGCTTTACATCCCCAAGGCATGGAGCGAAATAAATGATGCGTTCCTTTAACAGTTAGGAGAAATAATTAAGAATGAAAATAAAGAAAGCGGCTCTTGCTGTGCTTTGCGCCGTTCTGCTTTTTGTGAGCGGAATTGTGCCCGATGCGTTTGCCGATTGGTATGACGATATCAGCTCGGGTCGATATGTTGAGATAAAAGGTAATAACTATGCCGTTGACACCTTTTACGGCGTTGACGCATTATATAATAAATCGGGCAGTACATATTACTGTAATGATCTGGTAATCCGATTTTACAAAGAGGCTTACGGATTGAGTGTTTCGGCAGGAACCTCGGGCATTTCCATGAACACCGAGGGCTATAAATTTGTAACGCCCGAAACACCGAAGGCGGGCGACGTTGTTTATGTCAGCGCATCAATGCGCGGAGGCACCTCCGACCATTGGGCGATAGTCAAGAGCTATAACGGCAGCAGCCTGACTCTGTTTGAACAGAATGTTAAAAGCGGCGGACAGGCTATTGTTGACAGGCAGCTTAAATACCCTTCAAAATCCTATCATCTTTACACGCCTGTCAGCACGGGTGACAAGCCTGCGCCGACTCTTGGCGGCTCGAAGAATGAGGAAACAACAAGGCCGTCAACAACCGAAAGCACAACGTTAACGACAACCGTCACCACAACAAAGCCGACAACAACGACCACCAAGCCCGTGACCACGACGACAACAACAAAGCCGACTACCACGAAGCCCACAACAACCAAGCCGACCACAACGAAACCAACCACAACAAGGGTTACAACAACAAAACCGACCACAACGCGACCTTCAACAACCATGCCGACAACAACGGCTCCGACGACAGAGCTGTTAACAACCGAAACAACCTTTGCGGTCACATTTCTTCATATAGAAGTGACGGAAAACTATTGGCAGTATACCACCGCTCAGCCGACATCCGCTGAAGAAAACGCTGAAAGCTCAAAGGCTCCCGTTGTTTTGGGGGCGGCATGCGCTGTGCTTGCGGTTGGTGTTGCGTTTTTGATATTTATGATTATTAAGAAAAGATAAAACAGGGGAAAGGGGGAATGCGGCTTGAGAATCAGTGAAAGATTTATTCAGGAATTGCAGGATAAAATTGATATCGAGCAGGTTATTTCCTCAAACATAACCCTTAAACGCAGGGGTAAAACCCTTGTCGGTCTCTGCCCTTTTCATAATGAAAAAACTCCTTCTTTTACGGTTTATCCCGAAAGCCGTTCGTTTTATTGCTTCGGCTGCGGAGCGGGCGGAGATGTGATAAGCTTTGTGCGCCGAATGGAAAATCTTGACTATATTGAAGCAGTCAAGGCGGTTGCTCAGATGGCGGGCGTGTCAATGCCTGAAGACGGCTATGACGATACGCTGTCAAAGCAGAGGATGAGGCTGCTCGAAGCCAACAGAGAGGCGGCGAGATTTTATAATTCTTGCCTCATGGACCCGAAAAACAAGTCTGCGCTGGATTATTTTCTCAGCAGAGGGCTTTCAATGAATACCATCCGCCGTTTCGGTCTCGGCTATGCGCCGAATGACTGGCGCGAGCTTATAAATCATCTTAAGGCGAAGGGCTTTACAGAGCATGAGCTTGTGCTTGCAAACCTTGCAAGGCGTTCCGATAAAAACGGCAGAGCGAGTTATTACGATAATTTCAGAAACAGGGTTATGTTCCCCATAATCGACCTTCGCGGCAATGTTATTGCTTTTGGCGGGCGCGTTATGGATGACTCAAAGCCCAAATACATAAACACTTCGGACACTCTTGTCTATAAAAAGAGCAACGGCGTTTTTGCGCTGAATTTTGCAAAAAACTCAAACGACAACAAGCTGATTCTTGTTGAGGGCTATATGGATGTTATCGCCCTTCATCAGGCGGGCTTTACAAATGCAATTGCCTGCCTCGGAACGGCATTCACAAATGAGCAGGCAAACCTTCTTTCACGCTATGCGGATGAAATAATCATCTGTTATGACAATGACGAAGCGGGCAAAACCGCAACGGCGAGGGCACTCGGAGTGCTCGGCAAAACGGGGCTGAAGCTTCGTGTTGTGAGCATGCAGGGCGGCAAGGATGCAGACGAAATCATCCGTAAGCACGGCAGAGAGCGTTTTGCCGATTTGCTTAAAGAAGCTTCAAACAAAACCGAATACAGGCTTCTTGAAGAACGCGGCAAATATAACCTTGCAACAGACGACGGCAAGCTGCGCTTTCTTATGGCGGCAACTCAGGTGCTTGCCTCGTGCGGAAGCATTGAGCAGGATATTTACGCAACACGCCTTTCAAACGAGCTCGGGGTCAGCGTTGACAGCATAAAAGCTCAGCTAAAAACCGCCGCGGCAAAGCAAAGACGCCTTGAAGAATCAAGAAAACGCACCGAAACCGAAGAAATGCTTGCGAAAAGCAACGAGGATAAGAATAACCCCGAAAGGTCAAAAAATCTCAGGGCAGCAAAGGCTGAGGAAACGCTGATTGCCTCCTTTATGCGAAACCCTGATTTTTATAATAAACTGAAAGAAAAAATTTCAGCCGATAATTTTGTCACCGCATTCAACCGCAGGGTTTTTGAATGCCTTATCAAAGGTCTTGAAAACGGAATTGAGCCTAATCTTAGCTTGTTTTCCGCCGATTTCACCCCCGATGAGATGGATTCGGTAACAAGAATATCGCTCATAGCCTCAACTCTGAGCAATACGCTTAAGGAGTGTGAGGACTGCATTGCAGTGCTTAAAGAAAGCGCATCATCTGCTCCGACGGATGCTGCTTCAATGAGCGATGAGGAATTTTTGAAGCTGTTTAAGAAAAAATAATTTATAGGATGTGATAGAATGGAAGCAAACGAGAAGAAAACACCGTTCAAATTGCTGGTTGACAAGGGAAAGGCAGCGGGTAAGCTGACCACACAGGAGATTGATGCGGCAATCATCGAAATGGATCTTGATATCGAAGAGCTGGATAAGCTCTATGAGACCCTTGAATCTCAAAACATTGAAATCGTTGACGATTTATCCAGCGCGGCGATTGAGAACTTTGATGTTGATTTACCCAAGTCGCTTGATATAGGCGGCGGCGACGATAAGAATATGACCGTCGACGACCCCGTTAAGGTCTATCTTAAAGAAATCGGTCGCGTTCCTCTGCTCACTGCTGAGGAAGAAATTGAGCTTGCAATCAGAATATCGGATGATGACCAGCATGCCAAGCAGAGACTTGCCGAGGCTAACCTTCGCCTTGTTGTAAGCATTGCAAAAAGATATGTCGGCAGAGGCATGCAGTTCCTTGACCTTATTCAGGAGGGCAACCTCGGTCTTATCAAAGCGGTTGACAAATTCGATTATACAAAGGGCTTTAAATTTTCAACCTATGCAACATGGTGGATAAGACAGGCTATCACAAGAGCCATTGCCGACCAGGCAAGAACAATCCGTATCCCCGTTCATATGGTTGAAACCATCAACAAGGTTAAAAAGACAAACAGCCAGCTTCTTCATAAAAACGGCAGAGACCCCAGCGCGGAAGAAATTGCGGCAGAGCTTGATATGCCTGTTGAAAAGGTGCGCGAAATCATGAGAGTCGCGCAGGAGCCCGTTTCTCTTGAAACTCCCATCGGCGAAGAGGAACACAGCCATCTCGGCGACTTCATTCCCGATGACGATGCGCCCGCACCGGCAGATGCCGCTTCCATGCTGCTTCTTAAAGAACAGCTTAATGAAGTTCTCAAAACCCTTACACCCAGAGAAGCCAAGGTGCTTGCTCTGCGCTTCGGTCTTGAGGACGGTCATCCTCATACCCTTGAAGAGGTAGGCAGCGAATTCGGCGTTACCCGCGAAAGAATCCGCCAGATCGAGGCTAAGGCGCTCAGAAAGCTTCGCCACCCCAGCAGAAGCAAGCGTCTGAAAGACTTTTTGGATTAACGGAAAAGCAACACACCCACGCAAACTTTATCGGTTTGCATGGGTGTGATTTTTTATTTAACTATAATATATCCCATCGGGAAGGGCTCGACATCGGGAGTGTCTGCAAAGGTTTTAATAACGTGATAGAATTCGAATTTGCACGGCTCTTTGCCTTTTCTGTTCTCCCATTTCTTAAGGGATATTTCACTTTTGAGCAGGGTTATCAAATCGCCGTTTTCGTCTGCAAAGGACTGCGTGTGAACATAGTCAAAATCGGGCAGGCGGTAAAGGTCGGCAAAATCCTCGCGAGTGTAGCCTTGCGGAATAACGGCGGCAATGTCATTGTCAAGAACCCAGAATGCCAGTTGTTTTTTGAATTCGGCTTCGTTCAGAATATCGTTGTTCATTTTTCAATGCCGAGCTCTTTGCAGCAATTCTCAACGATTTTCTGCATTTCATCCATTTTCTTTTCCATGTCGGCAACAAGTGCAAACTGTGTGCGGCTTCTGACAAGATTGTGTTCGGGATATGTTGTTTTGAAATAAACGTCGCCGTTTATGAAGTCGCCGAGGAAGCGCATGCCGCATTCAAGAGTCATGAGCTTGGAAGAAAACGCGAGCTGGTTGATTTCTTCTTTAGTCAGGCTTTCGCCTGCTGCGGAAAGATAGCCGCGGGTATATGCCTCAAAATATTCAAGGCTGAGCGAAACCTTTGAAATGTCTTTTTCATCCTCTGCGGCGGTGTTTGCGCCGAAACGGATGCTGTCACCGAAATCATAGAGTGAGAGACCGGGCATAACCGTGTCAAGGTCAACAACGCAGATGCTTTCGTTGGTTTTGTTGTCAAACATAACGTTGTTGAGCTTTGTGTCATTATGAGTAACTCTCAGGGGCAGCTTGCCTTCGGCAAGAAGGTCAACGAGCACGGAGCAGTCCTTTTCCCTGGCGAGAACAAAATCGATTTCATCTTTGACAAGAGCTGCTCTGCCCGAAAGATCGTCTGCAACTGCTTTTTTGAAGTCCGCAAAGCGTGAAACGGTGTTATGGAAATTAGGAATAGTTTCAACAAGGCTTTCGCCGGGAAAATCGGCAAGAATTCTCTGGAAATCGCCGAATGCCTTTGCGGCGCGGAAAAAGGTCTCTGCGCTGTCAACGCTCGGATATGAATGGGCATCCGAAATGAAATTATAGCATCTCCAGAAACGGTTTGCACCGTCGATATAATAAGGCTTGCCGTCTTTTGCGGGGAACACCTGGAGGCATTCTCTTTTAACGTCTCCGCCGTTTTCCGCAACCTTTTTGCGCATGTATTCGGTAACGCTTACAACGTTATTCATAAGGGCAACAGGCTGCTTGAAAACATATGTGTTGAGTTCCTGCACAAGGTAGCGATTGGTTTCGCCGCCGCAATCAAAATCAAAAACATAGGTGTTGTTTATATGACCGTCAAAAAGCTGAGATGATTTAACAAATTCACCCTCAAACACAAATGCGTTGAGAAGCTCATTAACGTTGCTGATCTTGTTTTCCAAAAGGGTCACGCCTTTCTGATTATGATATTACCGAAAAACTCGGGTCTGTGAAAATCCGGATTTTCTGTTTTAACGGGAAAATGTGCGCCGTAATGCGGAAAATCTGTACCGTCGCCGCATTTATAAAAATTGCCTTTTAATTTGCGCTCTGTGCTGCGGTATTCAGTACCGTATAGAACTGAAATAAAGCTGTCGGGGATAAAAATTTCATATCCCCAAGCCTTTTTGCCGTCTGCTTCGATTCCCATGGGAGAAATGACGGGTTCAAGGTCGGTTATTTCTTTTATAAAAACCCTGTCATGGCGGCATGTGCCTATTTCTGAAAGATAAACGCCGTTTTTGTTGACCTCAAAGTTTATATAACGGCTGTCACCCTCAATGGGCATTAGAAAAAGCTCAAGGCAGCTGTCGGTATAAACCGGAGCGTCACGCTTTGTGCATTCGCAGCGGGGATTTTCTTCCCAAGACCACAAAAGAGCATAAAGACCTTCATTTTCAACCGCGAATAAGGCGGCGCAGCTTTCGGGCTTATAGCCGTTTATGTCCCACAAAAAAGAGTCAATCGCGGCAACCGGAAAGTCTTTTGCATCTTTTCGGCTTTTGAACAGCGGAGCAATATATTCCATTATATCCCTCATAATTTTATTTATATTATTAAAACATTATACTATATTGTGTGGAAATAGTCAACGGGAAAGATATTTGTAATATCATAAAAACGGGTGGGGAACAAAACTCACGGAGACATCGTAGGGAACGACCTCTGTGTCGTTCCGTGCAGACCGCAGGTCTGCTATGTGTTTAGATAATAAAGAATATTGAATAGATAATAAATAATAGATATTTTAGAGTTTACATAACAAACAAAAACGGGTACGGCGAAAAACCGTACCCGTTAACTGCTTGATTACATAGCCTCAACGATAGCCTTTGTATCTCTTGCGATAACGAGCTGTTCGTTGGTGGGAAGAACATAAACCTTAACCTTTGAGTTTGCGGTTGAGATTTCGCCTTCCTTGCCTCTTCTCATGATTTCGTTTGCTTCTGCATCAAGCTCAACGCCGAGATAGCTGAGGTTGTTGCATACGTCAGCGCGAAGGTCGATTGTGTTTTCGCCGATGCCGCCTGTGAATACGATTGCGTCAACGCCGTCCATTGCTGCAACGTAGCTGCCGATAAGCTTGCGAACCTGATATTTCTGAATGCTTCTTGCAAGGTGAGCTCTTTCGTTGCCGTTTGCTTCTGCTGCGGAAACGTCACGGTCGTCGCTGCCTACGCCTGAAATGCCGAGAACGCCCGACTTTTTGTTGAGAATAGTGTCTGTTTCAGCAGGAGTCCAGCCTTCCTTCTGCTGGAGATAGGTGATAACAGAGGGGTCAACAGCACCACAGCGTGTGCCCATGATGAAACCGTCGAGGGGAGTAAGACCCATGCTGGTGTCGATGCACTTGCCGCCCTTGACAGCGGTGATTGATGAGCCGTTGCCGAGATGGCATGTAACAATCTTGAGGTCCTCAATGTTCTTGCCCATAACCTCTGCGCATCTTGCGCTTACGAAGCGGTGAGATGTGCCGTGGAAGCCGTAGCGGCGAACCTGATATTTTTCGTAGTATTCATAGGGAACGGGGAAGATATATGCCTCGGGGGGCATTGTTGAATGGAAAGCGTTGTCAAAAACGGTAACCTGAGGAACATCCTTGCCGAAAACGTCGATGCAAGCGTTGATGCCCTGAATGTGAGCAGGGTTGTGAAGGGGAGCAAGGTCGCAAAGGCTTTCGATGCCCTTGATAACCTCGTCAGTAACAAGAACGCTTTCATTGAAGAGAGCGCCGCCCTGAACGATTCTGTGACCGACAGCAGAAATTTCGCTAAGGTCGTCAATAACCTTTGAAGCACCTTCTGTAAGTGCCTTCTTAACCTGAAGGAAAGCTTCTGTATGGTTTGCCATGAATACGGGAGTTTCAAACTTTTCGCCGTTTGCAGAGCCGCCGATAAAGCTTGTTTCCTGACCGATTTTTTCGCAGTTGCCCTTGGCAAGAACGGATTCGTTGTCCATATCAAAAAGCTGATATTTGAGGGATGAACTGCCGCAATTGATAACAAGAATTTTCAATTTTAACACTCCTAAGTGAATATTTGCTTGATTTAAGCCGATAACTGTTATATTATATATCCAACAGAAATTTTTTTCAAGTATTTTATTACATTAATTATTATTGAAAGGACTTAAAATGAAGGTTGCGGGAATAATAGCCGAATATAATCCGTTTCATAACGGCCACGCTTTTCTTGCCGAAAAGGCGAGAGAGGCAGGCTTTTCGCATATCGTTGCGGTTATGAGCGGCAATTTTGTTCAGAGGGGCGAGCCTGCAATTATGCATCATTCCGAGCGCACAAGAGCTGCGCTTGAGTGCGGAGTTGACCTTGTTTTGCAGCTTCCGAGTGTTTATGCTGTTTCTTCGGCACAGAGCTTCGCGCAAGCGGGGGCAGAGATATTCGACGGAATGGGCTGCGTTGATGCTCTGGTTTTCGGCAGCGAATGCGGCAGCACGGAAAAAATCGTTTCGGCGGCAAATGCAATTTACGGCGAAGAAATAAAACCGTATCTTTCCGATGAGCTGAAAAAAGGGATTTCCTTTGCGGCGGCAAGAGAAAATGCATTAAGGGCGGTCAATCCCGATTGGGCGGATATAATCCAAAGCCCAAACAATATTCTCGGTGTTGAATATGCCGCCGCATTGAAGCGTATAAACAGCCGCATTATGCCGGTGACTTTTGCACGCGTCGGAGCCGAACACGATTCTTTGCAGACAGAGGGCGAAATCGCATCCGCTTCACTTTTAAGGCAGAAAATAGGGGCAGGTGAAAGCATCGATATGTATGTTCCTCAACCTGCGGCAGAAATTTACCGAAATGCAAAAATCTCCGATTTCAACAAAATTGAGAATGCAATATTGTACAAAATGCGAACAGTAACAGCCTGCGAGCTAGCAAAAGCTCCCGATGTGAGTGAGGGAATCGAAAACAGAATTTTATCAGCGGCCAAGGCTGCATCGAGCATTGAAGAGCTTTATTCGTTTGCAAAAACCAAGCGTTATTCACATGCGCGGATAAGAAGAATCATTCTGAACTGTTTCCTGACGGTTACTGCCGAAGACTTAAAAATTAAAGCACCGTATATCAGAGTTATGGGCTTTAACGAAAAAGGTGCACAGATACTCAGAGAAGCAAAAAAGTGTGCGAGTCTGCCGATTATCACAAAGGCGGCAGATATCGCTTTTTCAGGAAACAATGCTCAGCGGATATTTTCGCTTGAATGCACGGCGGGAGATATATATGCGCTTTGCATGGGTGACGGTCTTTCCTGCGGAGCGGAAAAGGATTACAGACCGATAATATTCTAACTGACTCTTACTGTTTTTGGCGGCGGATTGAGCTAATCTGCCGCTGTTTTTTTGCTATTTTTTAAAACACACGGAGAAGTTGACAGAAAATTTTGAAACGTGGCAAAAACTCAAAAATATTCAACAAAAAAGCACCGCATTTAAGTTAACATTTTGTGCATATGTACAAAAATATATAATTTAGCTTGACTTTTTGACAAAGCGGTAATATAATGCTAACCTGCAATTATAATGGAATTTATTACCCTATAATTTAAAAAATATTGCGCATAAATAATTATTTATAGGGCAAATTTCAGGTAAAAATTCGGCTTTCCACACTTATGGAAATTCAAAGAAACGGAGGATTAGCTTAATGCTGAAAATGAATCCCGTTAAACGCGGAGGCTGCACCCGCATGAGCTTCGGAAAAATCAATGAGGTTATGGATATGCCCAACCTCATCGAAATCCAGAAGGCATCCTACAAGTGGTTCATCGAAACCGGCTTGAAGGAGGTTTTCCGTGATATGGCGGATATCACGGATTACACAGGCAACTGGGTGCTCAGCTTCATCGATTACCGCATGGATGACAAGCCCAAATATACGGTTCGCGAATGCAAAGAGCGCGATGCCACATATGCGGCTCCCATGAGAGTAACCGTGCGTTTGCAAAACAAAGAAACCGGCATCATCAAAGAGTCTGAAGTGTTCATGGGTGATTTCCCCATCATGACCGACAGCGGAACATTCGTTATCAACGGCGCAGAGAGAGTTATTGTTTCTCAGCTCGTTCGTTCCCCCGGTGTTTACTACGGAATGACTCACGACAAAACCGGTATCGAGCTTTACACAAGCACAATCAACCCCAACAGAGGCGCATGGCTCGAATATGAAACCGATGCAAACGATATTTTCTATGTCCGCATCGACAAAAACAGAAAAATCTATATCACCGCTTTTATCCGTGCGCTTGGCTTGAGCTCAAACGAAGATATCCGCAGCTTTTTCGGCGAGGATAACAAGCTTGAAGCTACCTTGGAAAAGGATGAAACGAGAAACACCGAAGAAGCTCTCATGGAAGTTTTCAAAAAGCTTCGTCCCGGTGAGCCCGTCACCCTTGAATCCGCCCAGCAGCATATCGATAATCTTTTCTTTGATCCGCACAGATATGATATTTCCAGAGTGGGCCGCTATAAATATAACAAAAAGCTTTCCATGCTCAACCGTCTTCCCGGCTGCAAGGTTGCCCAGCCCGTTATCAGCGAATATACAGGCGAGCTGCTTGCGGAGCCCGGTGAGATTCTCACAAAGCAGAAGGCTCTTGAAATAGAGAACGCAGGCGTTATGAAGGTTGTTGTTGCCTGCGAAGACGGCAGTGAGCTGTTCGTTATTTCAAACGGCATGGTTTACGCCGATGCTCTTCTTCCTTCAAGTATTTCCAAAGCTGAGCTTGAAGAAATCGGAATTAACGAAAAGGTTCGTTACTCCGTTCTTCACGAGGTTATTGAGAAGTGCGGCGAAGACAAGGAAGCTCTTCTTGCCGAAATGGCAGAAAGATGCGACGACCTTATTCCCAAGCACATCATTGTTGACGATATCTTTGCATCTGTCAACTATGTCAACTGCCTGACCAAGCGTGTCGGCACGGTTGACGATATCGACCATCTGGGCAACAGAAGAATCCGCTCCGTCGGCGAGCTTCTTCAGAATCAGTTCAGAATCGGTCTT
Organism: Acutalibacteraceae bacterium; assembly: GCA_045591425.1. Lineage (GTDB taxonomy): Bacteria > Bacillota > Clostridia > Oscillospirales > Acutalibacteraceae > CAG-177. Next base: position 7,358 of record JAZNSX010000018.1, on the reverse strand, counting down.
GCAAGAATGGAAAGAGTTGTTCGTGAAAGAATGGCTATCCAGGCTCAGGAAGACGAAGATAAGATCACTCCGCAGACTCTTATCAACATCCGCCCCGTTATGGTTGCCATCAAGGAGTTCTTCGGTTCATCGCCTCTTTCACAGTTCATGGACCAGACCAACCCCCTCGCTGAGCTGACTCATAAGAGACGTCTTTCCGCCCTCGGCCCCGGCGGTCTTTCAAGAGACCGTGCAGGCTTCGAAGTTCGTGACGTTCACTATTCTCACTACGGCAGAATGTGCCCCATTGAGACCCCCGAAGGTCCCAACATCGGATTGATTTCTTATCTTGCAACTTTTGCAAGAATCAACGAATACGGCTTCATCGAAGCTCCTTACAGAAAGATAGACAGGGAGACAGGCAGGGTTCTGGATGAAGTTGAATATATGACTGCTGACACCGAAGACGATTTCATCGTTGCTCAGGCTAACGAGCCTCTTGATGAAAACAACTGCTTCGTCAGACAGAAGATTACAGCCAGACACAGAGACGAATTCCTTGAAATCGACAGAAGCAGAGTTGATTACATGGACATCTCTCCCAAGATGGTTGTTTCCGTTGCTACCGCAATGATTCCCTTCCTTGAAAACGATGACGCAAACCGCGCACTCATGGGTTCAAACATGCAGCGTCAGGCAGTTCCCCTGCTCAAAACCTGCTCACCCATCGTCGGCACAGGCATGGAATATAAGGCTGCGGTTGACTCGGGCGTAACCGTTCTCGCAAGAGAAGCGGGCGTTGTTACCAAGGTCAGCGCAGACAGCATCACAATCAAGAACGACAACGGCGCAAGCGAATACTATGAGCTCATCAAATTCCTGCGCTCCAACCAGGGAACATGCATCAACCAGCGCCCCATCGTTTCAGCAGGTCAGAGAGTTGAAAAGGGCGAAGTTATTGCCGACGGTCCCGCAACCGACCAGGGCGAAATCAGCCTCGGCAAGAACGCTCTCGTAGGCTTCATGACATGGGAAGGCTATAACTACGAAGACGCCGTTCTTGTTAACGAAAAAATTGTTCGTGACGATGTTTACACATCTGTTCATATCGAAGAATATGAGACCGAAGCAAGAGATACAAAGCTCGGTCCCGAAGAAATCACAAGAGATATTCCCAATGTCGGCGAGGATGCTCTCGGCAACCTTGACGAACGCGGAATTATCAGAATCGGTGCAGAGGTTCACTCCGGTGATATCCTTGTCGGTAAGGTTACACCCAAGGGCGAAACCGAGCTCACCGCAGAAGAGAGACTTCTTCGCGCTATTTTCGGCGAAAAGGCAAAGGAAGTCAGAGACACTTCACTCAGAGTTCCTCACGGCGAATACGGCATTGTTGTTAATGTTGAAGTATTCACCAGAGAAAACAGCGACGAGCTTTCACCCGGCGTAAACAAGGTTGTTCGCTGCTACATCGCTCAGAAGCGTAAGCTTTCTGTCGGCGACAAGATGGCCGGCCGCCACGGTAACAAGGGCGTTGTTTCGAGAATTCTTCCTCAGGAAGATATGCCCTTCCTTCCCGACGGCACACCGCTTGATATCGTTCTCAACCCCCTCGGTGTTCCCTCCCGAATGAATATCGGTCAGGTTCTTGAGGTTCACCTCGGCTTTGCTGCAAGGTCGCTCGGCTACAAGGTTATGACACCTGTTTTCGACGGTGCTCACGAAGAGGATATTACCGAAGCATTCAAAGAGGCCAACCGCATCGCAATGGAAGAGGCTGAGAAGGAAGCTCTTGCAAAGGGCGTTGAGTTTGACCCCTCAACAGTTCCTCAGCTCAGACTCGACTGTAAATCAATTCTTACCGACGGCAGAACGGGCAGACAGTTTGATAACCCCGTAACAGTCGGTGTCATGTATTATCTTAAGCTGCATCACCTTGTTGACGATAAGATTCACGCCCGTTCAACAGGTCCCTATTCACTTGTTACTCAGCAGCCCTTGGGCGGTAAAGCTCAGTTCGGCGGTCAGCGTTTCGGTGAAATGGAAGTTTGGGCCCTCGAGGCTTACGGCGCAGCTTACACTCTTCAGGAAATCCTCACCGTTAAGTCCGACGACGTTGTGGGCAGAGTTAAGACCTACGAAGCAATCGTTAAGGGCAAAAACGTTCCCACCCCCGGCATCCCCGAATCCTTCAAGGTTCTCATCAAGGAGCTTCAGGCACTTGCGCTTGATATCAAGGTTCTTGATGAAAACAACGAGGAAATTGACCTTCGCCAGTCATTTGACAATGACGATGTCGGCTTTGTTTCGGATGACAGAGCATTCCAGAGCGTCAATGACGCTGAGCAGAGCGACGATTTCATGATTGACGAAGACAGCGAAGACAACGACATCTTCATCAGAACTTCAGACGGCGACGACGATATTTTCGACGACTTGCAGGATGAAATGGATGACGGAGACTACGGTTTTGACTTTGAACCCTCGGAGGACGATTATGAATAATCGCCATTTTCCCAAAAGACAATTAACGGAAAGGGGCATCGTTTGATGGAAAATATTGAATCCAACAGCAATCTTACATTCGAATCAATAAAAATCGGCCTTGCTTCGCCCGACCAGATCAGAGAATGGTCTTACGGCGAGGTCAAGAAGCCCGAAACAATAAACTACAGAACACTCAAGCCCGAAAAGGACGGTCTTTTCTGCGAAAAGATTTTCCGACCTCAGAAGGACTGGGAATGCCATTGCGGAAAGTATAAGAGAATCCGCTACAAAGGCAAAGTCTGCGAACGCTGCGGCGTTGAAATAACAAGAGCAAAGGTTCGCCGCGAGAGAATGGGTCACATTGAGCTTGCAACACCCGTTTCTCACATCTGGTATTTCAAGGGTATTCCTTCAAGAATGGGTCTTATCCTTGATATTTCTCCCAGAGACCTTGAAAAAGTTCTTTATTTCGCAAAGCACATCGTCATTGATCCCGGCGACACGCCGCTTGAAAAATATCAGACTCTTGACGAAAAAGATTATGAAGAATACAGACTTCGTTATGAGGACGATTTCAAGGCGGGCATGGGCGCAGAGGCAATCAAGGAATTGCTTGCTGAAATTGACCTTGACGAGCTTTCGGCAAAGCTTAAGGATGAAATGGAAACAGCTTCCGGTCAGAAAAAGGCAAAGGCTCTCAAGAGACTTGAAGTTGTAGAAGCATTCAGACAGTCCGGCAACAGACCCGAATGGATGATTCTTGACGTTATTCCCGTAATTCCGCCCGAAATCAGACCCATGGTTCAGCTTGAAGGCGGCAGATTTGCAACATCCGACCTTAACGACCTTTACAGACGCGTTATCAACAGAAACAACCGTCTTGCAAAGCTTATGGAGCTTGGCTCCCCCGACATTATTATCAGAAACGAAAAGAGAATGCTTCAGGAGGCTGTTGACGCTCTTATCGACAACGGCAGAAGAGGCAGACCTGTTACCGGTCCCAACAACAGAGCTCTCAAATCACTTTCCGATATGCTTAAAGGTAAGCAGGGCCGCTTCAGACAGAACCTTCTCGGTAAGCGTGTTGACTATTCGGGCCGTTCGGTTATCGTTGTCGGTCCAGAGCTCAAGCTTTATCAGTGCGGTCTTCCCAAGGAAATGGCTCTCGAGCTCTTCAAGCCCTTCGTAATGAAGAGACTTGTTGAAACCGAGGTTGCAGGCAACGTTAAGTCTGCAAGAAAGATGGTTGAACGATCAAATCCCGCTGTTTGGGATGCTCTCGAAGTTGTTATCAAGGATCATCCCGTTATGCTGAACCGTGCTCCCACGCTTCACAGACTCGGTATCCAGGCTTTCGAGCCCGTTCTTGTTGAAGGTAGAGCTATCAGACTTCATCCTCTGGTATGTACCGCTTTCAACGCTGACTTCGACGGCGACCAGATGGCTGTTCACGTTCCTCTTTCGGCAGAGGCTCAGGCAGAGGCACGCTTCCTCATGCTTGCTGCAAACAACCTGCTCAAGCCTTCTGACGGACGTCCCGTTGCAGTTCCCACACAGGATATGATTCTCGGCTCATATTATCTTACCATGGTTAACGATAATAATCCCGAGAACTCCGATTATAATCCTGATAACCCCTATGAACCCGGTGCCGCAAGAGAAGCCAAGGACGAAAACGGCAACGTTATCCTTGACGAAAACGGCGAAAGAGTTCTTATTTATAACACATATACCAGCGTTGACGAAGCTATGATGGCTTATGACGAAGGCGATATCGGTCTTCATGTTAACATCAAGATTCGCATGAGCAAGGAAATTAACGGCGAAACCGTTACAAAGCTCGTCAAAACAACTCTCGGTAAGGTTATCTTCAATAATCCTATCCCGCAGGATCTCGGATTTATTGACAGAACAAATCCTGATAATATCTTTACACCCGAAATCGATATTCTTGTTAACAAAAAGGTTCTTGGCAAGATTATCGACAAGTGCATCAAGGTTCACGGCACTGCTGTTGCAGCCGATGTTCTTGATAAGGTTAAGGCTCAGGGTTATAAGTATTCAACACGAAGCGGTATCACCGTTGCCGTTATCGATGCAACAATTCCTCCCAAGAAGAAGGAACTTCTCGAAATCGCCGAGAAGAAGGTTACAGAAATCGGCAAGCACTATGACAGAGGTCTTATCACCAACGATGAACGCTCCGAAGGCGTCATCAAGGCATGGGACGAGTGCTCCAAGGAAGTTGCTGCAGAGCTTAAGAAGAACTTCAGAAAGTTCAATCCCATCAACATGATGCTTGACTCCGGTGCCCGCGGTAACGACTCTCAGCTTCGTCAGCTTGCAGGTATGCGCGGACTTATCGCCAACACCGCAGGTAAAACAATCGAAGTTCCCATCAAGGCTAACTACCGAGAGGGACTTAACATTTCGGAATACTTCATTTCTTCGCGTGGTGCGCGTAAAGGTCTTGCAGATACGGCTCTCCGTACTGCTGACTCGGGTTATCTTACCCGCCGTCTCGTTGACGTTTCTCAGGAAGTTATTATTCATGAGGAAGATTGCCACTGCACAGACGGTATTAATGTTTATGATATTTATGACGGCGATCCCAAGAACGGCGGCAGAAAGATAGTCGGTCTTGCAGAAAGACTCACAGGCAGATATCTGCTTGAAGATTATGTTAACCCCGCAACAGGCGAGCTTCTTGCTTCCAAGGATAAGATGATGACAGAAGCAATTGCCGAAAAGGTTGCGGCCAGTGTTCAGGCTGACACCGACAAGAAGATTGCCGCAGGCGAGCTTCCCGAAGGTGCAAAGGCTCAGATTAAGATTCGCTCATTGCTTTCCTGCTGCTCCGACAGAGGCGCATGCATAAAGTGCTACGGTGCAAACCTTGCAACCGGCGAGCCCGTAACAGTCGGCGAAGCAGTCGGTATCATCGCTGCTCAGTCCATCGGTGAACCCGGTACACAGCTTACAATGAGAACATTCCACACCGGCGGCGCGGCTGACCAGTCCGACATCACAACCGGTCTTCCCAGAATCGAAGAGCTCTTCGAAGCACGTAAGCCCAAGATGCTTGCAATCATGAGCGAAATCGACGGTGTTGTTTCGTTCCGCGAAATCAAGAAGAGCCAGCATGTAGTTGTTACTGCTGACGACGGCGAAGAAAGAACCTATCTCATTCCTTACGGCTTCCGCCTTAAGGTTATGGAAGGTCAGAAGGTTTCAAAGGGTGCTCAGCTCACAGAAGGCGCTCAGAATCCTCACGATATTCTTGCAATTCTCGGTGTTGAAGCAGTTCATGATTACCTCATCAGAGAGGTTCAGAGAACCTACCGTATGCAGGGTGTTGATATCAACGATAAGCACATTGAGGTTATCGTTCGCCAAATGATGAGAAAAGTCAGAATCGCCGATCCCGGAGATTCAAAGTTCCTTCCCGGCATCGTTGTTGAAAAAGTTGAATTCCGCGAAGAAAATGAAAGAATCGCAAGAGAAGCGGCAGAAAAGGGCGAAGAACCCAAGCTTGCAACCTGCGTTCCCACTCTTATGGGTATCACAAAGGCTTCGCTTGCAACGGATTCATTCCTTTCGGCAGCTTCCTTCCAGGAAACAACAAGGGTTCTCACAGATGCAGCAATCAAGGGAAAGACAGACCCGCTTATCGGTCTTAAAGAAAATGTTATCATCGGTAAACTTCTGCCTTCAGGTACCGGCATGAAGTGTTACAGCAACGTTGAAGTCTACGCAACAGGTAAGTTTGGCAATAATGCCGAAAATGCTGAGTGATTTTTGTAGAAAGTGTTGACAAACCGAGATAACTTGTGTTAAAATACAAAATTGTGGTGTCCGAAGCTCTGCGCTTCGCAGTGCGGAGCTTCTGCACGATATATATTTTCGAAGAAAGGAGAGATTGTTTTTGCCTACCTTTAATCAGCTCGTTCGTAACGGCAGGGAAACACTTGAAAAGAAGCCCAAGGCCCCCGCTCTTTTGAAGGGTCTCAACTCAAAGAAGAATGTTGTAACAGACCAGAATTCACCCCAGAAGCGCGGCGTTTGCACCGCTGTTAAGACTGCAACCCCCAAAAAGCCCAATTCGGCTCTTCGTAAAATCGCAAGAGTTCGTCTCACAAACGGCATTGAGGTTTCAGCTTATATCCCCGGTGTTGGTCACAACCTTCAGGAACACTCCGTTGTTCTTATCAGAGGCGGCCGTGTTAAGGACCTTCCCGGTGTGCGTTACCACATCATCCGCGGTACATTTGATACCCAGGGCGTTAACGGCAGAATGCAGGCCCGTTCAAAGTACGGTGCAAAGCGTCCCAAGGCAGCAAAGAAATAATTACCGCACCCCATTAATTTGAGACAAATCTTCTTGCAGGCTGAAAAAGCAAAAAGCTTTTTGACCAATGCAAGGGTGTATTATATATTATAGTATGCCTCAGCGTTGGCGCCACGGGAATTTGTCACTCGAGTACCTATGATATCATTACTATGAAGGAGGGAAGCGAAGTGCCAAGAAGAGGCAATATCGCAAAACGTGAAGTTTTGCCTGATCCGCTTTACAACTCAAAGCTCGTAACCCGTCTCATCAATAACGTTATGTATGACGGTAAGAAGGGCGTTGCTCAGAAGATCGTTTACGATGTTTTTGACATTATCAAAGAAAAAACAGGTAAAGAACCCCTTGAGGTTTTTGAGGCAGCAATGGAAAAGGTTATGCCCGTGCCTGAAGTTAAGGCTCGCCGCGTAGGCGGTGCTACCTATCAGGTACCCATGGAGGTTCGCCCCGACAGAAGACAGACTCTCGGTCTTCGTTGGATCACACTCTACAGCCGTCAGCGTTCGGAAACAAGAATGAAGGAAAGACTTGCCAACGAAATCAT
>JAZNSX010000017.1:0-134054 GCA_045591425.1 Acutalibacteraceae bacterium | reverse complement strand
GATACTTATGAAACCACATTCGTAGCACAGACTGACGATTACAACACAGCAATCAGCGCAGTTGCAACACCTGTCAGAACAGGCTACACCTTCAACGGTTGGGCATGGACAAATACAAAGACAGGCGAAGCAGTTAACGCTCCCGCAACAATTCCTGCTTACGATGTAACAGCGACAGCTCAGTGGACTGTTAATCAGTACACAGTAACATATGCTGATACATATGAAACCGTAATTCCCGCACAGACAGACGATTACGGCACAGCAGTTAACGCAGTTGCAACACCCGTCAGAACAGGCTATGGCTTCGCTGGCTGGGTATGGACAAATACAGAAACAGGCGAAGTAATTGAAGCTCCCGTAACAATTCCCGCCTATGATGTAACAGCAACTGCTCAGTGGACTGCAAACGAATATACAATCACTTACAGAACATATAACGGTGTTTATGACACCAAGACAGTTGCTTACGGCTCAGCTCTCGTTTATCCCGATGCAGAGCCCACAAGAGAAGGCCACACCTTCAACGGCTGGCTTGATAACAAGGGCGCAGCTCTTCCCGCAACAATGCCCGCAGGCAACCTTGTTGCAGTTGCACAGTGGACTGTTGATGAATACACAGTAACATGGGTTGTTGATGACAAGTCAACAGAAGAAACCTATGCATACGGCGCAACAATCAACAAGCCCGATCCCGAACCCAGCAAGACAGGCTACACATTTGCCGGTTGGTCACCCGAAGTTCCCGCAACTCAGGGTGTTGGCGATGCAACCTACACAGCAACATGGAATGTTAACAGCTATGACCTCACATGGGTAATCGACGGTGCAACATATGAAGGTCCCACAAGCACACCTTACGGCGCTGCCATCACCGCTCCCGTTCCCGAAAGAGACGGTTATACCTTCTCTGGCTGGACCGGAATTCCCACAGACGGAAAGATGCCTGCTAGCAACCTGACAGTAACAGGTTCATGGATTGCAGACACAGACACAACCTACACAGTAGAAACTTATATCATGGGCACTGACGGCGAATACGGTGAGCCCGCTAAGGAAATCAAGGCAGGCGCAACCGACACCCTCGCAACCGTAGCTCATGAAAGCAAGGAAGGCTTCTCGGCTGACCTTGGAAAGAGCGTTCTCAGCGGCAACATTGAAGCTGACAACTCACTCGTTCTTAAGCTTTACTATTCACGTAATCAGTATTCACTCTATACAAAGTATGATGCTGATGCAGAAGCAGTAAAGGTTGCTGATTATTACTACGAAGCAGCAGTTGCTAAGCCCGAAGAACCCACCAAGACAGGTTATACCTTCGCAGGTTGGGAAGGCTATACAACCGGCATGACAATGCCCGCTGCTGATACAACTCTCACAGCACAGTGGACTGTTAATCAGTACACCGTAACATATGCTGACACATATGAGACCGCAATCGCAGCACAGACAGACGATTACGGCACGGCAGTTAACGCAGTTGCAACACCCGTCAGAACAGGCTACAGCTTCAACGGTTGGGCATGGACAAAGACAGAAGGCGGCGAAGCAGTTGAAGCTCCCGCAACAATTCCTGCTTACAATGTAACAGCAACAGCACAGTGGACTGTTAATCAGTACACCGTAACATATGCTGATACATATGAAACCACAATTGCAGCACAGACTGACGATTACGGCACAGCAGTTAACGCTGTTGAAACACCTGTCAGAACAGGTTACACCTTCAACGGTTGGGCATGGACAAATACAAAGACAGGCGAAGCAGTTAACGCACCCGCAACAATTCCTGCTTACGATGTAACAGCAACAGCTCAGTGGACAATTGATCAGTACACAGTAACATATGCTGACACATATGAGACCACAATCGCAGCACAGACAGACGATTACGGCACGGCAGTTAACGCAGTTGAAACACCCGTCAGAACAGGCTACAGCTTCACTGGTTGGGCATGGACAAATACAAAGACAGGCGAAGCAGTTAACGCACCCGCAACAATTCCTGCTTACGATGTAACAGCGACAGCTCAGTGGACTGTTAATCAGTACACAGTAACATATGCTGATACATATGAAACCGAAATCGCAGCCCAGACTGACAATTACGGTACAGCAGTTAACGCAGTTGCAACACCCGTCAGAACAGGCTACAGCTTCAACGGTTGGGTATGGACAAATACAAAGACAGGCGAAGCAGTTGAAGCTCCCGCAACAATTCCTGCTTACGATGTAACAGCAACAGCACAGTGGACAATTAATCAGTATACAGTAACATATGCTAAGACCGGCGACTCAACAATCGCTGCTCAGACAGATGATTACGGTACTGCAATCAACGCTGTTGAAGATCCCACATGGAGCGGCTACACATTCAGAGGTTGGGTATGGACAGATGCACAGGGCAACACTATCAACAAGCCCGCAACCATCCCCGCATATAATGTAACAGCAACAGCACAGTGGACAGCAAACAACTATTCAATCACCTGGACAGGTGAAGGCGTAACAACCGCAATCAACAACTACGACTTCGGCGACACAATCAATGTTCCCGCTGATCCTGTAAGAGAAGGCTATAACTTCGCAGGCTGGACCTGGACTAAGGAAACAGCTGACGGTGAAGCAGTTGCATCAAGTGCAACAATGCCTGCTTACAACGTAGTTGCAACAGCTCAGTGGACTGCTAAGGGCGACACAGCCTACACAGTTGAAATCTATAAGATGGCAACAGACGGCAAGACATATGAGCTTGTTGAAACAATTGACACACTCACCGGCGCAACAGACGCAAAGGCAAAATATGTTGTTGCAGCGGAAACAGGCTTCACAGTTAATGCAGGCATGACCACCGGTTATGATGCAGATGCCAACACCGCAAGCGCAACAATCGCTGCTGACGGTTCAACAGTTATCAAGGTTTACTATGACCGTGATACTTATAAGATCACAGTTAACGGCGAAACGGATGAATACTACTATGGCGAAGAGATTCCCGTTCCTGTAATTCCTGAGGATAAAATCCCCGAAGGTCATAAGCAGGATACAGAGAATCCCTGGATTGACGAAAACGGCGATCCCATTAAACTCCCGCTTATCGTTGATGACAGCAATCCCACCGAAATCAAGCCTAACTGGAGCGTTCTCAGCTTCGACGTAACATGGACTATCGATGGTGTAACAACCACCGAAACCTATGAATACGGCGCAACAATCAACGTTCCCGAAATTCCTGCTAAGGAAGGCTTCAGATTCGATTGCTGGATTGATGCAGACGGCAATGTAGTAAAAGTTCCCGCAACAATGCCCGCATCTGACCTTGCGTTCACAGCAGTATTTGAAGCAAGAACCTACGGCGTATACTACTATGTTGACGGTGCGCTCGTTGAAACCCTTTCCGGTGAATACGGCGACACAATCGCAACAGAAGGTGTTTACACCGCACCCACAGGCTACAGCTTCAATAACGTCTGGTACACAGATGCTGATTGCACAGCAGCTCTTGCTGACGGTGCAACCATCACAACCGCAACCACAAGACTTTACGGTAAGACAACCGCTAACATGTATGAGGCAATCTTCATGGTAGACGGCGAGGTTTATAAGAAGGTTGAAACGGCTTATGATTCTCAGATCGTTGCTCCCGAAGATCCTTCTAAGGACGGCTACGTCTTCGTAGGTTGGGATCCCGATGTTGCTCTCATGGACGATGAAGGCAAGATCTTCAACGCAGTTTGGGCTGAAAAGGCAGATGCTTACAAGGTAACCTACATGATGGGCACCGAAGCTGATGCAGCAACATACGAAACCTTCACCCATGCAATCGGCGAAGAGGTTGACAGACCTGCTGATCCTTATAAGGAAGGCTACACCTTTGCAGGTTGGGTAAATGCAGACGGCAGTGCAGCAACAATCGCTGATGTAATGCCCGCCGAAGACCTTACTTACTATGCATCATGGACTGTAATCGAATATACAGTAACATGGTATATTGAAGGCACACCCACAAAACAGACTTATGCTTACGGCGCAGAAATCACTGCTCCCAAGGCGGAAAAAGAAAACTTTGAGTTTGTCGGCTGGGCTGAAACTGAAAACGGCGCAACCGTAAAAGTTCCCGAAAACATGCCTGCTGAAAACCTTGTTTACTATGCAGTATTCTCACAGAACACCTTCACCGTAACCTACTATGATTACGAAGAATCTGAAAAGGGTCCTGCAGGTGATCCTGCTCCCGAGCGCACCAAGGTTCACGCAACACAGACCTATGATGCAGGCGCAGAGCTTGCTCTTCCCGAGGCTCCCTCAATTGAGCACTATATCTTCACAGGTTGGGTAGATGCCGAAGGCAACGCAGTTGTTGAAGGCGCAGAAGTTACTGCAAACACTTCCTACTATGCAACCTATGACAGAGTGGCAGTTAAGCTTCTTCCCAAGGAAGGCACATCAATTGTTATTGAAAGAAACGGCGTAAAAGAATCTTACAATGACAACAGTGTAACCAGTGAATATAATTACACAACCGCAAATTACAATAAGTATTATGTTTACGGCTTCACACTTGGCAGAAACTTCCCGACAATAGCTAATGTTGAAGGAAAGAGTATTGTTGTTCAGGGCGACGGCAGACTTGTAATCACACCGCGTGAAGGTCAGACAAGACTTGGTACAGGTACACAGATTGATGTTTATGATAATGTTACCGGCGAGCTTGTTGAAACTGTTTATGTGGTAGTATTCGGTGACCTTAACGGCGATGGTCTGATTCTTCCGGCTGATGATGCATTCTTAGACAAGGAACTCAATGGTACAAGAACATGGTCCAACCAGAGAGGTTCATCTGCTGTATGGTATTTAATTAAAGCTGCTAACCTTGACGGACAGGGAACAGTTCTTCCCGCTGATGCCACCTTGTTGGCAAAGGTTTGCAACGGTTTTGCAACAATTAATCAGGTTACCGGTGTGGTAACTGACAAGTAACTCACTTTCTGTTCCGAGGGGGATAAAATCCCTCTCGGAATAACGAGTTAAAAACAATCTTTCCCAAGGAAACAACACACATGCTTTTGTGTGTATATATATAATCCTAAATAAAAGGGAGGAAAAAATTGCATGAAATTGGCGAAACGCTTGGTTTCAGTTGCTCTTGCCTTATTGATGGCATTCAGTTGTTTCTCTCTCCTTGCTTCGGCTGCAGATTCTAACGATATCAAGTTGGAATTTAAGTTTTACAGAGAAGTAAGTGAGACAGTAGTCGGCGATGACGGCGAGGAAACAACAGTCACCAAATGGATACCAACAACAAAGGTTGCCAGAGGTGAAACTATCAAGGCAAGACTTTTTGTGGATACTAACTATGCAGCGGCATCAAGTGCGCTGTTCTGGATGTATCCTGAAAACTTCTTAACACTTGATTACACAACATTAACGTATGATGGAGCTTCTTATGACTACAAAATGCCTTTGAATACAGCAGCAGGCAGTGCAGTAGTTGAGGGTGCATGGGATATCAGAGTTGTTCCCGGCACAGAAGGCGGTGAAGGCAAGGCTCATGACCTTACCTGCGACGGTAGCTGTATAGGCGATTCATATGAACCCTATGTTTATCTTTCAGAATTTGAAGGATTTGATTGGTTCTATAACTCTGTCAGTGGTGATTCGGCTCAGACTCTTTCAAGCGGTACAGAAGGTGTTGATAAATACGGTGACAAGTACTGGCTTTATGAACTCACATTTACCGTTAATGAAAATGCAACCGCAGACGATAATGGTTACATTAAAATGCATCCGAGCTCAATAATGAGCATGCCCGACTATGAATATTCAATCGGTCATATCACAAAGCAGCCTGCAGGTGACGGTGGTTCTATTACCGACGGTATCGTTTATCCCTATTCCGAAGACTTCAACTGGGATCTTTCAGCTCTTACTGCTGATGAAAATCTCCTTACAGTTGACCAGACCGTCAGATTTGTTAACGGTGAACACGGTTCAGTTGCAAGCAAATCAATTGATGGTTATATCGGCGATAAAGTAGCAGTTCCCGCTGTAACCGCAGATGCAGGCTATGAGCTTGCCGGTTGGGAACTTGGCACTGTTGTTCGCGATGAAGAAACCGGTGAAATCGTATATGACGAAGAAACCGGCGAAGTTGTTGGCGATTATACTTCCGCAACAACCTTCAGACTGACTGAAACAGCTCCCGAAGGAGACACAACTTCAGTTTATATCGGTGACTTTGTTGTTCCTTATGAAGAAACAGTTCTCAGACCTGTTTATAAAACAACAACAGCTCCCACTTCAACCTACACAGTAAACACTTACGTTATGGATGAAGACGGAAAGTGGTCCGACGATCCCACTTCAACAGATTCAACAAAGACAGGCAATGTAGGCTCAGACGCTACATACACCTTCGATGCAGCTGCAAATGAAGGTTTCTATGTTGACACAGCAAAGAGTACCGAAGGCCTCAAGACAACAGTAACAGAAGATGACACAGACGTTATCAATGTTTACCTTGCAAGAAAGGCTCAGACCGTTAAGTATGTTGACGAAGACGGAAATGCAATTGCAGATCTCGGCGGCACATACTATTACGGCAAGACCTATGATGTTGCAGCAAAGGTTGACAAGGTCGGTTATGACTGGGCTGGTTGGGTAGTAGATGGCGCAGTCTATGAAGAAGCAACAGCAACAGCTAAGCCCGCAACAGACGGCGAAGAAGTTACCTATAAGGCTTCTTACACAGCAGCTGATAACAAGGTTATCATCAACGCTGTTTATAATGACGTTCAAGCAGGCGCACTGGCAACAAAACCCTTCGAGATTTCAGCAGCCAAGGGTTACGAAATCAAGACAGGCTACACAGTAAAGATTGTTGACGAGCTTCCCAAGGAAGGCGAAGAAGAAGCTAACGTAACATACGTTCTTAAGAGCGATCTTAATGTTGAGCATTATCACCTCGTTGACGGTCAGCTTCTTGAAATTGCAGTTGCTGATGACGGCAATGCAGTTCTCAACCTCAACTATGATGTAAATGAGTATACCGTTAAATTCCTTGATGAAGACGGCACAACAGAAATCGAATCCTTCACAGAAGAGTATCTTACCGAAATCGAAGCTCCCGAAGCTACCGATAAGACAGCAGTAGGTAAGACCTTCGTTGAATGGGTAGGCAGCGGTGAACCGCTTCAGCCTTATGATCCTATTATCGTTAAGGGCGATGCAACCTACACAGCTAAGTATGAAAGCGAAGAAATCTATGTAACTTATATTGCTGACGGCGAAGCTCCCGATGGTTTCTCAGAGCCCCCTGAAAAGGCATATAACTATGACGATACCTTCACTCTTGAACCCGTTGCTCCCGTAAAAGGCTATACCTTCAGCGGCTGGAAAGTAACAGGTCACGCATCATATGATGCAGAAACCGGCGTTTACACAGTCGGCACCGAGCCCATCGAAATCACAGGTACATGGACACATGACCTTTACACAGTTACCTTCTATCTTGATGAAGGAATGACCAAGAAGTTCGGTGAGAAGCAGTATCACTACGATGAAGCAATCGTTGGCGATACACCCGCTCCGGAAGATATCCTCGGTTATAAGTTTGAAGGCTGGACATATGAAGATGAAAAAGGCAATGTTCTCACTTCGGCAAAGATGCCCGAAGGTGATGTAACAGCAACACCTATGCTGACATCTTATACGGTAACATTCTATGATGTATATGATACATCTGTTGATACTCTTACCGACATTGCTAATGTCACATCAGACCTTCTTCCCGACATGGCAGAAAACGAAGCAGACAATAACTACGACTTCGTTGAATGGAGGGTTGGCAGCGTTGACGGTGCAAAAGCAACATATCCCATGCCCGTAACAAGTGACATCGATCTTTATGCTTACGGAACAGTTGATTTCATCTACTATAAAGACCGCAATGATAACGGCGAACCTGTAGATGAATACAAGAAATATACATTTGCATTCGGTCATGTAATCACAGCTGATGATATCGCAGACCTCACAGAGCCCACAAAGACCGGTCATGCATTTGACGGTTGGGATAACGAAGCTCTCGGTCTTGCAGAAGGTCACAACCTTGCAGTTGCTCAGTGGACACCCAACAACTACACAGCAACCTTCAACGCAGTTAACGGCGAGCTTGCCGGTGCATTTGACGGCGGCGAAACAACCAAGACAGTTGAAAATATTAAATTCGGTACAAAATTCACATTCGCAGATGTTCCTGTTCTTGCAGGCTACACCTTCGCATACTGGTCAGAAGACGGTGTGACAGAAGATGAGCTTGTAATGGATAAGGAAGACAAGACTTATACTGCTGTTTACACACCGAACGGTGAGGCAAAGTATACAGTTGAAATCTATCTCATGGATGCTGAGGGTAAATATCCCACAACAGCTAACAAGACAGATACATCTAAGTCTGACATAATCGGCACAGTAGTTTCAGCAGATCATGCAGATTACACAGATATTATTGATGATTTCTATTCAGCAGATACAAGTGAGGATGCAGGTAATGTAACTTCTGAAACACTTGCTGCAACCGGCACAACCCTTAAGCTTTACTATGCACGCGCTAAGTATGCTGTAACAGTAGACGGAGAACCCGCTGATGAAGTTTACCACGGCGGCACATTCACCGCTCCCGCAGCTCCCGGCGCCGCAGAAGGCAAAGAGTTTGCAGGCTGGTCAGACGGCACAACAACATATCAGCCCGATGACGGAATCACAGTAACAGGTGCTCTTGCACTTACAGCTCAGTGGAACGATCTTAAGTACACAGTAACCTTCAAGGATGCAGAAGGCAGAGAAATCAGCAAGATTGAGAACGTTGCTTATAACGCAACTCTTACTGCAGAACAGATTGCTGCTGCAGAAGATGCTCTTCCCTCACTCGAAGGCAAGGGTCTTAAGTACACAGGCTGGGATGCTGATACAGCAGCAGCTATTACCGCTGACACTGTAATCGCGGCAACAACAGCTAAGGAAACCTACACAATCAAGTTCGTAACAGGCGTTGACGGTCTTACCGTTGCCGACCTTCCCGTAACCTTCGGTGATGACATCACAGCTAAGGTTGAAAGCCTTGCAACTGAAGGTCTCAACTTCAAGACATGGGTAACAAATCTTGATACTAAGGAAGCAGCTTCAATGGCTATCGCTGACCTCGGCGATGACGGCGCAGTTGTAACCTATTATGCATACTGGACTGCAAACATCACCTTCGTTGACGGTGATGCAACAGAAACCAAGGAGCTTGATAAGGGCGCTAACATCAGCGCAAATGCTCCCACATTCGCAGGCAAGGGTGCTGACTATGAAGCAGGCGTTTGGTACACAGAAGCAGACGGCAAGGGCGATGCTCTCGCAGCAGATGCTGTTGTAACTGCTAACGCAACTTACTATGCTTACTATGCACCCAAGACCAACATTGCTTACAGCGTAGAAATCTATGAAGAGAAGCTCGCAGCTGATAAGGTTGAAGGCGAAAGCGAATATGCTCTTGTTAAGACCATCGCAATCACCGATGCAACCGCAGGCGCATCTGCTCTCTATAACGCAGACCGCGAAGGTTTCATCTTCAAGAACAATGAGCCCGCAGCTCCCGTTGCAGCAAGCGGTCTTGTAGTTAAGGCTTACTACGACAGAGTTGACGATATCACAATCACCGTAGACAACGAATCCAAGGATTACGAATACGGTGCTGCATTCAACCCCGCAGTTCCCGAGACAACAGAGGGTCAGGAATTTGACAAGTGGGTTGACAAGGACGGCAACGAGGTCAAGGTTCCCGTAACTATAACCGAGGATATGGACGGTCTTGAAATCACAGCAACTTATAAGTATGTTATCACCTTCATCGGATTCGACGGTGTAGCTGTCGTTGAAGCCGAAGCTCAGCCCGAAGGCGAGCTTATCGTAGCTCCCGCAGCTCCCGGAGTAGCAGATTACACATTCCGGGGCTGGTACACAGCAGCAAACGGTGCAGGCACAAAGCTTGACCCTGCAGCTGACAAGGTAACAGGTGTTGCTACCTACTATGCATACTACACAGCAGATGAAAACATCTCTTACACAGTAGAAATCTACGAAGAGAAGCTTGAGGCTGATAAGGTTGCAGGCGAAAGCGAATATGCTCTTGCAGCAACTATCACAGTCAATGATGCAAAAGCAGGCGAATCCGCTCTCTATAATGAAGCACGTACAGGCTTCACATATGAGAAGAATGAGCCCGCAGCTCCCGTTGTAGCAAGCGGTCTTGTAGTTAAGGCTTACTATACAAGAGATCTTGTTAACGTAACGGTTAACGGCGAAGCTAAGCAGGTTGAATACGGCACAGAAATTTCCGAGCCCACAGCAACACCTCCCGCAGGTCAGGAATTTGACAAGTGGGTAGACGAGGACAATAAGGAAATCACCTCATGGCCCGTAATCGCTGAAGAAGGCACAGTGATTAAGCCCATCTATAAGAACAGCGAAATCATGATCACCTTCATGGACGGCGACAAGGTTGTTTCAGAAGGCACTCAGACCTTCGGCGATGAGCTTGCACTTTACGCTTACGCTCCCGTTGGTTACACCTTCGAAGGCTGGTACACAGATGCAGGTCTTACCAACAAGGTAGAAGACGGTGCTCTTGTTCCCGCAACAGCAACAACCTATTATGCAAAGACAACAGTACAGAGCTTCAGTCTCTCATTCGTTGTTGACAATGCGGCAGTTGAAGGCTATCCCACAACTGTTGATTACGGCACAGCAATCGTTGCTCCCGCACATCCCGACAAGACTGCTGAAGGCTTGATCTTTGCAGGCTGGTTCGATGCTGACGGCGAAAAACTCGTTGCAACAATGCCTGCTAAGGACGTTGTTTACACAGCTCGCTATACTCTCGACACAGAACCCGTAACCTACACAATTGAGATTTATCACATGACTCTCGACGGTAAGGACTATGAGCTTTCAGGTTCATCCGAAGCTTATGCAACAATCGGCACCGAGCAGTCAGTGAAACCCGGTAACGTTAAGGGCTTCACATTTGACGAAGCCAAGAGCAATACCAAGGATACAGTAACTGCAGACGGCAAGATGGTTCTTTCCATCTACTATGCAAGAAACCTTTACACTGCATCCTTCGACGGCGAAGAATATCCGGTATTCTACGGCGCAAATCTTCCCAAGGTTGACGCTCCCGAAGCAGCAGAAGGCAAGACTTTCGCAGGCTGGGTTGAAACAACAAGCGGCAAGAAGGATACAGAATACGGCGTAATGCCTGATTCAGATCTCGTATTTGAATCAACCTGGACAGAGGCTGTTTACACCATCACATATGTTGTTAACGGCGAAGTTAAGGATCCTGTTGAATATGTTTGCGGTGCAAAGGTTGAAACACCTGACACACCCACAGCAGACGGCATGAAGTTCACAGGCTGGTCACCCGAAGTTCCCGATGTAATGCCCGCTAAGAACCTCATCATCGTTGCTAAGTTCGAACCCAATGTCTATAATGTTACCTTCACTGTTGACGGTAAGGTATTTGACAAGAAGGTTGTTGAATATGACGATGAAATTGTTCTTCCCGCAACCGAACCCACAAAGGATAACTTTGTATTCACAGGTTGGGCAGGCTACACAGAAGGCATGAAGATGCCTGATGAAGACCTCACCTTCGAAGCTTCCTTCGACAGAGTTAAGGTTATGCTTATTCCCAAGAACGATACATGCACAACAGTAATCGACAGAGCCGGCGGCACAGTTGATGACTATGTTGAAGGCGAAAGCGTTTGGTATGTATATGGTCTTAAGGAGAAACTTAAGGAAAGCGTACTTCTTTCAGACTATATTGATGTTCAGGGCGACGGACGCATTGAAATCGAATATCGTCAGAAGGATGACGGAAGCACTTATGCTCCTTACACTGGAACAGGTACTGTTATCAATGTTTACGATAACGTTACTGACGAAATTGTCGAAAGTTTCTACATTATTATCTTTGGCGACCTTGACGGCGACTCATATGTTAAGTCAGGAGACGCTGCAATAGCAAACGATGAAGCTCTCATGAACGGTGATTTTGACGATCTTTGGTCAATAGAAGTCAGTGCAGGTTATAAGCCCTATATGTTTAAGGCAGCAAACCTCGATGGCGACCAGATCATCACAAGCACAGATACAGCACTTATCAAGAACTCCGCACTCGGAATTTCAAAGATAGAGCAGACAGCAGCTGTTGTCACTGATCTGTAATTCCGCTAAACCAAACCTGGTTTTCTTACGGCGGGGGAGTAACCCTCCCCCGCGCGACGAGAAAAGTTTCTATAATGTACGAGTGGAATTAGCACAGCCGCTCCGAATTTCCGCTTAACAAAGCGGGAAACAAGACAAGGAGGAATTCTCTCATGACAAAACTCAAAAGGTTGGTTGCTGTTGTTTTGGCGGTTCTGATGATGCTTGGCAGTCTTTCCATGGTGGCGTTTGCTGATGATTCAACAAATCCTACTTTGGGCATAGAAACCAAGATTTTTAGAAATGTTGACGGCGAATGGATTCAGACAGAAAAGGTTAAACAGGGCGAAACCGTTAAGGCTCGTGTTTATCTGGATACCAATTATTATACAAACAGCGGTAACTTGCTGTTCTTCTACAACAATTCATTCTTTTCTGACAGCTATCCTTCGGGCAGCAACACTTTGACAGTTAACCCCGTATACGTAAATTCTCCCTATACAATTACAGGTACTTTCGTCGGCTCGGATTCAAGCTCGGTTGAAAAATACCTGCAGGGTCTCGGCGCAATCGATTCCGATTTTGCCGACGAGCACGAGTTCTTTTATGTTTCTTACATATTTGACGGCTCAAGCTATAACCAGAAGTTTGACGGCAACAAATGGTTCTGCGAATTTGAACTTACCGTAAACGCTGATGCAAGCGGTGCAGGTGACCTTTTCGCAGTAGAAAAAACAACCCTTTCTCCCTCGTTCCCTTACGGCCGTATTAACGTTCCCAAGGGTGAGTATAATGAGAAGGTTGCAGGCGTTACCTCAATGGCAAACTTCGAAGCAGCTCTTAACTACACAAGCAATCCCGTAACTCTTTATAACAACGTTGTTAAAGTTACTTTTGATGCAAACAAAGGTGAGTTTGCAGACGGTACAACAACCAAGAATTTTGAAGGTGAATCAGGAACTGAACTTGTTGTTCCGGAGCCTGCAAAAACAAAATTCAACTTCAAGGGTTGGACTGTTAAAGACGGAGACGGTTCAATTGTTGAAATTGAAGCCTATCCCGCAGTTTCAACAGACTATGTTGCAGTTTGGGAAGAGATCGAAACAGATAAAGAAGCTCTTCATCTTGAAACAAAGTTCTACAGACTTGATTCTGAAACCAACGAATGGGTTTACACCGAAAAGGCTAAGCGCGGCGAAGCTTTGAAGGCAAGAATTTTTGTTGATACTTCTTATTACACCAACGCCGGTGATATCATTGTGTTCTTTGACAATCAGTTCTTCACCGAAACTTATAATGTTGGTCATAATGAGCTTAAAATCAACAAAGAAACAGGCTCAGCAGTCACAAACGGTGTTCAGGGCTCCTTTGCTGAGTTGACCCCAAACAGCTTGGAAATCAAGAACCTTGTTGACTGTGGCTATATCACATCTTCCTTTGCAGCAGAAAATACTGCATTCACAATTGAATACAGCTTTGATGCAAAGGGTAGTAAGTTTGTCGTTAATGACTGGCAGACTGAAGAAGACGGCACAGTTAAGGTTGCCGACGATTCAGACGAATGGATTTTCGAGTTTGATCTTCAGGTTAGCCCCACCGCTTCCGGTGAAGACTATTTCTGGATTGAGCCCAAGACTATTATGAATCCCGATGACGGTAGCGATGCATACATCAACATTCCTCTCAGCAAACTGGGCGACGAAAACATAAACAACACTCCGTTGTTCCTTGTTGATGTTGATGAAACCGTTGTTAACAATCCTGTTTCACTTGAAACCAGTATCACTCTTGATGCAAACGAAGGCACATTTGCTGAGAATGACGCTGATATCCTTGTTCTCGAAGGTTGGGTAGGCGATACTGTTATCGCTCCCGAAATTCCCACCAAAGACGGTTTCACCTTCATGGGTTGGGTTGACGAAAACGGCGATGCAGCTGAAATTCCCGAAACAATGCCTTACGAAGAAATCACTCTTACTGCTGTTTGGCAGCCGCAAGTTAATATTTCCTTCGATACAGACGGAGATGTTGACACGCCGGCTGATATAATCCAAACAGAAACAAGCGGTCAGCCCTTCGAAGCTCCCGCCAATCCTTCAAAAGACGGTTATGAGTTTGTTGGCTGGACAAAAGATGATACTCTTTCAACATTTACAGATCTTGACGATGTATGTCCCGATACGGATACTACATATTACGCTCTGTATGAGGAAATCGAATATACTGCAACATATTATGTACGCAATCCTTATACACTTGAGTTTGAACTTGTAGCAGAGGTTCCTGTTGCATACGGCAACAAGGTTCCTGCTGTTCCTTCAAACTATAAGGCTCCAGAAGGATATTCACCTTCAGCAAAATCGTATACAAACGGTTCGCTTACAGCAGAGCTTCCCGCAAACGCAACAATGCCTGTGGGCGGTATAGAAATCTACTTTAAGCTTGTTCCCAACGTATATGATGTAATTTTTGATGCAAACGAAGGTGCTTGGGCAGACGGTTCTGAACAGCAGACTGTAAAGGCAACATATGACGCTCAGATTACCGCTCCCGAAGATCCCGCAAGAGACGGCTATGTATTCACCGGTTGGGATGCCGACGTTGGCATCATGACCGAAATCGGCAAGGTATTCTATGCAACTTGGGACGAAGCAACCTACAACGCAGTTTATAAGGTTGATGATGCTGTTTATGAAACCTATCCCACAGAGTACGGCGAGGTAATTGATATTCCTGCTGAACCTTATAAGGAAGGTTATACTTTCAAAGGTTGGACCAACTACACTGATGGTATGACAATGCCCGCAAAAGATGTTGAGTTTATTGCAGTGTTTGATATCAACGTACATGATGCAACCTTCGATCCCGGCGAAGGCGGTTGGGAAACCGTTGATGAAAACGGCGATCCCGTTGTTGACGAAAACGGTAAACCCGTTATCGATTCAACAGATAAGGTTATTGAAGACATCAAGTATAATGACCCCATTGAAAAGCCTGCAGATCCCGTTAAGGAAGGCTATGTATTCGGCGGTTGGGATCCCATTCCCGACACCATGCCTGATAAGGATACAACCTATACAGCAACATGGAATCCCGCAACGGATACACCTTATAAGGTTGAGTTCTATACAATGGAAACAAACGGTGTAGACTATAAGCTTACCGACACACAGAACAAGACCGGAACAACCGGCGCTGTTATCGACCTTGCGATAACACCTCCCACAAACTTCTCCATTGATACTGAACAGAGCACATATGATGATAAAGTAACAATTGCAGCTGACGGCTCAACAGTTGTAACCGTTTACTATGCAAGAGATTCTTATACAATCATTTTCGACGGTAACGAAGGCACTGTTAACAACGAAGCTTCAATTTCAAACGTATACTATTACGGCGCATCCGTAGCTGTTCCTGCTACAAACAGAACAGGCTACACCTTCACAGGCTGGAAGGATGCAGACGGCGAAGATGTTACCGTTAACATCACTGCAACGGCTGATGCAACTTACATCGCTCAGTGGAAAGTAAATCAGTATACAATCAAATTCGATACTGACGGCGGCACAACAATTGATCCCATCACCGATGACTTCGGCAAAGAAATTCCCGAAGTTAAGGATCCCACCAAGGAAGGCTACACCTTCGTTGATTGGGTTGGTGAAGACGATAAACCCGCCGATGTTCCAACAACAATGCCTGCTGAGGACACAAACCTCAAGGCAACATGGGAAATCAACTATTACGATATCAGCCTTGATGCTGAAGGCGGAAAGCTCGCAAACGGAAACGAAACCTATGCAGCAGCAGACGTAGCTTATGCTACAGACCTTGCAACATACGGCGTTCCCATGGGCGAGCCCACCAAGACAGGTTATACCTTCCTTGGCTGGTCAGAGACAGAAGGTTCAGAAACAGCTGAAATAGCAGCAATTCCCGCAACAATGCCTGCTGATGACATCATCTATTATGCAGTTTGGGATATCAATGAATACACAATCACCTTCGACACTGATGGCGGTTCTGAAATTGCTCCCATTACTCAGGATTACGACACAACCGTTAAAGATCCCGGCAAGCCCACTAAGGAAGGTCATACCTTCGATAAGTGGGTAGATGAAGAGGGTAAAGAAGTTTCTGTTCCTGCAACAATGCCTTCAAAGGACGTAACTCTTAAGGCTACATGGACCGTTAATAAATATGAAGTTACTTATGTTAACGATGAAGTAACGGTTGAAGGCTATCCCACCGATGTTGAATACGGCGACAAGGTTCCTGCTCCCGCAGAGATGCCCACGAAGACCGGCTATACCTTCGGCGGATGGATTGAAGAAACCAGCAAGAAGCAGAACACCGAATACACTTCGATGCCTGCTGAAAACCTCAAGTTTGTAGCTAAGTGGAATAATATTCAGGGCGTTGAATATTACTTTGACGTATACAAGATGGGTGTTGACGGCAAGTATCCTGATGAACCCGAGCGTTCGGTTCTTACCGGTGAAATTGATGCTGATGTAACAGTTGGATACACAGCTCCCAACGGTTTTAAAATCGAATCATCAAAGCTTAACGGAACAATTGAGCCTGATGAAACTCTTATTCTCTATGTTAAAGTTGCAAGAGAAGAATATGATTTCGTTGCATACTTAGAAAAGGGTTCAGCAACAGTTGTTGCAGAAGGCACATACCTCTATGAGGCTCCCGTAGCTTCCGTTGAAACTCCCGAAAATCCCGGCTATGTATTTGACGGTTGGGTATATGAAGACGGTTCAGTTGCAACCATTCCCACATCAATGCCGGCAAATGACGTAACAGTTTATGCAACATGGGTTGAGGACGAATTCACAGCATCATTCGATGCAGGCGAAGGTGCATTCCCCAATGATGAAAAGGTTGTAACAGACAATGTTACTTTCGGTGAAGATATCGAAGCTCCCGCTCAGAATCCCATAAGAGACGGATATGACTTCGTGGGCTGGGCTCCCGCAGATATCGAGAATCCTACAGAAGATGATGTTGTTACCGATTACGGTAAGATGGACGAGGACGGCGAAGATTTCCAGGCAGTTTGGGTAAAGAAATCTTATACAGTTAACTTCTATGATTATGTTCCTGCTGACGGCGACGAAAGACAGACTCCGATGAATGCAGAGCTTGTTATCGTTCCTTCACCCGAATATGATAATGGCGAAAAGATTATCTTCCCCTCAACTGCAGACCTCTACGAATATGACCACTACATATTCAAGGGTTGGACAGATGCTGAAGGCGTAAAGATTTACACAGATACAACCAACATTATTGATACCGAAAATGTAATCGCAGGAACAGCTCTTGTTAACGGCACCGACGGAAGCATCAACTTCTATGCTGTTTACGAAAGAGTAAAGGTTATGCTCATTCCCGAGCAGAGCCCCGTAACACCCGGCTTTGAAGTAACAACCATTATTGACAGAGACGGCGGCACTGTTGACGATTATGTTGACGGCACAAGCGTATGGTTTGTATACGGTCTTCAGACTAAGCTCAAGGAAACTAAGCTTCTTAACGATTATATCGATGTTCAGGGCGACGGACGCATTGAAATCAAATATCGCAAGAAGGATGACGGCAGCACATTTGCTCCTTATACCGGAACAGGTACTGTTATCAATGTTTACGATAACGTTACAGACGAACTTGTTGAAAGCTTCTATATTGTTATCTTTGGTGACCTTGACGGCGACTCATATATTAAATCTGCTGATGCAGCAATTGCAGACGAAGAAGCTCTTGGTTATACATACTGGAGTAAGACTGCTCCCGTATTCAAAGAGTATTACTCACCGTTCATGCACAAGGCTGCTGACGTAGGTGAAAACCTTACCGGCAAAATAGACACTGCCGATGCTCTCATCATTGAAGAAACAGCTCTCGGCTATTGCTTCATTGATCAGACAAACGCTTCGGTTATCGAAATACTCTAATTAAAAGAGCCCCCGGCGCAAGCCGGGGGCTTTGTTCATTGAATTTCTCTCTCCAAAAAGAACACCGCCGCAATCTTTAAATAGGTTGCGGCGGTGTTCTTTTAGTCTTCAAGAATTGCTCTTTTATACTTTTGAAGCAGTTTTTTTGCAAGTTCTACAGTGTTTCCGTCACTCGGAGCATCGGGATTAGCGGTGGAAAGCCACTTTCTTTCAAACTCGGCATAGTTTTTATAGAATTGATTGCCTCTGTATATATTTCTCTCACAATGCTGCTTGCGGGTGGTTGTTGAGAACTTTTTACGCTTGGGGAATTCATAGGCCAGTCTTTCAAAATAGCTTTGCCAACGTTTGGAATAGTATGTTTTGATAAGTCCGCCCCATTCTTTCCATGCATAGTCATAGTTAACCGTGTTTGCAATCGGTCCCCAAAGTGTAATTTGAGTGAGCAGATTGAGTTCAAAATTCTGCTGGTCTTTTTCTGTGAATGCAAGCTCACGGGCTTCTTTAAGGTGTTCGTAAAGTGTCAGCTCGGGTCTTGTCTGAAGCAGGTCGTCAACCTCTTCGCAGATTTTCAAAAATGCGTTTGAAGCACGCTCGAAAATGCTGACATCCTTGTTTTCAAAGCCGTACATTGCCTTGTCATAGAGATTTGAAACATAGTTGCTGAGAACCTGACGTACAAGGTCGCAGGCATCAAATGCAAAACCGTCCTTGGTTGAGTTTTCAGAGCTGAGAAGAAGTTCTGCCGCTCTGTAAAGGGTTTTGTTGTTATATCTGAGTTCCCTGAAATCGTTCGGAGCGGTATGGCGAAGCTCTGTTGCGGGTCTTGCGCAAATAACAGAGCCGGTTTCTCTGTCGGTGCACTTTTCGCTGTAGCAGCTTTCTTTCAAAAGCATCATTGCATCGACAAGGCATTTTTCCTTGCTGCCGTAGCGGCGGTAAGCATAGTCTTTGAGCCATGCATCAAGGTCAATGGCGGAGGGTTCTGTAAGCATTTGAAAAGCAAGGTCATAATAAAGAGGATTCTGGAATATACCCTCCATGAAAAGACCGGTTCCGCTGCAATTATCGCACTCAAGCGAAGCATATGCATTGTCGGCAAGTGCTTTTATGCTGCCGTGAAGAGTGTTTCTGTCGCCGAAATTGTGAATGTTGCCAAGCACAAATTCGTAGCCCCAGAAAAAGTCGTGTTCCTTGTATTTCTGGCCGTCAATATCAAGAATGAGAAGTCTTTCTTTGGGTACGGCTTTTACAATCTGCTCACGCAGAGACCAGCTTTGCATAACCCAAACGGAATCCTTGTCGAATTCCTTATACATGGTGTCTATAGCTCTGCCGACCTTCCAGAGGTAGTCTCTTGTTTTAATCGAGGGAGCATTTTCATGGAACGGGTCGCATGCATAGTAATGATATGCACCGAAAAGCTGACGCTGTTTTTCAAGCAATGCTGTTCCGAATTTTTTGAAAACGGGGTCAGTAGGATCGAGCTGATATGTGATTGGGAAGTTGCACCACGAAGGAACCATGCGCAGTTTAACTTTGTTAAAAAGCTTGGTTATCGTTGAGGGAACTGTCCCGGCAAAGCCCTGCTGAATGGGGGTCATGCCGAGCTCAACCTCACGGTCGATTATTTTCTTGCCGAGTTCAAGGCGGCTCTCAATGTATTTTACATCTGTAAGGCTGAAATAGCCCGTTATGTTTGTCATGAGCTGCCATGGCCAGAAGCCGGGGCCTGAAAGGAAAGAAAGGGCTCCCGTTTCGCTGTAGGTGAAATCTCTCATGGTGTAATACCACACGGCTTCGCTGCCGACAACAGACAGCGGCATATTGATTCCGTTCATCGCCATGAAATCAATCTCTTTTTCCCACTTATCCCATTTCCAATAGGCAAATGAATATCCGAGTGTGCAGTAGTTCATGAAAGCACGGCGCTTTTGGGGAACAACCTTTGTTATTTTGCCTTCAAAAAGCGGAGCATTGTTTACCGAAATCTCACGGTTTCCGCAGTGAGAAAGATTAACTCCGCAGTAAGCTTTCAGATATGCGTAATAACCCATTGCCTGGCTTATCTTACAATTGCCACAGACAATAATTTTGCTGTTTTCACAAAAAACCTCATAGGTATCTTTGCCGTCGGCGGCATCAATAATGCGCAGTTCAAACATGTCTGCGATTTCGGGAGTGTTTCTTAAAATAAGATTTTTCATTATATCACCTAAAAAAACAAAGCATAATATTATAATTATATATTAAATTTATATTATAGGCAAGTTTTTTCTTTTATTTAACAAATTGTTTATCATTTATTGCCTGATTTCAGTTAAAATAAGCTGAGTAAACGTCATTTTTTTGTTAAAAATGTGAAATAAACCTTTACACTTTGCTTTAAATAAAGTAAAATATATAATATATAACTATCAGTATTTTTAAAGAGGTGCTTATATATGAAACCGGTTTATAATCGTATCCTTTTAAAGCTCAGCGGTGAGGTCCTTTCGGGCGGCAAGGGTCACGGCTTTGATTTCGACACAATCACATCTATCTGTACCGCCGTAAAGAAGGTAGCGGATCTTGGTGTTGAGGTTGGTCTGGTTGTCGGCGGCGGCAATTTCTGGAGAGGGCGTTCGGGCGGCAGCATGGACAGAACACGTGCTGACCACATAGGTATGCTTGCAACCGTTATGAATTCTCTTGCTCTTGCCGATTCTCTTGAACAGCTTGGTGTTACGGTCAGAGTTCAGAGTGCTATCGAGATGCATCAGATAGCAGAAACTTATATAAGAAACAAGGCTGTGCGTCATCTTGAAAAGGGCAGAGTTGTTATTTTCGGAAGCGGAACTGGCAACCCTTTCTTCTCAACAGACACCTGTGCGGCACTCAGAGCAGCCGAAATCAAGGCAGACATTATTTTCAAAGCAACGAATGTTGACGGCGTTTATGATAAAGACCCGAATAAATTCGCGGATGCCGTTAAGTATGATGTTGCTACTCACAGCGAGGTTCTTGAAAAAGACCTGAAGGTTATGGATTCAACGGCAGCTTCGCTTTGCCGTGATAATAATATCCCGATTCTTGTTTTCAATCTTGAAAACCCCGAAAACATTGTTAAAGCAGTTCTCGGCGAAAATATCGGAACAATAGTCAAGGAGGGCTAAAATATGCAGACAGTTTATAAAATGGCAGAAGAAAAAATGGGTAAAACCGTTAGTGTGCTTAACGCTGAATATTCGTCAATGAGAGCGGGAAGAGCAAACGCTTCCGTTCTTGACAAAATCAGAGTTGATTATTACGGCACCCCCACTCCCATCAATCAGATGGCGGCGGTTGCTGTTGCTGAGGCGAGAATCCTCACCATTCAGCCTTGGGACACTTCAACTCTTCACACAATTGAAAAGGCTATTCAGGCTTCCGAAATCGGTATCAACCCCCAGAATGACGGCAGAATCATCCGCCTTGTGTTCCCTCAGATTACAGAGGAGCGCCGTAAAGAGCTTTGCAAGGATGTAAAGAAAATGGCTGAGGAATCAAAGGTTTCGGTTCGCTCAACAAGACGTGATTGCCTTGATAAGCTGAAGAAAATGGAAAAGGCATCCGAAATCACCGAAGATGACCTTAAAAACGGCGAAAAGAAAATCCAGGATATTACCGATAAGTATATCAAGGAAATCGACAAAGCATCCGAAGCAAAAGAAAAGGACATCATGGAAATCTGAGAACAACTGTGTTTGACAGGGCGGGGGCTTGCTCCCGCCTTACAGCAATTTCAGCGTGACAGGCAAAATCCGAACCGTAAAGAGGAGGTTAAAATGACAAAGGAAATGCTTTCAAACATCTCTCTTCCCAGGCATATCGGTGTTATAATGGACGGCAACGGACGCTGGGCAAAGCAGAGAGGGCTTAAAAGAAGCGAGGGACATAAGGCGGGCGCCGAGGTGTTTCGTGCAATCTGCAACTATGCAGCTGATATTGGCATAGAATGCATGACCTTTTATGCATTTTCAACCGAAAACTGGAAACGCCCTGCCGACGAAGTTTCGGCAATTATGAATCTTTTCAGAGATTATCTTTTTGAGGCTCAAGAAAGAGAAGAAGAAAACAAAGCGAAGGGAATGCGTGTTCGTTATATCGGCGACAGAGCTGCATTGCCCGATGATATTGTGGAAATGATTGACCAGCTTGAGAAGCGCTCGGCAGGTCAGGAGTGTATAACAATAAATCTTGCCGTTAACTATGGCGGCAGAGATGAACTGCTTCATGCTTTCAGGTCAATTGCACAAAGAGTTGAAGCGGGCGAGCTGAAGGCTTGTGACATAACCTTGAACGATATAGACGGCAATCTTTATACTGCGGGTCAGCCTGACCCCGATTTGATTATAAGACCCAGCGGAGAATACCGTCTTTCCAATTTCCTTATCTGGCAGGCTGCATATTCGGAATTTTGGTTTTCGGATATACTTTGGCCTGATTTCACAACCGATGATTTGGATAAGGCGATTATAGAATACAGCAAAAGAAACAGACGCTTCGGGGGAGTCTGATTGTGATTTCAAAGGAGATGGTTAAAAAACATTTTTATATAATTTTAATTTGAATTGAGAGTGAAAAACATGAAAGTAAGAATAATAACAGGTCTTATATGTGCGTTTATAGTAATAATGCTGCTTGTGTTTACCGGCCTTGGCTATCTCGGAGTTATGAGCATTCCGATGGGAGCAATTGCGGCAATTGCGGCTTATGAAATAATGCGCGTTTCAAAATGTAAAAACAAAGTGCTGACAGCGGTTTCGATGATTGCGGCAGCAATCGGCCCTGCTTATGTGGATTTCAATCTGCAGCAGTATATTCCCGTTCCGCTTTCGGTTATAATCATTATTTATGTGATAGCATTGCTTATCATCATGCTCAAATTCTATGACACAACAAAGTTTGAACATGTTGCCCTGGCTTTGTTTGGCTCCCTGTTTATTCCGGGTTCGCTTGGCACATTCTTTAAGGTGAGAGACCTTTGTGTTGATTACCCTCAATACTTCCAGCGTTCCCACTGTGTTTTTCTTATTCTGTGTGCAATGTATTGCGCGTGGATGACGGATACGGGAGCTTATTTTGTCGGCAGCAAATTCGGCAAACGCAAGCTTGCGCCCAAAATCAGTCCCAAAAAGTCGGTGGAAGGCGCAATCGGCGGTGTCGTTGTAAATGCGTTTTTCTGCGTAGTTTCGTTTTTGATTTGTGACAGATTTTGTTTCCATCTGGATACTCTTAATGTCTGGATGGTGCTTGCAGGCTCGGTTGTTCTTTCAGTTCTCGGCATGTGCGGCGACCTTTCAGCTTCCGTTATCAAGAGAAACTTCGGCGAAAAGGATTTCGGTAATCTTTTCCCGGGTCACGGCGGTGTGCTTGACAGAATCGACAGCTTTCTTGTTACTATGCCTGCACTTTATGTGATTATTGAAATTGCGCTTGCTTTTGCGGTAAAATAATTTTTAAGGATTGATCTTTATGACCAAAACTCTTGCCGTGCTCGGCTCGACGGGTTCAATAGGAGTTCAGGCTCTTGAGGTAGCTCAGCTTATGGGCTTTGAAATTGTTGCTTTAACTGCTAACTCAAGAGTTGATATAATTGAGGAACAAATAAGAAAATTCAATCCGAAATTTGCGGCTGTTGCTGATGAAAAGGCAGCGGCGGATTTGAAAATAAAGGTTGCGGATACTTCAACCGTGGTGCTTTCGAGCACAGAGGGTGTTGAAGAATGTGCGCGCTGCGGTGCAGATACGGTACTAAACAGCATTGTCGGCATTGCGGGGCTTGCCCCCACTCTTGCGGCAATAGAGCAGGGCAGCAACATCGCTCTTGCAAACAAAGAGACTCTCGTTGCAGGCGGCAAAATCGTTATGGATTCCGCTGCAAAGAAAGGTGTTTCAATACTTCCGGTTGACAGTGAGCATTCGGCGATTTTTCAGTCGCTTCAAGGCTGTCAAAGCCCGAAACAGATAAAAAGGCTGATTTTAACAGCATCGGGAGGTCCGTTTTTCGGCAAAAGCAGAGAGGAGCTTTCAAAAGTAACTCTTGCCCAAGCACTCAATCACTCCAACTGGAGCATGGGTGAAAAAATAACCATCGATTCTGCTACAATGATGAACGAAGGCTTGGAGCTTATTGAAGCTGCTTGGCTTTTCAGCATGAAGGCGGCAGATATTGACATTCTTGTTCACAGGCAGAGCATTGTTCACTCGCTTGTTGAATATGTTGACAATTCGGTGATTGCTCAGCTCGGAGTGCCCGATATGAGAATACCGATTCAGTATGCTCTTACTTATCCCGACAGGTTTGAAAGCCCCGTCAAGCAGCTTGACCTTGCCGAAGCGGCAACGCTTACTTTTGAAAAGCCTGATTATGAAACCTTCTCCTGCATAAACTTATGCAGAGAGGCATTTGAAAGGGGCGGTCTTTTTCCTGCGGCTGTTAATGCGGCAAATGAAAAGGCTAATGAACTTTTCAGAAACGGAAAAATCGCTTTTCTTGATATTCCGAAAGCTGTTGAGGCTGCTTTTGATTGCGTTAAAAACAGCGCTGATTATACTCTGGATCAGGTTTTTGAAACCGATATGGCTGCCCGAGAGGCAACAGAAAGGTTATTTATATGAAAGTTATTCCGCTTATAACCGCAGTTGAAATCTGGGGAAAGGCATGGCCGATTCTTGTGGCAATACTTTTCTTCGGCTTGATTATCTTTTTTCATGAGCTGGGTCATTTCACTTTTGCCAAGCTTTTCGGCGTTAAGGTTAATGAATTTGCCATGGGTATGGGTCCCACTCTTTTCAAATTCAAAAAGGGCGAAACAAAATATGCTCTTCGCCTTTTCCCGATTGGCGGATTTGTCAGCATGGAGGGCGAGGATGAAGAAAGCGACAATGAGCGTGCATTTTGTAACAAACCAACATGGCAGCGTTTTATAATAGTTGCCGCAGGCGGCACGGTTAACCTTATAATGGGTGTTATCATTGTTGCGGTTATGCTTTCGCAGACAGAGCTTATCGGTCTGCCTCAGATACATTCGTTTCATGAAAATTCCGTCAGCAGTCAGCATTTGCAGACGGGAGATAAAATCAAAGAAATAAACGGAAAAAAGGTTTATTCCGAATATGATCTGGGTTTCCTTATGTCGAGGGACAAAGACGGTGTTATTGATTTTGTTGTTGAAAGAGAGGGCGAAAAGGTTGAGCTTAACGGAGTTGAGTTTCAGACCTTTGACAACGGCGGAACGCTGACAATTGTTTATGATTTTATAATCAAGGGCGTTAAGCCGACATTTCTCAATGTTGCAAAAAACTCGGTTCTTGAATCCGTGTCAATCGGCAGGATAGTCTGGATAAGTTTGCTTGACCTTGTAACGGGTCAGTACGGTCTGAGCGACCTTTCGGGACCAATCGGAACCGTTTCGTATATTGCCGATGCGGCGCAGACGTCTGTCGCACAAACTGATTACACATATCTGCTGACCCTTATGGCGATGATAGCTATTAATATCGGGCTTTTCAATCTTCTTCCGCTTCCTGCTCTCGACGGCGGCAGGCTCTTCTTTATGGTGATTGAAATGATTTTCAGAAAGCCCGTTCCCAGAAAGTATGAAGGCTGGGTTCACGCAATAGGTCTGGTTTTGCTCATGATTCTGATGGTAGTTATTTCATTCAGCGATATTCTCAGGCTGATAAGAGGTGGATAATATGCAAAGGCGCCAAAGCAGAAAAGTTAAGGTTGGCAACATTTATGTCGGCGGCGATTCGGCAATAACCGTTCAGTCAATGCTTAACCGCCCCGCTTCCGATATTGAAGGCAGCGTTAAGCAGGCTGTTGAGCTTGAAAAAGCCGGCTGTGAAATAATCAGAGCGGCTGTGCCCGATATGGCGGCGGTCAGGCTCATTGAAAAGCTTAAAGAAAACTTAAGTGTTCCCGTTGTTGCGGATATTCATTTTGATTACCGTCTTGCTCTTGCGAGCCTTGACGCGGGAGTGGATAAAATAAGAATAAATCCGGGCAATATAGGCTCGATTGACAGAGTGCGCGCGGTTGCGAATGCATGCAAGGCAAAGCAGGTTCCGATAAGAATCGGTGTTAACTCGGGTTCGCTCGAAAAGGAGCTGCTTGATAAATACGGCTCACCCTGCGCAGAGGCACTTGCCGAGAGCGCAATGAAGCATGTTGAGTTGCTCGAAATATGCGATTTTAACGATATTATTATTTCAATCAAATCATCATCCGTTCAGACCATGGTTGATGCTTACAGACTTGTTGATGCGAAGTGTGATTATCCGCTCCATCTCGGCGTTACCGAAGCGGGCACTCACAACATGGCGCTGATAAAATCATCAATAGGAATCGGCTCCCTTTTGCTTGAAGGCATCGGTGACACAATCAGAGTTTCAATGACCGATGACCCCGTTAAAGAGATTGCTGCAGCTAACGGTATTTTGAAGGCAATCGGGCTAAAAACAGATTGTATTGATATCGTTTCATGTCCGACCTGCGGCAGAACAAAGATTGATTTGATTTCTCTTGCAAACGAGGTGGAATCCCGTCTTTCCGGTTGCAGGAAAAACATAAAGGTTGCCGTTATGGGCTGCGCCGTTAACGGACCGGGCGAAGCCCGCGAAGCCGATATAGGCATTGCAGGCGGTGACGGCTGTGCCCTGATTTTCAAAAAGGGTGAAATAGTCTGCAAGGTTTCGGAAAGCGAAGCTGTTGACAGACTTATTGAAGAAATAGAAAGAATCTGAAGGGCAGAAACTTCTGCCCTTTATTTCGGTGATATAAAAATGCAGGAAAATGCGATTTTAAACTTTATAGGCGACTATATCAACGCAGGGCTGCGCGAAATGTTTTCGGGCGGTCTTGTTGAGCGTATCTTTCTTGATGAGGATACGATGAAGCTTGATATATCCGTCAGATTTGACAGATA
Source organism: Acutalibacteraceae bacterium (assembly GCA_045591425.1). Classification (GTDB taxonomy): domain Bacteria; phylum Bacillota; class Clostridia; order Oscillospirales; family Acutalibacteraceae; genus CAG-177. The sequence continues at coordinate 106,873 of JAZNSX010000017.1, read as the reverse complement.
TGTTGAAGAGAGATTTATTGCCGCAGCTCAGAGTGAAATCAAAAACGCACTCGGAATAAACAAGGTTTTCATTAATGCCTTTTATCCTCAAAGCGCGTTTTCTCAGGACTGTGTGCCTCAGCTTGTTGGTGCAATGAAGGAGAATATTGCAGCCGCCAACGGATTTCTTGAAAACGCACAATTCAGATTTAATGAAAATAATATAGAAATCTTCGTTTTCAACGGGGCAGATATTCTTTGTGATGCGGGTACCAAGGAGTTCCTTTCAAAATACATAAAAGAGCATTTCGGTGTTGTTACAACGGTTGAAATAAAAGGGGAGTCGGTTTCAAAGCTTGACTCACCCGAATATGTTCAGATGCAGAAAGACGGCATCAAGATTGATGTTACAGCCGCAAGTGAGCCCGCAAAGCCTAAAAAGGCTGTGCTTGAATATGAGGACTTGCCGATTTCGCTGACCAATGCGAAGGTTATTTACGGCAGCAAAATCAAGTCGAAGCCCGTGCCTCTCAGCGGTGTTTCAATCGAAGACGGCAATGTTACCGTTTGGGGCAGAGTTTTTTCTCTCGATGTGCGCGACACACGCGACGGCAAAAGAAAAATCATAAATTTCAATATAACCGATAAGACTAATTCTTACACCGTCAAAATTTTTGAAGCCTCGCAAAACTGTGAGCAGCTTGTTGCAAATATTTCAGACGGTAAAAACATTATGCTTAGAGGTCATGTTGAGTATGACGACTATATCAAGACCTATTGCATAAAGGCAAATTCCGTTATGCTTATTGATGTTATTGAAGAAACGGATACTGCCGAAGAAAAGCGCGTTGAGCTTCATATGCACACTAACATGTCTGCAATGGACGGCATGACGGGCGCTGCAAAGCTTATCGCAAGGGCTGCAAAATGGGGTCACAAGGCTGTGGCGATAACCGACCACGGTGTTGTTCAGGCATTCCCCGAAGCTGCGGCAGCAGCCAAGAAAAACGGCATCAAAGTAATTTACGGCATGGAAGGATATTTCGTTGATGATTCCGTCAAAATAATGACGGGCGATTCGGACATGCCCATTGACGGCACGTTTGTCATTTTTGACGTTGAAACAACGGGTCTCAGAACAGATAAAGTGCGCCTGACCGAAATCGGCGCGGTTAAGTATGTTGACGGTGTTGAAAAAGCAAGATTTCAGACCTTTGTCAACCCCGAATGCCCGATCCCCACAAAAATAACACAGCTTACGGGAATTGATAACCGCATGGTTGCAAATGCGCCCAAGGAAGCAGAAGCTGTCCGCAAATTTTTTGAATTCTGCGGCGACGGCGTTCTTGTTGCCCACAATGCAACCTTTGATACCAATGTTTTGAAGCATACATGCCGCAGAAACGGCATTGAATATAACTATTCTCATATCGATACTCTCATTTTGGCGCAGAGCCTTGTTGAGGGCATCAAAAATTACAAGCTTGATTCTCTTCAGAAGCATTTCAAGCTGCCTTCTTTTGACCATCACAGAGCCGATGAGGATGCAGGAGCACTTGCGGGAATTTTTGAAAAGCTGCTTGAAATGTGTAAAGAAAACGGTGTTGAAAAGGTTTCGGATATCAACAAAAAAATCCCGCTTAACAAGAAAAGACTGCCGACCTATCATATTATTCTTCTTGCAAAGAATAAAATCGGTTTGAAGCATCTTTATCAGCTTATTTCAAAATCAAATCTTGAATATTATTATCGCCATCCGCGAATTCCAAAGAGCGAGCTTCTTGCCCACAGAGAAGGTCTTATTATTGGTAGCGCATGCGAAGCAGGGCAGCTCTATCAGGCAATATTTATGGGAAGACCTAAAGAAGACCTGCTCGAAATGGCGTCAATGTATGACTATCTTGAAATTCAGCCTAACGGAAACAATGCATTCATGCTTCGTGACGGAATGGTTGATTCTGAAGAAGAGCTTAACGAAATCAACAGAAAAATAATTCACCTTGCCGATGCGCTTGATATTCCCGTTGTCGCAACAGGCGACGTTCATTTTCTCGAAGAAAGCGATAAGATTTACAGAGAAATTCTTATGGCGGGTCAGGGCTTTAAGGATTCTGCAGAGCAGGCTCCGCTTTATCTGAGAACAACTCAGAATATGCTCAGCGAATTTGCTTATCTCGGCGAAGACACCGCATATGAGGTTGTTGTTAAAAATCCCAATCTGATTGCCGATATGTGCGAAGAAATTAAGCCCATCCCTGACGGCACATATCCGCCCAAAATTGAGGGCGCGGATGATGAGCTTCGCAAAATATGCTATGAAAGAATGGAAGCCTATTACGGCTCACCATTGCCCGAATATATCGGCGAAAGACTTGAAAAAGAGCTTGATTCAATCATCAAAAATGGCTTCGGCGTTCTTTATATCATCGCCCAAAAGCTTGTTTGGAACTCAATGGATCACGGCTATTACGTTGGCTCCAGAGGCTCGGTAGGCTCGTCATTTGTTGCTTTTGCGGCTGGCATTTCGGAGGTTAATCCGCTTGTGCCGCATTATATCTGCGAGGACTGCAAGCACAGCGAGTTTTTCTATAAGGGCGAATACGGCTCGGGCTATGACATGCCGCCCAAGGATTGCCCGGTTTGCGGCAAGCCTATGCATCGTGACGGTCACGACATTCCGTTTGAAACCTTCCTGGGATTCTACGGCGACAAGCAGCCCGATATCGACCTTAACTTTTCAGGCGAATATCAGTTCTATGCCCACAGATATACAGAGGAGCTTTTCGGCAAAACTCATGTTTTCAAGGCTGGCACAATCGGCACTCTCGCCGACAAAACCGCTTTCGGATTTGTTAAAAAATGGGCAGAAGAAAAGGGCGTTGTGCTTTCAAGAGCAGAGGAAGACAGGCTCGTTCAGGGCTGTGTCGGCGTTAAAAGAACAACGGGTCAGCATCCGGGCGGCATGGTTGTTGTGCCTGCCGATATGGATGCAGAGGATTTCACTCCCATTCAGCACCCTGCCGATGATGCCGATTCTATCCACAGAACAACTCACTTCGATTTCCATTCGCTCCACGATACAATTCTTAAGCTTGATAACCTCGGTCATGATGTTCCCACACTCTATAAGCATCTTGAAGATATGACGGGCACGAATGTTATGAAAATTGACATCTGTGACCCGAAGCTCTATGAGCTTCTGACAACTCCCGAACCGCTTGGGGTAACGGCGGAGGACATTGACTGCGAAACGGGTACTCTCTCGCTCCCCGAGCTCGGCACACCGTTTGTGCGCCAGATGCTTATTGAATCCCAGCCGAAAAACTTTTCGGACATGCTCCAGATTTCGGGTCTTTCTCACGGCACCGACGTTTGGATAGGCAATGCACAGGATCTTATCAAAAACGGAACCTGCACAATTTCCGAGGTTATCGGAACGCGCGATAACATCATGGTTTACCTTATCAACAAGGGTGTTGAAAAGGGCATGGCATTCAAAATTATGGAAATTGTCAGAAAGGGCAAGGCAACCTCGCTTCTGACCGATGAGCATAAGAAAGAAATGCTTGATCACGGCGTTCCTCAGTGGTATCTTGATTCCTGCATGAAGATTAAATATATGTTCCCCAAGGCTCATGCCGCGGCTTATGTTAGCGCGGCAATGCGCCTTGCGTGGTATAAGCTTTATAAGCCTGTTGAATACTATGCAACCTATATGACTGTTCGCGGCGAAGATATTGACACGGCAACTGTTCTTAAGGGCAGGGCAGCTGTCAGGGAAAAAATGGACGAGATAAGCGCAAAAATGAAAATCAAAACGGCGACAGCTAAGGAAGAAGGCACATTCACTTCGCTTCAGGTTATTAATGAAATGATGGCAAGAGGTGTAGAAATTCTTCCGATTGATATTTATAAATCAACAGCCAACCGTTATGTTATCGAAAACGGAAAAATCCGTTTGCCCTTCTCTGCAATTGCAGGCTGCGGCGGCAGAGCTGCTGAAGGTCTTGAAGCGGCAAGAAACGACGGCGGCGGAGAATTCCTTTCAATTGAGGATTTCCAAATCCGTTCGGGAGCTTCAAAAACGATTATCGCTGCTCTTGAAGAAGGCGGCGCATTTGAATCGCTTCCGAAATCAACGCAGCTCAGCTTCTTTTAGGAGAGCTTTTTATGAAGAAAAAAATCCCCATTCGTCAGCGCACATGGTATAAGCTTGATAATGCGGCAAAAGTATTCCCGGGGCAGAATTCTTCCTCGTGGTCAAATGTTTTCAGACTTTCCGCAACGTTGACTGAAAAAATCGATCCTGAACTGCTTGAAAAAGCGGTCAGTATGGTTATGCCCCGTTTCCCTACCTTCGATGTAAGAATGCGTGCCGGATTTTTCTGGCACTATCTTGAAAAGAATCCTTACGGTGCGCCGCCTGTTCTTCCTGATATTGCAAATCCGTGCCAGCGGTTTAAATGGAGGGAAAACAACGGTTATCTTTTTAAGGTTTATTATTATGAAAACCGAATTTCCGTTGAATTTTATCATTCTATAACCGACGGTTTCGGAAGTTCACGCTTTTTCATGACTCTTATTGCCGTTTATCTTCGCCTTACAGGCAAGGATATTCCTGACGGCGAGGCTGTTTTTGATATAAATGAAAAGCCAAAGCCCGAGGAATTGGAGGATTCATATTCCAAAAACTGCAATTCAAACGCGAAGGCAAAAAGAATGCAAAAATTTGCTTACCGTTTTAAGGGTGAGCGCCTGCCAAAGCATTTTATTAATGTCACAACGGGGTATATTTCTGTTGAGGCAATAAAAGAAAAGGCTAAGGGGCATAATGTAACAGTAACCGAATATCTTGCTGCTGTTTTGCTTTGGACAATGTATAATCTCCAGAAGCAGGAAAACAGAAAGAAAGAAAAGGTTGTCGGCATTCAGATTCCCGTAAATGTAAGAAGCTTTTTCGGCAGCCAAACTCTTCGCAATTTCATGCTCTGTTACACTTTCCAGATTGATCCTAATATGGGTGAATATACTTTGCCCGAAATAATAAAACAGCTTTCTCTGTATCTTCGGTTTGTTAACAACGAAAAGGAGCTGCAGGCGATGATTAAGGGTAATCTCGGCATCGAGAAAAATCCGATTATGAGAATTATTCCTTCTGTAATTAAAGATTTCGGTGTGAGTATGGTGTATAAAATAGCTGGCGAAAAACAGACAAGCTGCCTTATTTCCAATATCGGAATAATGAAAGCACCCAAAGAAATGGAGCAATATATAGAAAAGCTTGTGCTTGTTATGGGGCCTGCCATGATTAACGGCGCAAGGTGCGGCGCGCTTTCTTATAAAGGCACTCTTGCGTTCAGTATTTCGAATATTTATAAAGACCCCAAAATCCAGAGAGAATTTTTTACAACCCTTGTTAAATTAGGTATACCTGTTAAAATTGAGAGCAACAGGCATCTTATAAAAGGAGGTGACGGGGATGTCATATTGCGTTAACTGCGGCGTTGAGCTTGAAAAAGGCTGCCTTGAATGTCCTCTTTGTGACACTCCGGTTATTAACCCGCGCGAAAAGAATTCGGCGGACGATAAGCCTGTTTATCCCGAAAACATTACAATTCCGAAATCTCTGAGCAAGAAATACTGGGTTTTTGTTATATCGCTTGCAATGCTGATACCGAATCTGGTGATGCTGATTCTTAATGCTTTGATTTTCAAAAGCACGGTTGTTCCGTATGTAACAGGTGGCTTTACTGTTGCATGGGTTTGGTTTTTGTTTCCGTTTTTATGGAAAAAAACAATGCCGATGCTGCTGCTTGCGATTGATGCACTTGCGCTTATGGCATATCTGTATTCTTTTCATGCTCTCAGCGGCTATACAGGATGGTTTGAGAGCATAGCGATGCCAATAGTTATAGCTATGTGGGCAATCGGCAATATATTTATTTTTATGTTTAAGAGGGTTAAGAGCAAGTCAATAAGAACGGTTGCCGTTCTCGGAGCAATAAATATTATGAGCTTTGTGACCGAAATCTGCATTAACATGTTTATTATCGGCAAGCTTCAAATTCCGGTTTCTCTTGTAATGACTGCTTGTTGTGTTTCGCTGATGATATTCTTTGTTTTTGTTGCAAAGAGCAAAAGGCTCAATGAGTGGGCAAGACGCAAATTCTTTATGTAAGTTTAATTTGTTTGATTACTTGAAAGGAAGATGTTGAAATGAAAAAGACAACTGCAGCTATTCTCGGGGCGGCGGGCGCAGCTCTTGGCGCAACTGCGATTAAAGCCGCACTTTATGTTCCCGAAAAGGAAGATTACGGCACTCCCACAGTAGAAAAGATAGACACCGAAAGATGTTTGGAGCATCTTTCAAAGGCTATATCGATTCCTACAATCAGCTACCCCGACAAATCAAAGGTTGACTTTACTCAGTTTGATAAATTTCATGCGTTTCTTGAGGAAGCATTTCCTCTTATTCATAAAAATCTTAAGAAAGAGGTTGTTCAGGAAGCAAGCCTTATCTATCATTGGAAGGGAACAAGAGATGACCTTGATCCCATTGCGCTCCTTGCCCATCAGGACGTTGTTCCTATTTCGGAAGGAACAGAGCAGGATTGGACTTATGACCCATTCAGCGGTCATAATGACGGCGAATTCATCTGGGGCAGAGGCGCTCTTGATATGAAAAACCACCTCATCGGCGTTATGGATGCTGTTGAGGCTCTTCTTGAAGAGGGTTTTCAGCCCGAGAGAGATGTTTATCTTCTTTTCGGTCAGGACGAAGAAGTTGTTGCTTCCGAAGACGGCGGCGCAAAGAATATAATGCGTACCCTCAAAGAAAGAGGAATTCATCTTGACTGTGTTCTTGACGAAGGAGGAGCGATTCTTCCCGTAAATATCAAAGGTCTTATCAACGATAAAGAGCTTGTCGGTATCGGTATTGCAGAAAAGGGTTACACCGATATTGAAATCACCGTTAACTCAAAGGGCGGTCATTCGTCACAGCCTCCCGTGCATTCGGGTCTCGGCAAGCTTGCAGATGTTATAAAAGACCTTGAAAACAATCAGTTTGATGCAGAACTTATGCCCTTCGTCAAGGAGCTTTTCACAAATATCGGAAAGAACTGCACTTATCCTGCAAGACTTCTTATGTGTAATCTCAACCTTCTTTATCCTGCACTCAAATTCGGTATGACACAGATTCCCGTTTCAGCTTGTCTTGTAAGAACAACAACAGCAGTTACTATGGCACAGGGCAGTCCCGCGGCAAATGTTCTTCCGCAGAAGTCGAGCGTTATTGTAAACTTCAGACAGATGCCGGGTGTAACCGTTGATGATGTTGTGAAGCATATCCGCAAGGTTTGCAGAAACAAGGATATCGAGGTTAAGGTGCTTAAAGCTAAAGAAGCCTCCAAATTCTCACCCACAGATTCCAGAGCATTTAAGATTATCAAGGAAATCTGCATGCAGGATAATAAGAACAGCATTGTTGCTCCCTATCTTGTCATGGGCGGCACGGATGCTTGCTATTATGAGCCTATCTGCGAAAATATCTACCGTTATGCACCGTATAAGGTAAGTGTTGGTCTTCTTCGCTGCACCCACGGAACAAACGAAAGAATTCCCGTTGAGGCCGTTGCACCCGCTGTTTCCTTCTTTAAGAGATATATCAGAAAGGCATCTGCTGAATAATATGAAAATTCTTATTGCGCCCGACAGCTTCAAAGGCACTCTCAGTGCCGGCGAGGTTTGTGGCATAATCGGGCGGGCATTTAAAGATACAATTAAAGACGCAGAAATAACAAAGCTCCCTGTTGCCGACGGCGGCGAGGGGCTTTGCGCCTGTTTACAGGCTGTTATCGGCGGCGAAACAGTTTTTGCTGAGGTTGGCGGCGTTTTTGGCGAAAGAATAAAAGCTGAATATCTTATGCTGAATGATAAAACTGCAGTTGTTGAAATGGCGGCATGTGCGGGCTTGCCGCTTGCGGGCAAAAACAAAAACCCCGAAAAGGCAACAACCTTCGGAGTCGGTGAGCTTATTATTCATGCCGTGAATAACGGGGCAGAGAGGATTCTTCTCGGTCTCGGCGGCAGCGCAACCAATGACTGCGGTTTGGGGATGGCATCTGCACTCGGCTGGGAATTCCTTGATAAAAACGGTAATGCTTTTGTACCGACAGGCGAAACAATGCATGAGATAATACGTATAATCAAGCCCCCAAAAAAGCTTGAGATTTCCGTAACCGCTGCATGTGATGTTGAAAATCCGCTTTACGGCGAAAACGGAGCTGCGTATGTTTTTGCGCCGCAGAAAGGTGCAGATGAAGCGATGGTTAAACGCCTTGACAGCGGTTTACGCCATGTATCGGATATAATTAAAAGAGATTTATGCGTTGATGTTACCAAAACCAAAGGTGCGGGCGCGGCAGGCGGAATGGGCGCGGGTGCGGTTGCTTTTCTGAATGCGGAGCTTAAAAAAGGCATTGATATCCTGCTTGATGCTGCCGATTTTGACACAAAAGCTTATGATGCTGATTTGATAATAACAGGCGAAGGAAGGCTTGATTTTCAGAGCGTTAACGGCAAGGTTATTTCGGGCATCGCCCAAAGAGCGGCAAAATACAGCAAAAAGGTTATCGCAATCTGCGGCAGCAGGGGAGCAGGTGCGGAGAAAATAAAAGAGCTGGGAGTATCGGAGCTTTATTTTTCCTGTGAAACAGATAGACCTTTTGACGAAATCATCAAAACCTGCAAAGAGGATTTGTATAACATAGCCGTAAAAGCGGCGAAATCAATGATGGTTCTTGACAAAGAAAACGAGATGGGGTAATAGTAAATTAAAGAATAATAGGAGGCGTAATTATGAAGAAAAGAATAATTTCATTTGTTTTATTGGTAGCTTTGATTTTAGGCGTTTTTTCATACAACGCTTTTGCCTTAAATACAGAAGCGATTGATAAAATCAAAAATACTGATGAATATGCCTGCTCTTTAACTTGCTACAGTGCGGAAATAGGATATGAGCAGGATATGAAGATTTATCTGAAAGACGGAAAGGCTGCGATTGAGGCGAAAGTGCCGATTGAAGACTACGGTTTGCTTTTGAAATTCAGAGTAGTTATTAAAGACGGTAAGGGAAAACTCTTTCTCCCGATATTTCCGTTTGTTTGCATTGGATTTGATGCAGAAGAAGTAATGGGAAATATTAATTTTGTTGACGATGTACTCTTTATTGCGGATTATCAGTTAACGGCTGACGGCAAAACATATGATGTTCTTGTGTATGGAGACGAAGACGGCAACACTTTTAAGTATTTTATATTTGAGGGTGAACTGAAAAGAATTGAATCTTTGGATGCAGACGGAAACATTATTTCGGAAATAAGGATTAATAAAGCATCCTATGAAGTAAGCGAAAGAGAGTTTTTTGCTCCATTTTTCGCAATAAACTTTAATGATTATAATTATGATTTTTCGGAATTACTGAGTTTTTAAATATATACAAAAGCGGCATCATCTGATGCCGCTTAACTTTTATTCAGTTCAAATATGTTTCAACATACAGCGCAAAATATTCTTCTGCCTTTGCCTGTGCTTCGGGGTCGTTGTCGAGTCCGTGCCCTGAATTTGGATAAGTATTCATTATGTGCGTCACGCCAAGCTCGGCAAATTTTGCTTGCAGCGAAAGTGCATTTGAATAAGGCACCGTATCATCCACCATGCCGTGATTTATAACGGTAGGGATGGTGTCTTTGGTTACATAATAAAGCGGTGATGCTTTTTTGAGCAAATCGTTTGCAAGATATGCTTTGTCGAGCGTAAGTTCCTCGCCGTAAACTAAAGAAGCGATTTGCCTATAAAGCTCTTTTAATGCATCTGTTGCGTTTTCATTGTGGAAATTCGGGTCAAGCAGGTCAGTCGGTCCACAGTAGTTGGCAATTGCGGCGGGCTTGATAGGTGATGTTGTTCCTCTTGCATAAGGATAAAGCATTGCAAGATGTCCGCCTGCTGAGTGACCCGAGAGCAGCATTTTGTTAATATTAATACCGTGCTTTGTGCCGGTTTCTTTGATTGCCTTAAGCGCATTATCCATATCGTCAAGAATATCGTCAAACGAAACATCATAGCTGAGATAGCGGTAATTGATTGATGCGGCGGCATAGCCTTTGTCTGCCCAGTTTTTTATATAGTCTGTGTAACCGCTCTTATCGCCTCCGATCCATGCGCCGCCGTGAATCATCAGCACAAGACCGACTTCGCCGTCGCTGTTTTTCGGGATGTGCAGGTCAAGCTTCTGGCGCTCATGGTTTCCGTAAGCAAAATCCTGATAATAATAGCTGTTTTCTGTTTCCGTGAAAACCTCTCCTTTACACTCTATTCCTAAAAGATTGCCGAAAAACAAAACTATCGCCATAAAAAATGCAACAATTTTATCCCACATTTTTATTTCTCCTTTATTTTGTGATTGTCCGGATTATTTCATCAACACACTGTTCGGGGGTGAGTTTGGTGCAGTCTACCGTGAAATCGGCATATTTTTCGTAAAGCGGTGCTCTTTCTCTGAAAAGTTCTGCAAGCGTTGTGCCGTCCTTCATGGCAATTCCTCTTGTGTGGATATTGTTCACGCGCTTTTCAAGCTCGTTACAGTCAACTTTAAGATAAACGATTTTACCGTTTGCTCTGAGCTTTTGCATGGCTTTCTTGCCGTAAACGGCACTTCCGCCGGTTGCAACAACACAGTTTGTAAAATCAGCTTCACAGATAACATCGTTTTCGATTTTTAAAAATTCATCAATGCCGTGCTTCGCTATGATATCGCAAAGACTCGCTGAGCATTTTTTCTGAATCAGCAGGTCGGTATCCGTAAAATCCATAAGCATGGATTTTGCAAGAATAACACCGATTGTACTTTTGCCTGCGCCGGGCATTCCGATAAGAATAATATTTTTCATGGCTTATTTGATTTCGGTAACAGTATAGCCTTGCTCTTCGATAACCGCCTTGAGCTTATCATCGGAAACGGGAGCGGCGAGAGTGACAACTGCGCTGTCGTTTTCATGGCTTACATCTGCGCTTTCAACCTCGGGAAGCGCTTCAAGCACTTTCTTAACTCTTGCCTCGCAGTGAGGGCACATCATGCCTTCAATTTTTATTGTTTTTTCCATGCTTTTTTTCTCCTTTATTTTTGATTTGCGTTTTTTGTCGTGTTTTGCAGAATGAATCTTTGCAAAATTCAGCCTGAGTGCATTTGATACAACGCAGAAACTTGAAAGACTCATTGCCGCTGCGCCAAACATAGGATTGAGCTTCCAACCCAGAAGCGGAATGAACGCTCCCGCCGCGAGAGGAATACCGATGATATTATAGATAAATGCCCAGAAAAGATTCTGGTGAATGTTGCGAAGCGTAGCTCTGCTCAGGCGTATCGCCGCCGCAACGTCGGTCAGTCTGCTTTTCATCAGAACAATATCTGCCGCATCAATAGCAATGTCTGCACCTGCGCCGATGGCAATTCCGATATCCGCGCGGGTGAGGGCAGGGGCATCGTTGATTCCGTCGCCGACCATGGCAACCTTGCCTTGCTTTTTGAGAGAGCGGATTACGCTTTCTTTGCCGTCAGGCAACACTCCCGCGATAACCTCATCAACACCTGCCGCCTTGCCGATGGCTTTGGCGGTTTTTTCGTTGTCACCCGTGAGCATAACAACCCTGATTCCCATGCTGCGAAGCTCTTTGATTGCCTGAGGGCTGTCTTCTTTTATTGTATCGGCAACTGCAATAATTCCGAGTGTTTTTCCGTTTTTTGCAAAAAGCATCGGTGTTTTGCCGCTTTCGGCAAGTCCGTGCGCTTGTTTGATGAGACTATGAGATACAGTTGCTTTTTCGTTTAAAAATTTAAGGTTTCCACCGATAATTATATCATCACCGATTTTTGCCTGCAAGCCGTTACCTGCAAAAATTTTAAAATCTGAAGTTTCATTAACTGCGCAACCGATTTCGTTTGCTTTCCAAACAATCGCCTTTGCAAGCGGATGCTCGCTTTTGACCTCAAGAGAATATGCAAGAGAGAGCAATTCCTTTTCTGATATTCCGTCAGGAATAATGTCTGTAACTTTCGGCTCGCCCTTGGTGATTGTTCCTGTTTTATCAAGAGCAACAATATTGACCCTTCCCGCTTCTTCAAGCGAAACGGCGGTTTTGAAAAGTATTCCGTTTTTTGCGCCAACTCCGCTGCCAACCATAATTGCAACAGGTGTTGCAAGACCGAGTGCGCACGGACAACTTATCACAAGCACGGAAATTCCTCTTGCAAGCGCAAAGCCGAAGCTTTCACCGGTAAGAAGCCATATGATTGTTGTTGCAATTGCAATTGTTATAACTACGGGCACAAATATGCCCGAAACCTTGTCCGCTATTTTGGCAATAGGCGCCTTGGTTGCGGCTGCATCGCTGACCATTTTAATTATTTGAGAAAGGGTTGTGTCCTCGCCGACTCTTGTTGCTTCGCAGCGTATATATCCCGATTTGCTTATTGTTGCGGCAGATACTGTGTCGCCAGCCGATTTGTCAACCGGGATGCTTTCCCCCGTGAGCGCGGATTCGTCAATTGCTGCCGAGCCTTCAAGAATAATGCCGTCAACCGGAATGCTTTCGCCTGATTTAACGGCAAATATGCTGCCCTTCTGCACCTGCGAAATCGGAACGGTGATTTCTTTTCCGTCTTTGATGATTGTTGCTGTTTTGGGTGCCAGTTTTATTAGGTTTTTCAGTGCATCCGTTGTTTTGCCCTTAGAACGCGCCTCAAGCATTTTGCCGACGGTTATCAGCGTGACAATCATTGCCGCCGATTCGAAATAGAATTCGTGCATGTATTCCATGACTGCGGCGTGATTGCCTGCCTGCTGAGCGGCAGTCATTTCAAAGAGCGCATATGTGCTCCAAATGAATGATGCACCCGAGCCGAGAGCAACAAGCGTGTCCATATTAGGCGATTTGTTAAGCAGACCTTTGAAGCCGTTGATAAAGAATTTTTGGTTTATTATCATTACGATTGCGGCGAGTATAAGCTGCAAAAGCCCCATTGCAACGTGGTTTTCAGTGAGTGCGGCAGGTGCCGGAAAATTCCACATCATATGCCCCATTGAAAAATACATTAAGATGAGCAAAAAAACGAGAGATGCAAACAGTCTCTTTTTGAGAAGGGGAGTTTCTCTGTCACACAAAGCATCTTCGGCTGAATCGGATTTTGCTTCAGCGGCTTCATTTTTCGCAGATGCACCGTAGCCCGCGCTTTCAACGGCTTTAATTATTTCGGATTCAGAGGCAGAGCCTTCAACACCCATCGAATTAGTCAAAAGACTCACGGCGCATGAGGTTACGCCTTCAACAGCCGAAACTGCTTTTTCAACTCTTGAGCTGCAGGCTGCGCAGCTCATTCCGGTAATGTTAAACTGTTTCATTATGACCTCATTTCATCAGCTTTTGCAGCGTTGCAACAAGCTCGTCTATTGTTTCGTTCTTGCCGTTTCTGATATCCTGTGCAACGCAGGTTTTTATGTGATTTGCAAGCAACTCTTTGTTAAACGCATTCATGGCTGCGGTTACGGCAGAGGACTGAGTGAGAACGTCGGTGCAATAAGCATTTTCTTCAATCATTCTTTTTATTCCTCTGATTTGCCCTTCAATGCGGTTTAAACGGTGGACAAGGCTTTTATATTCTTCTTGTGTACGTTTTTTTGTTTTTTTGCAGCAGTTTTCCATGGTTACACCCCGTTTCAATATTATTATATACCCCATTGGGGTATATGTCAACATGAAAGTAAAGACGCAGACCTGTATTGCAGGTCTGCGCCCGTTTAATTATGCGGCATCCTCAAGAGTTTCCTGCGTTGTAAGCATTCGGCTTGCAAAAATTCCGTAGCCCTGGGTCGGGTCATTAACAAATACATGGGTTACTGCACCTACAAGCATTGAGTTCTGAACAAGGGGGCTTCCGCTCATCCCTTGCACGATACCTCCTGTTTTTTCCAAAAGCTCGGGGTCGGTCACTTTTATTATCATATTTCTTGAAGAAAGATCAGATGAAGGATAAATTTTTGTTATTTCGACATCATAATACTGAGGGCCGCTTTCGTCAATTGTTGTTATCATCTGTGCCGCGCCGAGTTTAACCTCGCTTTCCAGGGCAACGGGCAGTGTTTTTGCGCCGGAGGGCTGCAAAAGCTCTCCGTAAACACCCGTTTCGCAGTTAACACGAAGGCCGCCTAAGGCAATGTCAGAAAAAACTCCGCAAAGCTCGCCGGGATTGCCTGCGCTGCTTTTATAGAAGCCGTTGACTCTTGCTCTGACTGCTTCCCCGTTGCTCAGAGGCATTATTTTGCCCGTATCAACATCGCATACTCCGTGGCCGAGGCCTGCAAACATTTTGTTATTGTCATCATAAAACGTTATTGTGCCGATTCCCGCAGAGCTGTCCCTGACCCAAATCCCTGCTTTGTAGCCGCCGTTAACCGACATTTCGGGTTTCAGGGTCAAATCTAGCTTTTCTCCGTTTCGGTCTACACTTAACCTGAGGTTTTTACCTTTGGATTGCTCAATGGCTTCGGTCATTTGCTGAGAGCTCAATGCAGCGTTTCCGTCGATATGGGTTATGATATCGCCGCATTTAAGACCTGCGGAAAGTCCGGGGTCTTTGGAGCCCGAAGCGGTTGTTACAGAATCTATGCTGACAACGATAACACCTTTTGTATATAGTTTGATGCCGAAAACATCGCCGCCGAGACCAACATATCTGCGTTTTGTGACATTAACGGTTATTTCCTTGATTGGTATAACCTTCAGCGCTGTTATCTGCGCTCTGTATTCGCCCGAAACGCCTGCGCCTGCCTCTATTGCAAAATCTGCATCGGTTGAAAACAGGCTTCCTAAATATAAGGATTCACTTTCTGTGATGCTGATTTCATCGGGCAGGGTTTCTCTGCCGTAAAACACGGCGGAAAACACGCCTATACATACAATTAACAATACCGCACTCAGAGCTTTAAATATTCGCTTCATTCTTCACCTCCGCGTTTAACATGCTCCGCTGTTTGCGAAGCACTAATAATTTGCGCCGCAAAAACGCAATTAAACCGAGGATATTTAATCCGTAAAAGTTTTTCTTAAATTCAAAATTTTATTTGCGGTCGGTTTATATAACATTATGTATTATTGAATCGAAAAGCAAAATTTAAGCCCTCAAAAATGTGACATTCTGTCACATAACGCGATTGGAAATTATTGACAATATTACCAAAATATGGTAATATCTCGGTGTACTAAATCACACGGAGGTATAACCATGAGAAAAATGTTGAAGGCAATGATAACGGAGGACGGAAGCGAAACGTCCCATGAACTCGCGGGGATTTTGCGCTCAAACGGTTTTGAAGTTTCAACTGTTATTAAAGACGGAACAAAGATTGTCGAAAAGTTTGCGCAAGGCGAAAGACCCGATATTTTGCTGATGGACGGCTTTATGCCAAGAATGGATGCTCTCGGCGTTCTCAGAGAGCTTGATTCAAAACATTTGGACAAGAGACCTATTATTATGGTGCTTTCAAGTGCTGATAATCAACGCTTCGAAAGTGAAATTTTAAAAGCAGGTGCTGATTATTATTTTCTTAAACCCTATAATCCTTCGATGCTTGCCGAAAGAATAATTCAGTTTTCAAGCATCCATAATTCCGACATGAGCGCGGGCGGTGTTAAGGATCTTGAGGTGGTTGTTTCGCAGATAATGCACCAGATCGGTGTGCCCGCACATATAAGAGGTTATCAGTATTTAAGAGAAGCGATAATTCTTTCAATCAATAACAGTGAAATGATAAGCTCAGTCACAAAAATTCTCTATCCGACCGTTGCTAAGACCTTCAAAACAACTCCGTCAAGAGTTGAGAGAGCAATACGCCATGCTATTGAGGTTGCGTGGGACAGAGGCGATGTTGATGTGCTCAGCTCATATTTCGGATACACAATCCAAAATGAGCGCGGCAAACCAACCAACAGCGAATTTATTGCAATGATTAGCGATAATCTTAAATTGAGAATGAAAACGGTATAAATCAAAAATTGTATGGATCGATGCTAACATCGACCCAATAAATATGCCAAGCGGCCTGCAAAGCAATTTATCTTTGCAAGCCGCTTTTTTAATTTTTACTCTTTTGACCAGATTAGAATTCCTTCATTGAGCATTTTTTCTCTCATTAAATCCAAGTCAACAACCTCATCGGGTGTCCATCCGCTTTCGAGGTAATAAACATAGTCAAGTTTCTTTGAAAAACCATAATCACCGCCGTCTTCAATGGGTCTGCGATTTTTGCCCGAGCCGAAATATTTTGAAGAAATGTTTTCGAGAAATCTTATGCAATAGCATTCTTTTTCTTCGCCGTCAACGGTTATCGTGATGTTACCGATACCCTCGAATTTTGCATAATCCTTGCCGTTATATTTGATTGCAACCATGTTGTTTTCGCCGTATTCAGCAATTGTGAAGGTATCCTCACTGTATTTTATTCCCCACATCGGCAGCTCGCAGAGCATGTATACGCCAAAAATAATGCCTGCTGATACCGCAACGGAAATAACGGCAACAATGATTTTTTTTATAAGAATTCTGTTTTTGATGTCTTTCATAAATCTCACCTTGTTCTCCTCTTCTTTTGTGTTGATAACAGAAAATTCGGAGGCTTTTGTAAGATTTTGGTTAACCGAGTTGCAGAGACCGCATTCCTCTATATGCTCTTCAACGGCTTTTTTGCTGGCTTCGCTGCATACTCCGTCGCAATAAAGCGGCAGCAAATCTCTGATAATTTCACAGTTATGTTTCATCTTGCATGTCCTCCATTTTAAGCTTTGCACGGTAATAAGTAACTCTTGCCCAGCTTTCGGTTTTGCCGAAAAGCTCCGCAATTTTTACAAAGGAGAGTTCGCCGAACACCCGCAAAGAAAACACTTCTTTATAAGGTTCGGGCAGACTATGCAGCTTCTTATGAAGCTCAAATGCTGCCTCACTTCTGGCAAAATCATCCTCAACGCTCAGGGTGAAATCTTCGTGAGTATGCTCCGACCTGCGCTTTTCCTTTGCGCAGTAAGAATAATAAGTATTCTTTGCTATCTGGCAGAGCCACACACTCATTTTGCATTCTCCCTTGAAGCTGTCTATGCTTTTGAGTGCCTTAAAAAATGTTTCCTGAGTTATTTCCTCGGCAATATCTGGATTGCGCGAAAGAGCAAGAACGTATTTATAAATATCTCTCATATAAAGATTATATATTTCACCGAAATCGATCACGCAATCACTTCCTTTCGCCGTGCTTTCATATATATGACACGCAAGATTGCAAAACGTTACAAAAAAACCGCTATGAATTTATCATAACGGTTTTGTTTGATTTATGCTTTAATTAATGAAAGAAAAAATCCTTTGAGGATGGGTGACAGGTCAAACGCGTTTTGGGGAACAGAAAAAACGCTGTCGTCAACATCGAAAGTGATTTCTTCAAAATATGTGTACTGAACGGAATTGGTTGAAGAATCGGTAACCTTGAGCATTTTAAGCTCGTCGCCATCATAGTAGAACTCGCTTGTTACAAACTCTCTGTCGTTGTATTCTTCGACATAATACGTTGTGCCGTCAACGGTTTCATCATAGCTTTTAATGTACTGAATAAAGCCCTGAGTTATGTTTGCTGCATCAAGAACAAGAGCCCAGATGTCAGCTCCCTTAAGAGGATTAGAATCCATTTTAACGTAGAAATATGGAAGATTGGGCATGTAGCCGTAAATACCGTCTTTATCCGCAACAACTCTTGCGCCTATGAAGCCTGCGTTGTATTCGTAGCAGATGCTGTTGCCCTTAATCGCAACCGTGTTTGTGATTTTTGCGGGAAGAATTCCAAAAAGCTTGGTTTCACCGGCTCGGAGAGTTACCGAAACCTCGGTCGCAGTTTCGAGCCTGTCAAGAAGTGCATCGGTTTTGGTAGTTGCCGCAAACGCATTGACCGAGAAAACCGACATGATGAGAATGGCTGCCGTCAAAACAGTGCTGATTATCTTTTTCATAATCTTTGTCCTCCTTTGTTTTTTATAATTCTACCATATTATTAAAATTTTTTCAATAGTGTGTTAACCTGTGTGAATTCTGTCTTGTGCGGTATCTTTTTTACTTAAACAACTTGACCTTACCATTATAATTTGTTATTATATTTTAGTATATATTTTGAATGGAGGGCTACTCTTGGGTTTTGGAAATAAAATCAAGGATGCCATAGGCATTGAAGGCAACACCTGGGAATATTTAAGACCTATTATAGGATACAATACGGCGTGCATAACAACAGGCGGTGTTACAAATCCTCTTGGTATGTATCATCAGCAGTTTCTCACCTTTGTAGAGGGTATGAGTACAAAAACAGCGGGTATTATCAGCATTATCGGCGGTGTTATTGATGCTGTAACCGACCTTTCAATGGGTTTTATTACCGACAGAACAAAATCCCGCTTCGGTAAACATAGGGTATGGCTTATTGCGGGTCTGCCTGTGCTTTTAATCGGATATTTCATGAAATGGTATTCTTTCGGCATTTCGGGAACCGGTAATTCCACAGCACTCTTTGTTTACTATCTCCTTGCATCTTTGATTTACAGCTCGGGCTATACAATGATTAATATTCCCCATCAGGCAATGCTGCCAACGGTTGCACCGAGATATTTTGAAAGAACTCAGTATAAAATTGTTGAATACATATTCAACATGTTTGGCATGTTTCCGTCTTTTATTTTCATGAGCATTGTTCTTGGCGGAACAAACATGGTTAATCCCAGCCCCGCAGATAAGAATAAATATCTGGTTTGCGGCATAGTTTTTGTTCTCTATTTCTGCTGGTCACCTCTTGTTACCTTTTTTTCAACGAAAGAAAAAAGCTCGCTCGATCTTGAAAATCCTCCGATTGACTACAAATATTTCATCAAGGAATATATTCAGGTTTTCAAAAACAAGTCATTCAGACAGTATTTCTTGATTAATCTTTTTTACGGCTTTTCAAAGAGCTTTTACAGCTATTCGGATCAGTATTTCATCAGAAGCGTTGCGGATAAATACAGCCATTTCAGTGTGCTTAACACCGTTGGCGGCGCGGCGGAAATTGCTGGCGGTCCTTTCAACTATTTCCTCACCCGCTATATGGATAAACGTACTTGCGGTATAATACTTGCGCCTTTGATGATTTTAGGATTGTTTATTAACGGTTTTGTATCGCCTTCAACCCCCGTGTTTGTTATCTATATTGCAACAGTTCTTTACAACTTTGGTTTTTCGGGCCCCGGTTTTGTCATCAACAACATTCAGCCCGATGTTACTGACGTTGACGAGCTTATAACGGGCAGAAGACGCGAAGGTGTTATCGGCACTTTCTACTCATTTGTCAGAAAAACAATCAACAGCTTTGTGACGGGTATTCTCGGAATAGCCCTTGATGCTGTCGGATATGACACAACCAATATAGAAAACATTGTTCCTGAAAACCTTACAAGCAGCGCAGAAATCACCCTGCGTATGATGATAAGCTGGCTTCCCGTAATATTTGCGATTACGTCGCTTGTTCTTATTTTTACTTTTAAAATGAAGAAGCGTGACCATGAAATTATTCAGGCGGTTATTGCGCAGAAACACGAAACCGGCACATGCGAGATTTCAGGCAGTGACAAAAAACGCCTTGAACAAATTGCCGGTCACAGATGGGAAGATATGTGGATAGGTCAGGCAGGTGTTAACAGAAAAGCAGAAGAACTTGCAAATATATAATCAGCATTAGGAGAAATATACATTGGCAGTTTCAAAAGATAAAATAAGAAATTTTTGCATTATTGCACATATTGACCACGGCAAATCGACCCTTGCCGACAGACTGCTTGAAAAGACAAAGTCTGTTGCGCTTCGTGATATGACCGCGCAGCTTCTTGATAAAATGGATTTGGAGCGTGAAAGAGGCATAACAATCAAGGCTCATGCTGTTAAGCTGGACTATGTTGCCGAAGACGGCGAGGAATATGCCCTTAATCTTATTGATACGCCGGGTCATGTTGACTTTAACTATGAGGTGTCGCGCTCCCTTGCGGCTTGCGAGGGCGCGGTTCTGATAGTAGATGCCTCTCAGGGCGTTGAGGCGCAGACCCTTGCCAACACTTATCTTGCTCTTGACCACGACCTGGAAATTGTGCCCGTTATCAACAAAATCGACCTTCCCTCCGCAGACCCGGACAGAGTTTCAGCCGAGGTGGAGGATGTTATCGGTCTTGATTGCTCAGAAGCGCCGAGAGTTTCGGCGAAAACGGGTGTTAACATTGAGCAGGTGCTTGAACGCATTGTTAAGGATATACCCGCACCCGAAGCCAACGACGATGCGCCCCTTCGCGCACTTATTTTTGACTCGGTGTATGACAGCTATAAAGGCGTGATTGTTTATGTAAGAGTTAAAGAAGGCAAAATCAAGCCCGGCGACACGATGCGAATGATGGCAACGGGCGCGGAATTTACCGTTGTTGAAACGGGATATATGCGGGCAACGCTCCCCGAACCCTGCAAGGAATTGACTGCGGGCGAGGTCGGTTATATAACCGCTTCGATCAAAACTGTCGGCGATGCAAGAGTAGGCGACACGGTAACAACCGTTGAAAACCCTGCGGCTGAGCCGTTGCCCGGTTACAGAAAGGTTAATCCCATGGTTTTCTGCGGCGTTTATCCCGCAGACGGTGCGGATTATGAAAACCTTCGCGATGCTCTTGAAAAGCTTCAGCTCAATGACGCCGCGTTGACCTTTGAACCCGAAACTTCGGGCGCACTCGGTTTCGGCTTCCGCTGCGGCTTTCTCGGTCTTCTCCACCTTGAAATAATTCAGGAGCGTCTTGAAAGAGAATATGACCTTGATCTGGTGACAACGGTTCCCAGCGTTATATATAAAATCAATCTTACTGACGGCACAATGGTCGAAATCGATAACCCCACGCATTATCCCGACCCCGCAACAATAGCCTCCTGCGAAGAACCCTTCACCGATGCTCACATCTATGCGCCGACCGAATATGTCGGCACGATTATGGATCTTTGCCAGGACAGACGCGGCGTTTTCAAAAACATGGATTATATCACACCCGAAAGAGTTGATATTCACTACGAGCTGCCGCTCAACGAAATCATCTATGACTTTTTCGATTCTCTCAAATCCAGAACAAGGGGCTATGCATCCTTTGACTATGAAATCCGTGATTACCGCAAGTCAAACCTCGTTAAGCTCGATGTTTTGCTCAACGGCGATATCGTTGATGCGCTTTCGTTTATAATTCACTCCGACAAGGCTTATTCCAAGGCGAGAAAAATTGCGGAAAAGCTTAAGGATAACATTCCACGCCAGATGTTTGAAATTCCCATCCAGATTGGAATCGGCGGCAAGATTATCGCCCGCGAAACGGTTAAGGCAATGCGCAAGGATGTTCTTGCAAAGTGCTATGGCGGTGATATCACAAGAAAGAAAAAGCTGCTTGAAAAGCAGAAGGAAGGCAAGAAGAGAATGCGCCACTTCGGTACTGTTGAAGTTCCGCAGGAAGCATTTATGGCGGTTCTTAAGCTTGATGACAATGATTAATAACAAGGGCGGCAGTTTGCCGCCTTTTTTATCAGGTGATTTTATGAAACCGATCGGTTTATATATTCATATACCTTTTTGTAACGGTAAATGTCCCTATTGCGATTTTTATTCGGTGAATCCCGAAGCCGGGAAAGTTGCTGCCTATGTCGGTGCACTTTGCAAAAAAATCGACGAAGCAGGCGGATTGTATGATACCGTTTATTTCGGCGGCGGCACACCGTCGCTTATAGGCTCGCGCAACATCGCAAAAATCATGTCGCATATAAACCGAACAACTGACTGTGAAGCAACGCTTGAGTGCAATCCGTCGGATACGGGTTCGGCTGATTCGGATTTTGATTTTTCAATTGTTGCAGAAAGCGGGATAAACCGTATTTCAATGGGTCTTCAGAGTGCCGATGATACCGAAAGAAAGGCTTTGGGCAGGCGCGGTGGCTGCGAGGACGCAGAAAGAGCGATGAAAAGAGCACAGGATGCAGGAATAAGCAACATTTCTCTTGATTTGATGCTCGGCATACCGAATCAGACCGTTGAAAGCCTCAAAAAATCAGTTGAGTTCTGTAAAAATTCGGGAGCATCTCATGTCAGCGCGTATATACTCAAAATAGAGGAGGGGACTCCGTTTTTCAAACGAAAAGAATCGCTGATTTTACCCGATGAGGACGAAACCTGTGACCTTTACCTAACCGCTGTAAGCGAGCTTGAAAAAGCCGGCTTCGTGCAATATGAGATTTCTAATTTTTCAAAAAAAGGCTTTGAAAGCCGCCATAATCTCAAATATTGGAGATGTGAGGAATATCTCGGTCTCGGGGCTTCGGCGCATTCTTTTGTTAACGGCAAGAGGTTTTATTATGAACGCAGTATTGACGGTTTTGTTTCGGGCAATCCGCCTGTTGATGACGGCGAGGGCGGGGATGAAGAAGAATATATTATGCTTGCACTGCGTCTTGCCGAGGGCTTGATTTTCAGCGAATATGAAAACCGTTTTGGCAGTCCTGTTCCGAAAAAACTGATTGAGAAAGCAAAAGAGCTTGAAAATCATGGGCTTGTTAAGGTTGGCAAAAACAATGTTTCGTTGACCGCTGACGGCTTTTTGATTTCAAATTCCGTAATATGTTCACTTCTTGAGTGAAAACATGTGAATATTAATCCATCGGTATCGCAACAAGCGATATCGGTGGATTTTTATGTTGAAAAAGTTAACACAATTTAACAACTTGTTTACAATTGAAATATTGACAAATCCTTCCTGTTGGAGTATAGTAATAACCGTGGTTAGCACTCTTTGAGTTCGAGTGCTAAAATTAGCACTCTGAGAAAGAAGGTGTGGCAAGTGGAGTTGAGTGAAAGAAAAAAGCGCATATTGGCGGCTGTTGTTGACAGATATATCAAAACAGGCGAACCTGTCGGTTCAAAGGAGCTTCTTGCTCTTACGGGTATGTCGGTTTCTTCCGCAACAATACGCAACGAAATGAGCGAGCTTGCCTCCCTCGGATATCTTGAACAGCCGCACACCTCGGCTGGCAGAGTGCCTTCGCAAAAGGGCTACAGATATTATGTTGATAATCTGATGAAGCCGCGTGAGATTGATGAGCTTAACCGCAGGATGATTGAGGCGGGAATTTCCTCTGCCGCGGGCGACCCGGAAAGGCTGATTGCCCAGGCAGGTGAGGTTCTTGCCGATTTAACCAAATGCGCCTGCGTTTCAACCGCACCCGGCGGCGATGCAATGATAATCCGCAAAATCGAGCTTGTTCCCGTCGGTCTCCATTCGGCAATGCTTGTTTTGCTCACATCAAACGGAATTCTCAAAAGCAGGCTTTGCAGAATTGACTGCGAGCTGACAGCGAAAATATGTGAGCAATTTTATAATATTGTTAAGTCCTGCATAATCGGCAAGCCTGCAAATGATATAAGCGTTGCGGATATGCAGACGGTTGCCGCTTCAATAGACGGCGATGTTTTTGCGATGCTTCCGCTCATGGCGGCGGTTTGCGAGCTTGCAAGAAGCACGGCAAGCTCCAAAATAATGCTTGGCGGCAGTTCAAATCTGTTTTCTCACAAGGATTACGGCACGGATGCTCTTGAATTGCTTGATTTCCTCAGCAAGAGCGAACCGTTGACCGCTGTTATTAAAGAGACAACGCAGCCGCTCAATATTAAAATAGGCAGAGAAAATCTCTATCGCCAGCTCGAAAATTCAAGCGTTATTATTGCTAAATATTCTGTCGGCGATGATGATTCGGGAACAATCGGTCTTATCGGGCCGACACGAATGGATTATGAAAATATAATTCCCAGCATAAAATATTTAACCGACCTTGTCGGAAGCCTGATAACCCAGGCTATTGAAGAATAGAAAGGATTCCGAAATGAAGAAAGACAAAACCAAACCCGAAAATACCGAAGAGGTTAAGGAAGAAGTTGAGGAAGCAGCGGAAACCAAGGAAGCGCAGCTTCAGAAGTCTCTTGATGAAAAGAATGAGCAATTTCTGAGGCTTTGTGCAGAATATGATAATTTCCGCAAGCGTTCTCAGAAAGAAAAGCAGGATGCTTATATTTCATCAAAAGCAGATGTTATCAAAGAGCTTCTTCCCGTTCTGGATAATTTTGACAGGGCGGCTAACAATACTGAAGGAAGTCTTGAGGACTATAAAAAAGGAATAGACCTTATTTTCAATCAGTTTGTTGAGATGCTCAAAAAGAACGGCGTTGAGTCCTTTGGCGAAAGGGGCGAAGAATTCGACCCTAATATCCATAACGCGGTTATGACTGTTGAAGATGATGAACTCGGCGAAAATCAGATTGCCGCAGTTTTTTCAAAAGGCTATAAAATGGGCGACAGAATTATCAGAGAAGCTGTTGTTCAGGTTGCAAATTCATAAATTTATAAATAATTATTTCATTTAATTATAGGAGGAAACAAATTATGGCAAAGATTATCGGTATCGACTTAGGTACAACAAACTCATGTGTAGCGGTTATCGAAGGCGGCGAGCCCGTAGTTATCGCAAATGCGGAAGGCGCAAGAACTACTCCCTCTGTTGTCGCTTTCGGCAAAACAGGCGAAAGAATGGTCGGTCAGGTAGCTAAGAGACAGGCTATCACAAACCCCGACAGAACAGTTGCTTCAATCAAAAGACAGATGGGTACAGATTATAAAGTAACTATCGACGACAAGAAGTATACTCCGCAGGAAATCTCCGCAATGATTCTTCAGAAGCTCAAGACAGATGCAGAAGCTTATCTCGGCGATAAGGTAACAGAAGCTGTTATCACTGTTCCCGCATACTTTACCGACTCACAGCGTCAGGCAACAAAGGATGCAGGTAAAATCGCAGGTCTTGAAGTAAAGAGAATTATCAACGAGCCCACAGCAGCTGCTCTTGCTTACGGCATTGATAAGGAAACAGACCAGAAGGTTATGGTTTATGACCTTGGCGGCGGTACCTTCGATGTTTCGATCATTGAAATGGGCGACGGCGTTCAGGAAGTTCTTGCAACAGCAGGTAACAACAAGCTCGGCGGCGATGACTTTGACCAGAGAGTTATCAACTGGCTTGCAGATACATTTAAGGCAGAGCAGGGCATCGATCTTCGCGGCGACAAAATGGCTATGCAGAGACTCAAGGAAGCTGCAGAAAAGGCTAAGATTGAGCTTTCAGGCGTAACAACTTCAAACATTTCTCTTCCCTTCATCACAGCCGATGCAACAGGTCCCAAGCATCTTGAAACAACTCTCACAAGAGCAAAGTTCAACGAGCTCACAGCAGACCTCGTTGAAGCAACAATGGGTCCCGTTCGCCAGGCAATGAACGACTCGGGTCTTAAAACAAGCGAAATCAACAAGGTTCTTATGGTCGGCGGTTCTTCAAGAATCCCCGCAGTTCAGGAAGCTATCAAGAGATTTATGGGCGCAGAGCCCTTCAAGGGCATCAACCCCGATGAATGTGTTGCAGTCGGCGCTGCTCTTCAGGCAGGTGTTCTCGGCGGCGAGGTTCAGGGCCTTCTCCTTCTTGACGTTACTCCGCTTTCACTCGGTATCGAAACCATGGGCGGAATTAACACAAAGATTATCGACAGAAACACAACAATCCCTGTTAAAAAGAGCCAGATTTTCTCAACCGCTGCTGACAATCAGCCTTCTGTTGAGGTTCATGTTCTTCAGTGCGCAAGAGAATTTGCAAAGGATAACAAGACTCTCGGTGTATTCCACCTTGACGGAATTATGCCCGCTCGCAGAGGTGTTCCTCAGATTGAAGTAACTTTCGATATTGACGCAAACGGTATCGTTCACGTTTCCGCAAAGGATCTCGGTACTCAGAAGGAGCAGTCAATTTCCATCACTTCCTCAACAAACATGTCCAAGGAAGATATTGAAAAGGCTGTTGCGGATGCGGAAAGATTTGCTCAGGAAGATAAGCAGCGCAGAGAAGAAGTTGATACACGCAACGGTGCAGACCAGATGGTTTATCAGTGCGAAAAGCTTCTCAGCGAAGAGGGCGATAAGTTCAGCGACGATGAAAAGGCAGCTCTTAACGAAAAGATTGATGCTCTTAAAGAGGCTCTCAAGGGAGAGGATATCAATCTCATCAAGTCAAAGCAGGAAGAGCTTACACAGAAGTTCTACGAAGTTTCCGAAAAGCTTTATAAGGCTGCTCAGGAAGCTGCTCAGGCTCAGGGCGCAGACGGCGCAGCTCCCGGCGGCGACGGCTACGCAGAAGCAAATTACACGGATGTTGATGATAACAACTAATCTTCCTCCGTTTTAAAAGGAGAAATCCCCTTGGCAGACAAACGAGATTATTATGAAGTCCTCGGCGTTTCAAAAGGCGCAAGCGATGACGAAATAAAAAAAGCATACAGAAAAAAAGCAAAGGAATTTCACCCGGATCTTCATCCGGGTGATGCCGAGGCAGAAGCAAAATTCAAAGAGGCAAACGAAGCCTACGAAGTTCTTTCGGACAGTGACAAAAAAGCTCGTTATGACCAGTTCGGTCATGCAGGAGTTGACCCGAATTACGGCGCAGGCGGCGGCAATCCGTTTGGCGGCGGTTTCGGCGGCGGAATGGATTTTGACCTCGGTGACATCTTCGGTTCTTTCTTCGGCGGCGGTTTCGGCGGAGGTAGACAGTCAAATCCCAACGGTCCTCGCAGGGGCGAGGATATTCAAACGCGAGTTACCATTTCGTTTGAAGAGGCAGCAAAGGGCTGCAGAAGAACTGTTGATATCAACCGTGTTGATACTTGTTCCGAGTGCCACGGTTCGGGTGCAAAGGCGGGCACTTCACCCAAAACCTGTCCCGATTGCGGAGGCAGAGGATATGTCAATGTTCAGCAGAGAACGGCGTTCGGTGTTATTTCAACCCAGAAATCCTGTCCCAAGTGTTCCGGCAAGGGCAGGGTAGTTGATGCCCCGTGCCAGAAGTGCCGCGGAACAGGCAGAGTTTCAACCAAAGCTTCTGTTGAAATTAACATACCCGCAGGTATCGACGACAGACAGATTTTCAATGTCAGCGGCGCAGGCAATGCGGGAGTTAACGGCGGACCTAAGGGCGATTTAAAGGTTGCTGTGTTCGTCAGACCGCATTCACACTTTGAACGTGACGGCTATAATGTGTGGCTTGAACAGCGCATCAGCTATACTCAGGCGGCGCTTGGCGATAATATCCGCATTCCGACTCTTGACGGCGATGTTAAGTTTGACATTCCCGCAGGAACTCAGTCGGGCACGGTGTTCAAACTCAGCGGTAAGGGTATTCAGATTCTCAACGGCAGGGGAAAGGGCGACCAGCTTGTACGCATAATCGTTGATGTTCCCAAATCCTTGAGCCACAGGCAGAAAGAAATTCTTATGGAGTTTGAAAAAGAGCTCGGTGTTCAGAGAGGAGCTCCTGTCGGCAGCGGCAAGGAAGGCTTCTTTGATAAGTTTAAGAATAAAAAATAAGAGTATGGCGGGGGCTTGCTCCCGCCGCTTTGCTTTTGAGGTATGTTTATGAAATATGATGCAGTTGTTTTTGACCTTGACGGCACGCTGACAGACACTCTTGAGGATTTGAAAAACAGCGTTAATTATGCAATGCGTGAATTCGGCTTCCCTGAAAGAACCCTCGAAGAAGTGCGCGCCTTTGTCGGCAACGGTGTAAAAAGACTTGTTGATTTGAGTGTGCCCGAAAACACTCCCGAGGAGATTTCTGCGGAGTGTCTTTCTGTTTTTAAGAGTCACTATAAAGAAAATTCTCTTGTTGCAACAAAGCCTTATGACGGAATAGTTTCAATGCTTGAAAAGCTGAAAAAGCAAGGAATAAAAACAGCGGTCGTCACCAATAAAATGCATGAAGCAGCAGAGGATATAGTCCGTATTTTCTTTGCAGACCTTATAGATATAACGCTCGGTCAGATTGACGGCATGGCGCAAAAGCCGCAGCCCGACGGAATAAATTTTGTGCTTGAAAAGCTTGGAGTTTCAAAAGAAAAAGCTGTTTATGTGGGCGATTCAGAGGTTGATTGCTTTACTGCACGCAATGCAGAGATTTCCTGCGTCGGTGTTTCATGGGGCTTCAGGGATGAAAATGTGCTCCGAGAAAGCGGAGCGGATTACATAATCAATAAACCTCAGGAAATATTTGATATTATAAAATAAGAACAAAAAGGATGCTTTTGGGCATCCTTTTTAAATTTATTCAGAAAAATAAAAACATGAGGAAATCAGAGTAAAAATGAGTATTTCGGAGCAAATTAAAGAAAAATATTTGAAAATTCTGTTCGGAAACGGATTTTTCACGGATTTGTTAAAAAAATTGTTGACATTTGCAAGTTTTTGCTCTATATTTTATATTATTATAATAAGCGTTTCGTGGGTGTCTGCGAAAAGGCAGAGAGGGGCTGCATAATTGAAAAAGAATGTTATTATCGATTTGAAAAACATTTCCGTTTCTTTCGGAAATAATCAGGTGCTTAAAGATCTTAACCTTTACATTCGTGACAAGGAGTTCATAACGCTTTTAGGTCCCTCGGGCTGCGGTAAAACAACCACGCTGAGAATTATTGCAGGCTTTATTGAACCCGACGAAGGTGAGGTTATTTTTGAAGATAAAAAGATAAATGGTGTTCCCCCTCACAAAAGGCAGGTTAACACTATTTTTCAGCGTTATGCGCTTTTTCCTCATCTGAATGTTTATGAAAATGTCGCTTTCGGTCTGAGAATCAAAAAAGTTCCCGAAAAGCAGATAAAAGAAACTGTTGAGGAGATGCTTGCTCTTGTTAATCTTGCCGGTTTTAATAAGCGCAATATAAATTCGCTTTCCGGCGGTCAGCAGCAGAGAGTTGCCATTGCAAGAGCTTTGGCGGTAAAGCCCCGCGTTCTTCTTCTTGATGAGCCTCTGGGTGCTCTTGACCTTAAATTGCGCAAGGATATGCAGATTGAGCTTAAAAATATCCAGCAAAGACTCGGAATAACCTTCATTTATGTTACCCATGACCAAGAAGAGGCTCTTTCGATGTCTGACACCGTTGTTGTTATGGATGGCGGCGTTATTCAGCAGATAGGCACTCCGCTTGATATATATAACGAGCCCAAGAACGCTTTTGTTGCTGATTTCATCGGCGAAAGCAATATTCTTGACGGTGTTATGATTGATGACTGCCTCGTTGATTTTTCGGGTCACCGTTTCGACTGCCTTGACAAGGGCTTCGGCAAGAATGAGGCTGTTGATGTTGTTGTCCGTCCGGAGGATGTTGATGTTGTTGAGCCTGAAAAGGGTATGCTTTGCGGTGTTGTTACCTCTGTGACCTTCAAGGGTGTTCATTTTGAAATTATTGTTGACATCGGCGGTTTCAAATGGATGATTCAGACAACGGATTATCAGCCTGAGGGTGCAAAAATCGGCCTTTTCATTGAACCCGATGCAATTCACATCATGAAAAAATCAGAATATTCGGGTATTTACGGCGATTACAGCTCCTTCAGCGAAGAATTTGATGAGCTTTCAAACGCACAGGAGGAGGTGGAGGAATGAGCAACCGTTCATCTTTCAGTTCAAAGCTTGTTGCCTCGCCTTATATCGTTTGGTCTGTGCTTTTTATAGTTGCTCCGCTCATTTTTGTCGTTTATTATTCGTTTACCGACGCTTCTGGTGCATTTACTTTTGATAACATAACAGCACTTACAAAATATACTCCCACTTTTCTGCGTTCTATCTGGTTCGGAATCGTTGCAACAATAATTTGTCTTATTATTGCATTTCCGCTTGCTTACATTATTTCGCAAAAAACAGAAAAGATTCAGCGCACAATGGTTATGCTTGTTATGCTGCCGATGTGGATGAGCTTTCTTATCAGAACCTATTCATGGATGGCTCTGCTTCAGGATACCGGTATCATAAACTCTCTTCTCGGAAAAATCGGAATTGACCCGATTCATATGATAAACACCGAAGGCGCGGTTATTCTCGGCATGGTATATAATTTTCTTCCGTATATGATAATGCCGATTTATTCGGTTATGGCAAAGCTTGACCGCAGCATGGTAGAGGCTTGCCAGGATTTGGGCGGCAACAGACTGACCGTTATCAGACGCTGCATCATTCCCATGAGCATGCCCGGTATTGTTTCGGGAATAACCATGGTTTTTGTTCCGTCTGTCAGCACCTTCTATATTTCTCAGAAGCTCGGCGGCGGTTCGTTTGACCTTATCGGCGATGTTATTGAAAGGCAGTTTCAGCAGTCTTATAACTATAACCTCGGCGCATCACTCTCCCTTGTGTTGATGGTGCTTATTCTTATCAGTATGGCGGTTATGAATCGCTTTACGGGTGATGATGAGGAGGGCATGGTTATATGAAAATAGCATCCAAAGTTTATACCTTTCTTGTTTTTCTTTTCCTTTATGCGCCGATTTTGGTAATGATTCTTTTTTCCTTTAACTCGTCAAGCAGCACGAGTGTATTTTCCGGCTTTTCGCTTGAGTGGTACAAGGCACTTCTTGAAGATGAAGCAACTTTAAGGTCGCTCTATAACACAATTGTTCTTGCCGTTTGCTCGTCGATAATTTCAACAGTTCTCGGCACTGCGGCGGCGGTAGGCATTGACAAGTTCAAAAAAGGTCCCGTGCGTTCGGGCGTTATGGCGGTAACAAACATCCCCATGACCAACCCCGAAATAGTAACGGGTATCTCAATGATGCTTTTATTTGTTTTTGTGGGCAGATTGGTCAGCAACGATGCCGTTCTCGGCTTCGGAACGATGCTTATTGCCCATGTAACATTCAACCTGCCTTATGTTATTCTCAATGTATTGCCCAAGCTCCGCCAGACTGACAGAAACCTTTCGGAGGCGGCGCAGGATCTCGGCTGCAGACCCGTCACGGCATTTTTTAAGGTTGTTATTCCTTCAATTATGCCCGGTATTATCACGGGTATGATTATGGCGTTTACTCTTTCGCTGGATGATTTCATTATCAGCTATTTCACCAGCGGTCCCGGCTTCCAGACTCTTCCGATTGCAATTTTTTCAATGACCAAAAAGAGAGTCAAGCCCGATATGTATGCTCTTTCGGCTCTTATTTTCGTGAGCATACTTGTTCTTCTTATCCTCTATAATATTGCTCAGTCAAAGAGTGAGGAGAAAACAAAGAAAAAATAACACTTTCAAATGGGGTGTTTTTATTGAAAAAAAGATTTGTAGCCGTTTTTTTTGCGATGATTCTTGCATTCGCGCCCTGTATAACATCTTATGCGGCGGAGCAAAGTGAGATTGATGCTCTCAGAGGAACAACGCTTTATGTTTATAACTGGGGCGAATATATTTCTGACGGTGCGGATGATTCGCTTGATGTCAATAAGGCTTTTGAAGAAAAATACGGTATCAATGTTGTTTACGAAACCTATGATAACAATGAGGTTATGTATTCAAAGCTCAAGGGCGGCGGAGTTTCTTATGATATTGTTATTCCGTCTGACTATATGATTGAAAGAATGATAGCGGAGGATATGCTTCAGCTTATTGATTTTTCAAACATTCCTAACTATAAATATATTCCCGAAAAATATAGAAATCTTGCGCACGATCCCCGAAACGAATATTCCGTTCCTTATACGGTTGGTATGGTCGGGCTTATTTATAACACCTCAATGGTTGAAGAAGCCCCTGACAGCTGGACTGCACTCTGGGACGAGAATTATTCCAACAGCATTCTTATGTTTAACAATCCGCGTGATGCCTTCGCGATTGCACAGAGCATTCTCGGCATGGATTATAATAACGAATCTCCCGCTTCGTGGAGAGTTGCGGCAGAGCTTCTTAAGGAACAGAAGAATGTTTCTCCCGCATATGTAAATGATGAGGTATTCCTTAAGATGGAAGCGGGCGAGGCGGCAATGGCGCCTTATTATGCTGGCGACTTCCTTACCATGCAGGAAAACAATCCCGACCTCAGCTTTGTATATCCTAAGGAAGGCGTCAATTTCTTTGTTGACGGTGCATGTGTGCTCAAAGGCGCAAAAAACAAGCTTGCGGCTGAGCTTTACATCAATTTCCTTCTTGAACCTGAGGTTGCTCTTGCAAACGCAGAATACATCTGCTATGCAAGCCCTCACACAGAGGTCTATTCGAACCCTGAATATTCATATTTTGAGGATGAAATCCTCTATCCCGAGGACGGAGAATTCAAAACCCAGCTTTTCCTCAATCTTGACCCCGAAATTCTTGCTTTGATGAGCACACTTTGGGATGATGTTAAAAACTACGTTCCTTCGCCCGTTGCGAGCAACCACGCTTTTTTCTTTGGCGGAGACTCTGATTCTGTTATTACTGACGACGGCGAACAAATGACTCCCGAAGCAAGAAAATATGCGCTCTATATAGGAGCTTTTGCAGCGGTATGTGTTGCTTACATTGTTTTTAGATATGCGAGAAAGAAATACCGCGAAAGTGTTTAACCTGTGAAAAATCCCCCTGATATTTTGTGAAACAAAATATCAGGGGGATTAATTGCGTTTTAGAAAGGATTTATAAGTCTTTCAAAGGTTATGGGGTTATATCCGAGAGCAAAATATTTGAATATCCATATCAACGGATTAAGTCTGAAGAAGAGAGCATCCACGATTGTTACAAACCCTCTGAGGAAGGTTGATATATCATGTGTTTCGGGAACGTCAACCTTTTCGAATTCTTCGCCTTCAACGTTGAGAACGAGGGGCTGTGAATAGCAGATACCGTTATCGCCCGAAAGATAGAATCTGACGAACATATAAGGCTCAGCGAGAAATTCGTCATTGTGAAGGTCAAGAGTTGCTTTGCCGTTTTCAAAGCTTTCTCTCTTGATAACTTTGCCATCTGAAACCCATGTGATGATGTTGGCATTCACGCCTTCAACGGTGATTGTGTCCGCGTCCTGGTCAATATTCATTCTCTTAACCTGAGGTGTATTATCAAGCCAGTAGGACTTGGTGTCATAAACATCCTGCTCAACAAAACCGGGCATTTCGGACATTCCGTTGAGTTCAACGCCGTTTGAGAAATGAGAAATCGAGAAGAACTGACCTTTTTCAAGGCATTTGCGGAATGCGTCCAGAGTAAGTTCGGGCATCCAGCTCATTGTGTAAGCATCGTTTATCGATGTTTCGTTGTGTGAGTCTGCAAATGTGTTGCCCCAGGGAACAACGCCGTAAGGAATGGTTTTATGAAGAATCTGGTCATAAAGAATTCTGTCGCAGCGTGTGTGAGCGTCGGTTGCGCTGTTGATACCTGTGCCAAGCGATGAGCCTGCATTGTCAAGGAAAAGTCTGGCGAATTTATTGACATAATACTCATCAACCTTTTTACCGACATATTTTTCGGAATCCTTGTCGGTATAAACATATTCGCCAACGTGCGAAAGGAAGGAAACACCGCCAGCATCCTTAACGCCCTTTGTGGGGGTTTCATAGTCGCCGAAAACGCCTGCAAGGCCCTGACCGTATTCAGCCCAGTAGCCTGTCAGATGGCAGTCGGCAATGGGTGTTGCCATGTTGAGCTCAATTCCGAGAGGCACATCAAGCATGCCGTTTGTTGTTGTGCGGGTAAGGGTATCGCCGGCAGATGTCACATAGCTTCTGTTGGGATGGGTGCCGTTAAGATATGCCTGATATTCATCTTCGGGAATAGGGTCAATCGGAGCCATGTTTGTGCGTTCTTTCTTAATAAGTCGCATAAGGGGAACGGTTTCCGGAACATTGTTCCAGCCTCTGTTAAGAGTTCCGTGGTCTGTGAGTGCAACAATTTCAAAATCAAGCGCATAATGCATTTCGCAGAATTCCTTTATTGTGAGGAAACCGTCGCTTGCGTTGGTGTGGCAGTGAAGCTGGGTTTTATAGTCTTCCCAGGCATCCCAGTCAATGTCTTCATAGGGGCTGACAATGGTGTAATTCTTTTTTGCGGGGGCAGTTCCGGAATCAGCCGCAAAAGCGGGCGATGCGCCGAAAACCATTGTTCCCGCCAAAAGGAGAGAAACAATTTTTTTTGTGATTTTCATAAATGGTCATCTCCATCATTAAAAGTATGTAACAATTATATCATATAAAAAAAGACAAGGTCAATTGTGCAAAACATAAAAAGAAAGGGGCAAAGATTTGTTATCTTTGCCCAATGAAACATGCGTATTGTTACTGTTTTGCTCCCTCATCAAACATTTCAAGCATCTTGACACTTGCGGCAAAGCAGTTTGCAATGCCAGCTTCGTTCATGTTGGTGTATGTGTCAAGTCTTGTGTGGTAATAACGTTCGAGCTTGTGGTTAAGACCGGTAACACCTGCAGCGCGGAATCCGCCCTGAGTGAACGCCGCCGCGTCAACAGCACCGCCGAGAGGGGGCACGCCGCCTTTTTTGCAGGGAACGCCGACTGCTGCCGCTGCCTCCATGAAAAGGTCAGCGCAGTCTTTGTCGCTTCTTACCGTGCCATTGAGGTCATAGTAATTTGACATGAGATATTTGGGGTCGTTAATTGTGTCGTAAGCATATATGAAAGTGGGAACATCTTTAAATTCATCTTTGTGAGCTTCTGCCCATGCTTTTGAACCTCTGAGACCGATTTCTTCCGAACCTGTAAGAACAACACCGATTTCAGTGTTTTCAAGCTCTATACCGGCATCCTTAAGATACTTAAGAATTGCAATACCCATGTAGCAGCCTGTAAGGTTATCGTTTGCGCCGTCAACAACTCTGCGGTAGTTTACCATGAAGTAAAGACCGATTGAGAAGGGGAGAGTCACAAGACCCCAGAGACCTGCTTTGACAAGCGGGTCGGTAATATCGGGCATACCGAAGGTGATACCGTTCTTTATAACATAAATAATCGAAAGAACAAGATAAAACACGGCTGCGCCGATAACGATGATTGCATGGCCTTCAAAGCCTACACCGCCGAGTGCATAGTTAACAGGCCATTCCCATGTTGCGTCGGGGTGACCGTTGAAAATGATTCTTCTCTTTACTTCGCCGGTGCACTTTTTAATAGCAGTAACATTGTGGCTTGTCTTCTTAGGGAAGATAGGGTCAAGGATTTTTTTGTAGAGACCGAACTGAAGAAGAACGATAGCAAAGCCCGCAACAATGAGAGGAATAGAGATTATTGGTGCAAACGGAAAGATAATTGCGCCGAGAATCGCAAGAGTTACGGTGAAATAAATCCAGCCGTAAAATGCACGGGGTGCAACCTCATAGCTTTCAAGTTTGACATCCTCGCAGCCGCAGTCTTTTTGAAGAACCTTTGCCATGTATTCGCAGGATTTTTTTTCACCCTCTGAGCCGGGGTCTCTTTTGCCACATTTTTTAATAACATGGGTTATTTCTTTGACTATGTATTTTGCCGCGCTGTCTTTTTGGTCAATAATTCTCTTAAGATCCATACAAAAGCTCCTTTTTGCACAAATTTCATTTAAATCGTATCACCTGCATAATAATTTGTCAACAGTAAAAAAGCAAAAGTGTTACAAATGTAACACTTTTGCTTTTTTTTATTATGAAAGTTCAATATCGGCATAAACGGCGTTGTGGTCTGAATAATATCTGCCGTCAATCATTTTGTTGACAACCTTGAAACGCAGCGGTTTAACGGTTGCTTCATCAACAAAAACGAAGTCAATGATTTCGTGAATTGTTTCGGGCTTGAAACCGTGGAAGGTATAACATTCATCTGTATCCGGAGCAAGCTTTCTGGCATCCGACATATTTCCGCTGACCATTGTATTATAGCAGTCGGAATCCTGATAAACATTGAAGTCACCTGTGCATACAACAGGAACTCCGCCGAAGGAAGCGGCCTTTTCCTGAATCATTTTAACACCCTCAATTCTTGCTATTTCGCCGACATGGTCAAGGTGAGTGTTGAAATGAACATAGGATTTGCCGCTTTCTTTATCTGTGAGTTTGACAAAGGTTGCAATTCTTATG
The DNA here is from genome assembly GCA_045591425.1 of Acutalibacteraceae bacterium. Lineage (GTDB taxonomy): Bacteria > Bacillota > Clostridia > Oscillospirales > Acutalibacteraceae > CAG-177. The sequence goes on along the minus strand of JAZNSX010000017.1, from coordinate 70,784 downwards.
CAAGCGGCATCCCAGCCCTTGCCCGGCTTATCGGGCGTTTCGGAAAGCCAGAAATTGCCGCTTTCACTTGCTGTGAACTTATCTTTTTTATAGAAAACAGCCGAAAACTCGCCTCTTTTCTTTCCGTCATCTCTGCCGACACCGACATAGTCATATTCGGGAAGATTTTTGATGAGCTTTTTCATCCATGACCAATGGGCTTCCTGAACTCCGAATGAATCGGGATTTGTTTCGCGGATTATCTTGTAAACCAGAGGAGCTCTTTTCTGCCATTTTCTGTGTTTTCTGCCCGCGCAAAGCAGGTTGAATGACATTATCCTGTACATTATTTGTTACCTCCGTTAAAAAGAGTCATTTCAACAATGATGGGGAAGTGGTCTGAAGGATAAACAAGACCGATTGTGTCGGAATCGACGATGCTTGATTTAACCGATGAAACATAGCTGTTAACAAAAATATAATCAATGGGCTTTGTATTTAAAACAAAGGGGTTGTAGTCGTGATAAGTTGCACAGTTGTCAGCCTTTTCGGCAAGATGCTTTGTGTCTTTAAGACCGCAGGCGGTCAGATTTGCATATATTTCGGAGCCTTCTCGAGTGTTGAAATCACCTGTTAAAACAACAGGAATGTCGGGCGCAATGTTTGCGATTCTTGACGCAAGAAGAGGAACGGATTCTTGTTTTGCGGTTGTTCCGACATTATCAAAATGAGTGTTGAAGTGTGCATAAACAAAGCCGGTTGTCTTATCTTTGAGGATAGCAAAGGTAACAATTCTGAAACATCCGCCGTCCCAACCTTTTGATACCTCATCGGGTGTTTCCGAAAGCCAGAAGTTACCGGATTTAATAAGCTCAAATTTATCCTTGAGATAGAAGATTGAGCAGGATTCCCCGAGAGATTTGCCGTCATCTCTGTAAGTGCCGACTCTTGCATATTGCGTCAGAGCTTCTTCGAGGTTATCTGTCCACCATTTGTCTGCTTCCTGAACACCGATTGAATCTGCTCCGTGTTCTCTGATCATTTCAACAACTTTTGGAAGACGGTTTTCATTTGATTGATAGCCGTCGCCGTTGATTTTTACGTTAAAAGTCATTGCTTTGATATCCTGCTCTGCGACAGCTTCGGCAACAGGATTGGGGTTAACACTGACTGGTTTGATTGTGGGGCTAACGGGCTCGACCGGTGAAAACAGAGTTATAACCGCCGCGAAAAAAGCAACTATTGTCTGTGAGATTTTAAACAGCATATTTTACACTCCTATCCGTTAATAAAAGCTATTTCTGAAATAACGGGATGATGATCGGACGGATAAATGCCGTTAATCTTTTCGGTATCGACATTATAGCTTTCAACTTCGGATGCAAACGCATTGACAAAAATAAAGTCAATCGGAGCATCCTTTTCAACAAGGTTGGAATAGCCGTGATATGTAACATTGCCGCCTGTTGCTGTTTCTGCAAGATATCTTGTGTCTTTAAGACCGCTTTCAAGAATACGGTTATACATATCGCCTCCCTCATAATCATTGAGGTCGCCCGAGAAAACAACGGGAAGATTCGGAGCAATTTCTGCAATCTTCTTTGTTACAACAGCAACGGATTCCAGCCTTGCGATAACGCCCAAGTGGTCAAAATGCGCATTGAAATGTGCATATGTAAAGCCAGTTGCCTTATCTTTGAGAATTGCATAAGTGCAGATTCTCTTGAACATTGCATCCCAGCTCTTTGAAGCCTTTTCAGGTTTTTTGGAAAGCCAGAAGGTGCCCGAGTCAATAAGCTCGTATTTGTCTTTCTTATAGAATACGGGGCTTGCTTCGCCGCCGCCCTCGTTTGAGTTTCTGCCGATGCCTACATAGGCATATTCGGTCAGCTCAGCAGGCAGTCTTTCCATCCAGCCCTCATCTGCCTCCTGCAAGCCGAAGGAATCGGGCGAATATTTGCGGATGTTTGTGACAACCTCATCTGTTCTGTTTTCGGGAGATTTTTCCCCTGTACCTTTGATGTAAACATTATAGCTCATAACGGTGATGCTCTGCGATTTTGCTGCCTCGGGAATTTCTGCGGGGTTCACGGGTGTGACAGGTGTGGGGGTGTAAAACAGCGAGAGAATTGCCGTCACAACCGAAAAAAACGCTGCGATAATTTTGTCAATCATTTTTATTTCTCCTTTACTTTATATAGTTTTCCAGAGCCGAAACATCAAGAATATCAATATTTTCTGCTTTGGAAATAACGTCATAAACTTCTTTGCACATTTTCATGATGCCGCCGTTTTCATCACTTTCCGCATTGAGAACGATTATCGGGTCATGAACGCTCAGCCGCAGCAAAAACCAGCCGTTGCCGCAGGAAGAATCGGTGTTAATACGAATTCCTTCATGGTTATCCTCGGAAGCGGTCCATCCGCCGTGAGCTTTTGTTTCTTCCTCAAAAAGTGAAATGATTTTTTCTCCTTCGGGCTTGAAATCATCACAAAGTATTTTAAAACGAAGCTCTTTTTCTTCAACAGGTTCGCGAAGATTTGCAATCAAATCATCAAGGCTTTTACCTTCCCTTGAAAGCGAAGCTGCTTCGATAATCAGCTTTGTTATAAGATATGCGCCGTCATCAAGGAAATAATTTTCGGCAAATGCCGCATGGCCGGAGGTTTCCATGGCAAGAGGGCATTTCACACCGTTTTTTTCAAGCTCAATCTGTTTGTTGATAACGTTTCTGTATCCTCTTTTAAATCGCAGGTGAATTCCGCCGTTTTCTTTGATGAATTCGGCAAGGCCGTCGGAGGTTACGCTGTCGGTAACGATTGTTCCGCCGGGGCAGAAATCGAGAGCGATTTTTGAAGCGAGAGCAACAAGCCGGTTGCGGTTGATTTCAAAGCCGCCCTTGCCGACGCATGCCGCCCTGTCAACATCGGTGTCAAAGATAACGCCGAAATCCGCATCTGCCGCAACGGTTGCCTTTGAAACGCAGTCCATTGCTTCTGCATTTTCAGGGTTGGGCGCATGGTTGGGGAAATTGCCGTCGGGCTCAAGATAAACGCTGCCGCTTATATTCGCACCGAGAGGTTCAAGAACGTTTTTGGCATAGAATCCGCCAACACCGTTACCCGCATCAACAACAATTTTCATCCCTTTGAGCGGATGCGTTTTGTCCTCTTTGGCATTAACACCGTTTATTATCATTTCGCGAAGAATTTCGGAATAACGATTCATAAAATCGCGGGGCACGCATTCACCGTTTTTGCTTCCGACAGGGTTTTCAATATTGCCTGCGTTTTTAAGAATTTCCGCAATATCCGAGCCGTCAAGACCGCCGTCACGGGTGAAAAATTTGAGCCCGTTTCTGTCCTTGGGGTGGTGGCTTGCAGTTATCTGTACAGCACCGTCGCAACCCATGTCCACAGTTGTCATAAACATTGAGGGTGTTGAAGAAAGTCCGCAGTCCGCAACGCTTGCACCGTTTGAAACCAGAGCTTTTATAACGGCATTTTTAATTCTTTCTGCCGAAAGGCGGCTGTCATGACCAACCGAAACATAAACCTTTTCTTTCCCTGCTTTTGCTTTGAGCCATGAAAGAAAAGCTGCAGAAGCGCGCATTACCATTTCGTCGCTCATATAGAGAGGATTAGATTCGTCACCGAGGGCATAGCCTCTTATGTCACTGCCGCTTTTGAATTTTGAATAATCCATAGTTATTCCCCTTTAGAAAAGTATTCATCGGAAACGCTGAGCAGAAATTTGTACATCGGGGTATATGCTTTATATATATCTCTCATTATTTCAATTATTCTGTCGCTTTCAAGGTCGCTGAGATTATCCGAGAACTTGATAAAACCGATATCTTTCAGATTATAGAATTCCTCAAGACCTTCGGGGCATCCGGGGAAAGGTCTTTTGTAGCTGTTTTTAAACATCATGGAATCGGTTTTGTTAACGCTCTTAACCGCTTTTTTGAATTCTTCGGTTCTTTCGCGAAGAGCTTTTCGGAACGCTTCCAAAAGACCGGGCTCGTCGCCGTAAAAGCCGACACCGAGAGAATAATTTGACGGCGTAACCTCAAACCACATGCAGGGATAGCCGCGCCATTCGTGTTTCGGGCGCATAAACATTATCCACATGTTTTCTCGGTAAAGCCTTTTATCCTTGGTGTATCTTGTGTCTCTTCTTACTCTTGACACCATTTTTGTTGGGATTGCGTTAATCATCGGGTCAACTGCAAGAAGCTCTTCGCCGATTATTCCCGCAAGCTGTCGCATGGGGATTGTCACTGTGCTTTTGATTTGTTCCTTATGTTCTTCATAGAATGCTTTTGAATCTCTGAATCTGTTGTCAGCCAAGAGAAACAGCGCATCTCTTGTTATGCCATTGTATTCCATTTTATATCAATCCCTTTTGGTTGAGTTTCTCTGCGGCAAGCATTATTGCGGTTTTTGCCGAGTGGAAGTTGATTCCTCCCTGCATCCAGACAGCAAAAGGCTCGCGCAGGGGAGCATCTGCGGAAAGCTCGATTGAAGAACCGAGAATGAATGCACCTGCCGCCATGATAACCTTGCTGTCATAGCCGGGCATATCCCACGGCTCAGGTGAAACATAAGAGTCAACGGGAGCTCCGCTCTGAATTCCTCTGCAATATTCGCAGAGCCTCTCGGGGGTTTCAAGGCAGAGTGCCTGAATAATGTCGTGTCTGCTTTCGCTGCTTGAAGGAGTAACCTTAAAACCGAAATTCTCAAATAAAGCCGCCGCAAACACCGCCGCTTTGAGAGATTCTCCGACAACATGCGGAGCGTGGAAAACACCCATAAACATGTTTCTGTTTTCACCGAGAGTGCAGCCGACCTCTTTGCCCAAACCGGGAGTTGTTGCTCTGTAAGCACAAAGCTCAACAAGATCGCTTCTGCCCGCTATGTATCCGCCGGTTCTTGCGATTGAACCGCCGGCATTTTTTATTAATGAACCTGCCATAAGGTCAGCACCGACTTCTGTGGGTTCGATTTTTTCAACAAGCTCGCCGTAGCAGTTGTCAACCATAACAACCGCATCGCATTTTGAATGAACAAGCTCTGCGATTTCTTCGATTTCCTTAACAGAAAGGGTGGGGCGCAGGCTGTAACCTCTTGAACGCTGGATATAAACCATTTTTGGCTTTGATTCAAGGGCTTTTTCAATTGCCGCAAGGTCGGGTCTGCCGTCTGCTTCGAGGTCAACCTGTTCATATTTTACTCCGAAATCCTTGAGTGAGCCCATTCCTTCGCCGCTTATTCCGATAACGCTGTGAATTGTGTCATAAGGTGTGCCGGTTACGCTGAGCATTGTGTCGCCGGGTCTGAGCACGCCGAAAAGCGCAACTGCAAGAGTGTGAGTTCCGCAGGTGAATGTGTGGCGAACAATAGCATCCTCCGCGCCGAAAATTTCGGCATAGATTCTGTCGAGCTTATCTCTGCCCGAGTCGCCGTAGCCGTAGCCCGTTGAGCCGGCAAAATCCGTTTCGCTCACTCTGTTTTTGATGAATGACGCAAGCACCTTTTGTTGGTTATATTCGGTTATATCTTCAATTTCGTCAAATTTTGCCTTTGCCTTAGTCAGAGCATCGTCGCTTGCCGACTTGATTTTTTCGCTTATCTCAAAAAATTTATTCATTTTTCTTACCTTTTATAAATTTTGTTTAATGATTTAAAAAATTCTCTGTCGGCATTCATGAGCTGTTCTTTTGTTACTCTGTAGCTCCAGTTGCCCTTTGCAACGCCGGGTGTGTTGATTCTTGTATCTGAACCGTACATCAGAAAATCCTGAATCGGAATTATAGCAAGGTCGCTGACGCTTGCAAATATCGCCCTGAGGAAAAGGGGGCTTGCGCCGCCCCAATCACCGCCATCAAAGCCGCAGTATTCAAGTGCCCTTTTTCTTGTTGCTTCGTCGCTTTCCCAAAGGAAGCCGAAAAGCGTGTTATTATCGTGTGTGCCTGAATAGGCAACCGAATTTCTTATATAGTTATGAGGCATATGGATGCTGTTGCCGTCATCAAGGAAGCCAAACTGGAAGACCCGCATTCCGGGAAATCCGCTTTCTTCAACAAGTGCGCGAACCTCATCGGTAATATCGCCTAAATCTTCGGCAATTATGAGTTTATCCTCATGACCTGCCTTGATTGTATTTATGAACTCAATGCCGGGGCCTTTGAGCCATTTTCCGTTTCTTGCGGTTTCTTCTTCGGCATCAACCGCCCAATAGGATTCTATTGCTCTGAAATGGTCGATTCTCACGCCGTCAAACATACTCAGTGCGTGATCAATACGCTCTTTCCACCAGGCAAAGCCGTCTTTTTTCATTTCATCCCAGTTATAGAGCGGATTTCCCCAAAGCTGACCGTCCTCTGCAAAATAATCCGGCGGAACGCCCGCAACCATTGAAGGATAGCCCTTTTCGTCAATATCAAACAGACCTCGGTTTTCCCAGACATCGCAGCTGTCATCGGAAACATAGATGGGGATATCTCCGATTATGCTCACTCCCTTTGAGTTGGCATATTCCTTGATTTTTGCCCATTGGGTGAAGAATTCATACTGTGTGAACTGCCATGCGCCGAGCGTTTCGAAATCCGTAATTTCTTCACTTTCCCATTCCTGCCACGGTTTGAGCCCGTTTTGTGACCGGAGAGTCATAAATCGGCAGAAGGCTTCAATTCTCGGATGTGAATTTATGAATTCTTCAATTTCGCTGCGGTTTTTGCAGTTTGAATATGCTTTCCTTAAAAGAGCCATACGCTCTTTGCCAAGCCGTTCAAATTCACAGGAATACGGCGTTTGCTGGCGGCATTCTTCCAAATCTTCCGCAGAAATAAGAGCGTCTTCAAAAAGCTTTTCGGGGTCTATGAAATAGGGATTTCCGCCGAATGCGGAAAATGATTTATATGGTGAATTGTATTCGTCGGTGACCGTGAATGGCAAAACCTGCCACACGGAAAAACCGTTTTCAACAAGAAAATCAATGAATTCAAATGCGTTTTTTCCGAATGAGCCGATTGAATAATCGCCGTAGAGAGACGAGACATGCATAAGAATTCCGCTTTGTCTTTTCATAATGGAGCACCTTCCTTTAATGCGATAAATTATATCATATCAGACAACAAAAATAAAGTAATTTTCAAAAAAACTTGATATTTATAAGAATAACGTATAAAATGAAAGAAAAAAGTTTCGGAGGGTATTATGTCTAAAGCTATTGAATATTTTGAAAATCTGCAAAGAATTCTGAACCGAATTGCTGTGGAGCAAATCGAAAATATTGAAAAGGCGGCGAGGGCGGTTGCCGATACCCTTAAAAACGGCGGAAGAATACATACCTTCGGCACCGGTCATTCCCATATGCTTGCTGAAGAAATATTTTACCGTGCAGGCGGTCTTGTGAATGTGAACCCTATTCTTGAAACCTCGCTTATGCTTCATGAAGGTGCAGCTAAAAGCACGGAAATTGAGCGCCTTGAAGGCTATGGCGAAATGCTTTTCACGCACCATTCAATAAAAGAAAATGACATACTTTTTCTCTTTTCGAATTCCGGCAGAAACGGAGTTGCAATCGATATGGGAATCGTTGCGAGAGAAAGAGGAGTTAAAACGGTTGTGATAACTAATATGGAGCACACAATGCGCGGCGCATCAAGGCATTCAAGCGGCAAAAAGCTTTATGAGCTCGGAGATGTTGTGATTGACAATTGCGGCTGCTACGGTGATGCATCAATAGAGATAAAAGAGATTAACAGGAATGTTGCGCCCACATCAACAGCAGCAGGCGCGGCAATTCTCAATGCGATAGAAGCCCGTGCCGTTGAGATGATGATAGCCGACGGCTATACTCCCGAGGTTTTCTCCAGCAGCAATGTTGACGGCGGCGACGAAATCAATAATGCTTATATTGAAAAATACAGAAAGGAAATCAAGTCATTATGATTTATCCTGCTTTTCAAAAGACGAAAATAATCGAATGGATTGATTTTCAGCCCCGTAAACTCATTGTAAACGGATATGAAAGTAAATATGCCGAGGGGATTTGCAACAAAAAATCATCTTTTTTCAGTAAAGGTGAAACACTTTACATCAGCATCGTAAAAGAAAACACAAAGAGAACGGAATACGTTGACGAAGCATACCGTCTGACTGATGAAAAATATTTTATTATCGGCGAAAAATGCAGCGGCGGAATGCAGCTTGCCGTCACTGTATCGGGCAAAAAGTCTCTTTTTAGGGCGCTCAACAGAATAACCACAATGATTAATGATAAAAAATTTTTTGTCGGCGTGGTTGAGGACTATCCGTTATTCGCCAAAAGGGGCTATATAGAAGGCTTTTACGGCAATCCCTGGTCTCATTCTGTTCGCCGCCTTATGATAGAAAAAATGTCGGCTTACGGTATGAACACATATTATTATGCCCCGAAGGATGACCCTTATCATAGAGATAAATGGGATGAATTATATCCGGAAAAAGAGCTTGCTCAGCTTTCTGAAATCGCTGAATCCTGCTGTGAAAATTTTGTCGATTTTCACTTTTGCATCGCGCCAGGACTCAGCATGAAATATTCTTCAGAGGATGATTTTGATAAACTTTCATGTAAAGTCAAACAGCTTTACGACGCAGGAATTAGAAAATTCGGATTGCTTGTTGATGACATTCCGGATAACCTCTATTTTGACGAGGATAAAGAGGCTTTCGGTGGAGAAGCAGTCAATGCTCATGTTTATCTTGTCAATAAATTCTATGCTTTTTTAAAGGAAACAGATAAAAATTGCTCATTAACCGTTTGCCCTCTTGTTTATCGCGGAACGGGAGAGGAATACTACATTTCAAAGCTCGGAAAAGGTATTCCTTCTGATGTCAGTCTTTTTTGGACGGGTAAAAATATTTGCTCTCAGGAGCAAACGGTCAAAGAAGCAATCATATTTGAGAATTCAACTAATCACAAGCCGCTATATTGGGATAATTTTCCTGTAAATGATGCGGAAATGTATAATGAGATGCATTTGGGCTATATCAGCGGCAGAGAAAGGGATTTGTTCCGTTATTCCGAGGGTATCATTTCCAACACAATGGAATATGCTATGTCAAGTATTATACCTTTACTTACAGTCTGTGACTATCTATGGAATCCCCTTGCCTACGACGGATTTGAATCGTGGCATAAAGCATGTGAAATCACACTTGGGAAAGAAACAAAAGAGATTTTGATGCCTTTCTTCGATAATTTGCTGACCTCTTGCCTAAAGGTTGAGAATTCACCCATGATGAACTCTGCGTTGAATGATGCACAGCAGAGGCTTTTCGCAGGTGATGCGACAGGTGCATACGGAATTATAGCAGACTACGCGAAAAAACTCGAAAAATGCTGTGAACAGCTCAAAACACTTGATAATGCTTTAATTTCAGAGCTCAAACCTTGGGCGGAAAAGCAGTTTATTGCGCTCGATGTTATCAAATCTTCTCTTTCACTCTTTGGTGATAATTCAAAAGGAAACAAAGAAAAGGCCAACGCTGTTTTGCAGAAATATCTCAATCATCCAAAAACATTATGCGATTTTTCGCTTCAGGCATTCGCAGAAAGGATGCTGACATTATGAATAAAATCATAAAAGGTGCTTACGAGCGTCTTTATCACAAAACGCCGCTCGGATTTTATAATTGCGGCAGACTTTGTGACGGGCTTTGCTGCCGGGGTGACTGTAAAGGCATGTGGCTTTACCCTTACGAAGAGGAGTTCTTTGCCTCAAAAGAAGGCTTTGAGGTCTGTGAAACCGAAGGCAACTACGGCTATCCCATGGTTATTTGTTCCGGCGAGTGCGACAGAAGAGAAAGACCGCTTGCATGCAGGATTTTTCCACTCTTTCCACTGGTGTTTGAAGAGGACGGAAGGCTGAAAATAGAAGTTGTTTATGACCCGAGGGCAAATATGTGTCCTCTTGCGCGTCAAAACAAGGTGCTTGACCCTTCGTTTGTGAAAGAAGTGCGCAAAACTGCCCGATACCTTGCCCGTGACGAAAAAATTCTTGAGTATATGAAAGCTGTCAGCCTTGAACTCATGGAGATAATTGAGCTGCAGAATATGCTGATCGGATAGGATAATGAAAAGTATATTATATAGAATTATTATAATAACAATTATATTATGTTTTTCATGTTCGTGTGGCAATGCGGACACGATTACCGTCGTCAGCACCTATGACTATGAAAGCGCTGCTGCGACTATTTCGCAGGTGTCCGGTTTGGATGTGACGGCTGAATTTTTAAAGAAAAACTTTGAAAAAAAAGAAATCCGTCAGCTTGTTTCGGCTGCGGATTCGGGTGAGTACACTCAAAAAACCTGGCTTGAAGTGACGGGCTATTCTTATTATGTTATTTCAGATATGATAAAGGGTGTGCAGGGTGCTCAGAATATCACAAACTACGGCAGCAACGGTAAATCAACTGTCAGCATTTCCGTTGCGGGTGATATAACTTTTGCACCTGAACGCCCCGTTATGCTTCATGCAGCAGAAAACGGCGGAGTTTTAAAGTGCTTTGACAAGTCGTTGGTCAGGCAGGTGAAAGCGAGCGATATTTTTCTGCTTAATTGTGAAACCGCAATCAGCGAAATAGGTGAGCCTATAGCTGATAAAGCATGGACCTTTCGCTCTCACCCCGAAAGCATCGGCTTTTTGCACGAGCTCGGGGTTGATGTTGTTTCGCTTGCCAACAACCATGTTTATGATTACGGAGAAGCGGCTTTTGCCGATACAATGCAGAATCTTAAAAACGCGGGTATGCCCTATGTCGGAGCGGGAATGAATCTTGTTGAGGCAGTTAACGGCCATTATTTTATTGTTAACGGCATAAAAATAGGCATAGTTGCCGCCAGCAGGGCAGAAAAATATTATATGACGCCCGTTGCAACCTTTGCCGCGCCCGGAATTATGGGCACATATGACAGCGAAGATTTTCTCGAATCCATAAAAATTGCCCGTCAGCGCTGCGATTTTCTGATTGCTTATGTCCATTGGGGCACGGAATATTCAAAAGAGCTTGATGAGGCGCAGAAAACCATGAGCAGGGAATATATTGAAGCCGGTGCCGATGCGGTAATCGGCGCGCATCCTCATTGCCTTCAGGGTATGGAATTTTATAACGGTGCGCCGATAATTTACAGCCTTGGCAACTTCTGGTTTAATGACAAAACTCTTGACTCGGGAATTGTGACTCTTGAAATAGATAAGGATATGAATTTGAAGGTTGAATTCACGCCTCTCCTGCAGGATAGTTGCGAGACAAAGCTTGTGACAAAAAGAAAAGAGCGCCGCGCGCTCTTTGACAGAATTGAAAGCTATGAACCGCAGGGTGTGGTTATTTCAAACGACGGCGAGGTAACACCCTCGGGGTCAGTTGCCGAGCCATAAATGTTTTTTCATGTCAACTCTGCCGTTTTCAAGGAACTCAACACCTTCTTCGGCAAGCAGTATACGCTGCATGTTTTCGCCGCCGAATGCAAATGCTTTTGAAACCTCGCCGTTTCGTGTAACAACACGGTGGCAGGGGATTTTGCCGGGTTCGGGGTTGACATGCAGGGCGTAGCCGACAACTCTTGACCATCGCGGATTGCCCGCCATGGCAGCTATACCGCCATAGGTGCAGACCTTTCCGCGCGGAATCATTTTGACTGCTTCATATATTTTATTAAATGTATTCATATTATTTCATCACCTTTAATTCAGTGCAGAGCAGCGGGCTTGCTCTCATCGTCAATATTATTATATATCATAATATCATAAAAAACATTAAATATCAATCAAAGGAGAAAAACCGTTGAAATATACTCATGTTATCTGGGATTGGAACGGAACCCTGCTCAACGACCTCGGGGCTTCTCTTGCAAGCGTTAACGATATGCTTGCTGAGAGGGGGAAGCCGCCGATTGACGTTGATTTTTATAAGGAGTGCATCTGCACACCGATAAAGGGCTTTTATGAAAAGACTTTCGATATGGAAAAAGAGGATTATTCCGTAATAATAAAACAATATAATGAAGGTTATTTATACCATCTTAAGGATTGCGGACTGACCCTCGGTGCGCACGAAGCGCTGGAGCATTTTAAAAGCTGCGGTGCAAAGCAGATTATTGTTTCTTCTTCAAATAATGACCAGCTTCTCTGTAACGCAGAAAAATACGGCGTCATGGATTATTTTGATGCAATTCTCGGTGCGGGTGATTATTTTGCGGGCTCAAAAATTGAGCGCGCGCGCAATTATCTTGAGCAAAGCGGAGAGCAAAAAGGAAAGGTGCTTGTCATCGGCGATTTGATTCACGATGCCGAAATGGCGGTGGAGCTTTCTGCGGATTGCATGCTTCTCACAAGCGGCCATGAGCATCCCTCGCGCTTGCAGTCAGTCGGAGTGCCGCTTGTTGATGACCTGTTTGCGGTTATTGACTTTGCAAAATCATCACACCAAAAGGATACATTTTCCGGATGAAATGTATCCTTTTAATATTGCAAAAATAAACACAAAAACATAGAAATGTACGATTACAGGTTTTGTAAATTTTTTGTTGACATCTGAAACAGGGAAGAGTTTCTTTGTTAAGTTTCACCAAAACAGCTATGCTTTGTTTATTGAATATGAACAAAAAAATGCCAAGTTCACAATTTGTTAATAAAATGTTTACTAAAAATTAATAATTCTGCACACGGCATGCAACAACTCCCTTATAAAGTAACTATTGTAAATTAAGGCATTTTATAATGTCTTCCACAGAAGCCTCTTGCAAGGGCTTCGGCGCGAAAGCGTGTTATATTTTATGGAGGTGCAAATGCAATGAAAAAGGCAAAAAGACTCTTAGCAGCCTTGTTGTCGGTAGTGATGATTCTCTCAGCCGCATGCATTCAAGTGTATGCATATGATGCAACATCCGACAACTATTATGAACCCGAAGTAGGTTCAGACGGCAAGTATCACTTCACCTATGAACAAGGTGCGGGCTGGCTTCTTGACATGCTCGATGATCTCCTTGCTGATGCCAACATCTACATCACGTTGAAAGAGCTCGACGATATGGTCGGTGCCGGTGACGGTCTTGTTTCCGGTGACGGCGGTTTCTTCGGAACCCTTGGTCTTTCGCTTAAACTCGGAGACTATATTGACGCTGTCGATGTCAGAAGCGTTGACGGTCTCATCACCACGCTCTATGGCTTCATGGAGTGTATCGATACAAACTGGGTTGCCGGCTTGGCAGATTTATTGAGCTTGCTTGGTGACCTTACGAACTCAGATGTTCTTGGTTCCAGTGCGCTTAACAACGTTGGCTCTCTTGATAAAAACGTTCTCAGGCGCAACGGCTTTAAAGACAGAGACGTTCTCGACAATGTTCTTAATTTCCTTAGCGATAAGAAACTTCTCGTTGTAAAGCTTGTTTCCGGTCAGCTTAACCTCGGTTCACTTCTCAGCGGTTTGTTGGGCGACCTCATTGTCGATTTCCTTCCCGGTGCTTCTGTAAGCGATAATAAGATTGTTGATATCGACGTAGGTCTTAAAAACATGCTTTATCAGATGCTTATCGATGAATCTGCCACAGGAATTCCTTCGGGAGAAACTATTGACACTGCTGTTCAGAAGCTCATAAACTGGGCACTTATCGAAGGCACAGGCTCCAGCGGTGATGACGGCGGCCTTTCACTCCTTGGCGAAAACTTTGAGCCTCTTATGCCCGCAATTGCTGACAAGCCCGGCAAAGCAGGCGTTCTTATGACTCCCGACAGCGATAAGTTTGCAGCTGACCGCAACGGCGACGGCGTTCTCGAAATGGGCACTGACGGAACAGGCTATAAGATGAACACCTATCAGTTTGTTGCCAACCTTCTTGATGCTCTTATGAGCGGAATGCTCGGTCCCATGCTCAGCGAGCTTCTCTGCGACCTTGTCGGCGTTGAAATCACAGAGCAGAATCCCTACGGCGACCCCGACCTCATGAGCGATCAGATGTTCAGTTTGATTGTCGGTCTGGTTGAATCTCTTCTTGTTCAGAACGGTGCTCCCGAGCCCGAATACACAGATGAAGAAAATACATATCCCAAGCTCAAGATTGATGCCATGATTGACTGGCTCTTCAACGGCGGCGGTCTTGACACCTTCATTAAGATTGACTATCTCGGAATTCAGATTCAGGATAACTTCATGTCGCTTCTTAATGACCTTATCAGACTTCTCGTTAACATGCTTCCCTCATTTGGCCTTTTCGAGAGCTCAGCTCACCTTGGCCATACAGCCGACGAAATGAACGCTGTTTGGGGCTATGATGAAAACTTGCAGCTTATCGATGAAAAGGATGAAGCATCTCTCGGTCAGACATATATCACATATGAAAACGGCGATATCCTTTATCCCACGGAAATTTCAGTTGTTAACGGCGTTGAAAAACCCACTGCTTACAATTATCTTTACAATGATATGCCCGTTAACATTTCCGATGAGGGCGCGGCTGACTATGTTAACCCCGATTTCATAAGAGTTAACTATGTCATCGGCACAAAGCAGGTTTATGCAACCGTTATCAAGATGGCTCTCAATGACCTTATTGACGGCTGCTACTTCCCCGAATGGACAACAGATATTCCCTCTGTTCTTGCTTACGGTCTTGCAGCTCTTGCAGCTCCCGCAACTCCGCATAACAATTATTATGCACGCCTTGATGCATGGCATGAATATCAGGTTAACAATCCCGGTATTGCACCCAGTGCCGATGTATCCGATGAATATATTCCTTATTCAACAGTCAAGGCTGTTCCCATAAAGGATATCAACGGTAACCAGGCAGTAGATGCAAACGGCAATCCGATATATCATTATGTTGATATTCCCACAGGTGCTCTTAATATTGGCTGCTCTTATCTTGCAGCATATTTCAACACCCTCTTCCAGCTCAATAACCACAAGCCCTTCACAACAGATACAACTCTTGAGCAGTTTGCTTCGGAATTCCTTCTTTGGGGCTTCACTCAGTATGTTCCTCTTCTTTCCGGTAACGACTTGGATGCCGACGGCAAAATGGATGCCTATATCAAGGATGCCAACAATAACGACGTTAAGAATCCCTTTAACAGCAATGCTTATCTTTCTGCCATCTGGGTTGACGATGTTACCGCTTTTATTCAGCAGGTTGCTGACAACTTTGAAGATTTCAGAAACAGAAGATATAAGGCAAATGCTAACTGGGAGGCTGTTTATGATTTGATTGACGCCACTCTGTTCGGCCTTCTTCCCACATCATGGCTTCCCGACCTTAACGGCTCAAATCAGTTCATTAACGAATGGCTTCTCGGCAATCTCGTTCAGTTTGATATCCAGTCTATCCTCGGTCTTCTCAGTGTTAACACCGATCCGAATGCTGAGCTTAACAAATATCCCATTGTTCCTCTCATCCTCAGAGTTCTTGACCGTGTTCTTGCTGCCGTATTCGGCGACAACGGTCTCCTCATCCCCATGAACAGAACAGGTGTTGTCAGAAATGACAATGTCACAACAATGACAAGTCTTGATGAGCTTCTTTCATGTAAGGTGAACGGTTCCAACAGCGAAAACGCATCGCTTCCTTATCTTGTTAATGCACTGCTTTCATTTGTTTGTGCATTCAAAACTCCGCTTCTCGGAACCTTCCTTCCTCTCCTTGTTTCATCAGACTATCAGAGACCTTACGACCAGGATATCCTTACCTCAAAGCTCACAATTCAGCAGCTTGAGGATTATGTAAATTCTTTCACACTTAATATTAATGCCGACTATGTTGCATCCTTTGATAATGAAGATGATGCAAATGCAGCAACAGACGGAACAGCTACCGTTCAGAGAACTGTAGATGCAACGGCATATGAAATTCATCTTTCAAACGGCACGGTTTATGGTCCTTATGCAACAAAGGCTGAGGCTGATGAGCTTGTTGAAACCTTTGCAAAGTGCTATATCTACGCTAAAAAGACAGGCGAAACCGTAAATCCCGAAACCGGCGAAACTGAAGACGTTTATCAATATCAGGCATACAGACCCTGGTCATATCTTGAAACCGCAACTAAGAGCGCGGCAACAGAGACTATCGACGGCAAGTATACCGATAACTTCTCAAAATATGATAGCTTCAGATTTGCGAATTTGACTGCAAAAACCGCTGCAAATCCGAAGGCATTCTACGAAGCTGACCAGATGCAGTTCTTCAACTACGAAGACTGGGGTACATCAGGCTATCTTTACAGAAACGCTAAGGATTCTCTTAAAGAAGCTGAAGAATTTATTTCATCCTACAAGAGCTTTGCTGAAAACGATCTTCCCGCAGCTTACGGCGAATGGCTCATGTATTCAATCCATGAAAGACTTTGGGCTAAGAGTCTTTATGATGCTAATGACGACGGTAGATATCTTACAGCAGATACAACTGAAACTATTACAAATGCTGATGGCAGCACAACAGATGTAACCTACTATGCTGACGGCGATCCCGGTATTCCCACAGCAATTTATCCCTTCTGGTCATCCTCAACCCAGTCTTATACCTATAAGGATGCAAGAACCGGTGATGACATCACTGTTACCATGGAAAGCTTCAAGGAAGCTAACTATGAGCAGCTTGCAATGGCTGTTGAATACGGTAACAAGAACGAAGTTGTTCTGTCATCCTACGAAGCTGAAGATGTTGTAAGACTTGCTCTTGAAACCCTTGCTTTTGATATCACTCCGCATGCAGACGGAACCTATAACGCGGGCTCGGCTCAGTGGAGCACTCTTGTGGCAGACGGCAGAATTGCTACTGTCGAAACCTTCTGCACAAACAACGGTTTCACTCTTAAGACAGACCCCGCAACCGGCGAATACATTATCACAAGAAAAGCGTTTGATTATACCGACGGTCTCACATTCGGCACAAGCGGCATTTCCAGCACACCCATTACAGACAGCGCATATGCCGGATATAAAGATGACACAATGAATCAAACAGATGCTTATACTTTTGCAGATGATTTCAAGCTTCAGATGTATAAGAGCTATGTTAAATATATCGAAGCTATTTACGATAACAACAGATCCATCTACAATAAGTATGACTACATCAGCTTCCGTTTCCAGGAAGCAGAAGCAATGAGGCAGACAGCAACAGACACAACAATGCTTCAGTGGCTTATTAACCTCACAGCAAGTGCCTATAAAGATCAGTCAACAAAACGTCGCAATCTTGTAAAGACAGGCACCGACCAGGTAACCGGTGAGCCCATCACACAAAAGGTTTACACCACAACATCATACGAAGCCTTCAGAGAAGCATATGACTATGCATCGTCGCTTCGAGATGCTTGTTCATCTAACATTCTTGCTGATAACGAGCTCACACAGTCGCTTATTACAGAAGCATTCCTTGGTCTTCTCAAGGCTTATCAGGCACTTATTCTTTACACCGGTGATGCAGATTGGACTCAGCTTGATTCATTTATCGCAACAGCAGAGGCAATCCTTAGTGATCCCAACAAGGATGACCCCATTCTCGGATATGCTTCCGGTCTTGATGTTCTCCAATCAACCCTCGGCGACGCAACAACCCTGAGAGCCGATGATACAATCGACTGTGAATCACAGATAGAAGTTGACCAGATGGCTGCTTACCTTAACCAGGCAATCAAAAATCTTAAGTTCAAGGTTGCTCCCAGTATTGTTGTTAATACTGCTCTTGGTGCAGATGCTGTCGGTACCCTTATCACATCTGACTCCAACAACCTTATTGAAGGTCAGGTCTTTGGTCTTAAAGAAGGCAAGGGCGCAACGATGGATCTCATTAATGTTGCAGGTATGTTGGGATCTTCCTCAGACAACTCAGTTAAGGTTATCGGTTCAGGTTTAGGTGTAGGAACAGGTGCTTATTACCTCGGCAAGATTGGTGACAACGAAAGATTCAGATATTATGCTGTTCTTTACGGTGATCTTAACGGCGATACACGTATCGACGGTACTGATGCAACGGCACTTGAGCTTTATAAGGCTCTTGGTACCCTTGATGAAGAAAATATGGGTCCTGCAGCATTTGAAGCAGCTGATGCTAACCGCGACGGCAACGTTGACCAGCTCGATGTTGATACAATCGATAAGCATAGAACCTTACATAAGCTTGACGACGGCACATTATTCAAGATTGACCAGACTGAACATACCTCCGGCTTCACAACCGCAGACGGTGACAGCAGGCTTGTTGAAGAATAATAACGAATGAATCCATAATTTAATCTGAGCGGCTTGGAGTATTCCAAGCCGCTCTTTTTAACAGAAATATGCAGGATTTTTTAACAATCCTGCAAAAGTTATTCACTCCGTCATGCAGTATATACTGCATATAATTATTCTAAATTAAAATTAAAACAGCTTGTAAAGTGAATAACTTTACCGTTTTAATGTTGATTTAAGAATTAAAAGGATAGTTCTTCACTTTTTCCACCGAGTTTTCCACATGTGAAAGTAAAAGAGCTTTACAACTTTGTGTTGTAAAGCTCTTTGCCTTTACTGTATATATACATGCATATATAAATGTATTATTATTATATTATAAATCATACTTGCAGGAATACTTTCATAATATATATTATTTTTATTATATAATACGATTTCCCTTAACAAATACTGCCTTGATTTCCGAAAAATCTTCAGAGAAAATAACTATGTCGGCGTTCTTTCCGGGTTCAATGCTGCCGGTGATTTTGTCCGCACCGATTGCTCGCGCGGGATTGATTGTTACCGATTTTATCGCTTGCTTCAGAGGTATTCCGAATGACAGAAGATTTTTAAATTCCTCATACAAGTTTGTTGCACTTCCCGCAAGAGTGCCGTCCGCAAGTCTGGCAGCGTCGGTTTTAATAACGCGCTGTCCGCCAAGAGTGTATTCTCCGCTTTCAAGTCCCGCCGCCATCATGGCATCGCTTATGACAACTGTTCTGTCCTCGCCGAGCGCACGGAAGGTGATCCTGAGAGTCGGCGCGGAAATATGGATTCCGTCACAAATAAGCTCAGCGGTTACGTTATCACTGTCAAGCACCGCGCCAACCATACCCGCTTCTCTTGAGGTAAGCCCGTTCATGGCGTTATAAAGGTGAGTGGCATGTGTGATGCCGCATTCAATTGCTGCCTTGCCTTGACTGTATCCTGCTGTTGTGTGTGCGGCGGAAACTGTGCACACCTCTTTTGCCTGCTTTATAAATTCAGTTGCATTAGGTCTTTCGGGAGCAATGTCGACCAACTTTACGGGGCATATTGAATTCAGTTCACTGAAAATCTCAAAATTCGGGTTTATGATATGTTCTTCGGCCTGTGCGCCTTTTTTTTCAGGAGCAATGAAGGGACCTTCCATGTTAATGCCGTGAATATATGCACCTTCCTCTTTACCCATTGCATCAGCTGTGTGTTTGAAGCATTTCTTTAGAAAATCGACCGAAAGAGTCATTGTTGTCGGGCAGAAGGAAGTTATTCCGTTTGAGGCAAGCCACTTACTCATTTTCAAAACGGAATCCGCGTTTCCGTCTGTGGCATCGGCCATGTTGCATCCGTGAATATGAATGTCAATGAATCCGGGCAGGGCAATGCAACCGGAAAAATCGAGCCCGTCTTTTTCTGTCTTTTCTAAAGCGCTGATAATTTCTCCGTTTATTTCAATGTCGTTTTTTTGGGGATTGAAGTCCGCTCCGTAAACGGTTGCGTTTTTTATAATCATAAAAATCACCTCGTAAAATAATTCTATCACATTAGTGTGTTTATGTCAAAATATAAAAAGACGGCCTGAATTTCAAGCCGTCTTTATCAGATTTGATTTTTGGGTTTTAGATTCTTTCGTCGATGTAAGCAACGAGGTCGCCGACTGTTTTGATTTTATCAAGAGCTTCATCGGAAAGCTCAATGTCAAATTCGTCTTCAATTGACATAGCAAGATCAACAAGGTCAAGGCTGTCTGCACCGAGGTCGCCTGTGATTGATGAAGACTCGGAAACGATGCTCTGATCAACTTCAAGCTGTTCGCTGATGATTTTTTTGATTTTTTCAAATACCATTTTCTATTCTCCTTTGTTAGTGTTTGTTTCCCCCCGGAAACATTACAATAATAATATTATGGTTTAGTGCGCGTTTTGTCAATACCAAATTTCAAAAAACGCGAATATTCGCGCATTGCCTGCCAACAATAGATAAAAACGGATTGGAAAGGTGATTATGGAAATTTTAATTGACTTGCTCAAAGCGTTTTTTGTCGGCGGTTTTATCTGTCTCATAGGGCAGATACTCATTGACACAACGAAGCTTACTCCGGGGCGCATTCTTGTTGCATTTGTTGTTTCCGGCGTTGCTTTAACGGCTGCCGGGCTTTATGAGCCGCTTGCCGAGTGGGCCGGAGCGGGAGCGACAGTTCCTCTCACAGGATTTGGCTACGCTTTGGCAAAGGGCACAGAGCAGGCAATAGCAGAGCAGGGTGTGCGGGGGATAATAACAGGTGCTTTTACTGCATCATCCGCGGGTGTGACAGCGGCGATTCTGTGCGGTTTGATTGCTTCATTTATAGCCAAGCCTAAAGAAAAATAGTCGGGAAGAGTCCTCTCGTTGAATAAATGATAAGAATTTTAAATGCTTTTGTCAATGTAAATATCAAGAAATTAAGAAAATCTTAGAAAAAGCCCCGCCAAAAAACTTGGCGGGGAAGTAGATTGCGTTTTAAATTATGCTTCGCAGCAGGAGCAGGAAACGTAGTTTTCTTCGCAGTCAGCAGCCTGATTTTTCTTATCAAGATATTTTTTAACGGCGAAATAAATTCCTGCGGCAATGCCTGCAACTGCGGCGATGATGCCGACTACTTTAAGAACCTTTTTGATGCAATCCATGATGATTACCTCCCTAAAGTTAAATTACAAGAAAATTATATCTTAAATGCTTTAACTTGTCAATAGTTTTATAGACGTATGGAATTGTGTTTTAAAAACTTAATAACCGTGGTCATAAATGATTATAACCACGGTCAATTAAGCAATGTTTTAATTGTGAACAGCTTACTTTATAAGCTGAGCGAGAGCTGACTTCTTGTGAGCAGCGTTGTTCTTGTGGATAAGACCCTTAGCCGCAGCCTGGTCAACCTTCTTGATAGCTTCTCTGACGAGAGCGTTTGCTTCGGGAGCGTTTGCTTCAACGGCTGCATGAGCCTTTTTGATAGCGGTCTTGAGAGCTGTGTTGCGTGACTTGTTTCTTGCAGCTCTTGTCTTGTTGACGATAACTCTCTTCTTAGCTGACTTAATATTGGGCATAACGACACCTCCTTCTTCATACAGGTGATTATGATATCACATTTTTTCGTTAATTGCAAGAAGTTTTTGAAAAATGTTTAAAAGTTTTGCAATTAATAATACTAAATATTGAGAAAAAAATCAAGAGGAAAATAAAAATATGAATTTCAGAACAGATTTAGCGGTTGAAAGATGCGAATTTTTAGGTAAAAAAGCTCTTAACGGGGTTGAAATTGACAGCTTTAAGGCACCAAAGGCGAAGGTGACGAGAATTGATGTTTTGAATTCCGAGGGCGAAGAGGCGATAGGCAAGCCCGTAGGGAGATACGTAACGGTAGAGGTAACTCCCTTTGCAAGACACGCACAGTTTATTGACGACAGCCTGAACGATGTCGTGGAGGAAATAAGGAGAATAATTCCGCCGAAAGGCAGTGTGCTTGTGGCGGGTTTGGGAAACATGCGCATAACGCCCGATGCACTTGGTCCGAAATGCGCTTCCATGATTTTTTCGACAAGACATATAACGGGGGAGTTGCTAAAATCAACGGGGCTGGGCTCTTTGCGATGTGTCAGCGCTTTCTCAACCGGAGTTATGGGCGAAACCGGTGCGGAAGCAGGTGAAATGATAAAAGGCGTTGTTCAGACGGTTAAACCTGATTTTGTTATAACGGTTGATGCCCTTGCTGCACGAAACGTTGAAAGGCTCGGAACAACCATTCAGATGTGCAACACGGGCATTGTGCCGGGCTCGGGTGTCGGCAACGCAAGGCAGGAAATCAGCGAAAAAACAATCGGAGTGCCGGTTATTTCTATTGGAGTGCCGACAGTTGTTGATGCGGCAACTTTGATAATGGACTGCGTCGGTTCTTATGACGATGAAGAAGCGATTGTTGAGCAGGCAGGCAGCATGATGGTTACTCCGCGTGAGGTGGATTTGATGATTGAAAGAGCCGCAAAGCTGACTTCTCTTGCAATCAACTGTGCTTTGCAGCCTCATATCAGCCCGGAAGATATGTTAATATTAACCGCATGAAAAAACGCATCCTTCGGGGTGCGTTTTTTGCTAAAATCAACATCTTGTGCTTCAAAAAATGTGTACCACAAGAAGAATTCCGAAATTTCCGAAAAGAAATCAAAAAATGTTGAAAAAAAACGGAAAATTTGAAAAAAAACTCTTGTAATTATGGATGAATGAGGATATAATAAGGGTGCTAATGGGAAGCAAAGGGGCAAAAAGGATAAAAAATCCGTACTGAAAGGAGGAAATCGCCTGTGTCTGACCTCAAAGGAACAGAATTAAGAAAATTTGACCAAGTTAACAGAATGTCGATTCCTCCGAAATTCAGAGGGGAGCTCGGTGAAACAGTTGTTATCATGAAATCGATTCACAAAGAGCCCTGCCTTATGCTTTTTTCCGAAAAAGCCTGGGACGCATTCCGCAAAAAGGCAATCGAGAAATATGAAGGAGCCATGCAAGCAAAGGCGGAGAGAAAGCTTGCCGGCCGCAGCGATGTGCTTTCTGTTGACAAATCGGGCAGAATTTCAATCAAGGACAGTTTCAAGGCGTATGCAGGACTTGATGACGAAGTTTTTGCTGTCGGTATTGCAGACCGAGTTGAGCTTTGGAATCCTGCCAAGTGGGATGAATGGTACGGCACTGACGATAACGACGATGACGATGACGATGATTTCTTTGCCCGAGTAGGCTACAGTGACCATAGAGGAGACGGCAATGAATAAAACCGATTCTTCATTTCACCATATCCCTGTGCTTTTCAATGAAAGCATCGAATCGCTCAACATAAAACCCGATGGAATTTATGTTGACTGTACTTCGGGAGGCGGAGGTCATTCGAGCGCAATTGCTCAGCGTCTTAAAGGCGGCAGGTTGATTTCGATTGACCGAGACCCGCAGGCGATTGCAACGCTCAAAGAAAGGCTTGAGCCTTTCGGCTGCGTAACCATTGTTCACGATAATTTCTTTAACATTAAACATATATTGGATTCTCTCGGAATAAACGGGGTGGACGGGGTGCTTGCCGATCTCGGTGTCAGCTCGCATCAGCTTGATGAACCTTCAAGGGGTTTTTCGTTTCATCATGATGCGCCGCTGGATATGCGTATGAGCCTTGAAGGCACGAGCGCAGCGCAGGCGGTCAACACTCTATCGCAGGATGAACTTAAAAAAATTATTTTCGAATACGGCGAAGAAAAATTTGCGCCGTCAATTTCAAGGGCTATAGTTAAAGCGCGTGAAATAAAGCCAATTGAAACAACCTTTGAGCTTGCGGAAATAATCAAATCCGCAATGCCCGCAGCCGCGAAAAGAGACGGTCACCCTGCGCGAAAAACATTTCAAGCCATAAGAATTTACATAAATCAGGAATTAAGCGGCTTGGATAATGCTGTTGCCGATATGTTTGACTGCCTTAAAATCGGCGGCAGAGTGAGTGTGATAACATTCCATTCTCTTGAAGACAAGGCAGTTAAGCAGGAATTTGCAGAGCTTGCAAAGGGCTGCACCTGCCCGAAGAATTTTCCTGTCTGTGTTTGCGGAAAAACTCCGCGCGCCAAGGTTTTTAAAGCAGTTAAACCCGGCGCAACAGAGGTGTCCGATAACATAAGAAGCCGCAGCGCGAGACTTCGCACCGCGGAAAAATTAAAATGATGACCATGACATTGTTGCTCAAGCTTTGAAAGGAGGAAAGAGGAAGATGGCTGATTATAACCGCAGCGAGGCATATGACCTTTCGCTGTATAATATGCCGGCTTTAAAACCGACATATGTGCCGGAAAGAGAAACTGTCAGACCTGTGCAAAAGCCCAAGACGGCAGCACAGATTCGGAAATCATCCGTTGCCTCTGCCCTTCGTGCCGTTAAACTCTTTTTTGTTTCGGCAGTTTTGCTGGTTCTTTTCGGCTCGGTGCTTCTTTCTAAGATAAGCCTTGTTCGTCTTGAACAGGAAGCAACCGATCTTGAGCAGAAAATCAGCGAAGCGCAAAGCGAAAACACACGCCTTGTGATGCAGCTCAATTCAGCCGTTTCTCTTGAAAAGGTTGATGCATATGCAGTTTCGGTTTTGGGCATGAACCGTCTGGAAAGATATCAAATTCACTATTTTGAAAACAGGGATGGCGACGAAATAGTGATGGCAGGCGGAAAAGAAGTTGCTCCCGCGGTGAAAGCAGCCGACTAAAATGAAAAGGCGGCTTTTGCCCTATTTCATCGGCATATGCAGGGGATTGACCGGCATATACATTTAAAAAGTCATAGTCAAGGCTGTCTCAATTTTAGCGGATGCACAAAGCGTTTCCGATGCGTTGCTCGTCGGGAATCGAATTTCTGCATGCCGGATTTTGAGGCAGCATCTTTTTATTATTGATTTTGAAGGGAAGGAAAGGCTTGAACAAGATGTCTCCGAGAAGAAAGCTGTTTTTCAGGACGCTGACCGTGTTTGTTTTGCTCGCTGTCGGTATTTTCGGAATAACCTCCGTTAACCTTGCCAGAATTCAGCTCATAGACAGCGAACAGTATAAAGAACAGGCAGAAAAAAATCAGCTTCATGATACCGAGATATCTGCGGAAAGAGGCATTATCTACGATGCCAACGGAACAGTGCTTGCAAAAAGTGCTTCTGTATGGAAGATTTACATAAAGCCGAATCAGATTGAAAATGAGGATTTCAAAAATGACCTGTGCAGAAATCTTTCGGAGATTACAGGCGTTGAAATTGAAAGCATAAAGGAAAAAGCCGATAAAAGCGGATATGCTTATCTTGTCGTCAAAAGACAGATAGAATTTGAAGAAAAAGAAGCGGTTTCCGATTTCTTGACAAAGTATTATTCATATAATGAGCTTGAAGAAAATGACGACGGAACTCTTGAAAACGTTGAGAAGCGTATTTATTACAGCTCGGCAGTCGGAATTGACCCCGATGTCAAGCGCTATTATCCGTATGGCACTCTTGCTTCCAATGTTATCGGTTTCACCGGAACCGATGATATAGGCCGTTCGG
The DNA here is from genome assembly GCA_045591425.1 of Acutalibacteraceae bacterium. GTDB lineage: Bacteria > Bacillota > Clostridia > Oscillospirales > Acutalibacteraceae > CAG-177. The sequence goes on along the minus strand of JAZNSX010000017.1, from coordinate 45,481 downwards.
GCATTGAATTGAAATATGACACAACGCTCACGGGCACTCCCGGCAGAATAATAACTGCTCAGAACGGAAAGAGCGATGTCATGAGACAAGAGTTTGAAACAATTTATGATGCAACTCAGGGCACAAGCCTTGTGTTGACGATTGATGAGGTTATTCAGCGTTATCTTGAGGATTCTCTTGAACAGGCTTATATCGATTCAAGAGGTGCGGGTGCTTACGGAATAGTTATGAATGTTAACACCGGTGCAATTATTGCAATGGCATCAATGCCCGATTATGACCTTAATACACCTCAGACTCTTTCCGACGAAGAAAAGGCAGGGCTTGAAGAAGAGTATTCCGAAGATATAGATGCGCGAAACAAAGCCCGAAATGATCTCCTCTATTCCAAGTGGAGGAACTTTATTGTCAGCGACAGCTACGAACCCGGTTCAGTTTTCAAAACCGTAACTGCGGCGGCTATTCTTGAAGAAAACATCGCAACTCCTGAAACAACCTATACCTGCTCGGGCAGAGTTCAGGTTGAAGACAGAACCATGAGATGCCACAAGAGAGAGGGCCACGGTTTCCAGACCTTTACACAGGGTCTTATGAATTCCTGCAACCCGTTCTTTATTACATACGGTCAGAAGCTCGGCTCGGAAAAATTCTATGAATATTTTGAAGCGTTCGGTTTTACCGAGAAAACGGGAATCGATCTTCCTGCGGAGAGCACACCCGTTGCGGGCGTTACCTATCATGCGCTTGAAAATATGGGCATTGTTGAGCTTTCCAGCTCATGCTTCGGTCAGTCATTCCAGGTAACACCTATTCAGATGGTAACTGCCCTTAGCTGCATTGCCAACGGCGGTAAACTTATGACTCCTTATCTTGTCGCAAAGCAGCTTGATGAAAACGGAAACGTTATCAAAGAAACCGAACCGACTGTAAGACGTCAGGTTATTTCGGAAAACACCGCCAACACAGTTGCCGAGATGATGGAAGCTGTTGTTTCAATCGGAACAGGTAAGAATGCCTATGTTTCGGGCTACAGAGTAGCGGGTAAAACCGGCACATCGCAAAAACTCGGCAAGAAGGGCAGTTATGTTTCCTCTTTTGGATGCTTTGCTCCTGCAAACGATGCTGAGATAGCGATTCTTATTCTTATCGATGAGCCTATCGGTCAGATTAACGGCGGCCAGATTTGCGCTCCCGTTGCTGCACAGGTTATCGAGAAAACTCTTGAATATATGAATGTCGAAAGACAGTATACCGATAAAGAGCTTGAAATGCTTGATGTTACAGCTCCGAACCTCGTAGGCAAGGCAGTCGGTGAAGCAAAATCGCAGCTTAAGCAAGAAGGCATTGAGGTTAAGGTTGTCGGCAAAGGCGAAACCGTAACCGCTCAGATGCCCGCTTATAATCAGACAATGCCTCAGAACGGAATAATGGTGCTTTACACCGAAGAAGAAACGGAGCGTCTGACTGTTGAGGTTCCCGATCTCAGACAGATGACAGTTTCGCAGGCGAATAAATATGCGCTTGCGGCAGGTTTAAATATTAAGATATCCGGCAATGCTTTGAATGCAGGGGAGCTCGTTTCCTATGACCAGAGCTATGAGCCGGGCGAAGAAGTTGAATACGGAAAGACCATAACGGTCTATTTTAAATCTAACACAAACGTAAACGATTATGTAGGATAGCGTTTGTATCAAGGAGGACAGAAGATGAAGCTTGATTTGATTGCAAGGGATTTGGGGGTAAGTGTAAGCTTCGGAGAAAGAGAAGTAAATTTTGTAACGGATAACTCGGCAAAAGTTTCGCAGGGCTGCATATTCGTGTGCATAAAAGGCATGCATTTTGACGGTCACACAAAAGCGGCCGAGGCATTGGAAAACGGCGCGGCTGCGGTTGTTGTTCAGAGAGATCTCGGGCTTGAAAATCAGATTCTTGTTGAGAATACAAGAAGCGCATATGCACGAATCTGTGCCGCTTTTTTTGACCATCCCGAAAGAAAACTGAAAATTATCGGCGTTACCGGAACAAACGGAAAAACAACCTCGTGTTTTATTCTTAAATCCATTCTTGACAGTCTGGGTCACAAAACAGGTCTTATCGGTACTGTCAAGAATATCGTGGGCGATAAGGAATATCCCGCTTCTCTCACAACGCCCGACTGTTACGAGCTTTTCGGGCTTTTTAAAGAAATGGTTGATTGCGGCTGCGAATACTGCGTTATGGAGGTTTCTTCACAGGCGCTTGACCAGAGAAGGGTTGACGGCGTTCATTTTGAGGCTGCAATTTTTACAAATCTGACCCGCGACCATCTTGATTATCACGGCACTTTTGAAAATTATAAAGCGGCAAAACGTATGCTTTTCGAGAATTCTTCGCTTGCAATAATTAATATTGATGACGAAAGTGCTGAATACATGACTGACGGCACGGATTGCAGAACCGTAACATTTTCTCTTGATAACGACAACTGCGATTATTCCGCGAAAAACATCAGAATTTCATATGACGGTGTTAAATATGAGCTTGTCAGTAACGGAAACATCGGCAGAGTAAAATTCGCCGTTCCCGGTAAATTTTCCGTTTATAATTCAATGGGCGCGGCGGTTTGCCTTGTGGAAATGGGAATGGATTTCAAAGCCGTTCTTGATGCGCTGGCTCTTTGCACGGGCGTTCCCGGCAGGATGGAGGTTGTTCCGACAGACACGCCGTACACCGTTATTATCGACTATGCCCACACTCCCGATGGGCTTGAAAATGTTTTGAACTGTGTTCGCGAAATAACCGAGGGCAAGGTTCTTTGCCTTTTCGGCTGCGGCGGCGACCGGGATAAAACCAAACGTCCGATAATGGGCGAAATCGCAACCCGCCTGGCGGATGTTGCGGTTATTACTTCCGATAATCCGAGAAGTGAAGACCCCGAATCGATAATTGAGGATATTACGGCAGGTATCGGCAAAACAAACGCAAAGGTTATTGTTGACAGCGACCGAAAGGGTGCAATCAGAAAGGCACTCGAGGCAGCTCAGGCAGGGGATATAGTTGTTCTTGCGGGTAAAGGTCAGGAAACCTATCAGATTCTTGCAAGCGGAAAAATCCATTTTGATGAGCGCGAAGCGGTTGCGGAAATATTGTCCGAAAAAGGTGTGAAATAAATGATACCCCTTAAATTTAAAGAAGCGGCTGAGGCAGTAAAATCAAATACCGTTCTTGAAGGCAGCTTTGACTGCGTTTGCACAGACACAAGAAAAATTGTTCCCGGCAGTCTTTTTGTTGCTATAAAGGGCGAAAATTTTGACGGTCATGATTTTGCTCTCAAAGCAATTGAAAGCGGTGCTCGTGCCGTTCTTTGCGAAAAAGATTGCGGGCTCGGGGACAGACAGATTCTTGTTGAAAGCACCCGCCTTGCGCTTCTTGACCTTGCGGGATATTACAGAAGCCTTTTTAAAATTCCCGTTGTCGGCATCACCGGCAGTGTTGGCAAAACAACAACAAAGGAAATGACCCATGCGGTTATGTCCGCTAAATACAACACTTTAAAAAATGAGGGTAACCTCAATAATGAAATCGGCGTGCCGCTGACACTATTCAGACTTGATAAGTCTCACGAAGCGGCGGTTATCGAAATGGGTATGAGCGGCTTTGACGAAATTTCACGTATGACAAAGGCTGTTAAGCCCGATGTTGCCATAATCAGCAATATCGGTGTTTCGCATATTGAGCATCTCGGCTCAAGAGAAGGGATTTTGCGCGCAAAACTTGAAATTCTTGACGGAATGAAAGAAAATGCGCCGATTATTCTGAATGCGGATGACGATATGCTCGTGACTGTCCGTCCGGGCACACATCCCGTGATTTATTACGGTATTGAAAGTGAAAACACATTATTTAAGGCATCAGATATAACCTCCAAAGAAGACGAAACCGAGATGACGGTCGGTTTCAGCGGCGGTTCGGGCAGGGTGAGCCTGCCTTTCCCGGGCCGCCACAATGTTTACAATGCGCTGGCTGCGGCGGCGGCGGGTTCGCTTTTTGGCATTGAGCCGCTCGAGGCTTTTGAAGCTCTTAAAAGCTATGTCCCCGCAGGTATGCGTCAGAGAATCAATAAAAAATTCGGGATGACCTTTATCGAGGATTGCTATAATGCAAGCCCCGATTCTCAGGCGGCTGCTCTGTCTGTGCTCGGCGGCATGAACGCAGGTCGAAAAATTGCCGTTATCGGCGATATGCTGGAGCTTGGCAAAGTCAGCGAAAAGGCTCATTACGAAGTCGGATTGAAGGCTGCGGAAAACGGAATTGATGCCGTGTTCACTTACGGAGAGCGTTCTGCCGAAACGGCAAAGGGCGCGGCAGACGGAAAAGTTTCTCTTGTGAAAAACTTCACCGATAAGCAGACCCTTTCAAACGAGCTTGCCGCTTATCTTCAAGAGGGAGATGCGGTTTTGTTTAAAGCAAGCAGAGGCATGAAATTGGAGGATGTTATTTATTCGGTTTACGAGGCTCTTGATAAGGGCGAATAAAATCATCCGAAAGGAATGTTGTTATGAAAACCGCTGCTGTGATAATAATTGCGGCTGCTGCGGGCTTTGCAGTTACAGGTGTTTCGGGTTTTGTGATAATACCGTGGCTCAGGCGGCTGAAATTCGGGCAGACTATTCTTGATATCGGTCCTAAGTGGCACAGCAGCAAGCAGGGCACTCCCACCATGGGCGGTTTCATGTTCGTAATAGGAACATGCGCCGCGATTCTGCTCGCCGTTGTTACGGATAAGCTTTCGGGCGGCGATATAGTTGCTTCAGGTAGCCTTGTTGCCGAAGAAATGTATACAAAGCTCTGGAGCGGGCTTATGATGGCTCTGGCTTTTGCTCTTGTCGGCTTTGTTGACGATTATATTAAAGTAGTCAAACATCAGAATCTTGGGCTTACAATAAAGCAAAAGTCGCTCATTCAGCTTGTGATATGCATTGTTTATCTGCTCAGCCTGTATATGGGAATGAATGGTGCGCCGCATATGTTTGTTCCGTTTGTCGGAACGGTAGAGCTTGGCTTATTTCACTGGATTTTAGGAATAATACTGATATATGCCGCGGTTAATGCCGTCAATTTCACGGATGGGGTTGACGGCCTCTGCGGCAGCGTTACGTTAACAACCGCCGTTTCTCTCGGCGTTATTGCCGCGCTCAAAGGGCTTTTCGGCTTTTCGATGGCAGCCGCCGCCCTTGCGGGTGCATGCCTCGGCTTTGTGCTGTGGAATAAAAACCCGGCAAAGGTTTTTATGGGTGATACGGGCTCGCTGTTTCTCGGCGGCATGGTTGTTGCGTTGTCATATGCAATCGGCTGCCCGCTGATTCTCATTCTTGCGGGCGTTGTCTATGTTATTGAAGGCGCTTCCGACATTTTGCAGATTGTTTATTATAAAAAAACGGGCGGAAAAAGACTTTTCAAAATGGCGCCTGTTCACCATCATCTTGAAATGTGCGGCTGGAGCGAGAATAAAATCACTCTGGTCTTTACCGCTGTCAATATTCTGGGCGGTGCGGCAGCTGCTGCTGTTATGTATTACGGCGGATATATATTACGCTAAAGGGAGGAAAAAAGTTGAAACAGGAAATACTCGCTTACTTTGGCGTGTTTTATCTCATAAGAGATTTGTTTACGGGTAGAAAGAAGCTGAAGGACTGCATTGCCAAAGGTCCGATGGATATAACTTTTCTTGCCCTTGTTATCGCTCTTCTGACAGTTGGAATAGTCATGATGTTTTCGGCAAGCTATGTTAATGCCTGGTATGATTCAAGCCCGACAGTTAAAAATGACCCGTATTATTACGTTAAAAATCAGATTTTGTTTGCCGTTATTGGCATTGCACTGATGATTGGCGTTTCTTTCATCAAAACCGATGTTTTCAGAGATGTCAGCGGTTTGGTAACGGTTATAGCACTCCTTTTATTGGTTTATGTTTTGATTAATCCGTATATTGTTCCCGGTAAGGAGCAGTTCAAGCGTTGGGTCGAATTTCCGATAATCGGTTCGTTTCAGCCGTCTGAAATAGCAAAGCTTGCGCTGATAATGTTTCTTGCGTTCAGCATGGAGCGCCACCACAAGCTTGTTGAAAAGCATTGGTGGATGATTGTTCCTTATATGGGAGTTATTGCCGTTTTTTGCGGTCTTGTTTATCTTGAAAACCACGTTTCCGGCACAATTCTTATGCTCGGCATCGGTGTTGCAACGATGTATTTCGGCGGCGTTAGAATTCATTGGTCGGTTTATGTTATAGGCATTGCGGCGGTTATAATTGCGGTTATTTTTTTCGCCTTGAATGCAGATAAATTTCTTGAAGGCTATGCGAGCGAAAGAATAAGAATATGGCTCAAGCTTTTAACCGGTGAGGAGCTTACTTCAGCCGAAACAAGAGGCTCGGGCTGGCAGAGTCTTCAGTCGCTTTATGCTATAGGCTCGGGCGGACTTTTCGGGCTCGGTTTCGGAAATTCAAAGCAGAAGCATATGTACCTGCCTGAGCCGCAAAACGACTTTGTTTTTGCAATTGTTTGCGAAGAACTCGGATTTTTCAGAGCCCTTCTCATAATTCTGCTTTTTATTCTGCTTGTCGGCAGAGGATTCATAATCGGTCTCAGAGCCAGAAGCAGGTTTGAAGCCATGCTTGCAATGGGCATCAGCTTCCATGTCGGCTTGCAGGCGGCGCTGAATATCGCCGTTGTAACGGCAACCGTTCCAAACACGGGTATCAGCCTTCCGTTCTTCAGCTACGGCGGCACGGCTCTTGTTATTTTACTTTTTGAAATGGGAATAGTTCTTTCAATATCAAGAAACAGCGAAAGGAAGAATAAAAATGTTAGATAATAAACGTATTCTTATCGCTACCGGCGGCACGGGTGGTCATATAAATCCTGCTCTCGGCACTGCCGGCTACATAAAAGAAAAAAATCCTTCCGCAGAAATTGTTTTTGTCGGAACAGCCGACAAAATGGAAGCCCGCCTTGTTCCTCAGGCAGGCTATGAGCTCAGAACAATTGAAATCAGCGGCTTCTGGCGCAGCTTTTCGCCCGAAGCGATAAAGCATAACATCGGCACGCTTTCCAAACTCCTTAAATCATCATCTCAGGCAAAGAAAATCATAAAGGATTTCAAGCCCGATCTGGTTATCGGCTTCGGCGGCTATGTCAGCGGACCCGTTCTCAGAATGGCGGCAAAAATGGGGATTCCCACAGCGATTCATGAGCAGAATGCTTTTCCCGGCGTTACAAACAAGGCTCTTGCGGGTAAGGTTGACAGAGTTATGCTTACCGCCGTTCAGGCAGAAAAACATATAAATTCAAAGAATCCGTGTGTTCTTACAGGTCTTCCCATCAGAGGAGATTTGCTTAAGGGTGACAGAGATTTTGCTCGTGCAGAGCTTGGAATTACCGATAAGCCCCTCATTCTTTCAATGGGCGGCAGCCTCGGCGCAAAGCCCGTTAACGATGCGGTGATGGGTCTTATTCTCAATAAGTATAAAGATAACGATTGCGTTTTTCTTCACGCAACGGGAAAAAATGCCGAGCAGTTCAAAGCGGAGCTTGAAGAAAAGGGAGTTGACCTTAAATCAAATCCTCATGTCAGAATTGTTGAATATATTGATATTCCCAAATGTCTGCCCGCAGCCGATCTCGTTATCGGCCGTTCGGGCGCAAGCACACTGAGCGAATTGCAGGCGCTGGGCAAGCCCTCAATCCTCATTCCTTCGCCGTATGTTACCGAGAACCATCAGTTCCATAACGCAATGGCTCTTGTTGATAACGGTGCAGCGGAAATTCTTGAAGAAAAAGACCTAACGCCCGACAGTCTGACCGAAAGAGTGAACTCTCTTCTCGGCGAGCGAAGCAGGCTCGAAAAAATCGGCAGATGTGCAAAGAATATGGCGGTGCTCGATGCAACACAAAGGATATACGATACCCTTTGCGAAATAGTTAAGTAATCACACACAGCGCAACTTTTGAATAGTATGGAACAGAGTGTTTCGTGTTTTCAAAGGAGCGTGGATTATGAAAAATTTAGTTATCAGCGGGGGCAGACCCCTCGGAGGCAGCGTTGATTTGCAAGGCTCAAAAAACAGCGCGCTTCCGATTCTTTCGGCGGCAGTTGCCGTTGACGGAATAAGCGTTATACATAATTGTCCCGATTTGACAGATGTTTCGGCGGCATTGAAAATACTTGAACATATCGGCTGTATAATCAAGCGTGAGGGACATACTGTTGTTGTAGACGCATCAACCGCATGTCGATGCGAAATACCGGAGAATCTGATGAGGGAAATGCGTTCGTCAATTGTTTTTCTCGGTGCGCTTCTTGCACGCTTCGGCAAAGCAAGCGTTACCTCTCCGGGCGGCTGCGAAATAGGGCTTCGCCCGATTGATTTACATTTATGCTCTTTGAGGAAAATGGGCGTTTGCATCTGTGAAGCAGGAGGCAGACTTGAATGCTTTGCGCCAAACGGCATTCGGGGCTGCAGGATAAGCCTTGCGTTTCCGAGCGTTGGGGCGACGGAGAACATTATGCTTGCTTCAATGGGTGCAAACGGCGATACGCTGATAACAAATGCAGCAAGAGAACCTGAAATAGCCGATCTCGCAGATTTCCTCAACAAATGCGGTGCGGAAATCGGCGGAGCGGGTCAAAACGTGATTTGTATCAGAGGCAACAAAAAGCTTGGTTCCGGTGAACACACTATTATTACGGACAGAATAGTTGCTTCAACTTACATGGCTTGTGCGGCAGCTGCAGGAGGAAAAATAGCTGTCAGGGGAGTCTTGACAGAGCATTTGTCTACGGTTATTTCCGTGTTTGAAGCGGCTGGATGTGAAATGCGGTTTAACCGTGATGAGCTTATCTTTAAAGCTCCGAGGCGTATTTCAAGAGTTAAATCAATAAGAACCATGCCTTATCCGGGTTTTCCGACGGATTCACAGGCTGTTGTTATGGCGGCGCTTGCAAATGCACGAGGAACAAGTGTTATTACGGAAAAAATATTTGAAAACAGATTCAGGCATGTGCCTGAACTTATTAGAATGGGTGCGGATATCAGAGTTGAGGATGGCTGTGTGGCTGTGGTGGAAGGCGTTGAGAATCTTCATGGAGCGGAAGTTTCGGCAGGGGATTTGAGAGGCGGCTGTGCGTTGGCTGTTGCGGCGCTTGGAGCAGAAGGCAAAACTGTCATCAGCGAAATCCATCATATTGACAGAGGGTGCGAAAGCATTGAAACGAGCTTGTCAGAGCTTGGTGCGGATATAAAAAGAGAATGAAAATGGCGGGATTCTGAAATGGACAGAGAACATCAGCAGATAGGAGAACGCAGGCTGACGCCTGAAGAAAGACAACTGAGAGTAAAAAAATTAAAAAGGAAAAGACGGTTCAGGCTTGCAATAGTAATTATCGGATTCTTTCTTGCGCTGAGCATTGTTATAAGCCCAATTTTGCTCTTTGCCGTGTTCAGGATTAAAACCTTCACGGTGGAGGGCACAAGCCCTTATACCAACGACGAGATAATTGCGGCAAGCGGAATCGGGCTCGGTAAGAGCATGATTTTTGCCGATTTGGAAGAAGCGAGCGAAAATATAGAAAAAACGCTGCCTTATACGGATAATGTACGTTTGACAAAGAAACTCCCGAGCGGAATCATAATACGCCTTGATGAAACATCAAGAGCATTTGCCGTTGAGCTTTCTGCGGGCATGTATGCTTTGACAAACAGCGAGCTCAAGGTGCTTGAGCTTGTGGGTGAACTGCCTGAGGGTGTTGCACTCATTGCGGGTGCCGTACCGGTTAAATCCGAAACGGGTGAAAGGCTTGTTTTTGCTTCCGATGACGAAGCAACGGATTTAACCTATGCTCTTATTGAAAAAATTGCTGCTTCCGTTGCGGAAAACGGCTTGGAAGATATCGACCTTGTTGATGTTGCAAGCCGAAGCAATATTTACATGATTTATCAGGGAAGAATTGTTCTTCGCCTCGGTGATACCACGGATATTGAATCAAAAATATCCCTCGGAACAAGGGTAATAAAAGAGGAAAACATGATTGACCCTTCGCAGTGCGGTACCGTTGATTTAACCATTCCCAAGAAGGCATATTTTAATCCTTCCGATTTCGATGATATAGAAGAACTTGTAAGTTACAGCGAAAAACAGATTTTCAGAGAGAGTCCTGCAGAGGAAATAAGCGACAATCAAGACGGAGATGAAGAAAATAACGATGAATAACACGGAGGATTTTGCTGAAAATAAGGTAAAATATATATAAAATGTAAAAATTCCTTTAAAATGGCGTTATTTTTAAAAATTCTTCTTGTTTTTTTTGCAAATACATGGTAATATAATTCTGTTTAATAATCTTATTTTTAAGGAAAAATAAAACCACAGGGGGTCATACCAATGGCATTTGAAATTGATAATGATTTTGAGAGTGCGGTTCAGATAAAAGTAATCGGTGTCGGCGGCGGCGGCGGAAACGCCGTTAACAGAATGATAACCTCAGGCGTTCTCGGTGCTGAGTTTATTGCCGTTAACACAGACAAGCAGGTTCTTGTTCACTCCAAGGCTACCCACAAGATTCAGATTGGCGAAAAGTCAACTCACGGTCAGGGCGCAGGCGGCAAGCCCGAAATCGGCGCAAAGGCTGCAGAAGAAAGCAAAGATTCCATCGCTGATGCTCTTAAGGGCACAGACATGGTATTCATAACAACAGGCATGGGCGGCGGCACAGGCACAGGCGCTGCTCCCGTTATCGCTCAGGTTGCAAAAGACATGGGCTGCCTCACTATCGGCGTTGTAACAAAGCCCTTCAAGTTTGAAGGCCGCAGAAGAATGCTTCTTGCACAGGACGGTATTTCAAAGCTTGCAGAGCATGTTGACAGCCTTATCGTTATCCCCAACGACAGACTTCGCGCAATGGACGAAAGAAAGAAGACCATTGCAGAAGCTTTTGCAGAAGCAGACGAAGTTCTTCTTCAGGGTGTTAAGAGCATTTCAGAACTCATTAAAGTTCCCGGCTTCATCAACCTCGACTTTGCCGATGTAACAAGCGTTATGAAGGACGCAGGTTATGCTCACATGGGCGTTGGCAGAGCAAAGGGCAAGGACAAGGCAGAAACCGCAGCAAACGCAGCTGTTTCCAGCCCGCTTCTTGAAACATCAATCGCAGGTGCAAAGGGTGTTATTATCAGCATCACAGCTTCTGACGATGTTGACCTTGAAGATGTTGAAAATGCAGCAGAAATCATCACAGCTCAGGCTCATGAAGATGCAAACATCACTTGGGGTATTGCATTTGATCCCGATCTTGATGATGAAATGGTTATCACCGTTATTGCAACAGGCTTTGACTCAAAGGCTCAGGAGCCCGAAAAGGCAGCTCCCGTTTCAAATCCTTTCCTTGCAGCGGTTGCAAATAAGGCACCCGCAGCAGCTCCTGCACCTGCAGCAGCACCCGTTGCTCCCGTTCAGGTAAAGCCCGCAGCACCCGCTGCTCCCGCTTCTTCGGGTCCCAGCATTCCTCACTTTGGTTCTTCCGTCAGCAATGATATTTCGAGCACATCTGCTCCCGCTAAGGAAGCAGCTCCCAAGTCAGACGGATTTGAGGATGACCAGTTTTACATCATGATTAATGATATAATTAAGGGCAAAGACGGTAAATAAGATAAATTAATGAAGGCTCACACAATTGTGTGAGCCTTTTTGCTATTCCTTGATTATTCCCCATGCTTCAACAAGTCTTTCAAAGCTCCAAGCGGCGTTTGCGGGGCTGGTTGACGGCAGACATATTGCTTTGATGCCTGTTTTTGGATAAGTATATTTATTATAGTATTTTTCTGCGGTTTTGCCGTTAACAAAAATTCGGTCAACCTTGCTGTTTTCAAGAATCACCGAAAGGTCGTTTGCGGTAACGTTTCTGATGGTGTTGTCTGCGCTGCCTTCGATTTCGCACTGACCGATAACATCCCACAGCGCAAGCCTGTTTGAAAGAGCAAGCTCTTTCTTTTCTTCAATCGTCACGGGCTTTTTACTGCCGAAAACGGCGGCAATAACAGGCCAGAATCTGTTTTGGGGATGACCGTAGAAAAAGGCAGCTTCCCTTGATTTAACAGACGGAAACGAGCCGAGTATAAGCGTTTTTGAATCTTTGCCGAAAAGCGGCGGTATAGGATGAACTATCATTTGCTCACATACTTTTTAAGAATTGTTTTTATGGGTGTAAACACAGCAAAGGTGATTGCAGAGTTGATTCCCGCTTTGAGAAGATTGAACGGAATGATTGCGGGTATCAGCATTTCAACAACCGCCTGAGTGCCTGCGCCGAGGAATATGCCTGTAAAGACAAGGTTGAGCGGAATCATAACAGCTGTCATCGCAATTGTGCCGAGAATAAGCCCGATAATAAGGCTAGCAGTTGTTTTTTTGCGGCTGTATATAATTGAAGGAATAAGCACGAGCACTGAAGAAGCAATGAAATGCATCAAAAAGCCTATCCATCCGCTTGATGCGCTGACTGTCAATGCCTGAATAATACAAACTGCAAGCAGAATAACCATGCCGTGAACGGGACCGAGCATCATAGCTCCGATAAGGACGGGAATGTCCGCTGCATCGTACTCTAAAAAAGGTGCGGCGGGAATCAGCGGTATACGCACGGTGTAAACCAAAACGATTGAAAGCGCCGTGAGCATTGCCATGATTGCGGTTTTGATTACCGTGTTGAGAGTTTTGTTGTTTTTCATAAGTTTTCTCCTTTCGCTCGGAAATGCTGAAGAAAACAAAAAGCCCTGCAAAAATGCAGGGCGCAAATGCTTAAGACATCAGCATTCTCTTTCATCCGGACTATACCGTCGGTTGCGGAATTTCACCGCATCGGCTGCCGTAAGCAGTTCGTGGACTTTACCACCGGTGGGGAGTTTCACCCCGCCCCGAGAATTGTTTTATTAATATAATTATATGCTTTATGCTGAAATTGTCAACAAAAATTTGAATTTTTATTGTTGGGTTTTATTGTGTTTTATATAAATATATGCTAAAATAAATTATTAGTTAAAGCAACATCCGAAAGGAGAATAATATATGAATTTCACTCCGCTTGGCGGTGCGGGAACGCATGAGGGCTTTTGCCTTATCAAATCGGTTGAAAAAAAGCTGACCGCAAAGGGCGTTCCATATCTTGACCTCATTCTTGCCGATAACAGCGGCGAAATAAGTGCAAAGCTTTGGGATTACAAGGAAAATTCTTCAAATCAATTCCAAAAATTCGATTTTGTTAAAGTTCGCGGCACTTATGTTCCGTTTAACGATACGGTGCAGTTCAGAGTTGAACGCATCCGATGTGTTTTGCCTGAGGATAACGTTATGATAGAGGACTATGTTCCCTCAGCATGTCTGACAGGCGAAACGATGCTTGCCGAGGTTGAAAAGGTTGTTGATTCATTTAAGGATGAAGAACTCAAAAAACTTGTTTCTGCGGTTATTAATGAATACAGAGAACGCCTTGTTTACTGGCCTGCGGCAAAGAATCTGCATCACGCTGTCAGAGGCGGTCTTTTGATGCATACTCTTTCAATTCTCCGATTGGCGGCAAGCGTTTGTAAAATTTATCGCTTTGTGAACTTCGACTTGCTTTGCAGCGGCGCAATTCTTCATGATATTGCAAAGATAGAAGAAATGGATGTTTCTTCAACCGGTATTGCGAGTGAATACACAACCAAGGGCAATCTGCTTGGTCACCTTGTTATGGGTGCGATAGCGATTGACCGAATCGGCAGGGCAAACGGAATTCCCGACGAAACGCTGATGCTTATTGAGCATATGCTTATCTCGCATCACGGCACACCTGAATTCGGCGCGGCAAAGCTTCCCATGTTCATTGAAGCCGAGCTGCTTTCGGAGCTTGACCTTCTTGATGCAAGGCTTTATGAAATGAATTATGCTGTTTCGGAGGTAGAGCCGGGCGCATTCACGCCAAGACAGTGGGCGCTTGAAAACAGAAATTTGTTCAACCACGGCAGAGCGGGCAGCGGCGGGGTTGAGCTTATAGATAATGAGGAGGAAAAACAATGAGAAACCATGAAATAACCAAGGTTCAGCCTTTGCTCAAAGAAGACGGAAGCCTCAGAGAGCCGGGCTGGTCTAAGCAGCTTTATCAGGTTTATGACCGCAGCGCAATCAAAGCTCCGAAATTCAGAATAAAAGAATGGGATTATTATCTTGTTATTTCCGAAAAAAACAATTTCGGTGTTGCATTCACTCTTTCGGATGACGGATATATTGGTTTGCAGTCTGTCAGCCTTCTTGATTTCTCAAAGCCCTGGGAACATACCGAAACTGTGCTTAACGCTTTCCCCATGGGTAAGTTCAAGCTTCCGGCAACAAGTGCCGCAGGAAATACAGTATATCATGACAAGCGTCTTGACATGGAGTTTCAGGTGAGCGAAGGTAAGCGCAGAATTGTCTGCAATTTCAAAAATTTCTGCGACGGCAAGCCTTTCTCATGTGATATAACTCTTCAGCAGCCCGAAATGGATACAATGGTTATCGCAACCCCATGGAAGGAAAAGAAAACCGCATTTTATTATAATCAGAAAATCAATTGCATGAGAGCAAGCGGAAAGGCAACATTCGACGGCAAGGACTATGTTTTTGACCCATCAACTGATTTCGGCACCCTTGACTGGGGCAGAGGTGTCTGGACTTATGACAACACCTGGTATTGGGGCTCGGGCAACATGGATATTGACGGCCACGCCTTCGGCTTCAATATCGGCTACGGCTTCGGCGACACAAGCGCTGCAAGCGAAAACATGCTTTTCTATGACGGCAAGTGCCACAAGCTTGATGATGTTACCTTCCATATTCCCGCAAGCGGATATACAGACCCGTGGAAATTTACTTCAAGTGACGGCAGATTTGAAATGGACTTTGTGCCCATTATTGACAGAGCCGCAAAGATTGATGTCAAATTCATCATCACCGACCAGCATCAGGTTTTCGGCAGAATGAGCGGCAAGGCAATTCTCGATGACGGCACGGTTATTGAAGTTAAAGACTGCCTCTGTTTTGCGGAAGACGTACATAATAAATATTAATTGGAGACAAAAATGGATTGGACTGAAATTAAAATAACTGTTAACGCAGATGATGTTGACAAAGCAGGGGACATCGCGCAGATGGTTGTTCCCTACGGAATTTATATTGAGGATTACCGCACTCTTGAGCAGGAGGCTTGGGAGATTGCGCGAATTGACCTTATAGATGAAGACCTGCTTGCAAAAGACAGGTCAAAGGGTATTGTTCATATTTATATTTCGCCCGAAGAAAATCCCGCTGAGGCAGTTTCTTATCTCAGAGAAAGATATGATGCCGAGAGCATTGCAAACGAGATTGACGAAAATGTTTGCAAAAATGCCGATTGGGAGAACAACTGGAAGAAATATTTCAAGCCCATGCCTGTTGGCGAAAGGCTTCTCATCCGCCCCATCTGGGAGGATGAATATGAGGCAGGTGAAAGAGCTGTTCTGCATCTTGAGCCGGGTCTTGCATTCGGTTCGGGAACGCACGACACAACAAGGCTTTGCCTTGAAACTCTTGAAAAATATGCTTATCCAGGCAAAACCGTTCTTGATATCGGCTGCGGCAGCGGCATTCTTTCCGTTGCTTGCCTTCTTCTTGGAGCGGACAGCGCCGTGGGTGTTGATATCGATGCCCTTGCAGTCAAAACCGCCAGAGAAAACGGTAAAACTAACGGCTTTGATGAGCCGAAATTCACGGTTATGCAGGGTTCAACAACTGATAAAGTAACAGGAAAATATGATATCATTGCCGCCAACATTGTTGCGGATATCATAATCAACCTTTGCGGCAACGTTAAGGACTATATGAACCCCGATGCCGTGTTTATCACCTCGGGCATTATTGAACCCCGCGAGGACGATGTGCTTGCAGCGTTTGCGGCAAACGGGCTTGAGGTTATTGCCCGCCATGAAAGCGGCGGCTGGCTCTGCTTTGAAACGAAGGTGGCAAAATGAGCATTCAGCAGGAATTAAAAGCTTTTTTGCTTGAAAAGGGTGTTGCCGATGTCGGATTTTTCAAGCTTGAGGACGGCGAGGAGGCTTTGCCCTTCGGCGTGAGCATCGTTGCAAGGCTTTCCGAAAGCATCATAGAAGAAATCGAAGATGAGCCGACCCATACTTACTTTAATCACTACCGAAACGTTAATGCGTTCATTGATTCCATGCTTTTGCAGGCAGGAATGTTTCTGCAAAGAAAGGGTTATAGATATATAACCGTTGCCGCTTCGCAGAGCATCAACAAAGATGGTTGGAACTATGTTGCGAGATATTCGCATAAAAAAGGAGCCTGCCTTGCGGGGCTCGGCTCAATCGGCAGAAATTCGCTGTTTCTGCATAACGAATACGGCAGCTTTGTGCGTTTGGGCACTTTATTTACGGATTGCCCGTTTGAATGCGATAACACTCTTGCAAAAAGTGTGTGCAGCGGCTGCGATATCTGTGTCAAGGCTTGTCCCGCCCATGCGATAAAGGGCGGTGACTGGGCTCCCGGCACCCCGAGAGAAGAAATATTCGATCCCGAGGCATGCAGCCAATATATGAAAAAGCATTTTCAGCAAATCGGCAGAGGCTCGGTTTGCGGCATTTGCATGAAAGTGTGCCCCATAAATAAACCAAAAGAGGATTAATATGAAAACATTTGAAATAAAGCTGACAAATGAGCTTGCAAAGCTTACTGTTTATCTTCCCGACAAGTCAAAAGAAATGGGGCATATGGATATCCGTGCAGGCGTGTTGGTAATTCCCGGCGGCGGATACAGTATGTGTTCCGACCGCGAGGCAGAGCCCCTTGCTCTTTCCTTCCTTGCGAAAGGCTATTCCGCATTTGTGCTCAGATATACTGTCGGGCATAACAAGGGCTATGATTTTTCGATGCCCATGGCAGATGCCAATGAAGCAATGAAGATAATTCATGAAAATGCCGAAGAATGGGGCGTTGATGTTGAAAAAGTTGCCGCCATTGGTTTTTCTGCGGGCGGTCATCTTTGCGCAGCGCTTTCAACCATGGGCGATATAAGACCAGCTGCAAGCATTCTGGTTTATCCCTGCATTCTCGAAAACATGAGCAAAATTCTTGCCTTTTCCGTGCCGGGTCTTGAAGATAAGGTGGACGAAAAAACACCGCCTGCTTTTATTGTTGCGGCATGCGAGGATAATCTTGTGCCGATTGAAAACTCGCTTGCATATGCAGCCGCTCTTGATAAAGCAAAAATTCCCTTTGAAATGCATATTTATGAAAAGGGATATCACGGATTTTCTCTTGCGGATAACACGGTTTACAGCAAAGCGGAAGCAGATTATTGCGCCCATATCAGAGGTTGGTTTGACCTTTGTATAACATGGCTGAAAAAAAGATACGAATAAAACATAGGGACTGTCGTCTGACAGTCCCTATGTTCGTCTGTAAAGCTCCGTTAACTGAGCAAGCTCATTTGCAAGATTGAAGTTTATATCGCCTTTTTCCGCTCTCCATTGCCAGTTGTTTTCGGCGGTGGAGGGTGTGTTCATTCTTGCCCATGAGCCAAGGCCAAGTAAATCCTGCATGGTCAGTATTGCCGTTTCGCCAACGCTTGCAAGAGCAGATTTTATAATGCCTTTGCACCGTCCTTCGGCTTTGCTGAGCCGCAGATAGCTTTCTGCAAACTCAACATCAGATTTTTCCGCATTTTCAAACCAACCTTCAATTGTGTCATTATCGTGTGTGCCGACATAAACGACACAGTTTTTTTTGTAGTTATGAGGCAGATAATCGCTGTTTTCGCGGCTGTCAAATGCAAACTGCAAAACCTTCATGCCGGGGAATCCCGTTTCCTTCAGCAGATTTGTGACATCATTATCAATGAACCCCAAGTCCTCGGCAATGATATCCGTTTTGCCAAGAAAAGCTTCAACTGCCTTGAAAAATTCAATACCTGGACCTTTCAGCCACAGACCGTTAACTGCGTTTTCATTGCCGTACGGCACGGCATAATATGATGAAAAGCCTCTGAAATGGTCGATTCTAAGCCTGTCAAAAAGAGTCAGAGAATGCTCAAGCCGTCTTATCCACCATCGGTAGCCGTCTTTGCGCATATATTCCCAATCGAAAACAGGATTACCCCAAAGCTGACCTTCACGGCTGAATCCGTCGGGAGGAACTCCGGCTACTTTGGTAGGGTTAAAATCATCATCAAGCTCAAACTGTTTCGGATTGCCCCAAACATCCGCGCTGTCATGCGCAACATAAATCGGCAAATCACCGATGATTTGAATTCCGTTTTTGTTGGCATATTCTTTTAGCTTGGACCATTGCCGAAAAAATAGAAACTGAACTGTTCTGTGGTATTCCGTTTCGTCAGAAAGAAGGGATTTTGCGCCGTCAACCGCCTGATCGTTTTTTAGTTTCAGTCCGAGCGGCCATTGATACCACGGCTTGCTGCCGAAAGAGTTTTTTAGAGCCATAAACAGCGAATAATCATCTAACCAAAAGGCGTTTTGGGCGCAGAACTCCGAAAAATCGTCTCTTGCCTCAAATCTGGAGCAGGCGTTTCTCAAAACCTTTGCACGGTGTTCATAGATTTTGCCGTAGTCAACCGAGCGGGGGTTATTGCCCCAGTCGATGTTTTCATATTCATCTTTTTTCAGCAGACCGTCTTCACGCAGCAGATCAAGGTCAATCAGAAAAGGGTTGCCTGCAAAGGCAGAAAATGATTGATAAGGTGAATTGCCGAATCCGGTCGGGTTGAGAGGCAGAATTTGCCAGTATTTTTGTTTTGCCGCTTTAAGGAAATCGACGAAATCAAATGCGTCTTTTCCAAGAGTACCTATACCGTGCGGTGAGGGTAGCGAAGTTATGTGAAGCAAAATTCCGCTGCTTCTCATATGGTTACAGACGTTTCTTTGTCGAAAAAGTGAACCGTTGAGGGGTCAATGAACAGCTTAACCGTGTCGCCTGCATTGATTTTTTGTTCTGTCTTAATGCAGGCAATGTGTCTTTTGCCCGAAAGTTCAAAATAAATGTTGGTTTCGCTGCCTGTCATTTCGGCAATTTCGGCTGTTACTGTAAGTGCACAGCATTTTTTAGCATCTGTATCAGCGGATGAAAGAATATGCTCGGGGCGTATGCCGGCAACAACCGTTTTGCCTGTGTGTTTTTCAAGGAGTGCAGACTTGCTTTTTGGAATATCAAAATAATAGCTTGAAAACTCAGCCCGAAGTTTTCCCGATTCTTTAACGATTTTTACATCAAAAAAATTCATCTGCGGTGAGCCGATAAAGCCTGCAACAAACATATTTGCGGGTTCATTATAAAGTTTTTGCGGCGTGTCAAACTGTTGAATAATGCCCTTGTCCATAACAACTATTCTGTCTGCCATGGTCATTGCCTCTGTTTGGTCGTGAGTGACATAGACAAAGGTTGTTTCAAGTTTTTTGTGTAGTATTGTTATCTGGCTTCTCATTTCCGTTCTCAGTTTGGCATCGAGATTTGAAAGGGGCTCATCAAGCAAAAAAACCTTTGGGTTTCTGACCATTGCTCTGCCCAAGGCAACTCTTTGCCTCTGGCCGCCTGAAAGTGCTTTGGGCTTTCGGTCAAGATAAGGCTCAATTTCAAGAATTTTTGCTGCCCACATCACTTTTTCGTCGATTTCTTTTTTAGGCGTTTTTTTGAGCTTCAGAGCAAATGCCATGTTTTTATACACCGTCATGTGCGGATAAAGCGCATAACTTTGAAACACCATCGCAATGTCTCTGTCTTTCGGCGGAATATCGTTTACCTTTTTTTCGTCTATAAAAAGCTCCCCCGAGGAAATATCTTCAAGACCTGCAATCATTCTGAGAGTTGTTGATTTTCCGCAGCCTGACGGGCCGACGAGCACAATGAATTCTTTATCTTTGATTTCAAAGGAAAGGTCGGGAATAACTGTCACCTTGCCGTTGTCAAAGGCTTTTGCAACATTTTTAAATCTGATTGTTGCCATTGTTTCACCCCTTAACGGCGCCCGCCACAACGCCGCGAATTATATATTTTTGGCAGAAAAGATAGAAAATGATTATCGGAAGAATTGCAAGCACGAGCATTGCCATGAGCGCACCCATATCCTTGTTGCCGTAGCCGCCCGTGAGAGCCATCTGCACGGCAACAGGCAGGGTTTTGTTTTCGCCCGACCCGAGTACGAGATAGGGGAGAAGATAGTCGTTCCATATCCACATGGCATTGAGTATAGCAACTGTTATTGCGGTGGGCTTGAGAATCGGAAAGACGACGAGAAAAAATGTTTTAACAGGTCCGCAGCCGTCAATGGTTGCGGCTTCTTCGATTTCGGTCGGTATGCTTTTTATGAATCCGCTGAACATAAAAACCGAAAGCCCTGCGCCGAAGCCGAGATAGATGAAAACAATGCCGATGAGGTTGTTGAGATTCAGCTCAAATGCGTAATAAGTCATTGTATACATCACCATCTGGAACGGCACAATCATGCTGAAAACAAAAAAATAATATATGATTTTTGTAAATCTGTTTTTGATTCTTACGATATACCAGGCGGTCATTGAGGTCAGAAGAACAATTCCTGCAACCGCAAAAACGGTTATGAATGCCGAATTTGCAAATGAACGCATGAAATCCGATTGATTGAAGCCTTTTATGAAGTTTTCAAAGCCGACATAAGTTTCGGCATCGGGCAAAGAAAAAGGCGTGCTTGAAATATAAAAATTGCTTTTAATCGAGTTCAGAAGAATAATTGCTATGGGAGCAAGAAAAAGAGCCGCGAGCAAGAGCAGAAGAATATATATGAGCAATTTTTGGGGTATGCTTTTTTGCTTCATCAGTGTTCAACCTCCCTTTGTCTTGTTGCCCTAAGCTGGATGAATGCGATAAGCGCAACGAGAAGAAAAAATATAACCGCTTTTGCCTGACCCATTCCGTGCCATTGAGCAAGCTTAAGCCCCGTATGGTCATAAAAGGTTTTATAAATATCGAGAGCAAGCAGTGCCGTGTCGGGCGATTTGCCGTTGAGCGCAAGGTTCTGGTCAAAAAGTTTAAAGGAATTTGTGAGGGTCAGAAATGTGCAGATTGTGACAGACGGCATAACCATCGGTATTGTGACATGAAAAAGCGTTTGCAGCGGCGAGGCTCCGTCGATAGCTGCGGCTTCGCTGAGTGAATCGGGGATATTCTGAATGCCGGCAATATAAATAATCATCATATAGCCTATCATCTGCCAATTCATCAGAACAACCAATCCCCAGAAACCGTAGTCGGGGTTGTAGGTGATGTCAACGCCGAAAAAACCGAGAACGCCGTTTATTATCAGGCTCCAGATGTGACCGAGCACGATTCCGCCGATAAGATTCGGCATAAAGAAAACGGTTCTGAAAAGATTAGTGCCTTTAAGACCTTTGGTCAGCAAAAGCGCAACGGCAAAGGCTATGACATTGATGGTTATAACCGAAACAACGGTGAATTTGACCGTCAGCCAAAGTGAATACAAAAATGTTTCGTCGTCTGTGAAAATTTTAATGTAGTTTGAAAGCCCGACCCATTCGCCGCTGTTAACAACCTTAAATTCGGTGAATGAAAGATATATGCCCATGATAAACGGTAATGCAAACGAAACCGCAAAGGCAGCGAGGGTAGGCAGGGCAAATAAGGGAAAATACTTTTTTAATGCTTTCTGCATTTTATCAACTCCGCAGATTAAGTAAATCCATATTGGTTACTATATGCTCGCAGGAGCCGATGCGGTCACCGACCCCTGCTAAACAGATTATGCCCCGAATTCACTCTTCCATTCTTCAACCGCAAGCTTTTTAACTTCATCCCAGCTTATTGTTCCCTGAGCATATTTGAGAAGCGCTGAGCCGAGATTATCTTTATAGTGCTGGCTTGGAAAAACGGTGAAGTTCCATGGAATATTGGATATATTGTCCATGTGCATCCAGCGCGTAACCTCTCTTGCGAGAGGGTCGTCAGGTGTTTCCGATTCATCAAAGGTATCAAACGGAGAGATGAATCCGAGTCTGTCCGTAACAAATTTTTTGCCTTTTTCTGAGCTGAAAAGCCACCATAGGAAGTCGGCCGCTGCTTTCTGTTCGGCTTCGCTTGCTTCTGCGTTGATGCAGATGAAATTCTCGGTGCCGATGCTGATGCCGATGTTTTCTTCGCCTTCAATGCCGGTGTAAATCGGCATGAATTTGATATCCTCCGCCGAGACAGTATTGCCCGAAACGCCGAGAATCTGCGATGCGCCCCAGTTGCCGTTTTGAACCATGGCGCATTTACCGAGAGCGAATTCCGCCATGGAAGAAGTTACATCAAGAGTGCCGAGCTGTTTTTTGTCGGTTGTTGAATTGTTGATATAGAGGTCAAAAATATTTTTGAAATTATCCGAATAAATGAAATCGATTGTTTTATATTCTTCACTCGTAAGGTCAATGCCCTTGTTTTGAAATTCAAGTGATAGAGGAATGTTCATAAGGTGTGTTTGCCAACGCCAGTCTTCGCCGGTTTTAAGAGATGTTGCGGCAAAAACGCCTTCAATTCCGAGCTTGTCCTTAAGCTTTTGCATGTCTTCAACAACTGCCTTAAGAGCCGCAAAGCTTGTGATTTCATCTGCAGAAGCATATTGAGTTGATTTTTCCGGCAGAGCAAAATAGGCATCAAGAATTTTTTCATTATATATGATTCCGTAGCCTTCAACGACATACGGAATGCCGTAAACATTGCCGTTTGCTGTTACCGCGAGAGATTTGTCCTTAAGGTGCTTATATATTTCGGTGTACTTAAGGTCGGAACAGTATTCTGACCATGAGGTGTAGCCGATTGGTCCGTTGATTTGAAAAAGCGTGGGTGCATCATCGGTTGCCATTCTTGCTGTCAGCGTTGATTCATACGTTCCCGAAGCTGCGGTTTCAACGATAAGTCTTATACCGGTTTCTGCTTCATATGCCTGCGCAATTTCGTCATAAATTTCTGCTACTTCGGGCTTGAAGTTAAGATATCGGATTTCTTTGATGCTTTCATTCATGCCCCCTGCGCCGGAGTTGTTGATACTGTTTTGATTTCCGTTACAACCTGCAAAAATACAGAATACAAGTGATGCGGAAAGGATAGCTGTCAATATTTTTTTTGTCATATTTTTCCTCCGTTTATGATTTGTGGCAATAGTATTATGCACTTAAAAATTTTTATAATACAAAAAATCTCCCCGACCGAAGTCAGGGAGAAAATCAAAATTAATATATATAATTTGCGGGGTTATAGGTCTCACCGTTATATATAACCTCAAAATGAAGGTGAGGACCTGTTGAGTTGCCGGTTGAACCGACCTTTCCGATGGTCTGCCCCGCATCAACATAGTCGCCGACGGAAACCGTTATAGAGCCCTTGACCATGTGGGCATATCTGGTTTTATAACCGTCGCCGTGATTGATAAGAACCATGTATCCGTAGCCCGAATTGCTTCGCTGAACAACCTCAACTCTGCCGCTCTTTGAGGCGATGACGGGTGTTCCCAAAGCACCGCCGCCGGATTTAACAAGGTCAATGCCTTTGTGCCAGCCTCTGCTTCGCCAGCCGTATGCTGAGCTGACATAGTGGCAGCTCGGCGCGGGCCAGAGGAAGCCCTTGTCGGATGCTGAGCCGATATAAACACCGTTATAA
Source organism: Acutalibacteraceae bacterium (assembly GCA_045591425.1). GTDB lineage: Bacteria > Bacillota > Clostridia > Oscillospirales > Acutalibacteraceae > CAG-177. The sequence continues at coordinate 21,746 of JAZNSX010000017.1, read as the reverse complement.
GAGGTTTTTGTGCCGACGGTAACTATTTCATCAACAGGTTCTTTGATTGTTTCGTATGAATAATCCGTATTTTGAAGCACTCCGTCAACATAAATCTGGGTTTTGATGACTCTTTCACTGCCGTTGACACCTTCTTGAGAAACACGTCTGTAGCCGCTGTATTTTGTTGCATCGCGTTTTGTAACGGTTTCAAACTTAATGTCGCGAATGCTTGAAGAAGTTACTATTTTTTTGATGCTGATAAGCTTTTCGGCATCCGGATTTTCACCGTTAAGTGCCAAGGAGAGTCTTGATGCATCCCACATAACGCTTGCGTCATCGCGGTAGAGCCCTTGAACATAGTCGATTGTTTCCGCAAAGCTTACAACATAGCCCTGACGGTCCGCCTCTGTCTCATAGGGTGCCAGAATGTTGTTGAAAACAGTTTTGGCATCTGCTTCATTTTTAACGGCACAGATAAACTTGCCGTCAATATATACTCCGCAGGCGTGAGTGAGGTTGTCAACGGAGTTTTCAATCATTTTGTCAGAGATGGTCTGTGCATCATTCAGTTCATCTAAAGAAACTAGAGTGAGTGAGTATTCGGCATTGAAATCACCGGCAGGGGAGGCAGCAACGGTTGCTTCAACTGTCTCCGAAGCATATGCGCCTGAGCTGAGACGGTCTTTAACAAGGTCTCTCGCTTCAATAAAAACAGATTCGTCGCTTATGTATCCTATGCTTTGATTGTTGTAAATAACCTCAAGAGCATAGGTCACGCCGTTCCAATAATTAACGGTTAGAATAAAAATTGCCAACGCGCCTATTGGGAGCAGGATGTTAACTGCCGTTTTGAGCAGGTTGTTATGACGTGAAAAAGCTTTTTTAAAATAATGGGCAATTATAGTGGGTAATGATTTGGGCTTTTTGATTGCACGTTTTATGAATTTGAGAGCATGTTTGATTTCTTGCCTGAAATGAACGATTTCTTTCAGTGTTGCCCTGAACCTTTTTTTGGCCTTTTGCTTTGTGCTTTCGGTGGCACTTGAAAATGCACGGTATATACGTACAAACGGAGCTTTTATTAGTTTAAATATAAAGCCGAAAACGATGGAAAGAAAACGATAAATACAGTCACCAAAATTATAAAACAGAGAATAAATGAAGCCTTCGTTTGAATAATCGGCTTCTTTGCCGATTGTTTCGGACTCTTCTGCGGAAACTTCTTCTTGTCTTTTATTCTCCGAAATTTCCTCAACATCTTCATTGTTGATAATTCTGTCTATTCGGTCAAGCTCTTCGCGAACGGTTTCATGCTCATCAATTTCGGGGAGAATGTGAGCACTGATGGAAGAAACCCTTGCTTTCTCGGTCTTGACAGGCTCCGAATTGCTTTGAGCATTTTCAAGCTGCAGTGAATATCTTCGCTCAATATCCTCCTTGATTGCCTGCATTTCAAGCTTACGGCGCATTTCATCCTTCATGCGAAGCTCTTCTTCGCGGTTTTTCGGCGCTATCTTTCTTGGCGGCTCGGAATAAAGGCTGGTCAAATCATAAAAGCCGTCCATAATTTCATCAAAAGCACCGGGGCGGCTCTCGCCGGATTTTGAACTATTAACTTTTTTGTTCTCGTTATCCATTAAAAGACGCTCCATTTAATAATATCTAAACAATTATAATACGAAACATGTTCTATTACAAGTCTGAAAAAGAAAAATAACTGTTTCGGGAATATATTTAACAAACAGGACTTAATTTGTTTTTAATTCTTTCAGGCATCTTTCCAAGGCGTTTTGCCATTCGGGAAGGCGAAAAAAGCCGTTTTCGTCAAGTGATTTTTTTGAAAGACGGGAGTTTGACGGTCTTGCGGCAACAGATTTATATTCGCTGCTGGGGATTGGAATTATCTTTGTTTCCGCGCCCGAAAGCTCCATGATTTTTGAAGCAAATTCGGCCCAGCTGCAAAAGCCCTCGTTGGTTGCATGATATGTGCCGTATTTTTCGGTTTTTATCATTTGGCAGAGAAGCTCTGAAAGGTCCTTTGTATAAGTCGGCGATCCGGTCTGGTCGTTGACAACGGTTATTTCATCCCTTGTTTCTGCAAGTCTGAGCATTGTTTTTACAAAGTTATTGCCGTTTTTGCCGAATACCCATGAAATGCGCACGATGAAATGCTTTGGGCAAATTCCGGCAACAGCTTTTTCTCCGTCAAGCTTTGTTTCGCCGTAATAATTGCAGGGGGCAGTTGGACTGTCGGCTTCAAAGGGTGTTTCACCGTCTCCGCCGAAAACATAGTCGGTGCTCAGATAAAGCAGCTTTATGCCGCGATTTGCACAAGCGCGTGCGATATTAAGCGTTCCGTTGTAATTGATTTTTTTGCATGTTTCACGTTCGCTTTCCGCAAGGTCAACATTTGTGAAAGCGGCGCAGTGAATAACCGCATCGGCATTGCTTTCTGAAATCAGCTTTTCAACCGCGTCTGCATCTGTTATGTCAATCTCGGGCAAATCGGCTTCGATGTACTCTATGTTGTTTTTTTGTAATTCGGAAATAACATCTGTTCCGAGCTGACCTTTTGAGCCAGTAACGATTACTTTCATGCAACCAGCCTCCTCGTTTTTTAATATTTTATCATATTTCGCGCATATTAACAATATTTTTTTGTTTTTGACTGTTACATTTTTGAAATATATGCTATTATAATAAATGATTCCGCAAAAAAGGAGTTTTATAAATGGCATTTAAAAACTTGGTTGATTTGCATACTCATACCGACAATTCATTTGACGGTCATCATTCAACAATGTTTCTTTGCGAAACAGCATATATGAAGGGCTTGCGGGCTGTTGCATTCACAGACCATCTTGAAATGGATGCTTTTTATAAGGGAAGCTTTGACAGAACGGCAATTCAGTCGTTTTTTGAGGTTGCCAAGGCGCGTTCTGCATTTAACGGCAAGCTGCTTGTTTGTGTCGGTGCTGAGCTTGGTCAGGCGGTTTATGATAAACGGGTTTCCGAAAAGCTTCTTGAAACGATGAATTATGATTTTGTTATTGGAGCCATACATAATCTGCCCGAAATCGAAGATTTCTATTACATGAATTTTGATGATGAAAGCATTGATTATATGGCGCTTCTTGAGCAGTATTTTGAGTGGGAGCTCAAGCTTGCGCAGTGGGCAAAGTTTGATACCCTTGCTCATTTGACTTATCCTTTACGTTACATAGTCGGCAAATATAAAAAGCCCGTTGATATGTCAGAGTTTTCCGAAATAATCGATGAAATTCTTATCACGCTTGTTAAAAATGAAAAAGCGCTTGAAATCAACACGGCAGGTCTCAGGCAGCCTATCGGAGTTACTTCTCCCGATGAAGGAATTATTAGAAGATATAAGGAGCTTGGCGGCAGGCTGATAACAATAGGCTCGGATGCGCATTATGCCGAGCATCTCGGAGCGGGAATAGACAAAGGCTATGAGCTTGCTCTTAAATGCGGCTTTGATAAGGTTGCTGTTTATCAGAACAGAACGCCGACTTTGATTCCGATTGAATAATAAAAGAGAGGAGCGAGAATATGAAAATTACTGTTGATGCCCCTGCGAAAATCAATCTTTTTCTTGATATCATAGGTAAGCTTGATAACGGATATCACAGCTTGTTCATGATTATGCAGTCTGTAGGACTTTCAGACAAGGTCACTCTTGAAGAAGCGGAAACCGACGGGATTTTACTCAGTTGCTCAGACAGCAGACTGCCGTGCGATGAAAAAAATATTGCATACAAAGCGGCTGCTGCATTTTTCGGCAAAACCGGAATAGAGCCGAAAATAAAAATAGGAATTGAAAAACGGATTCCTTTTGCAGCAGGTCTTGCTGGCGGCAGTGCGGATGCAGCGGCGGTAATAGTCGGCTTGAATGAGCTTTATGAAACAAGCCTCAGCCAAAGCGAGCTTTGCAAAATCGGTCTTTCCGTTGGCAGTGATGTTCCGTTCTGTATTGTCGGAGGTACCTGCCTTTCCCAGAACACAGGCGGAGTTTTGTCTGCGCTTGAGCCGTTGAAGGATTGTTTCGTTGTTCTCGCAAAGCCTGAAGCGGGGGTTTCAACTGCCGAAGCTTATGCTGCCGCGGATAACACTTATCTTTACCAACCCGACAGCATGAGAATGCTTGATGCATGTGAAAAAGGCGATTTTGAGGGCATCTGTAAATATGCTGGCAATGTTTTTGAACAGGTTATCGAGGTTGCAGACAGAGTTGAATTCAAGCGCATCATGCGCAAGCACGGCTGCTCTCTATGCCAGATGAGTGGCAGCGGACCGACTGTTTTTGCCCTGTTTGAAAACAAAGAAAACGCCGAAAAATGCGCCGAGGAGATAGAAAAGATTTGTCCTAACGTATTCGTTACAAAACCGGTTTCTCACGGTGCAATAGCATTATAAAAAAACATAGGCTGTCTCAACATTGAGACAGCCTTTTGCTTATTCTTTCTTCTTTCTGAATCTTAATAGTCCGATTATAATAGATATTTCACAGAGGATTTCCGTTGCTGTGCCCGCGACAGAGCCGCAGATAATGTTATAAATCAGCCACATAAATGAGGTGGGGAAGGTCAGCGCTCTGAGTTGCTGAGTGCGCGGATTCCACATGACAAAGGATGAAATTATCATTGCTGCCATTGGCAGAAGGGAAACGGGAGATTCATATGTCAGCGCTCCGCCTGCTCCCGCAAGAATAGCAAAAACTATCGGGCAGGCAATGCTGTCTGAAAATTTTGATTTGCCTCGGAAGCAATAGACAATGCTTCTTGTGAAGCCGACAATGTTGCCGACCATGCCTTCATATGCACCGAGCAGAAAATACTGTGTTGCAAAAAGCACACCTGAGCAAAACTGCATGGCAACAATTCGTCTGTGGGTGCGTTGCTGAAAGGAGAGGAGCAACAGCGCGGCGGCGATAAAGCCGATAATTTGAGAAACTATAAAGGTTAAGTCTTTGCCGACAAAAAAAGATGTTATATAATCCATAAAAGCCTCAAGTTTTGTAGTTTTGTATGACTTATTATATATTGTTTTTTGTTTTATAACAATGCCTAAAACGAAGAAATCCCAGTTCGATGAGCAAGGATTTTTGTGTAATTTTCAGCTTTACAAGCAGTCTAACGGATTTTTTTGCATGTTGAGCATATATATCCGTTGCATATGCTATGAAATGCGCACTCAAAGCCGGGTGCAGAGCAGAGAATTTTATTGCTATTTACTCCGAAAGAAACTGTTTTTATATCATTGCCAAGCCCTGTTCCGATGCATTTAAAATAAGCCTCCTTGAGTGTCCAGATTTCAAAAAAACCGTTTTGGGTTTGTTCCATATATTCAATTTCATTACTGCATGCAAACTTTTCTGCGGCTTTCAGATTGATCGGGCGGATTTTTTCAATGTCGATTCCGATTTCATTGTCGGAAACAGCGCAAACAACCATATCACCGCTGTGACTGACGTTGAAAAAAACGTTTAAATCAGCAGCGTACGGTTTACCTTTTTCGTTGAGTGTGAATATAATACTTTCGGGAGAAACACCGCAATGCTCCGAGATTGCAAGGCGGCAAAGGCGGTCCGCCGCAATTTTTGCTTTTTGTTTTTGCTTGTTTTGAAGACGAAGCGTGCTTTTTTGTCTTTCTTTGCTCATTGCAAAAAAACTTTTGTGCAATTCCGCTTCGGAAATATCTGTTATGTTGCATGAATAAATTTTCATAATGCTCCTTTAAAACAAAAAGCCGCCGGAAAAATCCGTCGGCAAAATTAATTATTAGAAAAGCCCCGAAAACTTGACCATGAAAAGAGAAGTGCACAGACCGACAATGAAGCCGCCGATGATTTCGGGGATAGTGTGACCTTCAACCTTTTTAACGGCTGCGACCTCATTGCCGCAGACCTTTGCCTGAAGGCGGTTGAATGCGTCTGTGAGTCTGCTTATCGGGAGCCTTACTTTAACAGCGTCAAACATAACGATGAATGCAAAAACACCGCAGGCTGCGAAAATATCCGAATCAAAGCCGTTGCGAAGACCGATGCAGCCGCAAAGAGCGATAACCGTTGCAGTGTGAGAGCTGGGCATACCGCCGAGCTTAAAAAGAGTTTCAATGGTTACCTTGCCGCGGGCAAGACCCTTTCTTTTGCCGTTGTAATATTTAACCGTATTTATTATTACTTTAATTAACTGAGCAATGAACCAAGCTATAAGACAAACAATAATTATTCTCATCAATAATCTCCTTTAAAATATCCGCCGAGAACCCTGAATTGATTTAAACAGAAGTTGCCGGAAAACATAATTCAGTTAATTGTACAATATTGACTGAAAAAAAGCAATAGTTTTTCGTTGAAAAAAAGAAAAAAACGTGTTAAAATACATACAAATCGCTTCATAAATGTCGAATAACAACGGAGGCAAACATGAAAAAGAAAATTCAGATGCTTAACTCTCCCGAATATGAAACAATAAAAGAAATTGTTGTTAAGGGTGTCGAAAAGGGCGGCGACAAAAGACAGTATGTTTTTCTTGACAAAAACAAAAATGAATGTGAAAGAAGCTTTAATCAGACATGGGATGAAATCCGTGCAATAGGCACTTATTTCAGCACCAAGGGGTTAAAAGATAAGAAAAAAATTGCAATTATCGGCGAAAACTGTTTTGAATGGATGATCGTTTATTACGCGACACTTGTCGGCGGCAACATAACCGTTCCGATGGATTGCAAGCTTCCTGCAGAAGACCTCGCAGACCAGCTTATACGTTGCGACTGTGATGCTCTTGTTTACACAGGCAAGTTTGTTGAAATGGTTGAGAATTTCAAAGCCGATTCAGCGTTGCCTGAAATGCAGTATTTCAATATCAGTGAAGACTATGAGGAATTTCTCAAAGAGGGCAGAGCTGCTTTCGCGGCGGGAGATACTTCTTTTGTTGATGTTGAAGTCAAGCCTGATGACCTTGCCTGCATTGCCTACACTTCAGGCACAACCGCAAAGAGTAAGGGAGTTATGCTTACCCATAAGAATATTGCAAGCAACTGTTCATCTGCCTGCCGTGCGCACACGGGCAGACATGCCATCGGCTTTTTGCCTCTTAATCATACATACGCTTGGGTCAGTGCTCTTTTCTCATCTTATATTTTAACCGAATGGGGCTATCTTTGTGATGGTATCGGTAACATTCAGGGCGACCTCAAAAAGTATCATCCTTATAATTTCTCAGGTGTTCCTCTTGTTGTTGAAACGATTTATGACCGCATCTGGAAAACCGCGCGCAAGACAGGCAGAGAGGATATTCTTAAAAAAGGTCTTAAAATCAGCAACACGCTTATGAAGCTCGGTATTGACAGACGCCGAAAGATTTTTAAAACAATTCTTGATAACCTCGGCGGAAATCTCAATATGATTGTTTGCGGCGGAGCGAATCTTGACCCGAAGTACGAAAAGGGAATGCATGATTTCGGTATTGAGATTTATAACGGCTACGGCATGACCGAGTGTTCTCCCGCAATCACATGCAACAGACCCGGTGCAACAAAGTTCGGCTCGGTCGGTGTTCCTCTTGACTGCTGTGAAATCAAAATAAACAACCCCGATGAAGATGGTGTGGGTGAAATATATGTTAAGGGTACCAATGTAACCGTGGGTTATTATAACGACCCTGAAGCGACAGCGGCTGCATTTGACGGCGAGTGGTTCAAAACAGGCGACCACGGCAGAATCGACGAAGACGGCTTCCTTTTCATGGTCGGCAGAAAGAAGAACCTCATCTGCCTTTCAAACGGCAAGAACGTTTCTCCCGAAGAACTTGAAGACAAGCTTTCAAGAATTGATTATGTTAAAGAGGTTCTTGTTTATGAAGAGGATAAAAAGATTGTTGCGGAATTCTTCCTCAACGAAGAGGATTATCCTGATGCAAGAAGCCGCATAAACAGCGATGTTAATGATTTTAACCGCAAAATGCCATTGTTTAAAAACATCGGTAAGGTTAAAATTCGCGATGATGAATTTCCCAAAACAACAACTCTCAAAATCGCAAGAAAATACAATTGAAATCACAGGCTGTGAGCGAAAAAACTCACAGCCTGCTTTTTATGCCTTGTTATTGTCTTTGATTTTTTTGATAGCTCCTTTTTCAAGCCTTGAAACCTGTGCCTGAGAAATGCCGATTTCTGTTGCAACCTCCATTTGTGTTTTGCCCTGCATGAAGCGAAGATAGAGAATTTTCTTTTCTCTTGAATTAAGGTCTTTTATTGCTTGCTTTAAAAGTATTTCTTCAAGCCAGCTTTCATCTGTTTCCGTGTCGCCGATTTGGTCCATAACATAAATAGTATCACCGCCGTCGGAATAAACGGGCTCATTAAGCGAAACGGGTTCAACAATTGCATCAAGCGCAATGACAACGCTTTCTTTATCTATGCCCAGCTCTTTTGCAATTTCTTCGGGTCTGGGGTCTCTTTCAAGCTCGTTTATAAGTCGTTCTCTGACCTGCATCGCGTGGTAGGCGGTGTCGCGAACGGAGCGGCTGACCCTGACGGGGTTGTTGTCTCTTAAATGCCGCCTCACTTCGCCTATAATCATCGGGCAGGCATATGTGCTGAAGCGCACGTCGAGCGACAGATCAAAATTATCTATTGCTTTTATCAGACCGATGCAGCCGACCTGAAAGAGATCGTCTGGGTTTTCACCCCTGTTGGAAAATCGCTGTATAACGCTCAGAACAAGTCGCAGATTTCCGGTTACAAGCTCATCACGCGCCTTTTTGTCACCCGCTCTTGCTTTTCTCAGCAGCTCCATTTTTTCGCTTTCTTTCAGCACTTTTAATTTTGATGTGTTTACTCCGCAGATTTCAACCTTGTTGAATTGCAAAAAATCACCCCGGTACATTTTGTGGCAATAACAGTATTGCCTGAATGCATCGGGGTTATTATCACACTTGGCAAATTTTATTTTCCGACGGATTGAAATCATAGCGCGACGGGATTATAATAAATTCGGGTGATTATATGACAGAAGATTATATCTGCAACCGACTTTTTGAAATGCAGGATTTAAAGTACCGCGAATTTCATTCTCGTCTTATGCCGACCGTGCCTAAGGATACGGTTATCGGGGTGCGCGTTCCCGCGCTTCGGAAATTTGCAAAAGAAATCAAAAACACAGCTTATGCCGCTGAATTTCTCAAAACTCTTCCTCATAAATACTATGAAGAAAATAATCTTCACGCTTTTTTGATTGAGGAAATCAAAGATTATAGCGAGTGTATAAAAGCCGTTAACCGTTTTTTGCCGTTTGTTGATAACTGGGCAACCTGCGACATGATGCGACCCAAAAATTTTAAGAATCATTTGTCTGAATTGCTTGAACAAATCAGAATCTGGATTAATTCGAACAAAACATATACTGTTCGTTTCGGCGTTGAAATGCTGATGTGTTATTATCTTGATGAAAACTTCAAACCGGAATATCCTGAAATGGTTTCAAAAATCCGTTCGGATGAATACTATATTAAGATGATGGTTGCATGGTATTTTGCAACAGCTCTCGCAAAGCAATATGATGCGGTTGTTCCTTATCTGGAGCAAAAAAAACTTGATGCGGATACTCATAATAAAACCATTCAGAAAGCGGTTGAAAGCTATCGGATAACAGCCGGGCAGAAGACATATTTAAAAACATTGAAAAGGCAATTTGATGAATAATATGCAAAAACGCAAAAAAAACTTGACTTTTTAATATTAAAATTATAAATTTAAAGTATCAATAGCAAATTCTTCCAATTAAGGAGTGATATCGATGAAAAGAATTATTGCTGTTCTGATGAGCGTGCTTTTGGTTCTTTTAATTATGTCTTCTGCCGCGTTTGGTGCAAACGCATCGGATAATGCTCAGCAAATCCTCAACGAGGGCGGCAGCAAATCAAATGATGCAAAAGACATTACAATCAGCAAGGTGATTTCACCAACAGAGGATGAAAACTATTTTGACATCACTCTGACTGTTGAAAAGAAGCTTCCGGCAACAGATGTTGTTATGGTTATGGATATTTCAAACACCATGAACACTAACAACAGAATCGGCAAGGCGAGAAATGCGGCAAAGGCATTTTTGAAGCAATACAGCGAAACGGTTGGCATCAATGACGACAGCCGAATCGGTATGGTAACGTTTAATTCAAACGCGTCCGTAGTTTTTGAATTGGCAAATGCAGATGAAAATCTCAGCTCTTTTACTTCGAAAATTGACGATATTACAGCGCCTTCAAGCAACAGCGTTAAGTTCACGAATATCGAAGCAGGTCTCCAGCTTGCTCAGAACTTGCTCAAGGCTTCAGATGCCAAGCAGAAATATATTATTCTGATTACCGACGGTTTTCCGACAACTTATATTGAGAGCGGAAGAGATTCAACAACCGAAATAAAGGGATATGACGTTTACAGAACATATAAAAATCCTCCTTCGGGTGTTCCTTCAGCTCCGGCGGACGGCCTTTTTTATGATTTTGTCAGAAAGCTTCCCTGCAACGGCACAAGCTATAGCGACACGGCTGCCATAAAAGCCAGAGAACTTGCAACAAGGATTAAAAACAGCGGCATCGATATTTACAGCATCGGCATTGATATCAGCAATGAAAGCCAGACAATTCAGAAATATATCGATGTTTCAACTCCGATTGTTGAGCGCACAAGCGAAAGCTACGAGGTTGGCTCGGCAACCGACTCAACAGCTTATGTAAATTGGCTCGGCAAGAAAATCGGCGGCGGCCCTGATCTTACTAACGCCGGTGTTACAAATGCTTTTTCAAGGGGAGATACAGAGACTCAGCTTGAAACAGCGTTCACAACCGTTCTGACTCTTATTGCCACGGCAGAACCAATGGATGTTACGGATCCGATGGGTGAAAACGTTGAGTTTTTGGGATTCTATAATAAGAACGGTAACTTAACAGACAAGGCTCTCAAGGGCAGCTACGCTTTAAGTGCAGAGAATACTGCTTCTTACGGCCCGGCAATCAGCTGGGATATTGACAGCTCGGGTTATACAGAAAAAGACAACGATAATATTACTTACCGCACTTTCAGTCTCAAATACAAAGTCCGTCTCACAAACGAGGCATCGGATTTTGTTGCAGAAAAGAAGTATAATACCAACGGAACAACGGTTTTGGAATATAAAACTATTGATATGGATGACAGCGATGCTGCGAAAAAGCTCAATTTCCCGATTCCCGCGGTTGAAGGATATTTCGGTTCGTTTGAATTCACAAAGGTGAATAACGGCGGTGACAAGCTGAGCAATGCGCAATTCAGGCTTTCTCATGCAGAATCATGTGCGGTTTGCGGCGGCGATATTTCAATTGAGGACAAAACAGATAATTCCGATTCAAACGGCAAGATTTCTTTTGATTCGGTTCCATCCGGTCATGAATATGTGCTTGCAGAAACAAAAACACCTTCGGGTCATATAAACAGCGGAAAGACCTATAAGGTTGATATTGCTTATGGTAAGACTTATATTGACGGCTCTGAGCAGTCTGATTTTGAGATTGAAAACGAGCTTTTCGCTTCGACCTATTCAGATTCCGTTTCAGGCAAAGTTGAGCTGAAAGAAGGCGAAAACGACAAGCCTGTTAAAGACGGTCAGTTTGCTGTAACAATCAAGCCCGATGCAGGCAATGATTCAAGCGGTTATGAGATTCCTGGTGACAAAACCGCAGATGTCAAGCCTGACGGCACCTTTGATTTGGGCGAAATCAAGTTTATCAAGCCCGGCACGTATTCATTTACAATCACCGAGGATAAGGGCGATGCCGCAGGTTATACCTATGACGGCAGTGAGTATGCTCTGATTTATACCGTTGAACCCGATGATTCGGCGAACGAATTCAAAATCACAAAGACCGTTCTCACCAAGGATGGCGACCCTGCGAATGAAATTGAGTTCCTTAACAGATATGAAACTCCCGAGCCTGTTGAAATAGATGTTCCGGGTGTCACAACGCTTACAGGTGGCGGAAAAACAAACAATGATATCACAGAAGGCTTCTTCTCATATACCGTCAGCGGCGATATTGACGAAACCGTCAGCGGTGTACCCGCAAAAGCAGAAGCTGCAGCAGGCGGCGCACTTGATTTCGGTACATGGAGCTTTTCAGAAGTCGGCGAATATGAGTTTGTTATTTCAGAAAACACACCGCCCGCGGGCTATACAGATATAACGGGTGATGTTACCGTTAAAGTTGTTATAACTCTTGACGAAACAACAAACGAGCTTAAGGCGGATGTAGCTTATTCAAGCGGCGAAAAGGTTAAGATTGATAATACTTACACAATGCCTGACCCTGTGACCGTTAAGCTTAACGGCAGGGCAGACCTTATCGGTGACAAGACCAACGAGGATATCAATGAAGGTGATTTCGTTTTCTATGTCAAAGCTGATGAAAGCAATAATAAGGATGCATACACGGGTTTTGACGAGGTTGTTAACGTTAAGACCGGCGGTGCGATTGATTTCGGTTCTGCCGAGTTTTCAGAGGAAGGCACCTATAAATTCAGCATTACTCAGCATCAGTTCAGCGACGGCTATACCTATGATGACAGCGAATACATGTTGACATATATCGTCACTATCGATGAATCTACCAACGAGTTTGTTGTTGATACCGTTATTGAGAAAAACGGAGAAAAAGCAGATTCTGTAAAGTTTGTAAATGAATATAAAAAGGCTGCAATTGAGGAAGATACTCCTTCAGACTCACCCTCACAGATTCCGGGCGGAAATGGCGGCGGTGACGGCAAAGCTGATTCCGAAAGCGAACAGGATTCGCAGCCTTCACAGGGCACTGAAAGCTCCGGCGGTTCGCAGAGTTCGGGCGGTATTATGGATTTGCTTGGTGGCTTGCTGAATTTTGGCTCAGACGATTCTGAAGAGCAACCCTCAGACAGCGAAGAAGTAACAACTGCACCTGAGGAAGAAAGCAAAACTGATGTGAATAAGGATACTGCAGAAGATGAAGATAAATTCGAGCTTCCCTTTACCGGCAGCGAGAGTTCGGCGTCTCTTGTGTTTGTTTTCATTTTCGTTATGAGTGCTGCAGCAACAGTCATTTTGAGAAAAAAGAGAATGGGCGTTAAGTAAGGGTGAAAAATTATGTATTATAAAATTGAAAACGAATTTCTGACCTGTGAAGTCGATGATATGGGTGCTCAGCTCCATTCGCTTAAAGCCAAAGAAAACGGCACAGAGTATATCTGGCAGGGTAATCCCGATGTTTGGTACGGTCAGGCACCCGTGCTTTTTCCGATTATCGGTCAGCTTATAAATGATAAATACTTTTATAACGGTGTCGAATACACAATGCCTAAGCACGGGCTTGCAAGAAAGCTTCTTTTTAAGGTTAAGGAGTGCGAGAGTGCAAAGGCGGTTTTCAGCCTTGAAAGCGATGAGAATACGCTCAAAAGTTATCCTTTTGATTTTGAATATCTTGTTTCCTTTGAGCTTAAAGATAAGGCTCTTGTTAACACAATGACCGTTGTTAACAAAACAAAGGGTGAGATGTATTTTTCAGTCGGCGCTCATCCCGCTTTCAACTGCAATGTTGGCGATGTTATTGAGTTTGAGCAGCCCGAAACCCTTGAGACAGAGAGAATTGATAAAGAAAATCTTATCATTCCCGAGAAATTTACATTCATGGAAAACGATAAGAGCTTTGTTATCACCAAAGAAGTTTTTGAACCTGATGCACTTATTCTTTCCGATATAAAATCCGAAAAGCTTACTATAAAGGGTGAAAATGAAATCGAATTCACCTTCGGCAAATGTCCGTTCCTCGGCATCTGGGCAAAGCCGGGTGCGCCGTATGTTTGCATTGAGCCGTGGTACGGTGTCAATGACGGCAGAGAGGTTAAAAAAGATATTTCCGAAAAACGCGGAATTCAGCGTCTGGGCGAAGGCGAAACCTTCGAGTTTTCTTGGATTGCAGAAATCAAATAATAAAAAATCCGTATTCCCTCGAATAGAAGGAATACGGATGATTTTTTTGCTTATTTTACGGGAACAAGCTTTTCTTTGCCGCCCATGTAGGGGCGGAGCGCAACGGGAACGTTTACGCTGCCGTCTTCGTTGAGATTGTTCTCAAGGAATGCAATAAGCATTCTGGGGGGAGCAACAACGGTGTTGTTAAGAGTGTGTGCAAAATATTTGCCGTCTTTGCCGTTAACTCTGATTTTGAGCCTGCGTGCCTGAGCATCGCCGAGATTTGAGCATGAGCCAACCTCAAAATATTTCTGCTGTCTGGGTGACCATGCTTCAACGTCGAATGACTTAACCTTGAGGTCAGCGAGGTCGCCTGAGCAGCATTCGAGAGTTCTGACGGGAATATCGAGTGAGCGGAAAAGGTCAACGGTATTCTGCCAGAGCTTTTCAAACCACATCATGCTGTCCTCGGGCTTGCAGACAACAATCATCTCCTGCTTTTCGAACTGGTGAATTCTGTAAACGCCTCTCTCCTCGATGCCGTGAGCACCCTTTTCTTTGCGGAAGCAGGGTGAATAGCTGGTAAGAGTGTGGGGAAGAGTGTCTTCGTTAACGATAGTGTCGATATATTTACCAATCATTGAATGTTCGCTTGTGCCGATGAGATAGAGGTCTTCTCCTTCGATTTTATACATCATGGCGTCCATTTCGGCAAAGCTCATAACGCCTGTTACAACATTGCTTCTGATCATGAAGGGAGGAACGCAATAGGTGAAGCCTCTGTCAATCATGAAATCTCTTGCGTATGAAATGCAGGCGGAGTGAAGTCTTGCGATATCGCCCTGAAGATAATAGAAGCCGTTGCCTGCAACGTTTCTTGCTGCATCAAGGTCAATGCCGTTGAAACGCTCCATAATATCTGTATGATAAGGAATTTCAAAATCGGGAGTAACGGGCTCGCCGTATTTTGTAACCTCAACATTTTCGCTGTCGTCTTTACCGATAGGCACGCTGGGATCGATGATGTTGGGGATGACCATCATGATCTTTGTAACCTGCTCGGAATACTCAGTCTCAAGCTTTTCGCATTCTGCAAGTCTTTCGGAAAATTCGGTAACTTTTGACTTCGCTGCCATAGCTTCTTCTTTCTTGCCCTGAGCCATAAGCATACCGATTTCTTTTGAAACCTTGTTACGGTTTGCACGAAGGCTGTCTGCTTCGGTCTTGACTGCTCTTGATTTTGAATCAAGCTCAATTACCTCGTCAACAAGAGGAAGCTTATTATCCTGAAACTTTTTCTTTATATTTTCCTTAACGATATCGGGATTTTCTCTTAAAAATTTGATATCAAGCATTTTTTTCAACTCCTGAAAGTTTTTATATCTGCTATTTTAGTCTAATTTTGAAATAAAGTCAACGGCATCGGCAACATATTTGTCATCTGCAAGCTCAATTGCGCCCTTGTCAACAAGATTTGCCGTTTTGGGGTCAATGGGGAGCTTTGCAAGCACTGGCACGCCAAGCTCTGCCGCAATTTCGTCAATCTTGCTTTCGCCGAAAATTTTATATTCCTTGCCGCAGTCGGGGCATATAAAATAACTCATATTTTCAACAAGACCGAGCACGGGGATATTCATGAGCTTTGCCATGTTGAAGGCTTTTTTAACAATCATCGTTACAAGATCCTGCGGTGTGGTGACGATGATAATACCGTCAACGGGAAGATTCTGGAAAACGGTCAGCGAAACATCGCCTGTTCCGGGAGGCATGTCCACAAACATATAGTCAACATCGCCCCAGGCAACATCCTTCCAGAACTGCTGGATAACTCCCGAAATAACGGGACCTCTCCAAACTACGGGAGATTCCTCGTTTTCAAGAAGAAGGTTGATTGACATGATTTTGATGCCTGTTTTGCTTTCTTCGGGGAGCAGACCGCTTTCGTCAGCCTTCGCTCTTTCTTTGATGCCGAAGGATTTCGGAATTGAGGGGCCTGTGATATCCGCATCAAGCACAGCGCAGGCGTTTCCTCTTGCCTGCATTGCGGATGCAAGCATCGAAGTAACAAGCGACTTGCCGACACCGCCTTTGCCGCTGACAACGCCGATAACTTTTTTGATGTTGCTGAAAGGTCCGCAGGGTATTCTCATATCCTGCGCTTCTTTTCTTGAATCGCAGTTGCTTGCGCAGCTTGCGCAGTTTCCGCTGCATGCTTCACTCATAATAATTCTCCTATCTATAAATCAGTTTTTAATTATAAATTCAATGCTGTATGCTATTGCATAGATAACCGGCATGTGGATAACGTAAATAATAAGTGCTTTTTTCCCGAGAAAGCTAAACAAAGGAATTCTCTGTTTATAAAATTGCTCCGGATATCCGGCTTTTGCAAAATGCATGCCGGAAAAAACGCCGGCAAAAAAGATGAAAATATTCGGCAAAAGCGGAAAATAATCCGCCGAATAAAAAGTAACGGAATAAATGCCTAAAGGCATAAGAAGGTTTGTCTGATAAAGGCTGTCGGGTATATTCAATGTTAAAAGTTCGCCGTATTCAAGCCTGCCGCTTCCGATGCCGCTTGTGAAGGCATATAAAACCGCACAGATAAGAATGCCTGCAAAAGGCGAAAGCTTTGCAACGCTTTTTGAAAGAAAAGCATAAATGATTATCGAAACCGAAAGAAAATGCAGAATGCCGAAATATATTTCACAGTCAACAAATCCAACCTTCGGCATGATAACGGCTGTTACAAGGGTCATGCCAAGGGCAACGGCAAGCAGGATTGTTCCGCGTCTTATATTGCTTTTTGACAGCGAGCAGGAGCTTCCGCAAAGGAAAATGAAAATCCCTGCAAAAAACGGCTGAACAGGTGTGAAAAACTCAAAAAAATTATTTGCCCATTCTGCGCCGAAAAACGAACCGATGATATAAAATGCATGGTAAAATATCATGCACAAAACGGCGAAACCTCTCAGTTCATCCAGAAAATGTATTCTTTTTTTTGCCTGCGCAGCTTTTTCCATAAATTCACCTCATATTATTTTATCATAACCTATTAAAAATGCAAGCGTTTATTGACTTTATTATTGTTTTGTTTTAAAATGTTTTTTGTAATTGCGGCAAATTTTTATGTTACGGAGTTAGAAATGATAGAAAAAATCAGAGAATTGCTTTTTAAAATTTTTAAGAAAGAAAGCTTTTTAGGTAAGCTGGTGGACCGATTGATTACCCGCGAAATCATAACATATATATTTTTCGGAGTTCTCACAACAGCGGTTAACCTTTTAACATTCTATTTATTTAAGCAGCTTTTTATTTCAATCGGTTGGAACGGAATTTTCAATGCAATAATTCCCGCGGATTCAAAGCTTATTCAGGTTTTCAGCGGCGGCAGTGATTATCTTGACGCCAATTTTATCGCGTGGGTAGCGGGTGTTGTTTTTGCCTTTGTCACCAACAAGCTCTGGGTGTTTGAATCAAAGAGCTGGAAGCCCTCTGTTGCGGGCAAGGAGTTTGCCGGCTTTGTGGGCGCAAGAATTTTTTCGTTTGCCGTTGAAACACTTATGATGTTTGTTATGGTGTCGCTCCTTTCATGGAACGATTTCGTTGCAAAAATCATAGTGGGCGTTGTTGTTATAATTATGAACTATGTTTTCAGCAAGCTTTTGATATTTAGAAAAAAATAAGGTGATTACATGAAAATTTCGGAAATTCTCAGCAGTAAAAAAGCGTCTCTTTCATTTGAGGTTTTTCCGCCTAAAACGAGCGAGACATATGAAAGCATAAAGGGCTCTGCGCTTGAAATCGCAAAGCTTAAGCCCGATTTCATGAGCGTTACATACGGCGCAGGCGGAACAACAGGTTCATATACAATCGATATAGCCGAGAGCATTTTGAAAACAGGCGTCACACCCATTGCTCACCTGACTTGTGTTTGCTCAGGCAAGGATGTTATTAAAAACAGACTTGCTGAGATGAAAGAAAAGGGCATTGAAAACATACTCGCTCTCAGAGGCGATTTGCCTGACGGAATGACGGAAAATAGTCTTGATTTCACGCATGCAAGCGACCTTGTTGAAGAAATAAAAAATTTCGGAGGCTTTTGTATAGGCGGTGCATGCTATCCCGAGCGTCATCCCGAAGCAGACAGCCAGAAAAAGGATATAATTAATCTGAAGAAAAAAGTTGATGCAGGCTGCGAATTCCTCACAACGCAGATGTTTTTTGATAACAGCATTCTTTACAGCTTTCTTTACAGAATAAGAGAAGCGGGAATCACCGTGCCTGTTATTCCGGGCATTATGCCTGTCACTAATCCCGTACAGATTAAGCGTATCTGCGCTCTTTCGGGAACGGTTTTGCCGCGTAAATTCATCCGCATGGTTGACCATTTCGGCAACGATTTGAACGCTCTCAAGCAGGCGGGCATCGCCTACGCAACAGAGCAGATTGTTGACCTTTATTCAAACGGTATCAAGGCTGTTCATGTTTATTCGATGAATAAGCCTGACGTTGCGGCAAAAATTCAAGCGAATCTTGAAGGTATAATCGGATGATTGAAATCATAAAATCAGCTGCAGCCGAGATAAAAATTGACCCGAAAGAGGTTGCCGTTTATCTCGGCTATTATTCGGCAAATAATGTTGATAAAAAAATGATAGATGAGTGCATAGCGGAGTTTCAAAAGGCTGCGTGCTATATGGCGTGCCTTACGAAAGTGCCTGTTACGATATGTGAAGACATTGATGTTGGTTTTATGAAAGCATGCAGCAATTCTCTTCGTAAAAACCTTGACGGATGTAGCCATGCCTATATTCTTGCTGCAACAACGGGCTTTGATGCGCAGAGACTTATTGAGCGCAACGCGTTGATATCTCCTATCAAAGGAATCGTGACGGACTGTGTCGGCTCAGCGGCAATTGAAGCTTTTTGCGATAAAATCAATTCGTCAATTGAAAACTGTGTATTTCTTCGCCCGCGTTTCAGCCCGGGCTACGGCGATTTGCCGATTGACTGCCAGAAAAAGATAGTTGATTTTCTTGACACAAAGAAAAATATCGGGCTGACTCTTACCGACAGCATGATGATGACCCCTGTTAAGTCGGTCACGGCAATAATAGGCATAGGAAATGATAAAAATAAATGCACGGGTCCGGGCTGCATGGTCTGCAGAAAATCGGACTGCCCGTACAGATAGAAGGTAAAAAATGAACATCCTTGAAAAAGTCAAAAACGGAATAACTTATTGTGACGGCGGCGCAGGCACACTGCTTCAATCATGGGGACTTAAAGCGGGGGAGTATCCCGAAGAATGGAATCTCACACATCCCGATAAGATAGTTGAAATGCACCGCCAATATCTTGAAGCGGGTGCGCAGATTATTACTTCCTGCACCTTCGGCGCAAACAAGCTCAAATTTGATAACCTTGAAGAGATAATAAATGCTGCAATTGCCAACGCAAGGAAAGCCTGCGAGGGCTATGAGGCTTGTGTTGCTCTTGATATAGGTCCTCTCGGCAAGATGTTGGAGCCACTTGGTGATTTGCCGTTTGAAAAGGCTGTTGAAATCTTTTCGGACAGCATCAGAATCGGTGCAAAAGCGGGTGCGGACCTTATTCTCATCGAAACAATGAATGACAGCTATGAAGCCAAGGCGGCAGTGCTTGCGGCCAAGGAAAGCTGTGATTTGCCTGTTTTTGTGACATGCGTTTACGATGAAAGCAAGAAGCTTATGACGGGCGCCGATCCCGCGGCGATGATAGCGATGCTTGAAGGCTTGGGCGTTGATGCAATAGGCATGAACTGTTCGCTTGGCCCCAAACAGATGAAAGATATTGTTCCGCTGTTTGCGGAATACGCAAGTGTTCCTATTATAGTGAATCCAAATGCCGGCTTACCGAAAAGCGAAAACGGAAAAACCGTTTTTGATATAGATGCCGAAGAATTCTCTGACATCATGTGCGAAATCGTTAAATCGGGCGCAACGATAGTCGGCGGCTGCTGCGGCACAACTCCCGAGCATATCCGAAAAACAGTTGAAAAAACAAATAATTTGTCGTTTGCTCTGCCGACGAAAAAAGATTTGACGGTTGTTTCTTCATATACACACGCTGTTGAAATCGGCAAGGCACCTGTTATCATCGGCGAAAGAATTAACCCCACGGGTAAAAAACGTTTCAAAGAGGCTTTGCGCCAAAACGATATTAATTATATACTCGGCGAAGGTCTTGCGCAGAACAAAAAAGGTGTTTCAATTCTTGATGTCAATGTCGGTCTGCCCGAAATTGACGAAGCCGGGATGATGGTTAATGTTATCCGTTCTCTTCAAAGCGTTATTGATTTGCCTTTACAGATTGACACGGTTGACTCCGATGCCATGGAAAAAGCGCTGAGAATTTATAACGGTAAGGCGCTGATTAATTCTGTCAGCGGCAAAGAGGAAAGCATGATGGCGGTTTTCCCGCTTGTGAAAAAATACGGCGGCGTTGTGATTGCCGTTACTCTTGATGAAGGCGGAATCCCGGAAACCGCAGAGGGTAGAGTTGAAATTGCGAAAAAAATAATCTCCCGTGCCGCTGAATACGGCATAGGCGAAAACGATATTATTGTTGACCCGCTTGCTATGGCTGTTTCAAGCGACTCAAACAGCGCAAACGTTACTCTTGAAGCTGTGAAAATTCTGCATGGTATGGGTATCAAGACGAGCCTTGGAGTGTCCAATATTTCCTTCGGGCTTCCGTCAAGAGCGGATGTGAATGCGGTGTTTTATTCAATGGCGATGCAAAACGGTCTTGACTGCGCAATCATCAATCCGTTTTCAGCTGAAATGATGAAGGCATGGCATTGCTTTATGGCTCTGACGGGAAAAGACGAAAACTGTTCGGATTATATTGATTTTGCCGAAAGCTTTGCACCTGTTCAAAATAAGACTGAAGAAAAGCCTTCTGTCGGGTTGGAGGGCTGTATCATCAGCGGTCTCAAAGAGCAGGCGGGAATTGCTGCCGCAGAGCTTTTGAAAACTAAATTACCCATGGAAATAATAAATGAAATGATTATTCCCGCGCTTAATACAGTAGGTAAAGGCTTTGAGGAAAAGAAGGTTTATCTGCCGCAGCTTCTTATGAGCGCTCAGGCGGCAAAGGACGCCTTTGATGCAATAAAATCCGCAATCCCCGCAGGTGAAAGCAAAAAGGGGACAATCGTTATTGCTACAGTTAAGGGTGATATTCATGATATCGGCAAAAACATTGTCAGGGTTTTGCTTGAAAACTACGGCTATGAGGTTATTGATCTCGGTAAGGATGTTGAACCCGAAAGAATCCTTGAAACAGTCAAATCAAGCGGCGCAAGACTTGTCGGACTCAGCGCGCTGATGACAACCACCGTACCCGCTATGGAAGAAACAATAAAGCTTCTGCGCAGCGAAGTTCCCGATTGCAGAGTTATGGTCGGAGGAGCGGTTATGACAGAGGAATATGCCGAAATGATAGGTGCGGACAGCTACGGCTCGGATGCGATGTCCGCTGTCAGATTTGCAGAGAAAACACTATAAGTCAGGACCTCCGGCTAAGCCGGAGGCTTGATTAAGCCCTATAAGGGCATTAAAGTCGGATCGTAGCCATGTCGTTCTGTGAGCCAAGGAGTTGTCAGTGAGTCTTGTCTTCCTAAGCCCGCTTGGCCCCCGACTTGTCAGATTTGCAGAGAAAACACTATAAGCCAGGACCTCCGGCTAAGCCGGAGGCTTGATTAAGCCCTATAAGGGCATTA
>JAZNSX010000016.1:0-14405 GCA_045591425.1 Acutalibacteraceae bacterium | reverse complement strand
GCTGTCAGTATCTTTCGCGTTGTGCATTCAACGTTTTCAATGTTTACGAAAAGCTCTGCAAAGCCGACCGCAAAGCGTGCCACAACGAACTAAAAAAATTCAAGCGATATGTTGTCGATAACAATGCTTACGGCAACCACTCTCTCAGAATGCACTGTTACGGTAAAGCATTCTGGTTTGTTTACAAAGTATTCGAAAAAACAGTCGGCAGACTGCTGAAAGGAACAAAATGAGCGGTAAGAAAAAAATTCTGATGGTTATGCCAGTTATGAAAGGTGGAGGTGCAGAAAGAGTAGCATCCCTGCTTCTTAATGAATTCTATCGTAACGGCTATGACTGCGAATTTCTGCTCACTTCCTCCCGGAAAGAGGACAGCATAAACCGTGACCTTAATCCTGACATTCCGATTACTTCTGTTTGCGGTTGCCGGAAAAAAAACTTGATTTTCAGAATTCTGGAGCTTTTTTCATCCTTCCTCTGCAAACCTTTTGAGCTACTCGGAATATCTGTCCCCGCTTGTTTTGCATATCTTTCGTTTTTTTCTCAATATCATTCGGAAATCAAAGCATTAAGAAAAAAAATCAAAAACGAGCCTGAAGCAAAGGTTGTATCTTTCCTTCAGCCGTCTGTTCCGATGACCCTTATTGCTTCAAAAAAACTTCCGAACAGAGTTATTATATCCGAAAGAGGAGATCCCAAAAGGCTACTCAAAAAACGCTACGGATATAACTTTATCAAAAAATATTATCAGCGTGCCGATGCTGTTGTTTTTCAGACCAACGATGCCAAGGCAGCTTATCCCGATAGCATTTCTGCAAAGGGAACCGTTATCTTCAATCCCATAAACGATAAACTCCCCGAGCCGTATTTCGGCGAAAGAGAGAAACACATTACTACTTTCTGTAGGATTTCGCACGAAAAAAATCTTATTATGCTTGCAGATGCGTTTGCATCATTTTCAAAGGGATTCAAGGATTACCGTCTTAAAATTGTGGGCGATGCTTTGAACTCTGCCGAAAAAGAAACTCTTGAACAGCTCAAAAAGCACATATCAAAACTGAACATTACCGATAAAACGGATTTCATTTCGTTTACCCCTGAGGTTCATGACCTGATTATCCGTGATGCAATGTATATAAATTCTTCCGACCACGAAGGTATGTCCAATGCTATGCTTGAAGCAATGGCAATCGGTATGCCAGTTGTCTGTACCGACTGCCCCATAGGCGGTGCAAATGCAGTTATAAAGAATAATGAAAACGGTATTCTCACCGAAGTCGGCAACACAAAAAAAATGTGTGAAGCAATGAAAAAGATTGCAAGTGACAAAGCGTTTTCAGATAAGCTTTCTCGTAATGCCGCACAAATCAGAAACGAACTCTCTCTTGAAAATACAGCAAAAAAATGGATGGAGCTGTTGTAAATGAAGCAAAAACTTTTAATAGTAGCTCACCACATGACTATAGGCGGTGTGCAAAAATCTCTCGTAACAGCTTCGAAGGCTCTCGATTACGATAAATACGATGTCACATTATATCTTCGTAAAAACCGCACTGAGCTTCTTCCGTTTGTTGACAAAAGAATCCATGTAATAATAAACAAAGACCCGAATCATTACTACAGAAAACCTTATGCGGTTATCTTGCAGTTCAAAGCCCTTGTTGCAAAACTCTTCGGCAAAAAAAATACTGCGAACAAATTCAATGATTCCCTTGAAGAAAAAATTCGTGAAGATGCAATGAAATATGAAATGAAAACATATTTCGGCAATACTCATTACGATATTGCTGTAGCTTATGTTCAGGGGTATGTTGCTCTGTTTGTTGATAAATGCATAAATGCCGATAAAAAAATCATTTTTTATCACACAAGCACAAATGATAATCCCGAGATTCATAATGCCGTGATTCCTGATTATACAACCGTTGCCGCTTTACACGAGCAGCTGAAAGCTCTGATTGAAGAATGGTATCCCGATTCAAAAGGCAAGATAAAAATTGTTGAAAACTACACAGATAAAGAATTGATAACTGAACAAAGCAAAGAGTTTTCAATTCCCGGAACAGAGAAAACTGTTCTCTGTTCCTGCGGAAGATTTGCTCCCGTAAAAGGCTTTGATTTGGCTGTTAATTCTGCAAAAAACCTCAGGGAAAACAATGTTGATTTTATCTGGTATTTCGTCGGTGACGGACCCGAAAGAAATAATCTTGAAAAAAAGATTTCCGAATACGGGCTTGAAAACAATATTGTTATCACGGGAATGCAGAAAAATCCTTATCCCTATATGGCGGGTTGCGATATTTATGTTCAGCCGTCATATGAAGAATCACTCGGTTTAACAATGCTTGAAGCTCACAGACTGGGTAAGCCCGTTATTACAACCGCAACCGTCGGCGGATGCAAGCTCGTTGAAAACGGCAAAAACGGTTTGATTTGCGAAATCAATCCCGATGCTATTGCCGAAAGTGTAATCAATCTCATTGATGATAAAGAAAAATACAATGATATAATAAACAATCTCAAATCGACCGACTATTCGCACGAATTTGAGAAATATAAAGAGCAATGGAACGCTCTGTTAGAGGGGTGAAGCAATGAAATTCAGCATACTTGTTCCCGTATATAATGTTGAAAAATATCTTGAGCAGTGTGTTGAATCTCTGCTTAACCAAACCTATAAAGGTGATTATGAAATAATCCTCGTTGACGACGGCTCAACTGATTCTTCGGGTAAGATTTGCGATAAATATGAAGAGAATAACCCCCAAAAAATCAAGGTTGTCCATAAAGAAAATGAGGGTCTTGTTTCAGCAAGGCAAGTCGGAATTGAAGTTGCAATAGGCGAATATTCACTCTTTGCAGATTCGGATGACTTTGTTGAAAATAACCTTCTTGAAATCGTCAATGATTGTATCAATCGCAATAACACTCCGGATATGGTGATTTATTCTTTCCAATATTATTCAAACGGCAAAACAACCGAACGAAAGAATACACTTATCGCTGATGAAACAACATTTACAAAAGATAACAAAAAAGAACTATATGAAGCATTGATTTCAACAACTTTCATCACCTCGCTATGGACAAAAGCATTGAAAACAGAAATTCTGAAAAAAGATCCTACAGATTACAGCTTGTACTACGATAAAAACATGGCAGAAGATTGGTTCAGGTCAATTCATCTGCTCACAGCTGCCCAAAAAATCGTATACATCAATAAACCTCTTTACAATTACAGAACTAACGAGACAAGCATTTCCCGTTCGTTTCATCTTGAAACCATCGAAAAGAAAAACAGCCTTTATGTTTACGATCGGCTCAAAGAATATCTCCCCGTCTGGGGAATGGATGACGAAGAGTACTGCAAGAAGCTCAACGCTGCTTGGCTGAACAGAACAATGTATACCTTCAAGCAATACTATGAGCATGCAAAAGATAAAAAAACTGTTCTGAATTATGACTGGAGTTCTATGCTACCGAAAAAATTCAATGTTCAGGACAATAATCCTTATGAAAACAAAGTTTACAAAAAGCTGTATCTTGACCTTTCCGAAAAGAAATTCTGCAAAATAAGAATATATTTTCTGAAAGAAAAAATCCGAAAGTCCATCAAAAAACTTCTCAAGTGAGGAATAGAAATGAAAATCAGCATTGTTGTTCCTGTCTATAACTGCGAAAAATATATCAACGAATGTATTGAATCGGTTATCAATCAGACAAACGGTAACTGGGAACTGATTCTGGTTAACGACGGTTCAACCGATAAAAGTGCTGAAATCTGCAATTCATATGCGGATAAATACCCCCGAAAAATCTTTGCTTTTCACAAAGAAAATGAAGGTCAGTTTCTTGCAAGAAAATTCGGTATTTTAAAATGTACGGGCGACTATATCGGCTTCCTTGATGCTGATGACTTGCTTGATAAAGATTATATAAAGATACTTTCAGAAAACATTTCAAAATACAGTTTCCCCGACATTGTGTGTTTTGGTTTTGTTCAATTTGGAAACAATCTGAACAAAAAAACAAAAGTGACAGACAATACAATATGTTTTAAAACTTTAGACGAGCGGAAATATGTTTATAATCAAATAGTCTGCGGTCAACTGACAGGTTCTTTATGCTCTAAGATTTTCAAAAAAAACGTTATATCAGACAATATTCCTGATGAGAAAATCGTAAAAACCAAACGTTTTGCAGAAGACGCATATCATTCGTTTGATGCTCTTGCAAAATCAGAATCCGTGTTATACCTCAACAGTTCTCTTTACTACTACAGAAATAACGAAAATAGTTTTTCTCATGGTTTTGAACGCAGGAACCCGGAATATTTCAATTCAAAATATCTTTATGAACTGATAAAAAACAATCTCGGTATTATGGGAATTGACAATTCCGAAACCAGAAAAAAGCTTTATGAACGCAACTTTAACGATACAGTCTATTTTATGCTCAAATATCTGAGAGCTGCAAATAACACTAAAAGAAAAAAAGAAATTATTGATTTTGACTGGTCAGTTTATTTGCTTGAAGAAACTGACCATGAAATCAAAAACAATGCAAATTTCAATAAATCATATCTGAATGTATGGCATGCTTTTGAAAACAAGAAATACATAACCATATTTATAAGAGAAAGATTCAAAAAGATTATAGGGTGGTAATGATGGAGTTGAAAAAAGGTCTTATATCGGTAATAATGAGCAACCGCAACACTCCCGAAGAATATCTTCGCGAAGCTATTGAAAGTGTTCTCAATCAGACATATTCAGATTTTGAGTTCATTATTGTTGACGATTGCTCAACAGACAACTCTCTTGAAATAATTGAATCCTATGCCGATGCCAGAATAAAAATTATCAAAAACTCCGAGAATCTGGGATTAACCAAATCATTAAACAAGGCTATAAGCTGCGCAGAAGGTGAATTCATAGCCCGGATGGATGCCGATGATATCTGTCTGCCCGAAAGATTTGAAAAACAAGTTGATTTTCTCAAACATCATCCCGATATAATTGTTTGCGGAACATGGGTTGAGCTTTTCGGTGACGGCACATCTGTATATAACGAAAAACATTCACGCAAGATTCTTCCCGAAAAAGAATTGCTGCAGATAAATCTCCTTTTTGGCAATCATATGAACATAATACATCCTACCGCTATGTTCAACCATAAATTGCTCAAAGAGAACAACATAACATATAACGAAAAATATATATATGCTCAGGACTACAGAATGTGGGTTGAATGCGCCCGCAAAGGTGAGCTTGCAAATGTTCCCGAAATTCTTTTTAAATACAGAATTCATAACAAAGCCGTTTCGAGCGATAAAAAATCCGTTCAGAATGAATGTGCAAAAAACATCATGGCAGAGCAGCTTTCATGGCTCGGTCTTAAGTTGCCCGAAGATTGGGAAACCGTTCATTGGGGACTTCTCACAGGCAGAAAACCGTTTGATTTGAGCTACAAAAAATGGATAAAAACAATTCTCAGAAATAATAAAAAACGTAAAGCTTTCAATCACCTGAAGCTTAAAAGAGTCTTGTGGGATAAATGGACTGAAACAGTCTACTTTGAAATTGCAAAATCAAAAGGAATAAACAAATTAAAAGCCTTGCTCAATCTTCCGCTTTTCTGCTATCCGAATTTGCTGAGCATACGCAACACTCGTTTATTAAAGGAGAAACATTAAGATGTCTGATTCAAAAAAAATTGCAGTCAGTATTGTTGTTCCCGTTTATAATGCTGCGCCTTATCTGAGAAAATGCCTTGACAGCGTTGTTAACCAGACCTTAAGAAATGTCGAAATCATCTTTATAGATGACGGTTCGACAGACGGTTCATCAGAAATATGCAAAGAATACGCAGCCAAAGATAATCGCGTTGTTTATTATAAGAAAGAAAACGAAGGTCTTGCCGCCGCACGTCAGGACGGAATTGAAAGAGCAAACGGCGAATATGTCGGCTTTGTTGATTCCGATGACTGGCTCGAACTGAATATGTACGAAAGAATGTATGAATCCGCAGTCAAAGAGAATGCCGATGTTGTTTTCTGCAACTGCTATCTGGATGAAAACAAAAAAAATCCTTATTATCTTGAGCCCGGTGTTTATGATAGAGAACGAATCGAAAAGGAAATTCT
Organism: Acutalibacteraceae bacterium; assembly: GCA_045591425.1. Classification (GTDB taxonomy): domain Bacteria; phylum Bacillota; class Clostridia; order Oscillospirales; family Acutalibacteraceae; genus CAG-177. Next base: position 8,260 of record JAZNSX010000016.1, on the reverse strand, counting down.
TCCACGTTCCCTCGCTGCTCTTACCCCAAAAGGAGCCAATAATGTTATCAGATGGTGCAACTGGTTGAGAATATACAAGCTCTCTCTTATAAAAGATAATAACATTGCATTTGGCAGAGGTTTCCGCCGAAGCCAAGATTTACAGTTGACTTTTGAAACAGCCCTGTATGCACAGAAATATGTTTCGCTCAACGACGAATATCTTTATCACAATCGTTCCGATAACTCAAATTCTCTTTCAAGAGGCTATACAAAAAACTATTGGCCGCTGATGAGACCACTTATAGATAAGCTTTATGAAGATGTCGGAAACTACAAAAAGCAGGATTTGTCTTATAATATGCATCTGTGTGCATTCTTTTTTGCAGTAAACGGCGTTCAGAATGAATACGAAAAAAGCAGCTTCAGCTTTTTCAAAAAAATCAAAATGCTCAATGAAGTTGTGAAAGACCCTGTTATTCAAAACGCCATTAAATATGTTGACAGTTCAAAACTCAACAACTATTTCAGAATGGTTTATAAAGGAATTGAGGGCGGAAGTGGTTTCTCCGTTTATTACAGTTATTTCATAGCAAAATTCCGCGATAAAATATATAAACCTTTTGTTCGCAAACTGATTAACGGAAAAATAGCAGGAAATTTTTTCGAAAAACTGAAATGAATCGGTGAAGAAATGAAACATATTGTTTTTGTTGTAGGCAACTACAAAAACGGCGGGGTTGCCATGAGGGCAACCAATCTTGCAAATGGATTTGCAAAAAAAGGTTATTCATCAACAATTCTTGTTACAAAAGAAATAGCTGAAAAAGTATTCTTTGTGCATAATGAAAATGTCAACATTGTTTCTCTTAATGATTATGTTTCTTCACACTACGACGACAAAACTGTTATACGAAACAAAAGTAGGAGAAAATTAAAAATACGGTTTTTTAAATATCTAAGATATATTTCGAAATACTTTCCTGCGTGGGATAAAAAACTTGCATCTGAAATTAAATGCTTAAAGCGGACAGAAGATATATCAGTTTTTATCTCAAATAATCCTAACAGTGTTTATATTCCTTTTGGACTTGAATACTTTGAAAACACATTTTACGGTGCAAAAGGAATAGGCAGCAAAATAGTTTATTCAGAATGTAATCCACCCGAACTTGAATTCCCCTCCAGCTACGAAGAAAGAGAACGTTTTTTAAAAATCTTCGCTAAAATTGACGGAGCCGTTTTACAGACCGAAGACGAACTGAGGTTTTTTAACGGAATCCTAAAAAATGCAGAAGTAATTCATAATCCATTGAAGACAAACCTGCCTGAACCGTTCTTCGGTGAAAGACGAAATGTTGTTGTTAATTTTTGTCGCTTATCAGCGCAAAAAAATCTTCCGCTGATGATAAATGCTTTTATCAAGTTTCACAAAGAGCATCCCAATTACACTCTCGAAATATACGGGAACACCGTTGAAAAAAATGAGGAAGAACTTAAAGAATCTCTTAAAGCAATGATTTCCTCTCTGAACGCAGATGAATTCATAAAAATTCTTCCTCCAAGAGCAGATATACACCGTGTCGTGCGTGACTGCGCAATGTTTGTTTCATCATCGAATTTTGAGGGACTATCCAATTCTATGATTGAAGCAATGGCAATAGGCCTGCCCTGTATATGCACGGACTGTCTCGGCGGCGGCGCAAGAGAAATGATAGAAGACGGTGTTAACGGCTTGCTTGTGCCTATGAATGATGTTTCCGCTTTGGCTCAGGCGATGTGCCGTTTGGCAGAAGACGAGGGACTTTCAAAGCAGTGTTCCGAAAACGCTGCAAAGCTCCGAGATAAATTAGCTGTTGAAACCATTGCCGGCAAATGGCTTGAAGTTATAGAAAAAATCATTTGATTATTAAGAGGACTGTATGAGAGGAAAATTTATAAAAAGAAAACTCAATAACTTCCATAAACAGTTTGTGAAAAAAGTTCGTACTATCTTCTATGAAATCAGACGTTTTTTTGTTAAACGCTCGGTAAAAAGCAGGGATTTTACGGTCATTTCAAACAATTGTTGGGCAGGCAGGCTGTACCAGTATCTTGATATGCCTTATCTTTCTCCGACGGCAGGTCTTTACTTCTTTGCACCCGATTATATAAAATTTGTTTCGGATTTGCGAAGATATCTTGATACGCCCTTGCGATTTATCAAGCCGGAGGAATCAAAATATTTTGAAAAAATCAAAGAACGCAATCAGACAGACAAACCCATAGGAATTCTTGACGATGTTGAAATTGTTTTTCTTCACTACAAAACAAAAGAAGAAGCCGAAGAAAAATGGAACAGGCGCAAGGGAAGAGTGAATTTCAACCACATTATTCTGAAGTTTTCCCGAATGGATTTATGCACGGAAAAAGAAATCGAAGCGTTTGATGCTCTTGGGTTTGAAAACAAGTTTGTTCTCAACAACCGTTTGCCTCTTCGATATAAAAGTGAAGTGTATTGGAAAGAGGAATGGGAAAAAAGCGGAATAGCACGAGATACCATTCCCTTTCCCGGAAATCTTAAACTGAACCTTTTGTTAAACAAACCGAAAGAAATATATCCTGAAAACGGATTGAATATAACCAGGGAGAAAAAAACAGATGGTTTTAATCGAAAAAATTTATGAATTCAAAAAAAGAATAGTTGAATGGTATAAAAAATATTTTACAGTTGAGGGTCTTTACACCTGCATTCTTCCCGATAAAATCTATTTAAAGAAGTTGTATAAGGTACGGACGGGTAAAAAGCTTAATCTGCGGAATCCCAAAACCTTCTGTGAGAAGGGCAATTGGCTAAAGCTGTATGACCGAAGGCCCGAATACACCATTATGGTTGATAAATATAAAGCGAGAAAATACATTGCAGAAAGAATCGGTGAAGAATATCTTGTCCCCCTTTTGGGCGTTTGGGATTCTCCCGATGAAATTGATTTTGATTCGCTTCCCAATGAATTTGTCCTCAAATGCAACCACGATAACGGTATTATAATTTGCAGAGACAAAAGCAAGCTTGATGTTGAAAAAATAAAAAGAGAGTTGGCTCTTCGCTTGAAAAGAGACTATTATAAAAAGCTTCGTGAATGGCCTTATAAAAATGTTCCGAGGAAAATAATTTGCGAAAAGCTTATGAAAAACACTGACGGAGAAGGGCTTCACGATTATAAACTTTTCTGTTTTAACGGGAAAGTGAAAATAATAGAAGTAAACAGCGAACGATTTTCCGGTGTTTGCAAAGAAGACCATTTTGATACAGACTGGAATCATTTGGATATCACAGGCAAACCTATGTCAGGTAAAATAATTAAAAAGCCCATCTTCTTAGACGAAATGATAAGAATATCCGAGCTTTTCTCAAAGGATATTCCGTTTTTAAGAGTTGACTTTAACTGTTGGAATAATAAATTATATATGGGTGAATTAACTTTCTTTTATAATGGTTCAGTTCATTTGTTCAAAGAACCATGGGAAAGCAAGCTGGGAGAATGGATAATTCTTTCGAGAAAACGCCGGGCATAAAGTAATGTCACAACAGAACTTGACAACCATAATAGTATCAATATAAATTGTAAACAGGGAGAATGTATAAAATGAAGGATTTTACAATTCTCGTAAATTCTTGCGATAAGTATTCAGATGCATGGGAACCTTTTTTTAAGCTGCTCAAAATATATTGGCCGGAATGCGTAAATTACAGAATAATTTTAAATTCAGAAACCAAAGTGTTTAACTGTAATTTTTTAAATGTTGAGACAGTGTGTGGAGGACACGCCACCTGGTCTAAAAGGCTGAAAAATGTTTTAAAAAAAATCGACAGCGAAATCGTAGTTTTTTTGCTGGAGGACTTTTTTTTGAAGTCAACCGTAAACCAAAATGCTTTTCAAAAAACTCTCGAAGCGATGCTTGAAGATAAAACTATCGGTTATATCGGATTAAAATACAGACCCGACAGAAAATTAAAAAACGGTTTCTCTCCTGATGAGCATTTCGTGTCGAGAGACTTGTTGCCGGTAAAATATCGGCTTCCGCTTGTTTCTTCCATGTGGAACAGAGATTATTTTATCAAAATAATCAGAGATCATGAAACTCCTTGGGAATTTGAGGAATACGCAGGAATACGTTCAAAAAAATATAATTATAAAGTTTTGGACATAAATAATAACACCGGTTTTTTTGAAGCGGTTTTTGATTACAACATTGATATGCAATACGGCATCGGAATTGCAAAAGGAAAATGGTTAATGCCAAAAACGAAAGAATTTCTTGACCAATACGGTATTGAAGTAGATTATAATAATCTCGGCGTAGATTATGAAACATATTACAAAGCAAATAATATTGATATTGAAGGAAAAAATGACTTACCAACTCCGCCTAAGGCACTCATAAAAAAGAACGTCCTTCTGGAGTTTGCCTATTCGATTAAACATTTCCTAAAAAACCTTATAAAAAAATCAAAAAAATACATAAGAAAAATAAAGTCCACAATTTAGCTTTTGCAAAACATATAATTTGCAAACACTATCCGGATTCTAAACAGAAAACAAACTATAACACATCAAATCGGAGATGATATAAATGTTTGATTTTTCAAACGAAACCCTACTTATCACGGGTGGAACGGGTTCGTTCGGCAATGCCGTTCTCAACCGATTTCTTAAAACAGATATAAAGGAAATCCGTGTTTTTTCCCGTGATGAGAAGAAACAGGACGATATGCGCCATGAATTTCAGGCTAAAATGCCCGAGGTTGCCGACAAAATCAAATTCTACATAGGCGATGTGCGTAACATCGACTCGCTTAGAGGTGCAATGGTCGGCGTTGACTATGTTTTCCATGCGGCTGCACTCAAGCAGGTTCCTTCCTGTGAATTCTTCCCCATGGAAGCTGTTAAAACCAATGTTATCGGAACGGATAACGTCTTGACCGCTGCAGTTGATGCAGGCGTTAAATCCGTTATCTGCCTTTCAACCGACAAGGCTGCATATCCCATCAACGCTATGGGTATCACCAAGGCTCTTGAAGAAAGAGTTGCCACTGCGAAGGCAAGAAACGTTGATCCCAACAAAACAAAAATCTGCTGTACACGTTACGGCAACGTTCTCTGCAGCCGCGGCTCGGTTGTCCCCCTCTGGATTGACCAGATAAAAAACGGTCAACCCATAACAATCACAAATCCCGACATGACCCGTTTTATCATGTCCCTTGAAGAAGCGGTTGACCTTGTTCTCTTTGCGTTCAAGGAATGTGAAAGCGGTGATATCTTCGTTCGCAAAGCACCTGCCTGCACAATTCAGACTCAGGCGGAAGCTGTTTGCGAACTCTTTGGAGGCAAGAAAGAGGATATCAAAATCATAGGTATCCGCCACGGTGAGAAAATGTATGAAACTCTTCTCACCAACGAAGAATGCGCAAAAGCCGAGGATATGGGAGACTTTTTCCGCGTTCACGCCGATAACAGAACCCTTAACTATGATAAATATTTCTCCGACGGTGATGTAAAACGCGCTGAACTTACAGAATTCAACAGCAACAATACCAAACTTCTTGATGTTGAGGAAGTGAAGGAAAAGCTTCTTGAACTTGACTACATCAGAGAAAGACTTGAAGAATTCAACGCATAAGGTGAATTTATGAAATACGATATTAAATTTAAAAATAACGGCAAGCTGAAATTACTTATCATCGTCGGCACAAGACCCGAAATCATCAGGCTTTCGGAGGTTATAAAGAAATGCCGTAAGCATTTTGACTGCATTCTCGCTCATACGGGTCAGAATTATGATTACAATCTAAACGGTATTTTCTTTGAGGATCTGAACCTCGATGTGCCCGATGTTTATCTGAATTGCGTGGGTGATAATCTCGGTCAGACAGTCGGAAATATCATCGCTTCATCCTATGAGCTTATGGAAGAAATCAAGCCGGATGCACTTCTTATACTCGGCGACACAAACAGCTGTCTTTCAGCGATAGGTGCAAAGAGGCTTCATATACCAATTTTCCATATGGAAGCCGGCAACCGTTGCAAGGATGAGTGCCTGCCCGAAGAAACCAACAGAAGAATTGTTGACATTATCTCCGATGTAAACATTGCATATTCGGAGCACGCAAGAAGATATCTTGCAGAATGCGGTCTGCCTAAAGAAAGAACCTATGTTTCGGGCTCACCGATGGCAGAGGTGCTGAATGCAAATCTTGATAAAATCCTTAAGAGCAACATTCTCTCAAAGCTCGGACTTGAAGAGAAGAAATACATTCTTCTTTCGGCACACAGAGAAGAAAATATCGATACCGAAAAGAATTTCCGCTCGCTGTTCAACGCACTGAACTCGCTTGCGGAAAAATACGATATGCCCATTCTCTATTCCTGCCATCCCCGCTCGAGAAAAAGACTCGAGAATTCCGACATCGTGCTTGACAAGAGAATCATCATGCATGAGCCCCTCGGATTCTCGGATTACAACCGCTTGCAGATGGGAGCATTTGCAGTTGTTTCAGACAGCGGTACTCTCCCCGAAGAAAGCAGTTATTACCTAAGCATCGGTAAACCCTTCCCCGCTGTTTGCATAAGGACATCAACAGAACGCCCCGAAGCATTGGACAAGGGTTGTTTTGTGCTTGCAGGCATTGACGAAAACGGTCTGCTTCAAGCGGTTGAAACCGCAGTAGAACTTGCATATGATAAAGACTCTGCAATTCCCGTTCCCGATTATACCGATAAAAATGTTTCCGACAAAATCGTAAGACTCATTCAGAGCTATACGGGAATAGTCAATAAAATGGTTTGGAGAAAGTTTTAAATGAACATTCTTATCACTGGTGCAAAAGGGTTTGCAGGCAGAAATCTTACCGCAAATCTCCGCAACATAAAAGACGGAAAAAACAAAACACGCCCTGCAATTCAGATTGACGAAATCTTTGAATATGACATTGATTCAACACCCGAAGAGCTTCACGAATACTGCTCGAAAGCTGACTTCGTTTTCCATCTTGCGGGCATAAACAGGCCCAAGGAAACAAGCGAATTTTCTGGCAATTACGGTATTCTCAGCGTTGTACTTAATGAACTCAAAGCTTGCTCAAACAAAGCTCCCGTTATGCTTTCGTCATCGGTGCAAGCTACTCTTGAAGGCAGATTTGCAGGCTCTGAATACGGCAAAAGCAAGCTCGAAGCCGAGAATATACTCTTTGATTATGAAAAAGAAACGGGTGCAAAGGCTCTTGTTTACCGTCTGCCGAATCTTTTCGGTAAGTGGTGCAGACCCAACTACAATTCAGCCGTTGCAACCTTCTGCAATAACATTGCAAAGGATTTACCCATAACCGTTAATGACCCAAAAGTTGAGCTTGAGCTTCTCTATATTGATGATTTTGTTGATGAAATGCTCAATGCGCTTGAAGGCAAAGAAACTAAAAACGGCAATTTCTGCGCTTTCTCAACAACCCATAAAGTAACTCTCGGCGAAATTGTTGAGCTTCTCGAAAGCTTCAAAGAGCAAAGTCAGACTCTTGTTATGCCCGAAATTTCGTATAATTCATTTGCGAAAAAGCTTTATTCAACCTACCTTTCATATCTTCCCGAAGAAAAGGTAAGCATCCCTCTCAAAATGAACAGCGATGCAAGAGGAAGCTTTACCGAAATATTAAAGACTGCAAACTGCGGTCAGTTTTCGGTTAACGTCAGCAACCCCGGTATAACCAAGGGGCAGCATTGGCATAACACAAAGTGGGAATTTTTCATTGTTGTTTCGGGCACGGCACTCATTCAGCAAAGAGAAATCGGCACAGATAAGGTGCTTGAATTCCGTGTTTCGGGCGATAAACCCGAAGCTGTGCATATGCTTCCCGGATTCACTCACAATATTATTAATCTTTCCGAAACTGAAAATCTTGTTACTCTCATGTGGGCAAACGAGCAGTTTGACCCCAACAAGCCTGATACATTTTTTGAAGTGGTGTAATATAAATGGGTATTAAAAATGCCAAGTTAAGAGAACACGAAAAGATTTTGCTGGATATTCTTGCCAACAATCTTTTTAATGCAGGGCGCAGGGTTGACCTCAATGAGGACAACCTGAATGCGGGCTGGTGCGAAGCATACGCCCAGGCAGTCACCCTTATGGCATTTCACAATCCGGACGAAAAAATTCTTCAGAACAACAAATGCGAATATATACGTAAAAAACTTGGCAATGAACTTGCTAAAAATGCAAAAATAGATTTTGAGCACGTACGCATCTG
>JAZNSX010000015.1:0-24891 GCA_045591425.1 Acutalibacteraceae bacterium | reverse complement strand
TAAGCGGGATCGAACCGCTGACCTCTTGAATGCCATTCAAGCGATCTCCCGATACACGCAAAAACGCACCCCATATCAATTCAAATTTTGAATTATCATAATCAAACCGAATAGAGCTTTGAGCCTCTACTCGGTTTAATTTTTTCAGGTAAATTAATATTTTTTAATTTCTTTAATATTGGTTCAAAGCTGCGAATTTATCTGAGCCCAGACATAAAAATTATCTGCTTTTGCAATTTCTTTGAATTGTAAAAATCCGCCGTCCACAAAAACATTGTCTGTGTAAGTTACGTTTGAACAGAATTCTCCGAACTGAATTCTGCCTTGTGTTGAATTTTTATCAAAGAATTCACCTGTGTCAATCGTGTTATTACAGAAAATAAAACCATTTATATTATCCGCTCTAAGTAGCGTAGAAGAAATGTCCGTAAACTTGTTTGAACTGATTTCAATATTAGTAAAAACGGATGTTTCTGCACTGTTGCCTGCAATATTTGTGCCGATTTCGACTGCAGAACCCCAGTCGCTGTAATTACACTTTTCAAAGGTGTTATTACGGATTATCAGGTTGTCAACCCCCGTGCCTTCCTGCCAGAGAGTGGGTTCAATGTCCATAACAACCTTTATTGCCTGTGCCATGGTTTTATAAAACCGGTTATTCTCGCAAAGTCCGTTTGAAGATTGAAGAAGCAGACCCCTTGCTCTGTTTTCGTGGAAATAATTGTTCCTGATAACATAATTGCTGCTGTCACATTCCGTACTGTAAGCAACAAAACCTTCTGAAACACTTTCGGATAAGCTTTCGACAACAACTTCTTTTGTTATTCCTTCAAGTGCTTTCACAGAAATAATTTTTGCAGTAAATTCTGTATTCTCAAACTTTTTATTTTTAAATGCAAGAACATCGCCTTCGCTTAATCTCATTGCTGAAGCAATAAGCGTAAGAGTGTTACCGTTTACTGCCGAAACATAGCCAAGACCGTCGTGGACATTAATGGCATCGTCACCCATTCCGCTTATGTCGCAGCCAGAAATATTGAAGCAACCATCGGTATTCACAATGTGAATAGCATCAGCAGTTAAAGACACACATCGTTTATCTTTATATTCGGGATTTACACCGATAAAGCTGTTGATAATCTGAAAATGCGAACAGTTGCCCTCGCAGATATATGCCATACCCGAACTGCCGTAAATGCTGACATTATCAAAGGTTATGTTTTTGCCGTAATCTCTTATGTTAAAAATTGTTCCGTCATAAACATAGTGCCTGAGAATATATATTTCACCGTTTTCAAAATTATTCATACAGCCGTTGTGAACAACTCGCAGAGTGTTATCCGAAATTTTTTCAACGGATTTTATTGCATTTGCATCCTGATAGAGATAAACCTCTTTTGACGAATATTTTGCACCGAAGGTAAAAGTTTCGGGGTCGCATTGAGTAATTGCCGTCAGACGGGTGCTTTCGCTGCAGTATTCCGCATTCCTGAAAACAAGCTCAACGGTGTTTGCATCCGGATTACTGTTTTGAACGGTAACAACCGAAGCAAGCGGGCTTTCCGCCCAATTCCAATCAAAATTGAGATTGCGTATTTCAACGCAGTCGCTGTTTCTTATAAAAAACTTATATCCTGTTGAAGAGAAAATAAAGGTTGCATCCGAGCCTTCAATCAGCAAATCGGCGCAGTTATTGGCATCAAGACCGTTTTCACTTCTGAAATAATATGTGCCCTTGTCAATAACCAGCTTTGTACGCGGATGCTGTGAGCAGTAATTGAGTGCAGCCTGAAATGCCTCAAAATTATCCTCGTTATCCTCAGAAAGCCCGAAATCGGCAGCGTTAACCTCGCTGAGCATATCTGATTTGGGCCTCTGAATAAAAAACTTTGTTCCGTTTGCACCGTTTATCTCGTCGGCAGTTCTGCTTTCGCTTAAATTATCAAGTGTTTCAACAAGCACTGCAGGCTTTTCGGGCATAGCGGCAGATGAGGTAAACAGCAGAATCAGCGAAGCTACAAATGAAACTATTCTCAACAGCATTTTATCCCTCTTTCTGTTTCAGCGTGAGTGTGTTATATCTGTGCTGTCACGCTAAAAATATAACACAACTGAGCAATAATATCAATATCACTCTTGGGCGAGATTCTTATTTGTTGCAATAGGGTGTTGCTATTGATAATTTAAAGTGATATAATAACTTGAATAGATATGTAATTCCCGAACGGTTTTAACGGTACATATTATTGTATTACGAAAGAAGTGAAAAACATGGCAAAAAATTATGATGCAGTAGTTATCGGTGCAGGCAACGGCGGACTTGTTGCATCGGCACGCCTTGCCAAGGAGGGTAAAAAAACTCTGCTTATTGAGCGTCACAATTTACCCGGCGGTTTTGCAACAAGCTTTGTGAGGGGCAGATTTGAATTTGAAGCATCGCTTCACGAGCTTTGCGGTATCGGCTCTATCACGGGTAAATCTCCGCTGCTGAAAATCTTTCAGGAAGTTGGAGCAGCAGATAAAATAGAATGGGTTGCACTTGATGAAGCATACAGACTTATTACTCTTGATGAAAATGAAAAGTGCGATTATTCTATGCCTTTGGGCAAGGAAGCTTTTATAGCCAAGCTTGAAGAGTATGACCCCGGCTCATCAGCTGTGGTTACAAAGATTTTTGACCTTATTGAGAGCATTGAAAAAACTCTGGATTTTGTGAGCAACATTGAAGATTTCAAGCCCTCAATGATAAAGGAGATTTTTTCCGAACACACAGAATTTCTTAAAGCGGCAAATTATTCGGTTGATGAAGTTCTTAAAGCATTCGGTGCAAGCAAAAAAACAAGAGATATACTTAACGGATATTGGTGCTATCTCGGTCAGCCCACAGATGAGCTTAACGTTATCCACTACTTCACAATGCTTCATTCATATATCATTGACGGTGCCGTTATTCCCAAAGGCAGGAGCCATCAGATAAGCACCGCCTTGCTTGAAGCATTTACCGAAAACGGCGGCGAGGCGTGGTTCAACACAAGCGTTAAGAAAATTATTGTGGAAAACAACAAGGCAACGGGAGTTATTCTTGATGACGGCACGCAGATTAATGCAAAAGCGGTTATCTGCAACGCTTCGCCCTATAATGCCTATACAAAGCTTATTGATAAAAACGCTGTTCCCGAAAAGCTCAAAAAGGAAGTAAACGCCAAAACATTGGGTGCAAAAGGCTTTGCTGTGTTTCTTGGCCTTAACCGTTCTGCGGAGGAATTGGGTCTTAACAACCACACTTATTTCATTTATCCGACCAACGATAACAGAAAGTGCTATGAACTCAGCAAAAAAATTGAAACAAATGATGTGCAGGCGACAGTTTGCCTCAACAAAGCCTTTGACGATTGCTCTCCCGAGGGCACAAGCATCCTTTATATGACCTCTATTTTTGCGGGAGATGAATGGAGCAAGGTTTCCGTTAAAGATTATTACAAAACAAAAATTGCCTTTGCAGAAAAAATGATAGATAATTTTGAAAAAGCAACGGGAATTGCAATCAGAGATTATATTGAAGAAATTGAAATTTCAACACCGATGACCTATGCCCGCTACACCGATGCCCCTGCAGGTACTATTTACGGTTATGAGGCAAGCAAGGAAGACGGCATCGTTAAAAGAATTGTTTTTGATATGATAGATAAGGGTATATCCGGACTTTATTTTGCCGGCGGATACACTACAAGGCATATGGGTTATTCGCCCAGTTACACAACCGGTGATATGGCAGCAAAGGCAGCGATACTCGCTATGGAAAAGGAGGCGAAATAAATGAGCAAGAAAAAGGCTTCTGTTAACGGTAATTTCAAGGATATGGTAAACACCGTAAAATTCTTGACAGAAAGAAAAAAGTTTATAAACAGTGCCGAGGCAGTTTTGCCTGCTTCTACCGATGATTTGGGCGTAAACAAAGTTGCCAAAAGCATTCACCCCAAAGTGCAAAAGCTTGTAATCAGCAGAATTGAAGAACACGCAGGCATTGCAAAAAGCTATTATTTCAAAAGTGAAACGGCACCTCTTGCTTATTTTAAAGCAGGCCAATACCTCACCTTCAGGCTTGAAATAGGCAGCTCCGTTGTTACCCGTTCATATTCAATAGCGTCTTCACCCGCAAGTGCTTTGAACGGTGAATATCAGATTACGGTTAAACGCATCAATGACGGCTTTGTTTCAGATTATATTCTTGATAACTGGGCGGTGGGTAATGAGGTTACCGCATATGCACCCGAGGGAAATCTGACATATTCGCCGTTAAGAGATGCAAAAAATATAGTTGCCGTTGCAGGCGGCAGCGGCATCACCCCCTTCCTTTCGCTTGCAAGAGCGATAGCTGAAGGCGATGAGGATTGCAGCCTCAACTTGCTTTACGGCTGCAGAACATCCGATGAAATTCTCTTCAAATCAGAGCTTGACAGCCTTTCTGCAAACAACGAGAAAATAAATGTTGTTTATGTTCTCAGCCACAGCGATGAAGAAGGCTATGAAAAGGGCTTCGTCGGTTCAGATATTATAAAGAAATATGCTCCCGAAGGTAATTACAGCATCTTTGTTTGCGGACCCGGAGGCTTATATAAATATCTTGAAACCGAGCTTCCCAAGCTTGAAAAAGAAAAGAAATATATCCGCTTTGAAGTGTTCTCTTCGGGCAAGAAGGCGGAAGAAACACCTGCGGAATACAGCATCACGGTTATTAACCGCGGAGTTGAATCGGTAATTAAAGCAAGCAGCAATGAAACCGTGCTTTGTGCGTTTGAGCGTGCGGGTATAGAAGTTCCCGCAAGATGCCATACAGGTGAGTGCGGATTTTGCAGAAGCAAGCTTTTGAACGGTAAGGTTTATATACCCGAGGGTGAGGATAAACGCCGTGTGGCAGATATGCAGTTTAATTTTATTCATCCTTGCTGCTGCTACCCTGAAAGTGACCTTGTTGTAAGAATTAATTAACAAAAAACAAGTGAAATTTAAAAACCCACAGATTCGGTTGACCGCCGAATCTGTGGGTTTTCACTATTTGCATTCTAAGATTATTTCTTTGAGAACTTGAGGGTGATTTAAGCCTCTTGCTTTTGCTTGTCATAACATGCCGTAACCTGCAAAATCGCTCGGATTGACATTTACAAACGGGCAAAAGCAAATAAAAAGGCTTTTGCCGCACTTACCGCAGTTTGTAACCGACCCCGAAAAAGCTCAAATATCCTGACTTGTTGACAACAGGTTCAGACAGAATTATAATTATCCTACATAAACATAAAGGAGCAAAACAATGAATACATTTGATAATCTTTTCAGCAGAAAATCAATCCGTACATATAACGGCAAAAGTATAACGGAATCAGAACTTAATCTGATTCTCAAAGCAGCTTACGCATCGCCTGTCGGCAGAGCGCTTTTTGACACTTTGAATATTACGGTTATCAGCAACCGAGAGTTCCTGAATAAGTGGGAAGATTACTGCGAAAGTCAGACCGAACACAGACCTTTCTACGGCGCACCGACTGTTATTCTTGTTTCATCGCTTATCCCCTCAACCGACCTCAAAAGCGTAAATGTGAACTTCTCAAACGCTGCAATTCTTGTTCAGAATATGGCAATCGCCGCTACCGAACTCGGTATAGGATCCTGCCATATATGGGGTGCGGTCAGATTTCTCAATGATAACGAGGAGCTTCTGAAAGAGCTCAATCTCCCCGAAGGAATAGTTCCTTGCTGTGCAATTATTCTTGGTCAAACAGACGAGAAATATGAACTGCGTGATATCCCCGAAAACAAAATCAAAACCAATTTCATTAAATAAACATAAATGCTAATAAAAGGAGGACGGAACTATCATATGAATGTGTCATGTGTGAATTTTGCACCAAGACTGAAACGAAAGCATCGGTGAGGCTGCTGGCTGTAAACTCAATATACTTATCGGTGTAGTTCGGAAACACCGTCTTTTCTTTACCCGATAGTTTATCGGAGATTTGCTTTTCAAGCTTGGTCAGATCGTTCAGTTTCTTCTTGGGTTGCGCACCGAATTCGGGGTTATACTACTGAGTGTCAATGTTCCCATAATATAAATCTTCAATAAATTCCATACAATCTCCGTTTCGATAATTAATGTTTATTCTGTAGAATATTATATCGGATTTTACGGTTCATGTGCTGTTCAAAAACGTACTAATTATTACGGGATTCTTAAAATATGGCTGTCTAGAGCGCACAAAATTACTATAACACATATAAAAGAGTCCATCCGAATATAAACTCTTTGTTGTTTTAGAGTGCGCCTTTAAAGATTGCCTGTACAACAGTTCTGTTCATGTCCAAGAGGTTCTTGAAGAAAGAAATAATCTTCTGGAAGAAACCGCCCTTTACTGTTACGCTTTCGGAATCTTTAATTTCATTTCCGTTTGCGTTTTTGAGAACATTGCCGTTTGAATCTACAAGCTTTACTTCAACGCTCTTTGTTCCGTTTTCAAAGCTGACATTGAAGGTTTCACCTGCGCCCTTCTTTGCTCCGTCAATATACCAATAAATCTTTGCATCAGCAGGCTTATCGGTAACTATTGCGGTAAGCTTAAGAGTTTCACCGTAATCAATTGTTTTTGACCCGTTGTTGTTTTTAATCTTTATTTTTGCCTTGGTTTTTGCTTTTTCTTCTGTGGCGATGTGTTCACTAATGGCATCTTCACCGAGAATTTCATTTCCGCAATCGGGGCATACATAATATTTTTCGAACTCAGCTGTAATCGTTACATTTTCCGCAGGCATAGTTTCAGGAATTACTCCATCCCACTTTATAAATTTATAACCGCTCTTTGACGGTGTAACGGGTTCTGAAACCATTGAACCGTAAAGATATGTTTTTGCAGATGAAATACCGTCAACAGCGGTTGTGAGCGTATAACTGTTTCTGTCGATGTAGACCTTGAGAACAAGGGAATTATCAGCGGCGATTGTTCCGTCAAGAATGCTCTTTTTGGCGTTGAGAGAGAATCCGGTTGATACTGTATACTCTGCTGTTACCGTTTCTTCTGTAACTCCGTTAAACGTTTGAGATGATTTTTCATATTCGCCGGAAGTATTCATAATGTATGTTTCAACCGTGTATCGTGTATCTGTTGCAGGAATCCATACGGCTTTGAATGTTTTGTTGCTTTCTGTATTCTGAATGCCGACTTCAGGTGACCATCTGCCAAAGATATAGCCATCTCTTGCAGGAGCGGACGGAGCTTGGATTTCCGAATCATATGCAGTTTCAACGGTTTTTGATGTGCTTCCGTCTGAAAATCTTCCGCCGTTCGCATAGAAAGTATCATAATATATTTTAGCTTTCCAAAGAGCTTTTAAGGATAAGTTTTCACTTGGCATGTTTGCAGGAGCATCAGAACTCCAACCATTAAAGAAATAGCCCTTTCTTGTGGGTTCAGCAATTTCCGAAATTTCTTCTCCCTCTTTATATTCATAAATCATTGTGTCTGTTCCTGCTGCGAATAATCCGCCGTTTGCATTTGCAGTGAGCGTATAAGTTTCAGGCGTGATTTCATTTTCTGTTTTGAGTTTGATAACCGGACGTACACCCATTGTGCAAGAACTTGCAGAGAAGCTTGGAGTAATGTTGCCTGCGTGATTTACACCTGAAACAGAACTGTGTGCAAACGATGAAATACCGGCAGAGCGTGTAAGCCAGTTTGTTCCGTATTTCTGAACAATAAGACCTTGTGATATTGCATAAGGAGTGCAGTCAGCTCTTCTTGCTTCATCTTTTACGGTTGTGTCTGCATTAAAACCGTATTCTGTATTTGACAGCTCTTCCGATGAAAGAAGATATACATAGTCTGTAGTTGTTTCGGAACCGGAAACAACATCGGTTTTTTCTATAAGGGTAGTATCATTTTCGTTAAACGCATCGGAAAAGAAAGTGCCGTTAAGCCAGCCTCTTATTGAACTGTGGCTGTAATCATCTGCAAAATAGTTATACTTATCCGAATAGCTTGAATTATCTTTTGCATACTGACTGTTGCTGAAAGGCTGAGAATCAATACTGTTTTCAGATATAACAATACCGTTTTCGGCATCAAGAACAATCCAAGTAATAGGCTCATATTTGAACCAGTATATGGTTTTAAGTTCGTAGCCGTAGTTATCAATGAGAGAATTGTCAACCGAAGGAATAAGCAGAGTATTATTGGGTCTGTACTTTTCTATATAGACAGCCCTGTACTTTTCGCCGTTGTGTTCAACATCCGCATACCTCATAAGATTCATCTTTTTCATTGAACCAACGGAAACGGCTGACGGATTTGCCGTGTCTGTGCCTGCGTAATAATCATAATAGCTCCATGTGAGCGTAAGTGCATTGAGAGCAGCAATGGTATCGGCATCGGTTACTTCTGAATTCGGATATGAGCCAAATTCAATTATTTCTCCGTTTGTCAGCCCTTCTGTTTCGGTTGTGTCATCGGGCACGGATTCTTGCGGCGATGTATCACATTTCTTGAATGACTGAATGTAAGGGCCGTTAACTATGTCTTCGGGGCTTTCACGGTATGTTGCAAACGCTGACATGGGAATTGCTGCAATCATAAGAACACTCATAATGACTGCAAGGGCTTTTTTAAATGTGTTTTTCATTTTTGGCATCTCCTTTGATGTTTTATCTTTACACCTATTAGACGAGCCGTATTTCGTTTTGGTTTGTTATTTTTTGAATTTTTTAAAAAACTTTTCAGGTAAAAAACACGCCCCAACCAAGCTGTTGAG
The DNA here is from genome assembly GCA_045591425.1 of Acutalibacteraceae bacterium. GTDB lineage: Bacteria > Bacillota > Clostridia > Oscillospirales > Acutalibacteraceae > CAG-177. The sequence continues at coordinate 16,098 of JAZNSX010000015.1, read as the reverse complement.
GCGTGCTTTTTAAATGTTATATCAATACCAAAGGAAACCGAGAAGAAGAATTCTGATAATCCACTGCCACCATGCATATGAAACGGTAACATCAAATGATGCTGTTACGCCTTCATATTCAACGGTAACGGTCTGAGTGCCTGTTTTGCTGTTATCAAATCCTGTAACATTCATTTTTGAGGTGTCGGTTACGGTTTCTGTTACACCGTCAGCATATGTAACGGTTAATGCAAGACCCGAAAGGTCAAGACTGTCCATTTTGTAGGTGTAGGATGTTTTTGCGGGAAGGGAAGCGATTGATACTGAGGAAACAGCCTTTTCATCGCATACGACAGCAAAATAGCTGAAATGAGTAACATCAAAAATAAGATATCCGTTTTCGTGCTTCAGAGCGTTGCCGATAATGGGGTCAAAAACTCCTGTTTCGCTGTTCTTATGGAGAATATAGAATTTTGCATTGGGTTTGTTTGTTGAAGGGGCTTTGATTTTAAGTGTAACTTTTTTGCCTTCCTTAGGCTGAACAATTTTTCCGCTTGCATCAACAAGACTGATGTTATAGATATCGTTTATGCTTCCGCTGCCGGAAACATGCATCTGGAACTCAGGAACAATCGCATCATTACTCTTGCTTTTTGTAACCTTAAGGTTTACATCGGAATCAAAAGCTGCCTTTTCATATTTCGCTGAAACGCCGGTTGCATTATCAGATTTGATAATTTCTTCGTCTGCGGGAGGAATGATGACCGGCTTTTCTTCAAAAACAAATTCCGCATTCAGTAACTCCTCGTTGCCTTTTTCAATATTGGTTTTTAAGGTTTCCCATTCTGATTCTGTTCCGATATAAGTTACTTTTTCAATGCCTGAATTTGTTAAAAAAGCATTTTCGTTTATTGCTTTAACGGTATACGGAATAGTTACATTTTTTAAGCTTGTGCATCCTGCAAAGGTGTTGTCATATATTTCCTCAATGCCGTCTCCGATAACTACAGTGTTAATTTTTTTGCAATTAAGAAATACTTCTCCGGAAGATAAAAAACCGGGAGAATAAAGATATGCAACCTTGTCGGGAATAATTATTCTGTAATCTTCGGGTTTTTCAACTGTTTCTTTGTAGTTTTCCGCTGTTACAACCTGCTCAAGGTTGGTGCAGCCCGAGAAAGCATAATCGCCAATACCGTATGAACCGTATTCTGTGTTTTCGGGAAGAATAACTGTTTTAAGATTTACACAATTAATAAATAAATATTTGGGGATTGATGTTGTTCCTTCTTCAAATATAACGGTTTCAACTCCGCTTGTGACAAAGGGGCTTTTTGCATCCGTTGTGCCAAAATTTGATTTGGTGAGTGTCTTGGGAATGGTGATGGTTTTAAGTTTCACACAATCAGCAAAAGCATCACGGGTAATTTCCGTTAGATTTTTCAAATCTGCATTTACAAGATTTGTGCAATTTCCGAATGATGAATTTCCGATTGAAACGGTTTTTTCGCCAAGCTCAAGCGTGTTGATTTTATTGCAGTTTTCAAAAGCGGCTTCACCGATGCTTGTTACGTTATCAGGAATAATGATTTTATAATCTTCGGGATTTTCAATCGTTTCTTTGATGGTTGCTGCGGTTGCAACCTGTTCAAGATTTGTGCAACCCGCAAATACATTGTTTTTGATTTCATATGTTCCGTAGGCTGCATTTTCGGGAAGAACCACGGTTTTAAGATTGGTGCATCCGAAGAACAAATACCAGGGAAGCACTGTTGTGCCTTCTTCAACAATCGCCTTTTCAAGCCCCGATGATGCAAAGGGGCTTCTCATTTTAGTCCAATCATAGTTCATTGTTGTAAGAGTTTTTGGGATAACAACAGATTTAAGCCTGATGCAATTCAAAAATGCTTCTTGATCGATTTCGGAGATACTGCCCAAATCAACGTTTGTCAAATTAATACATCCGGAAAAAGCATATCGGCCAATTATATTAATGCCGTCAGAAACCGTAACACTTGTCAAGGTTATGTTGTTTTCGAATGCAGATTCATCAATTTTTAAAACATTAATTCCGTCAAGCTGCGCAGGAATCGTTAATTCGCTTACATTAAAGTCTGCAAGACCTGTAATTGTTGCTCCGCCGTTTTCAATAATGTAATTAAAACCATCGGCTGTGTATGTTTCAGCAGCAAAGCCTGTAAGCCCTGCGAATGGAAGCGCCGTAACAATCATTGTTAGCACTGTAAAAACTGAAAGTAAGATTTTTCTGATGTTTTTGTTTCTTTTCATTTTCTGTACTCCTTTTTGTTTGAAATTAAGTCCATGTTTTATTTGCCAGCCTCCAAGCTTAAGAAGCTTAAAGTTATCCTTCTATACAAACAACATAAAAATTATATGTCTCACCCGGTTCTGCCGAAGAAGAATAATCGCCCGACTGAACTGATGCTTCAATAAAACCAAACCCCGATTTGTTAATCATAATGTCATATATCAAGTCGTCGGTAATCTCTGTGCCGGGAGAAACCGAATATGTATACTGCTTGTTACCCGAACTGCCTGCAATATTATATGTAATTTGTATTACAGGGTTTGCAAGTGTTGTCACCTCCGTTGTCTGTTCCTTTGTTGTTCTTACAACTTCTTCGGTTTCGGGTTCGGTAGTGGTTACACGCTTTGTGGTTGTCGGTTTGGTTGTGGTAATCTTTGTGGTGGTAGGCTTCTTGGTTGTAGTCCGATTTTGGGTTGTTGCAGTTGTCTGTTTTTGGGAAGTTGCCGATTTGTTTGAGGTGGTTTGTGTTGCGGGTTTTGTTGTGGTTTTAGTCGGATTCGCCGTTGTTTTATTATTTGACGTGCTTTGAAGCTTGGCTGTTGACTGTTTTGCGGTTGAAGAACTGATTTTTGATGTTTTTCTGCTTGACAAATCCGTTGTTTCGGAGAATTCAACACTTCCCAACACTTCAATTGCAAGAGTTGTTTCGTAGCTCGGTGCGGTGGTGTATTCTTCTATGTAAGCAGTTGTTGAGATATCGTCTTTTTTATCGTCATTGACAACCGTAACTACTCCGACCGTTCCGCCAGCTACTACCGCCGCAATGGATACTCCCGCAACAACCTTCTGTGCAACGGACAATGCCGCTATCTTTGCCGCAACGCCCGTGCCGGTTGCAGCGGCGGTTGTTGCCGCTGCAGTACCCGCAACCGCAACACCTGCTGCAGTGCTTGTTCCGGCGACCGTGATACCTGCGAGAACCTTTGCCGAAGTGCCAGATCCGACAAATGTTTTTGATACAGTATCCGACATTCTGCGAAGTGCCCAGATAACAACGCCGATGGGCGCAAAGCTGAAGGTGGATGTGATTCCTCTCTTTGCGAACTTATCTTTCAAATCCTTGCGGGCGGAAAACAGTCTTGTTTTAACCGTTCCTTCGGGAATTTCAAGAGTTTCAGCAATTTCGCCTACGCTGAGTTCTTCGAAATACATCATCAGAACACAGGCACGTTTTTCTTCGCTCAGTTCATCAAGAACTTCCATAACTGTTTTCTGAAGCTCTGTTTGGTCGAGATTCTCTTCAGGACTGAAATTGGTGTCCTCATCGGGAAGAACCTCGAAAACTTCATTTTCCTCTGCTTCAAAAAGTGTCGGCTTTTTCTTTTTCAGGAAATCTTTGCTTTTGTTGGCGACGATCTGATTGAGCCAGCTCGAAAAGCTTTCGGGTTTATCAAGCTCGTTGATTTTTGAAAGTGCCTTTATGTAGCTTTCCTGAAGGATATCTTCTGAATCTTGATTATTCTTTGTGAATTCAAGAGCAACAAAATATGCTCTTTCGCTCGTCAGCTTATAGAGTTCATCAAAAGCGGAATTGTTACCGTTTTGAATTTTCACTACAAGCTCGGCTATCCTTTGCTTATCGATTTCCATAAACTCTCCCTTAACCTGTTATGCAGATGAAAATAAAGAATTTTTATTTGTACTGTTTAAGAATCTTTTTGGTTTTGAAATATCCTACTTGATACTTGTCATCTGACAGCCATGAGCAGAGATGTTTCTTTTTTACCTCAGGAATATTATACGAAAAGTCCCATTTAACCTTTTTGAGCACCTTTGACGGAGTGTTTATTTCGTATTTCAAGTCTGTACAGCAACCGTTGATAACATCAATGACGTTTGCTTTGATGGCTTTTTGCTTTTTATTGGAAAAGCTGATTTTTGTTTTGAACGCATAGAATGTTGAATAGTAAGGGATAAACGGATTTTTAGTGAAGAAAGAAAGCTTTATAACATCCGCGTTTATAAAGTTAAAATCATTTGATGTTTCCATTGTAACGGCTATTACATCACTCGGCTTTATAACGAGATTAGGATAATCGAGAGGCGCAATATAATCGGGAGTTATACAAACATCGCCTATGGTTATCTGAGTTGTTTTATACATACCCGGCGTATAGTCTTTATCAAAATTCTCATCAAGAACCATCATTGAATAATCACGAGAACGTGAAAGAATATCAGCTCTCATATTTTCGTATTTTAAAAGATCTTCATAAGTGACCTTTTCCAAAATGTTATTTCTGTATTTGACGAATCCGTTAACGCCCATTTCCGCAAGGCATTCTTGACAAAGAATCTTATAATCCTTGTTTTTTGTTGAAAACATCTCGGTTTTTCTTGCTTCTGCTCCGCATCTGCCGCATGTGTCTTTTAAAATGAATCCCATAATTTTTACCTCACTTTATAATTGATTAAAAGATGAACGTTACAAAAAATCCCAATGCTGAAAAAGCAAACATTGCCCATGTAATATATTTGAACTTGTCGAGTGGGTTTTCTCCAAGCATTTCTTTGGCGGTAACCAGAATTTTATTGCTTATTACAGAGATAATACTTGCTGCAGTCCAGAAGAACATTGTTGCCTTTTCAAGGCCAAAGAGCTTTTCGAGCTGTTCGGCTGTTTCATAATTTTCAAGTGCATTGCTGATAAAAATAAGAACGATTAACAGCAAAACACTTATCGGAAAAGAACCGTACAGCGCCATTCTGGAATATTTCTTTTTTGCTGTGTTTGTTGATATGAATTTTTCATGCGCTTCTTTCGACTGCTCACCGATACTTATGTAAAACTTCTTTGTTTCACCTTCTGCAAAATCAACGGCAAGCTGATAATTGCTGTTGTTTGTAATATCTTGTGCGGTTTCAATAAACACTGACGGATTGCTGACCATATATTCACAAAGGAATTTACCCCAATAGCCTTCCGCACATCTCGGCGAGACCTCAAGAATTTTGTCATAAGTGTCGTTAGCCTGAGCAAAACGGTCATTTTTCAGCAGAATGGAAGCTCTTTCGAGCATTTCGTCAATGCCTGCTATGCCGTCGATTTTTACTGTGCCCGATATTTCATGATAGATTTTTTCGTGAGTAAGCTTTGCATCGCAAAACTCACAGTAGAAAACATCGCTGTTTTCATCAACCTTAAGATTTGCTCCGCAGGATTTACATTTCAATTCAACAAGTCCCATAAAATTCACACCTCTGTTTTATTGATTTCACCCGTTAGACGAGTTTGCTTTCGGTTTGGTTCATTATTTTTCAAAAAATTTTTTCGGCTGTTTATTCGGAACGGTTTTTATGCTTGCATTAAGATATTCAATACCTCTGCGAATTCCTTTTTTCATATAATCACAAGGCTCGTCAAATTTTTCCGCATAAATCATAATGGGCTCTTCGTCAAGTATTATGAGTTCCGTGATCACTGTTTTCTTTTCTTCATAAACCGATATATCCAGGGAGTGAAATCCGTCGAGATTCACTCTTTTTTTTATTGAACCATTATTCATAACACGCTCCTTTCCGGGCTTTTCACCCATTAGACGAGCGGAAATAAAAAACGGTTCAAAAAACTCCAAAATTTTTCGCCTCTATTTAATAAGTCGATTGAAAAAACAAAAAGTTGCAGTTTTTTAAAAAAATTCGACGATTTTTAAAGAAAAAAGTTGCAGGCATCAAATACTGTTTACAGAAATTTAATAACAACAAATATTGCCGAAATTCGTCATAACAAATTGAAATATATTAAATGTTTTGCTATACTGAAAATACATTGTAACAAAAAGGAAGTAGAGAATGGATAATTTTCAGCTTTCCGAGCTTGCTCAAAAAGCAAAAAACGGAGATATGGCGGCTTTTGAAAAGTTATATATTGAGCTTTCGCCCGAAATATATGCAATTGCATGTGAGATAACACAAAACAAAGAAGAATCTCATGATTTGGTTCAAGATTGTTTTGTGGCGGCATTGGAAAATATTTCAACTCTCAAAGAACCCGAAAAAATCAAAAACTGGCTCATAAGAATTGCCGCAAATAAAAGCCGTGACTACATAAAAAAGAAAAAGCCTTCGGTTTTGACCGAAGACCAATACGAAGTCATTGATAATCTTGAAGAAGAGGATGTTGCGGTTATCCCCGACGCATCGCTTGAAACAGAAGAACGGATTGAAGATGTCAAAGAAATTCTCGGGTGCTTAACAGAAGAAAAACGTCTGTGCCTGCTTCTGCGATTCAAATATGATATGAGTTATGCGGAAATCGCAAATGAACTTGGCATAACGGAAAGTGCCGTTAAAAGCAGAATTTCAAGAGCAAAGGACGATATTGAAAAAGAAGCGGAGAAGAGGAAGAAAAAAGGACTTCCGCTTTTCGGTATTGCACCGTTCGGTCTTGTTATATTTGCACTCAACAGATCGGCAGATATCACCGCCGCAGCATTTGCGGGAAGTGCCGCACAAACTGCTGCTTTCGCAAGCGTAACAGCTACAGCCTCGCAAGCAGGATTTGCCGCTGCTTCAACTGCCGCTACTGCAACAACCGCATCTGCTGTAGGAACAACGGCCACAACCGCAACGGGTATAGGTGCAAAGGTTGCTGCGATGAGTGTTGCTCAGAAAGTCGTTGCAGGCATTACCGCTGCAACAATCGCAACAGGTTCGGCTACAGTAACAACGGTTGTTGTGAAGAATAAAATCGAGGCAAAAGAGAAAACAACAACCGCCTATATTGAAGAGGTTACAACCGCACCCGATTACGGATTTGAAAGTGAAACTGTGTTTATTTCTGCTGTTGCCGAAACAGAAAACTCAACGACAGAGTTTTCAACAAGCAATAAATCAACATCAACGGACAAGCAATCGACAACGGTTACTCATATAAAAGAAACCGGGAAATCAACCGTTACGAATAAAACAACGGCTAAATCAACCACAAAAGCCAACACCACTACGCAAAAACAAACTACGACAACCACAACAAAGGCTACAACCACCCGGAAAGAAACTACAACGGAAGAAGTAACAACAAAACCGACTGCCACAAAGGCTGTTACTACTACCAAAGCAGTTATTACCACTAAAGCAGAAACTACAACTACCACCAAGGCAGCAACGACCACTACCACAACCGAATCGTCTTCACCCGCAACGGTGACGGTTAAAGTTTACAGCGCGGGTTCCGGAAGTGAGTATAAAACCTACACTTTAACTTTTGATTCGGGAGTTACTCTTTCCGATTCCGATATAGAAACGGGTCTGATGAATCAGCACGGCATAGATGCAATGGCAGACAGTTTCAGTGTAACAACTGAGCCGGGAGGCAATTATACTGCAACGGCTTATGAAATTTAAAAACGGAGATGTTTATATGAATCGTTTTATAAAACTCAATAAAATCTGTTGTCTGGTCGCAACCTTAATTGTGCTGTTAGGCGGCATTAACGCTTTTGCACAGGAGCGTGAAATAACAGCAAGCGGAAATTATGACGGAATTGATTGGACCGTTTATGCAGACGGAGAACTCTGCATTAGCGGCGAAGGTGAAATGGGAAGAGCAACTTCATCAAATTATGTAAACATTCCCTGGCATTCGTATAAAGCCGATGTCACCAAGATAACAGTTGCCGACGGTATAACAAACACCTGCTTCAAAGCTTTTGAGGGATTTGAAAAAGTCAAAGAAGCCCATATTGCGGATTCTGTTTTGCTGATAGCTCCCCGAACTTTTTATAACTGCACGGGACTTGAAAAAGTGTTTATCGGCAGCGGTGTAAAAAAGATTGAATCGTATGCCTTTTCCAACTGCAACGGCTTGATCGATATATATTACTCAGGTGATGTTGCGGGTTGGTGTGATATTGATACTTACACGGTGGCAACCTCTGTGCCGACCTACTATGCAAAAAATCTTTATATTGACGGAAAGCTGCTTTACGGCAAGCTTGTTATTCCCGAAGGGGTTACAAAAATCGGCAACAATGCTTTTTATAACTGCACGGATATAACAAGCATCACCATCCCCAAAACCGTTAATTTTATTGGAGATAATGCTTTTTTCAACACCGGATACTATAACGATTTTGCAAATTGGGATAACGGATTATTGTATATAGGCACAAACCTTGTTGCGGTTGACAACGAAAAGCTTGCTGATGAGTGCAGATTGTTTACCAAAACAACTCTTATTGCATCAAGAGTTTTTAACGGCAGTGCAATAACTTCTGTCGATATGGCAGACAATGTAGAACATATAAACGATTATGCATTCATAAACTGCAAAAAGCTTGAAACGGTTAATCTTTCAGAGAATCTTAAAGTTCTCGGAAAAGGTGCATTTCATAGTTGCGCAAAGCTTAAAAAAATTGAAATTCCCGAAAGCCTGACGGCGTTGTCTCCTTTTGCTTTTTACGGCGCTGAAGCGCTTGAGGAAGTGATTATGGCTGACGGTCTTGTGTCAATCGGAGAAAAGACTTTCCACAATACCGGCAGCCTGAAATCACTTGATATTCCTGTTACCGTTAAGCAAATAGATGCAACGGCATTTGAAAAAAGCGGAATCACCGATATTTATTACAACAACACAAAAGCCGAATGGAAGCGTGCAACAGAAGGCGAGAGCTTCGCAGGAATTACCGTTCATTACACCCTCAGAAATGAAGACGGCTCTGTTATTATTCAGCACACAGACGAAAACTTCAGCTGGGAAGCAGGCAATGTTCATCTTGATGTGTGTGAGGTAACACCTGTAAGCCCCAAATATGACCGAAACGGGTATTATTTAAAAAATGAGATAGAACCGATAAAAGTGCTTGAAATTAAAATTGTTGACGGCGACGGTAATGCCATTCAGCCGTTGGATGATGAGAAAATAACCGTTAAAATCAATGCGCCCGACAGGTTTATGGAGTTTGTTTCATCATCGATATTGAACCTCGATGATATAACCGATTACAAAACTCTTGAATTCAGTGACGATGTGTTCAGTTATGAGCAGAACGGTAAAATAATATCGGTCACACCTTCTGAAGAAGCACTTAACAAATTCAAGATTGTTCATTGGTTCTCCGACGGAACAGAACCCGGAGATTACGAGGTGTTCACTCACAGCGGAATAAAGATTCTCAACGGTTATATTGTTCTCGAAACAAATCATTTCAGCGAATATGCGGTTTGCACAGAGTACACGCCAAAGAAGGACTACACAATCAAATGGATTGTTGACGGTGTTGTAACAGAACAGACCGTAACCGAAGAATCAGCGATAACAAAACCTGCAAATCCCGAAAAAGAGGGTTACACCTTCGTTGGTTGGACTCCCGAAATCCCCGATATGATGCCCGCCGAGAATCTTGAATTCAGCGCTGTATGGCAGGTAAATAAATACACCATCACTTTTGATGCCGCAGGCGGAACGGAAATTGCTCCGATGGCTTTTGAATACGGCGCAGCAGTCACATTGCCTGCTAATCCAGAAAAAGACGGCTATGCTTTCATCGGCTGGACTCCTGAACTGCCCGAAACAATGCCTGCAAATGATTTAACGGTTGTTGCGGTATATGAAGAAGCCGAAACATCCGAAGTCCCTGAACCGCCTAAAGTAACCGTTAAGGGTGTTAGAATTGTATCACTGCCTTATAAAACACAGTATACATACAAGGTTGACAGCCTTGATTTAAGCGGACTTGTTATCAAAATGATGTATTCCGACGGCACATCGAAAATCATAAGTGACACAAAAACCGTTACCGCATACGGTTTTAATGTTGACTCTGTCGGAACAAAAACAATTACAGTTTCATACGGCGGATACACAGATGAATTTGAAATCACGGTTTCCTATGCCTGGTGGCAATGGATAATCCGTATCCTTCTGCTCGGATTTATCTGGTATTAATATCATAAACAACAAACCCACGCTCCGATATGAACTGCCCCAAATTGTGCAGACAGTACAATTTGGGGCAGTTCAGAATCGAAAGAGAGCGGTTTTATCTGTATCATCAGTCCTTGTGTTACTTAATGCCCGTTCAGAACAAGCTGTAGAGTATCTGACTGTTTTTATAGTTTAGATTTCCGTTTAGTTTTTATTCAATATCCGAAATATTGCACACAATACTGTTCAACCGTATTTATGTATTCCATTTCACACAACGGATCAAGACCGAGGCCGTGATTGGAAAGCGGATAGAGAATGAAGTTATGAACCGCACCTGCACTTTCAAAAGCAACTTTTATTCTTTCGGCGTTACCGGAGGGTACTATCATATCCGTGCCGCCGTAAGCAAGAACAGAGGGAACGGTATCTTTTGTTACATAAGCTGTGGGTGAAACGAGGTTTATCACTTTTTCAGCTTCTCCGTTTGCAATCATTTCTTCCGTAATTTCAATTCCCGAAAGCATACTTGCAAGACCTATGCTGCCCCACACTTCAGAATGAAAATCGGAGGGACCTACCTGATTGGCGGTAAACGCAAGCTCTATCGCAGATTCATCTGCCATTGAAAACCCGTAAAGCATTGAAAGATGCGCTCCTGCAGAATAACCCGAAACGGCAAGTTTTGTGATATTAAGTTCTTTCTCCTCTGAAAAATCCTTTATTTTATCGATCGCTTTGTCTATTTCATCGCACATCGTAAGTGCAGTCACCTTGCCGAAAAGGCCGTCTGCATAGAGGGTATAATTCATTGTTGCGGTGATATAGCCTTTCTTTGCGAATCTTTCGCATTTTTCTGCCATATCCTCTTTGTTACCGCCCGTCCACGATCCGCCGTGAATATAAAGAATGACGCCGTTATGCTCATTATAATATGCGGATTCGGGAACATAGATATCAATAACGTTTCTTTCGGCATCGCCGTAAGCAAGGTTTTTGAATACATCGTATTTTTCAAACGATAAGCCACTGATGAAAGTTGAAAAAACACTGAATGAAGAAAGTATAACCGCAATTATTCTCTGTAAAATCTCTAACATTTTTCTCTCTCCTTTTTAATCACAAAATAAATCTGAAAGCATAGATTACGACGTTAAGAATATTGTTCAAAACAAATCTTATTAAGGTGAAAACGTAAGGGAATTCAAAATTCCAGTCGTCAAACGTATCAAGCGAGCCGATAAGTGAAGAGTCGTATGTTATTTCAGGATTTTTGAATGCCTTTGTTTCCATTTTCATAATGCAAAGATTCTTGCATGCTTCACGCAAAGCGTTGCCAAAACCTATAGGATCTTTTGCATAGGCAAGCTTTACAGCCGCTTTATGCTGAATGACCTGCAGTGCCCACATACCCGAAAGAATGGTATCGTTGCCGTTATAGACAGCAAGAACCGGGCTCATATATCCGCCACCCGTGAAATTCGATGAATAGTCAGAAACAACAAAGCCTTCAAATCCCCATTCTTCACGTAGCAAGTCCTTGAGAAGTGCAGAGCTTGAACCGCACCATTTTGTGCCAATGCGGTTATACGCCGACATAATGCCCTTTGGCCGTGCTTCCTTAACGGGAATTTCAAATGCCTTGAGATAGATTTCACGCATCGTCTGCTCATCGCACCAGGTAAAAATGCCTGTTCTGTGAGATTCCTGGTCATTTAGAGCAAAGTGTTTGATTGTTGTTACAAGACTTTCGGAGTTTGCTCCCTTGATAATTTCTGCCGCCATTACACCTGAAATTATCGGGTCCTCCGAGAAATATTCAAAGTTTCTGCCACCTCTGGGATTACGGTGAATATTTGCGCCCGGAGCATACCAGGTATCGGTACCCATATCTGCCGCCTCTTTGCCTGCGCCCTTACCCATCTGATAAGCAAGGTCAACGTTCCACGTGCAGCCAATTGCAGTTGCGCAAGGATAAGCTGTACCGCTGTCGGTATAAACAAGACCGTTTCTGCCTTTGACGCTTGAAGGGCCGTCGTTATCCATTGTGTGAGGGATTCCGAGGCGCTCAACACCATGGGTTTCATAGCCGCCGTTGATAACAAGCATCGTCATTTCATCAAGAGTAAGCTGATCGAGGAATGCATCCCACAGGCTTTCATCCTTCGCAACATCCTGTAAAGTGATTGTTTTGCCGTACCTGACACCAATTTTGGGTGCTTCGCCTTCGGTTACGGGGTCAGGAGTTTTATCAACGTCAATAAGATAATCGTCTTTATCAAGCTCTCGCAGTTCGGGATATGTGCCCTCAGCATCGGCTCTTGACATAATCTCGTATCCGCTGTAAATATCTTCAAAAAGATTCTCGATTTCTGTACCTGTTGCGGAATCGTTTTTGATTATTTTCGTTTCTGCAATATCGTAATCATATGCTGCAATATGATTTCTGACATCGTTTGCGACAATTATTTTATATGTACCTTTTTCAAGCACCCAGGCTTCGTTTTCTTTATAGTCATAGGATGCCATATCATCCGTTTTAAATGAAATTGTAAGTGTTTCGCCTTCCCCGGGGTCAAGCATAGCGGTTTTTGCAAAACCGCCAAGACAAATTGCGCTTTTTTCAATACCGCCCTTTGTATAGGGAGCGCTGTAATAAAGCTGAACCACCTCCTTGCCTGCAACATCGCCCGTATTTGTAACTCTGACTTTTACGGATATTGTTTGAGCATCAAAATCGGTTGAAACAACTTCTTTATCAAAGCTTGTGTATGAAAGGCCGTAGCCGAAAGGATACTGCACCTTATCTTTTGCGAAAGTTTCAAAATAACGGTAGCCGATATAGATACCTTCATAGTATTCAACGAAATGCTCTCCGCCCTCATACTCATTACTGCCAAAGCATTCACTTGAGGGGTGGTCTGCAATGCTGTAAGCAATTGTATCCGTAAGCTTTCCTGACGGATTAACCTTTCCGTCAAGCATCCGTGGCACAGCTGTCATTCCGAATTCGCCGGGAATCCATATGATCGCCGCAGCTTTGATGCTTTCATATTCATCAATCCAGCCCGTTTCCATGACGTTGCCTATGTTAAAAAGCACAACAACGTTTTCAAATGCGGATGTAACCTTTTCAACCATTGCTTTTTCATCATCGGAAAGACTTAAGGTTTCAACCGTATGGTCAGTACCCTCCGCACTAGTGCGGCTGATAACGATTATTGCGGTATCCGAAAACTCAACTGCGTTTTTAAGCAACTCCTGAGTGAGGTGCTTCGGATTCATTTCCTCAAGGGTATTCTTTGCAAGAAGCACCTGAAGAAGATTGTTGATAACGGTATTGTCCGTTTTGGGAAGTTCATTTGAGAGACAATGCTTTTCATAAAGCGAACGAAGCTCGACATTATATTCTATTCCCTCTGCTTCAAATGCCTCATAGAGAGTTACAGGGTCATCGGTAGTTATGGCACCGGAGCCTGCTCCGCCGAAAAACGGACAAACCGAGCCCGCTCCGAAGATATTGACCTTTTTATTCTCAAGAGGGAGAAAATCATCTTCGTTTTTCAGCAGAACAATGCCTTCGCTTTCAATCTGCACTGCTGTTTCACGGGTTTCGGCAATGATTTCACGGTCAACATCGCCGCTTGTTGCAAACGCTGTATTGCCGAAAAAAACACATAACACAAGGGCAAGGGATATTACTTTCAAAAAATTCTTTTTCATCGAAACACCTCTTTGCTCAATTCTTGATTTCATTATACTTTCATTCATTTATTTTATCAATATAGAAATTTAAATTTATACATTTATTTTTACAATCTCGTTTTAGTTCCTTAAAATAATTATTGACTGAGGAACAATATGATGATATATTAAAAACAACGGAAAAGGAGGAAATAAAAATGAAAAAGATTACAGCAATCATTTTAAGCGTTATAATGATTCTCGGTGTATTCGCAGTTTGCGGATATGCTGAAAATGAAAGGCAGTTTTATCTTGTGCTGGGCGATTCCATTGCCTACGGTTCAGGAATTTCAAATTCAAAAGAAGCCTGCTACGGCAAAATTGTTGCCGATACCAACGGCTATGATTATGCAAATCATGCAATCCCCGGCCACACCACAACAAATCTCATAAACCGCCTCAAAGACGAAGCGGTAATTGCCGACCTTAAAAAGGCAGATATCATCAGCATATCAATCGGCGGCAACGATTTCCTTATGAGCAATCTAATCGGCCTTATGTTTGATTCAATAGTAAAAGGCGATCACTCCGAATTTGACAGAATCGCAGACGGATTCTATACCAACTTCTGCGAAATAATTGATATAATCAATTCACACAACGCAGATGCGGTTATTCTTATGCAGACTCTCTATAATCCTCAGTCCGGCTATCTCAGAGCCCCTTATCAGCAGGGTGCGGACAGAATAAACGCAGTGATTGAAAAATACAACACCGAAAATCCCGGCGAAATCGTTATCGTTGACGTTGCAACGGCACTCGGCGACGATATGGCAAACTACGCAGATGATGAAATTCACCCCAGCTCACAGGGTAACGAAATAATTGCGAACGTTATTCTTGATAAGCTCCATGAGCTAAACCTCGGAAGCGATGCCGCTCCCGTTATTACCGCAAAAGGTAAGGACATTGAGATTTCCGCAGTTTTCACTTCTTCATTGCGAATTGCAGGAGCTGTTTTCAATGCGCTTTCTGTTATTTATAATTTCTTTATGAGTGTTATCGGTTAATAATCTAAACAGCATAATCGGCAGGGTTTTTGCTCCCTGCCGATTTTTTATCATTCCCTGCCCGTTTCGGCTTTTATTTTAGTGGAAATAACCGTTTACACGTGATATAATAAATTTAAATTACTCAAAAAAACAATAAAAAAAACGGTGATGAATTATGGAATACAGAAAACTGCCACACGGAAACGAAAATGAAAAATTCAGTGTGCTCGGCCTCGGAATGGGCGGTATAGGTAAAACTCCCGTTGACGAGATTGAGGCTATAATCCGCAAGGCTGTTGAAAACGGAATCAATTTTTTTGACCTTTGCACGGCGGGTGCGTCCTATGCACCTATCGGCAGGGCTATTCGTGATTGCCGTGACAAAGTATTTTTACAGGTGCATTTCGGCGCGGTATATGATGATAACGGCGAGTACGGTTGGTGCCGTGATCTTGATACAATAAAAAAGACCTTTTTGTGGGAGCTTGAAGCGCTCGGCACAGATTACGTTGATTTCGGTTTTTTACACTGTGTTGATGAAGATGAGGATTTTGACACTCTGTGTGAAATCGGCGTTCTTGACTACATAAAAGAGTTAAAAGAACAGGGTGTTGTCCGCCACATCGGGTTTTCCTCCCACACTCCGAGCGTTGCAAACAGAATCATTGACACAGGACTCATTGATATTATGATGTTCTCAATAAACCCTGCTTATGACTTTGAAAAAGGCGATGAATACGGCATCGGCAGCGTCAAAGAACGCTTCGATTTATTCAAGCGCTGCAAGCGTGAAGGCGTGGGCATCAGCGTTATGAAGCCGTTTTTTGCAGGTCAGCTTCTGTCTGCCGAGCAGTCTCCCTTCGGTGTGGCACTTACACATACCCAATGCCTGCAGTATGCGCTTGATCGCCCCGGTGTTCTGACCGCCGTGCCCGGTGTGCAGACTATGGAGCATCTTGATACATTGCTGGGCTTCCTTACTGCAACCGATGAAGAAAAGGATTATTCCGTTGTCGGCACGTTTACAGCAGATACAATTACGGGCACCTGTGTTTATTGCAACCATTGTCAGCCTTGTCCTGCAGGCATAGATATCGGCCTTGCAAATAAGTATTACGATCTTGCTCTTGCAGGCGATGATATTGCGGCCAACCACTATACCAAGCTGTCGGTTAAAGCCGATGCCT
>JAZNSX010000014.1:0-14542 GCA_045591425.1 Acutalibacteraceae bacterium | reverse complement strand
CCTGTATGACGATAAGCTTGTGATTACCTACAATTACAGCGACGTCAAAACAACCGTTAAATTCAATGAACTTAACTGTTCGGCTTTGGTATGCTTTCGGGCGCCAACAAAAAGAACCATCCAACAGGGTGGTTCTTTTTTGTTTACCTTGAATGACTTCAAATTTGCGACACCGTAACATTAACAACTCGTTGCGGCTGTTAACTGGCTCACGGGTCTGCGCTCGCGGTGCGAGATGAAGCAGAACCGTTGAGCAGGAAGAAATAGGGAGTATCACGATGCGCTCCAAGCGAGTGAGACGACCATATTTCTGACCGACATGTGTCACAGGTTCGAGTCCTGTTTAAGGCGCCAGATAAAAAGCAGTTCATGCAATGCATGAACTGCTTTTTTCTATTGCTAATACTCCCTCAGTCTCGCTACGCTCGTTAGCTCCCTCTGGAGTGAGCCGAATGGGTCGTTTGGAATTTTGTCATGGACGAACATTTTGCCACTGCCGTGACTTTTGGTGCTTAAATTTTCGATTTGTATTGAAAACGGAATTGTTTAGTGATATACTATAAATGCTACACAAATTTGAATATCTCTGAGCACAAGTGTGTATTTTACTAAGGTAAAAATGCATGCTCTATTTCGCATACTTGTGTTATGGGAAGATTTGTTTCGCAGCAATCGGAGCTGTGCGTTTTTCGTGCGTAGCTTCGGCTGCGCACTTTTTAATTTGAGGAGAATTTTAAAATGAAAAGAATGGCGAAAAGAATCATTTCATTAATGCTTGCGGCAGTAATGGTGTTCGGCGCCGCCCCGCTTGCAGGGTTTGTGGGGCTTGAACTGCCGTCACTTGCAGAGATTTTCACAACAAAAGCCGAAGCGTCAACAAGCGGTAAATGCGGCAATAACCTTACCTGGACTTTTGATGAATCAACAGGTGAACTTGTTATCAGCGGCACGGGGGATATGTCCAATTATTCTGTTTCTGCACAAAACGGAACACTTATAACTATTACACCTTGGAATAAATATTATTTGTCAATAAAATCGGTGACAATTGGCGACGGGGTAACAAGCATAGGCAAGCATGCGTTCAATTGTTGCTACAGTCTTACAAGCGTAACAATTTCCGACAGCGTAAAAAGCATAGGTGATTGTGCGTTCGGTGGTTGCGACAGCCTCGAAAACGTTTATTACACAGGCGACGTTGCAGGCTGGTGTGCAATAGATTTCTTTGATTCTTCTTCCAACCCGATAGATTATGCAGAAAACCTTTATATCAACGGTGTATTAATTAAAAAGCTTGTAATTCCCGACAGTGTAACAAACATAGGTGATTATGCGTTCTGTGGCTACTTAGGTCTTACAAGCATAATAATTCCCGACAGTGTAACAAGCATAGGAGGTTCTGCGTTCTATAGTACCGCGATTTATAATGATTCATCAAATTGGGAAAACGGTGTTTTATATATTGGTAATCATCTGATAAAAGTTGAAAATACAATTGATGGTTCGTACGTGATAAAAGACGGCACAAAAGTTATTGCTGATAGTGCGTTCTCTTCTTGCGACAGCCTTACAAGCGTAACAATCCCCGACAGCGTAACAAGCATAGGCAATCAAGCGTTCTCTTCTTGCGACAGTCTTACAAGCATAACAATCCCCGACAGCGTAACAAGTATAGGCGATTATGCATTCCATTGGTGCGACAGCCTCACAAGCGTAACAATCGGTAACGGAGTAACAAGCATAGGCGGTTATGCGTTCTATAGTTGCAACAGCCTCACAAGCGTAACAATCGGTAACGGAGTAACAAGCATAGGCGATTATGCGTTCTATTCTTGCGACAGTCTTACAAGCATAACAATCCCCGACAGCGTAACAAGCATAGGCAATCAAGCGTTTGATGGTTGCAACAGCCTCACAAACATAACAATCGGCGATGGCGTAACAAGCATAGGCAATAAAGCGTTCTATAGTTGCAACAGCCTCGAAGACGTTTATTACACAGGCGACATTGCAGGCTGGTGTGCAATAGATTTCTTTAATTCTTCTTCCAACCCGATAGATTATGCAGAAAACCTTTATATCAACGGTGTATTAATCAAAGAGCTTGTAATTCCCGACAGTGTAACAAACATAGGTGATTATGCGTTCTTTGATTGCGGCAGTCTCACAAGCGTAACAATCGGCAACAGTGTAACAAGCATAGGTGATTATGCGTTCTATGCTTGCCATAACATCACAGAAACAAGATATATAGGCACACCTGAACAGTGGAAAGAAATTTCAATCGGTTCAGACAATTCTGAATTAACAGAAAATGTAATTTATGAATGCGATTCCGAAAGACCTTATTACGGGGCAGGCTATTGCGGTGAAAATCTTATGTGGAAACTCTATACCGACGGTGAACTTGTTATCAGTGGTACAGGTTATATGACAGATTGGTCATCTTATTCCTCTGTTCCGTGGGATAGTTGCCGTTCAAAAATAAAATCGGTAACAATCGGTAACGGTATAAAAAGCATAGGTGATTATGCGTTCTATCGTTGTGGTCTCACAAGAGTAACAATTGGTAACAGCGTAACAAGCATAGGCGATTATGCATTCTATTATTGCATCAAACTTGTAAGCGTAACAATCCCCGGCAGCGTAACAAGCATAGGCGATTATGCGTTCTATTCTTGCGACAGCCTTACGAGCGTAACAATCCCCGACAGCGTAACAAGTATAGGCGATTATGCATTCCATTGGTGCGACAGCCTCACAAGCGTAACAATCGGAAACAGTGTAACAAGCATAGGCAGTTATGCGTTCCGTGATTGCGACAGTCTTACAAGCATAACAATCCCCGACAGTGTAACAAGCATAGGCAGTCATGCGTTCCTTAATTGCGGCAGTCTCACAAGCGTAACAATCGGTAACGGAGTAACAAGCATAGGTAATCAAGCGTTTGATGTTTGCAACAGCCTCGAAGACGTTTATTACACAGGCGACATTGCAGGCTGGTGTGCAATAGATTTCTTTGATTCTTCTTCCAACCCGATATATTATGCAGAAAACCTTTATATCAACGGTGTATTAATTAAAGAGCTTGTAATTCCCGACAGTGTAACAAGCATAGGTGATTATGCGTTCTTTGATTGCGACAGCCTCACAAGCGTAACAATCGGCAACAGTGTAACAAGTATAGGCGATTATGCATTCTATTGGTGCGACAGCCTCACAGAAAGAAGATATCCGGGCACACCTGAACAGTGGGAAAAAATTTCAATCGGTTCATCCAATTTTAATTTAACAGAAAATATTATTTATGAATGCAATTCTGAAAGACCTTATTACGGCGTGGGTTCTTGCGGTTCAAATCTTACTTGGAAGCTTTATGGCAACGGTGAACTTGTTATCAGTGGTACTGGTGATATGACAAACTGGTCATCTTACTCTTCTGTTCCGTGGGATAGTTGCCGTTCAAAAATAAAATCGGTAACAATCGGTAACGGCATAAAAAGCATAGGTGATTATGCGTTCTATCGTTGTGGTCTCACAAGAGTAACAATTGGTAACAGCGTAACAAGCATAGGCTCTTATGCGTTCGCTTATTGCACCAGTCTTACAAGCACAACAATCCCCGACAGCGTAACAAGCATAGGCAGTTATGCGTTCCGTGATTGCGACAGTCTCACAAGCGTAACAATCCCTGACAGTGTAACAAGCATAGGCAGTTGTGCGTTCTATGATTGTTACATGCTTACAGAAACAAGATATCCGGGCACACCTGAACAGTGGAAAGAAATTTCAATCGGTTCAAACAATGAGGCATTAACCAAAAATATTATTTATGAATGCGATTCCGAAAAACCTTATTACAGTGCAGGTGATTGTGACAAAAGACTTGCGTGGAAGCTTTATGCCAACGGCGAACTTGTTATCAGTGGTACAGGTCATATGACAGATTGGTCGTCTTACTCTTCTGTTCCGTGGTATAGTTGCCGTTCAGCAATAAAATCGGTAACAATCGGAAACGGAGTAACAAGTATCGGTGATTCTGCTTTTGAATATTGCTCAAGTCTTGAAAGCATAACAATCCCTGACAGTGTAACAAGCATAGGCGATTATGCGTTCTGTGGTTGTGGTCTTACAAGCATAACAATCGGTAACGGAGTAACAAGCATAGGCGGTTATGCGTTCTATAGTTGCAACAGCCTCACAAGCGTAACAATCGGAAACAGTGTAACAAGCATAGGCTATTATGCGTTCCGTGATTGCGACAGCCTTACGAGCGTAACAATCCCCGACAGTGTAACAAGCATAGTCGGTTATGCGTTCTATGGTTGCTCAGGTCTCACAAGCGTAACAATCGGCAACGGTGTAAAAAGCATCGGTGATTCTGCTTTTGAATATTGCTCAAGTCTTGAAAGCATAACAATCCCTGACAGTGTAACAAGCATAGGTGATAATGCGTTCCATAATTGTGACAGCCTTAAAATTGCAACAATCGGCAAAAATGTAACTCAAATAGGCAATTACGCTTTCTGCAACTGCACAAACACAAAAATAGCGTGTTATGCAAATTCAACCGCACACCGATTTGCAATTGATAATGACATTGAAGTTGAGCTTCTTCAAAATGAATATAAGGTTTCCTGGATTGTTGAAGGAAATGCAACATATCAGATCTGTGAAGTTGGAGAAAAGCTTGTTGCGCCTGCAAATCCGTCAAAGAACGGTTACAGATTTGTTGGCTGGACTCCATCTGTTCCGTCAACCATGCCTAATTATGACTTGACGTTTACGGCGGTGTTTGAATCTTCGGGTCCCGTAAATGCTGATATTCTCAAGAAGCCTACACAAACAACAATCAGCTATGGTGATGCAATTATTCTTCACGTTGATGCATCGAAAATTCCGCAAGGCGGATATGTTGAATGGACTGCATCAAACAACAACTTTGACTTTGAAGTATCAGCGGACGGTACAGAATGCAAAATTACCCCGTCAAAGAGCGGCGACATAACCTTCACCGCAACTGTATATGATGCGAATGGAAAGATTATCAGCGAAGATACGCAGGAAATGACCTCGAAAGCAGGTTTCTGGCAAAAGCTGATTGCCTTTTTCAAGAAAATATTCGGTCTTACAAAAACATATGAAAATGTTTTCATAGGAATCATCTGATTTTAACCGCTCCCATTTGGGAGCGGTTTTTTACAAGAAAATGCCCCACACAACTTACGTAAGCTGTGTGGGGAAATATATTTTAATCTAATTATATTAAAGTTTTTCGGCAATCATTTCCTTAACGGTGTTAATAACCTTGTCAAGCTCAACCTTGATGCTTACGGACTTATCTCTGGTCACGATTTCGCAAACGCCCTCTTTTAGATTTCTGGGGCTTACGATAACTCTGACAGGGACGCCGAGAAGGTCAGCATCCGAGAACATTGCGCCGGGGCGGATGTTTCTGTCGTCATAGATAACTTCCATTCTGTCATCAAGCATCTGTTGATAGAGCTTGTCTGAAACACCCTTGCATTCCTCGTCATCGGCTCTCAGGCAGCAAAGCTGAACGTGCCAGGGTGCAATGCTCATGGGCCAGATGGGGCCGTATTCGTCGTGGTGAGCCTCGCAGACGGATGCCGCAAGTCTTCCTACTCCTATGCCGTAGCAGCCCATGATGGGGTAGTGGAGATTGCCCTCGCTGTCAAGATACTGCATACCCATGGATTCGGTATATTTTGTGCCGAGCTGGAAGATGTTGCCAACCTCGATGCCTCTTGAAATGTTGATTGCAGGCTTGCCGCACTTGGGGCAGATGCCGCCTTCTTTAATTTTTGCAAGGTCGATATATTCAACCTCGCCGATATCTCTGCTGATTTTCAGACCCTTGTAGTGATGGTCGAGCTGATTAGCGCCGCAGGAGAGATTGTGGGTGTTTTCAAGCGACTTATCAAAAAGAACGGTGAATTTTTCTTTGTCAAGGTTGTAAGGTCCTATGAAGCCTGCGAAAAGTCCGCAATCATCTGTAATCACTGCGGGATGTACGGCTTCGCCGAGATAGTTTGTGAGCTTTGTTTCGTTGACATCAAGGTCACCTCTGACAAAGATAACAACGTATTCGTCGGTCATGTTCTTCTGATAAACAACCGCTTTGCAGGATTCCTCAAGCGGAGTTTTAAGGAAATTGCAGATATCCTCGATTGTGTGAATATCAGGGGTATAAACAAGCTCAAGCTCAGCTGATTCGCCTTCAATTTTGTTTTCGATAATGCTTTCGGCAGCTTCCATGTTAGCTCTGTAATCGCATTCAGAGCAAACGGCAATTGAATCCTCGCCTATGGGGGTAAGGAGCATATACTCGTGAGAAATCTTGCCACCCATCATGCCGGAATCAGAAGCAACGGTGATAACCTCGGGGATGCCTGCTCTTGCAAAAATGCGTTCATATGCCTTGTAGCAGATGTCGTAATATCTTTCAAGGTCTTCCTGAGAGGTGTGGAAGGAATATGCATCCTTCATGGTGAATTCGCGAACGCGGATAAGACCGCCTCTGGGGCGTGCTTCATCGCGGAATTTTGTCTGAACCTGATAAATCATGAAGGGATATTTTGTGTAGCTGTTTGCGTATTCGCGAACAAGCTGAACCGCAGCCTCTTCATGGGTCATGCCAAGAAGCATGGGGGCATCGTTTCTGTCTTTAAAACGAAGCAGCTCGCTGCCGATGCTTTCGTATCTGCCTGATTCTGACCAAAGAGAAGCAGGCATAACAACGGGAAACTGGACTTCCTGGCCGTCGATTGCATCCATCTCTTCGCGAATGATATTTTCAATCTTTCTTGTGATTCTGCGAAGGGGCATGAAGGACGAATAAATTCCGTTTGCAACGCCCTTCATGTAGCCGCCTCTGAGCATGAGCGCGTGGCTGTCGATCACGCAATCTGAGGGTTTTTCTTTGAAACGTTCACCACAAAGCTTGTCAATTTTCATTATGTTTACCTCCAATAAAAATAAAAGTCCCTAAGCCTTAAGGCTCGGGACAAACAAAACAGTCTGCGGTACCACCCGAGTTCAGATGAAAACATCTGCTCTCAATCCTTTTAACGGGGGAAGCCGGCAATGCTTGTTTCGCATGCAGCTCAAAGACGGGTTCGACATATCGGAAATAAGAGCTTTCACCAACCGCTCTCTCTCTGCAAAACCAAATATGCTTACTGTTTCTTTTCAAAGCTTTTAAATATCGGATAACATTTTACAACATAGCATGTTAAAAGTCAACTAAATATTTAAAATTAAGGTTACGATTAAGGTTATAAACTGAGTTGATTTGTTTAAAATTGGACAATTCCTTCAGTATGTATAGTGTTTGCGTTACAAAACCTGTTGAATTGTTTTTTGTAATATGTTAAATTTACATTATAAAAACAATATTTTTTGAAAAACGGAGGTGCAGATATGAGCGGCGGTATAAATGTTATAACCGGCGGCAAAGGCTATGTAGGTTTTGCATTGGTAAAGGAGTTGGAATCCAGGGGAGAAAAGATGCGTTTGCTCCTGCGCACCGACAGCCCGTATTTTGACGGAATTGATTGCGAAAAGTTTATGGGCGATGTAACCAATCTTGAGCAGCTTGAAGAAGCATTTGAAGGAGCTGAAACCGTTTATCACGTTGCGGGTATTGTTGATATAAGCGGAACAAAAGATAAGCAGGTTTGGTCTGTTAACTATGAAGGAACTAAAAATGTTGTTGAAGCCTGCAAAAAATGCGGTGTAAAAACACTTGTTTACTGTTCGTCAGTGGATGCAATTCCAATCAGCAAAGAAGCAAATGTTATACGGGAGATAGATGCTTTTGATCCCGATTTGCTTGAGGGAGCTTATGCAAAGTCGAAGGCTGCTGCAACACAATATGTTCTTGATAACGCAGGTGACGGGCTTAAAGTTTGTGTTGTTCATCCAAGCTGCTGCCTTGGTCCCTATGACAATAATAACACATCAAGCGTCGGAACGATGCTTAGATTATTCCTAAAGGGTCTTTTCCCTGTTACTCTTGATTTTGGCGGATATAATTTTGTTGATGTAAGAGATGTTGCCAAGGGAATGGTTGCGGCGGCTGAAAAAGGAAAAAACGGCGAATGCTATATCCTGAGCGGCTATGCTCATACTCTTGATGAGTTCATAAAAACTCTTGCGTATGTCTGCGATAAAAAGGCTCCTAAAATCAAGCTTCGCAAAAGCATGATTGTTAAGCTTTTGCCCGAAATTGAAAAGGTGTTTGATGCTTTAAAGCTGCCGCCTGTGCTTAATGAATATTCTGTTAGAAAGCTTTGCGAAAACTGTAATTTCTCATGTTTCAAAGCGAGAACCAAACTCGGATATAATCCGATGACACTTGAAGAATCCTTAAGGGGAACGGTTGAGTGGATGCGAGAAAGAGAAATTGACGAAAAAGAGCGCGAAGCTCAGGAAGATACTTTCGAAAAGTTCGAAAAAGATCTTAAAAAGCTTGAAAAAAAGCTTCAAAAAGAACAGGAAAAAGCTAAGGAAAAGTTTAATAAAAAGGTAGAAAAAATTGAAGAAAAAGTAAAAAGAGAGCTTGAAAAGTTGAAATAATGCTTTGTTTGAAAAGCAAGAAGCCGTCGGCAGTATAATGCCGGCGGCTTCTTTGGCTATTGAGTAATTAATACTTAAAGTTTTTATAGAGGATGTGAGCTGTGCCGCTTGCGTTACCCGAGCCGACGATGCCTACATCGATTGTGCATGTGATATCGTATTCAACGGTGAGCTTAACAAGGTTGCCGGTTGCTGCATCGATAACTGCAGTAACCTTTGCGTTATCGTATTTTTCTTCGATAACTGCGCTGCCGTAAATATCATCAAGTGCATCATAGATAACGGGACCTGTCTTGTGGTCATAGTAACCCTTGTCTTCATCACCAACGCAGATACCGCACTTGTCAATGGGAGCATTTGTATATTTTTCTGATTCTGAGCCCTTACTGCTGCCGCCCTTAACACTGAGAACAACTGTGTACTGACCGTTCTTTTCTGCGCATGTTGCGTTTGTTACATCAGCAGCTGTAAGGGTGCTCTTGCGAAGATAGTGGTGAGGAAGGTCGCTGTCCCACTTGCCTTTTGCAACTGTTTCTGTGTATTTGTTTTCTGCGCCGATACCCATAAACTGATAAACAAGGTCTTTGAAAGCACCGAGAGCACCTGAAGTTTTAAGGTTTTCGTTATCAGCAGATCTTTCTTTTTCAAAGCCGGCCTTTGCATTATAAGCGGAATTGACGGCATTGTTGTAAAGAGTGATGATTTCTGCAGTTGTTGTGGGTGCTGCTGCGACTGCTGCAGTTGTCTCTGCTGCTGTTGTGCTTTCATCGGCAGCGGAAGCAGCTTCGGTTGATTCTGCGGAAGCATCAACGGCTGTTGTTGCATCAGCAGGAAGGCTTTCCTCTGTCTGTGCAGGATCAACGGCTTCTGTGATTTCCTCGGCAACGTCAGCTGCAGTTGTGGTTGTTGTTTCGTCTGTTGTTGCGTCCTCACCGCAGGCTGCAAAAGCAAAAAGCATTGCTGCGGCAAGAAGAATTGCAAGAATTTTTTTCATGGTGAAGTCTCCTTTATTATTTTATGCCTTTCGGCATTAGTTACTGTTTCAAACTGATTCAATGAATCTCATAAATGCGGCGAAGCCGGCTTCATTACGTTTGAATACTCCTGCGTGTTCGAGAACGGTTGCAAAAACCTTTCCGACCTCCGCTTTAAGAATATCCATAATATTCTCTTTGCTTATATCGGCATAATTAGGCAGAAATTCGTAAGCCCAGTCGGCATGAAGTGCCGTTTTTTCGTCTGCACGCAAATCTTTGCCGTCAAGGATTGCCTCTGCAAGCAGATTGAGCTCGGTTTTGAGCCTTGCGGGGAGAACGGCGAGACCCATAACCTCGATAAGACCGATGTTTTCTTTTTTGATATGGTGAAGCTCTGCGTGAGGGTGATAAACGCCCATCGGATGCTCGTCTGTGGTTATGTTGTTTCTCAGAACAAGGTCAAGCTCATATTTTGAGCCTCTGCGCCTTGCGATAGGAGTTATAGTGTTGTGCGGAGTGTCGTTGGTTTCGGCAAAAATGAAGGCGCTTTCGTCTGTATAACCGCGCCATGCAGTAAGAATTTTATCTGCAAGCTCAACAATGCTTTCCTTTCTGTCGGACTGAAGTCTGATTGTTGACATCGGCCATTTAACAATGCCCGCCTTAACGCCGTTAAAGCCTGCAAATGAAATTTCTTTTTCAATCGGAGCTCTTTCCATTGCAAATTCATATCTGCCGCCCTGAAAATGCTCATGGCTGAGAATTGAACCGCCGACGATGGGTAAATCCGCATTCGAACCGACAAAATAATGGGGGAACAGAGTAACGAATTCAAGAAGCTTTGAAAAAGCGGATTTATCAATTTTCATCGGCGTATGTTCACCGTTGAAAACGATACAGTGCTCATTATAATATACATAAGGTGAATACTGCATGAACCAATCCGAATTATTGATGGTAATGGGAATGATTCTGTGATTCTGCCTTGCAGGGAAATCAACTCTGCCTGAATAACCCTCGCATTCTCTGCAAAGCTGGCATTTCGGATAGCCTGACTGAGGGGCATTCTTTGCTGCGGCAATCGCCTTGGGGTCTTTCTCAGGCTTTGAGAGGTTAACTGTGATATCCATCGTGCCGTAGTTGCCTTCATAAAGCCATTTCATGTCTTTTTTTATTCGGTCACGGCGGATATAGTTCGTATCTCCGCTGAGCTTATAATAATAATCCGTTGCCTTTTCGGGCGACTGCGCATAGATTTCGCTGAATTTTTCAATCACCTGTGAGGGGCGGGGAGTGAGTGCGCCCATGATTGCAGTGTCAAAAAGGTCTCTGTATGTAATCGAATCCTCAATGATTCCATTTTCGGCAGCGTAATTGCAAAGAGCATCAAGCAGCTCATTGAGCTCGCCATCTGCCTCAGCACATGAAGCATCATAAGCGTCTTTTTTGAGGAGATATAAAACCGAGTTGGTGCAGTATACCTTGTCGCTTTCTTCTATAAGACCGTTTGAAACGGCATAAGAAATCAAGGCTTTGATATATGAATCAACCATAAAAAACCTCTGCTTTCAAAAATGTTTATATTTATTATATACTTTTAATCACGAGTGTGCAAGAGTCAAATGAAAATATTGTAAATAAACCGTGTAAAATTTTCGGGGTTTAGTCTTTACTTTTTGCGTTTCATATGTTAAAATATTAAAGCATAAAAGTGCACGAAAGGTGGACGTAAAAAAATGAGCGCGAAACTCAAAGATAAGAATGTTGACTTTTTATTCGAAGCGGTTCTGAATCTTCAGACCCTTGATGAGTGCTATGATTTTTTTGAAGATCTTTGCACAGTTCCCGAGCTTAAGGCTCTTTCGCAGAGAATCGTTGTTGCAAAGATGCTCAGAGATAAAAAGGTTTACAGCGATATCGTTTCCGCAACAGGTGCAAGCACGGCAACCATCAGCCGCGTTAATCGTTCTCTCCAGTATGGCTGCAACGGCTATGAAGAGATTTTCAAGAGGATGGAGAAGTAATGTCATACGATAATTTTTCCCGTTTCTATGACATGCTGACCGATAATGTTAAGTATGAGAAGCGTGCAGATTATTTTTGCAGGCTTCTTTCCTTGTGCGGCATCAAAAGCGGCATTCTTCTTGGCCTCGGCTGCGGCACGGGCTCAATGTCCGTCAAAATGGTTCAGAGGGGTTTTGATGTTATTGGTGTTGATAGCAGCATAGGAATGCTCAACGCAGCAAGACAGAAGGCTTTTGAAAACGAAACAGAAGTACTTTTGCTCAATCAGAGTATGCAGGAAATTGACCTTTACGGTACGGTTGACTGTGCAATCTGCGTTCTTGACGGCATTAACCATCTTGCCGATGCAGGGCAGGTCAAGCGTGCTTTTGAAAAGGTTTCTCTTTTTATGAACAAAGGCGGTGCCTTTGCATTTGATGTTAATACGATTCATAAGCATAAAAACATTCTTGCGGATAATGTTTTCGTTTATGAGCTCGAAAACCTGTTTTGCACATGGCAGAATAATTATAATGAAAGCGATAACAGCGTTGATATTTCGCTCGATTTCTTCGAAGAGGAAGACGGCGTTTATTACCGATCGTGTGAAAGCTTTACCGAGCAGGCATATGAGCTTGCAGATATTAAAAAATGGCTTGAAGAAGCCGGGTTTGAAGTTGTCGGGATATTTGATGATATGACAACTGACGAAGTTATGCCCGAAAGCGAGAGGGCAGTATTTTTAGCAAAGAAGAAGTGATATTATGAGTGAACTTGTCAGAATGATTTCAAAAGACGGCACATTGACGGTCATTGCCGTAGACAGCACGGATATGATAAACCGTATGGAAAAGATACACATGACCTCAGCCGTAACCTCTGCCGCCTTGGGCAGACTTCTTACTGCGGCTTCAATGATGGGAGCTGTTCTTAAAGGTAAGGATAACAGTGTTACGCTTCGCCTTAACGGCAACGGACCTGCCGGCTCACTTATTGCTGTTTCGGACAGCGAAGGCAATGTCAGAGGATATGTTGCTAACCCCGTTGTCGAAATTCCGCTTAACGACAAAGGAAAGCTTGACGTTGCAGGTGCGGTCGGCACAGACGGTACATTGACTGTTATGAAGGATTTGGGGCTTAAAGAGCCTTATATCGGTCAGATTCCCATTGCTTCCGGTGAAATAGCCGAGGATATAACGAATTATTTCGCAACAAGTGAGCAAGTGCCAAGTGTTTGTGCTCTTGGCGTGCTTGTTAACCCGGATTTAACAATCAAGGCAGCCGGAGGCTTTATAATTCAGCTTCTTCCCACGGCTTTTGAAGATACTATCGATCAGGTTGAAGAATGCATTAAGGGAATTGAGCCTGTAACGCAGATGCTCACAAAAGGCATGACTCCCGAGGATATCTGCCGCCATGTTCTTAAAACCTTTGAACTTGAATTTCTTGATACTTCCAAACCTGAATACAGATGCAACTGTTCAAGAGAAAGAGTGACAAAAGCGCTGTTAAGCATGGGCAGAGAAGAGCTTGCCGATATGGCAAATGACCCGTTTACCGAGGTTGATTGCCATTTCTGCGAAAAGAAATATAGATTTACCTCTGCTGAAATAAGAAATCTTGCGGGAAGTAAATAAGAAAGGCTGGTTAGTATGGGAAAACTTTTCGGATATCCCGAATTTGACATTAACGGAGAAGAGATTCTCTGTACATATGATAATGACTACAGCGAAATGATGATGGATGTTCGTGTTTATCGCATGAAAGCGGGCGAACAGAGAGATTTCTGCCGCAGTGGTGAAGAAATTGCCGTGCTTCTTCTTTCGGGCAATGTCACATTTGAATGGGAGGATAATTCCGAAGCAGTAAGCCGTGAAAGTGTTTTCACAGAAGGTCCTTTTGCTGTTCATGTTTGCTCGAATATAAATATTTGCGTAACGGCAAATACGGATTCCGAAATTCTTGTTCAGTGCACGAAGAACGATGCTGCTTTTGCGGGCAAACTTTACAGACCTGAGGATGCACCTTGGGGATATTCCTGCGTGGGTAAATTCGGCAATGTCGCAAAACGCCGCGTTAACACAATTATCGATAAAGAAATCGCACCTTATTCAAACATGGTTCTCGGCGAGGTGCTCAATGACAGAGGAAACTGGTCGGGCTATCTGCCTCACAGACATCCTCAGCCCGAGTGCTATTATTTCAAATTTGACCATCCCGAGGGCTTCGGTGCAAGCTTTGTCGGTGATGAGGTGTTCAAAAGCGTTGACAACAGTTTTTCTGCAATTCCCGGCGGCGCACTTCATCCGCAGTCGGTTGCTCCCGGATTTCAGATGTATACCTGCTGGATGATTCGCCATCTTGACGATGACCCCTGGCTTCAGACCACACGCAACGAGGATGAAGCATATGTGTGGCTTCATAATGCGGATTTTTGACCCGGTTCTGACAGAAAATGATTCCAAAACAGAATTTTAAAAAAGTTAAAAATTTTTTGAATTTTTTTTAAAAAAAGGGTTGACAATTCCAAAAAAGTAGTGTATTATATAGCACGTCGCTTGACGAAAGCGACGCCAACGTGGGAGCATAGCTCAGCTGGGAGAGCATCTGCCTTACAAGCAGAGGGTCACAGGTTCGAGCCCTGTTGTTCCCACCATTTGGCCCGGTAGTTCAGCTGGTTAGAACGCTAGCCTGTCACGCTAGAGGTCGACGGTTCGAGCCCGTTCCGGGTCGCCATTGAGTGACCTGTAATTTTTATTACAGGTCATTTCTATGCCTCTGTAGCTCAGTTGGTAGAGCAGTGGACTGAAAATCCACGTGTCGCTGGTTCGATTCCGGCCGGAGGCACCAACAGGTGCGGATGTAGCTCATCTGGTAGAGCGCCACCTTGCCAAGGTGGAGGTAGCGAGTTCGAGCCTCGTCATCCGCTCCATTTTTTTGGCATAATTCAATGCCGGAAA
>JAZNSX010000013.1:0-3436 GCA_045591425.1 Acutalibacteraceae bacterium | reverse complement strand
TTATAAAATTCAATCAAATCTTCGCCGCAGGAGAAATCGGAAATGTCAAAACCGTCGTCTTCGGTACGGAACGGTTCGAGCAGATTTCTGATTTCTCTGACGGTAAAACAGTCATCGTCACAAATACAGATTTTCATATTATCCTCACAATTCAAATTATTGAAATAAAAAATAAAAACACTTCCGTTTGCATTCGGAAGTGTCTGAAAAATGCAGATAAATTTATTCTGTCAACACAGCATGGCAGACAAAACGACACTTCGATTCAAAACATTCTGCATCACATCATTCTTTCTGTTTGTCATTTTATCCACCTGCCTTTCTTTAAAATTTTTCTATATTCTAACAATACAAAACAAATTTGTCAACCGTTTTTGCCGATTGTGCAAAAGTGTCGATTTTAAATGCAAAAGTGTTTTATCTGATTTTTCCGTAAAGACACCTTGTGGGTTCTTTTTCAATTACCAGTCCGCAGTAATTGCACATAATACATTTTGCTTCGGGCTGACCGTTTTTCAGCTTCTTTGCAAGGTCGGGTTCGCAGATGAACGGTCTGCACATGGAAATAAAATCCGCTTTGCCCTCGGCCAGAATACTTTCCATATCTTCTGCTTTATGTATTCCGCCTACAACGATTATGGGAATTGAAACGCTCTTTTTTATTATTGCCGCATTTTCAACATTAAAGTTTTCAAGAGGCTTCGGCTGCTTGATAAGAGGATTTATAAGATTGGCGGCGGGAAGAGCAATTTTATTGAGCCATTTCGGAAATGAAGCGCAGGGTTCACGGTATTTAAAAACCGCATCCATTGGCATAAGTTCGCTTCGCATGGTATTCATGCCGTCCTGAACCGTGCCGCACGAAACCTCGATTGCATCACAGCCTGCATTTTCAAGTCTTTTGCAGATTTCAACGGATGAGTCGATGTTCATTCCGCCTTTTCTGTTATCCGCTGCACTGAGTTTAATCCATACGGGAAGATCGGTTTTTTCTTTGATGCCTTTGATAATCAGTTCAACGATTTTACATCTGTTTTCAAGGCTTTTGCCCCATGAGTCCTTTCTTCTGTTGCCGTAAGGTGAAAGAAAATCGTGGAGAAGATAACCGTGACCGCCGTGAAGCTGAACGGCATCAAAGCCTGCTTTTTCTGCTCTGACAGCCGCAGAAACGAAGTCGTCAATAATTTGGTAAATTTTATCTTCGGTGAGTTCTTTTGCCTTGTCCGGATAGAATGCGTGGAGCACGTTTGACGGAGCAACCTTTTGCAAACCGATTGCTTTTGATGAAGTCTGCCTGCCGCAATGGGCAATCTGTAAAATAACGGGTGTATCGTGACGGTGAACGGCGTCGGTCAATTCCTTATACTTGCCAATTACGCCGTCGTCAAAAATCTTCATCATTCTCGGATAAGGCGAAACGCCGTTTTGGCTCACGGCGGCATATCCTGTTATGATACATCCGACTTCGTTTTTGGCAAGATGCTCATATTTTGCAATGAGCTTATCGCTCGGTGCGCCGTTTTCGTCGGCAAGTCCGTCGTGAGTTGCGCTGCGGATTATTCTGTTTTTAACGGCAATGCCCGAAATCGTTGTTTCATTAAACAGCATAGTCTGAACTTCCTTTTCATTTTATAAATATATCCTATCATAATAGTATCAACATTTCAATAGCGCGGTAATGCGGTGGCACAAGATATTCGTGTTTTTATATTGCGGTTGACTTTAAAGCGGCTGATGTTTTATAATAATATAAAAAACTGAAATTATGAAAAGGAGACGGAGAAATGAAAAGGATAATTTGCTTTGCGCTTTCTGTTGCTATGCTTTTTTCTTTTTGTGTTTTTGCAAATGCGCAGGAAAACGGTGAACTCAGATTCGGAGCTGACGGTGAATTTACCGTTTTGCAGATAAGCGACCCGCAGGATGACCATCATCCCGCATATGATTTGGAAAACTTCATAAAGCTTGCTGTTGATGAAACAAATCCCGATCTCATACTTATCACGGGAGATGTTGTTGAAGACAGCCGTATAGGAGATATCGGTATTGACGATGAACCTCTCAGAGAGGGTGTTGAGGTTGACGGCGACTATTATCAGACTGTGATGAATGTTGAAAAAGCCTGCAAAGCTGTTTTCGGTTACGCAGAAGAAAAGGGTATTCCCTTTGCTGTTTGTCAGGGCAATAACGATTATAACAGCGGTGTTACAAACGAAGACTGGCTCAAAATCTATAATAGCTATGAAAACAGCCTCACTGTTGATGAAAGCAATGACAGCACGGGCAGAATAGATTTTAACCTTGAAATCAAGTCAAGCAACGGTGATGAAACTGTTTTTAATATTTGGATGATGGATAACGGCGGCGGTAGTATCACCGAAGAACAGATTACATGGTACAAATCCGAAAGTGCCGCTTTGAAAGATGAAAACGGCGGTGAATCCGTGCCTTCAATTCTTTTTCAGCATGTTCCCATTGACGATATGGGAAATCTTTTTGAAGAGTGCAATTTCTGGGATGAGGGCGCAAGCATTGGCGATGACGGAAAATGCTATCGACTCAATCAGGAAATCGCAAGCGGATATCACGCAGGTGCGATGATACCGGGCAACACAAGCGAACAGTTCAAGGCATGGAAAGAATGCGGAGATGTTCTCGGTGCATATTTCGGACATTGGCATACAGAGGGTTACACCGGCAAGTGGGACGGCATTGAGCTTGGCTTTACCTACGGCTGTGAATTTGCAAAGCCCGGTCCCTACGGCGCAAGAGTTTTCACTCTTTATGAGGATGATATAAAGAATTTTGATAATGTGCTTTATACCTATGAAGGAAGCGTTAAGACAAATAACGCACGCCTCGAGCTTCAGGCTGATGAGCCTTATGCTGAGTACGATAACTTTATCGAAGAATTTTTCGCGGCAATCAAAAATGTTTTCGTGCTTTTAAAAACGGAGATTATAAGTCTTTTCGCATAAAAATTTGAATCTAATTTTTGTGCAATGTTGACAAGTTGAGAAAATTTGATATAATATATAAGGTTAGTTTAAAAATATTTCAGGAGTGATAAAAATGGCATTAGTAACAACCAAAAAAATGTTTGAAGATGCATACAAGGGCGGCTACGCTGTCGGCGCATTCAACGTTAACAACATGGAAATCATCCAGGGTATCGTTGAAGCAGGTAAGGCACTCAATGCTCCCCTTATTCTTCAGGTTTCCAAGGGCGCAAGAGCTTATGCAAACCACACTTATCTTGTAAAGCTCGTTGAGGCTGCTGTTGAAACAACAGGTCTCCCCATCGCTCTTCACCTTGACCACGGCCCCGATTTCGAAACCTGCAAGGCTTGCATCGACGGCGGTTTCACATCAGTTATGATTGACGGTTCACACCTTCCCTACGAAGAGAACGTTGCTCTCACAAAGAAGGTTGTTG
>JAZNSX010000012.1:0-6844 GCA_045591425.1 Acutalibacteraceae bacterium | reverse complement strand
ATATTTCCAGCATATACTTCTTGTGCGCATATCAGATTTCATGCCATCATGACAGCTCTGATATGCGCATAAGAACATCCCGAATCTATCGGAATAACATACAGTTTGTATATATTTCAAAATATTCATTGAATGGTTTTTAGTTAAATATTTTTTATTGTCTTAAATACAGCTTTCTGTGTATTTTCCTTATTCTTATCAGCAATAAACCTTATACCTGCACACATATATACAATCATAAGGAAAAATTCATCAAAGAACAGAAGGTCCAATGCCATCCATGGACCAAAAATTCCTAACAAAAGCAAAAATATCTGTGCCAGATCTAACCATAGAATTTTTGTATTTGACAACAACGTACGAATGCAGCAAACTATCCATCCAAAAAGGAAAACACATCCGAATAAACCAAACTGATAAACAGCCTGAATCAGCGTATTATGCGAAGCTCGGTCATTTACCAATACCGATGTGAAACCTTTACCAAACAGTAGCAAGAGGGGATTTTCAGCAAGCTCATTCAGATAGCTCATCCAGATTTCAGTACGTCCTGTTGTAAAATCTGAAAGGTTATTTGAAGTGTTGAATCGTGAAATCATATCTCCGATAAGATCCGTAAATACCGTTGAAGACAGTGTAAAGGCAGCAGCTATAAGAAAAGTGAGAATAATCATCAGCTTTGATGACACTCTTCCTTTTATAAACATAAATTCAACCAACCAGATAATAAACAGACTTACAGCCACCAGCATAAACGACTTGGAAACAGACAAAAAGCCACAATAAACAAGAAACATTAACAAGAGAATTGTAGCAATTATTCTTCTGCTTTTGTTATTGTTAAGAAACAGAATCAACAAGCCGCTCAGTGCCGCAGTTATGTGGGCGGAATAAAAATTAGGGTCCCCGTAATAACCTGAGCGCCTGATTATACCCAATCCTATGTTGGTGCCTATATATCTTGTAATTGACGGAAAAACAACCAGATGCTTTGCTGTTATTGCTGCAATTATGATTCCCAATGCAAAAAAAACTGTGAGCCAATAAAAATCGTATTTCTTATTCAACTCTCTTGTTAAAAAGGGAATAAGAAGTAATGAGGCAGAAAAAAGAATAAAACCGTTCTCTATTGTATAACCCTGAAAGGTCTTTACAACAAGAGCAGTAGCTATAAGACAAAGACCCGGTATCCAGTGATAGATATTAATGTTACGGCTTCCCAAAACAATATAAATAACATATACACCAAGAAGTGCAACTGTAAAAAAAGAAATTGTTCCCGGTTGAAGCTTTATTATGGGCGCAAATGGCATGAAAAACAGAATAATCGGAACAGCCATACCTTTGATTGCAGCCAAAGCTACAAGAACAAGAAAAATTCCAAGACAAACCAAGAGCAAAGCTGTATTTCCCACTACCTGTGCAACAAGCAGAAATATAACCTCTGCAATGCAGGAAATAAGAAAAATTATCTTCGATCTTATAGTTATCATATCATTTGCATCCTTTTTACATAAAACGGTTAATCTTTCACTTTATAAAAACAATCTACAACTATCTTTTCAACAGAAGCCTCATCAAGATAGAACTCCATATATGATTCTCCTCTGACACTGTCGCCGTCAATTGTGAGAATTCTATCGAATTCATATTCAGATATATTTTTAAGTAAGCTTTCAAGTCTGTTTGCGGAGCAATCTGAAACTATATAGTCTGTGATCTTCAGTGCTGCACGCTGAATAAAGCTTTCATCAGCTTGCTGAAGCTTAACAGAGCGGTCATACAAAGCTTCCAGATATTGCTTCTGACGTTTCATTCTGTTGATATTGGTAGGATCATCCATACCATATCTTGAACGGACATATCTGAGTGCCTGTTCTCCCGTTAATCTGACTTTTGTTCCCTTTACCATTGAAGGGTCAACATTTGAAAAATCGTCAAGAATCTCCAGAGAAACACCGCCGACAAAATCGTTATATACGGGAACTGCTTCCATCGTCACGGAAACATAATGATCAATTTCCATGCCCATAAGCAAACCGGAAACTGCATTTGCTGTGTTGCGGCAGCTGACTTCTCTGCCGTTGCCATAGGTGTGTGAGAGCGCAATTTGCTGATAAACAGTTCCGATTTTATCGCCTGCAACGCCCAGAACATCCATATCTGCCATTGTGTCACGGTTAATGTGAATAGCTTTACAGGTTTCAGCTGAGTTGTCAATAACAAGCAGCATCAAAAAGTCAGCTTGCTTATCGTTGTTATAACCGCTGTCCTCATTTTCAAACTTGTCCAGACCAAGCAATAAAATAGTTTCAATATCATCTTTCAGCTTATATTCTTTTCCGTTATATGACAAATCGTCACTTACCGTAACCGAATTTCCGATAAATTCGCCACGGTCTTTTTCCCAAAGTTCGATGAAAAAGAAAATTGTTGAAATAACAAATATTGCAGCAAAAACAACAGCTGCTATTTTCCATGCTGTTGTTTTTGTTGAATTCTGATCAGCTCGTCTGCTCATACTTTATTCTTTTTAGCTACTGCCTTAGGTGCTACAAGGATGAAAATCAAACCTGAAGCAACTGCGATTATACCCCAAAGATAGGCAACAGATTCATCGCCTGTGTTGGGAGCGTAGTTTTTGTTAACCACAAAGGCAAAGGGTGAAAGCTCTTCGGTGTAAATTTTAACTGTTCCGTCTTTTTCGTTATACTCTAAAACCTTAACTTCTTCCCATTCGCCGTTGTTGTTAAGACGGATAACGCCGACAAATTCATTTAATGTGTCTGCCTTTAAAGTGATTGTGTAACCCTTGGGGCAGTTTTTGTTGTGATAATCATCGTTACAGCTGATGTCAAAAAGATCACTTACTGCAAGATCTGAAGATGTGAGCTTTTTTTCTTGAGCAAGCTTGCTGAGAACCTTTTCAAGGCTGTCACTGTCCTGACGCTTAGCAATATCACGGTATGCCTTTTCAATATCAGCAAGATCCTTTTCTGTCAGATCATTTCTTTCTGAATAAGGTGTTACAATAACCTTTGCATTACAGCCTTCGCATTCAAGGTCATAATCTACAAGAACAGGAGCGGGATTGCCGGAGGGGCTGGAAACAAATCTTCCGGGTGCAGCAAATGCCGCAACGCTGAAAAGAAGAGCCATAACAAGCACCAGAGAAAGAGTAATAATTTTTTTCATGATTGAACCATCCTTTCAAAAATAAAAAATTTTTAATTGGTTTTATTTTCAAGAAACAGTGCGTTTCCATAATTTATATAATCATTGACAAATGCTTCGCCGCATTTTCTTTCAATTGATAAAAATGCTTTTCCTATGTTCGGCGCTCTGTCGGTCATATTGTGACAATCAGACCCGATAAAGTGAATCTGATTGTTTTTCAGCATCCTTATTGCCTTAAAAGAGGAAAACCCACTCTTAAAAAAGCTCGCATTTGACTGAAACAGAACATCGTTATCAAGAAGTCTTTGCAAAACTTCCTTTTTTTGAAATGAGATATATCTTTCAATATGAGCAAGAACAAGAGTTATCTGTCCTTG
This sequence comes from Acutalibacteraceae bacterium, assembly GCA_045591425.1. Lineage (GTDB taxonomy): Bacteria > Bacillota > Clostridia > Oscillospirales > Acutalibacteraceae > CAG-177. The sequence continues at coordinate 3,290 of JAZNSX010000012.1, read as the reverse complement.
TCCGGCAATATCGATAATCTCTTTTATATCGGATTCCGTCCATTTTGAAAACGGCATCTCCAACAATAAAAATTTACTGTCTTCAATACGAAGCCTCTTCAAATCAGGCAAATGGCTGATTCCGCTGTAGAACTTAACCTCAGCGCCTGAAATAATTTGAATAGGATCAGAAATTTTTTCTTTCAGAGAACTGAAGGAAGCATTCCTGCGGGCGATAAAATTTTCAACAGACTCATCATTAGCATAAAAATGAGGAGTTGCTATAACTTTTTTTACGCCCTGTTGCTTTAAGCAGTCAAGAATCAGAAGACTTTCATCAACGCTTTTGCTGCCATCGTCCATACACGGAAGAACATGGGTATGAAAATCAATCATACACAGGCACCTCCTCAGATTTTTGAAGCTGTTTCGTAATTTCCGTAGGTCTTATAATACTTGTAGTAACGCTTATATTTATATTTGCTGTAATAACCCTTACCGTTTTTAGTTTCGTTCATAACACATCCGAGAACATTAACGTTTGACAGTCTGAGCTGTCTGAAACAGGTTTCAAGCTCTTTCTTTTCAGTATATTCCTCTCTGATAACAACTATCATACCGTCAATATACTTTGAAATTGCCAGGGCATCGGAAACGATATTTACCGGAGGCAAATCCACAATAATATAATCAAACTGTTCAGAAAAATTCTGCAAGATTGAGTTCATTCTTTTGGAACCGAGAATTTCAGAAGGGTTGGGAGGCAATGTGCCTGAAGGCATTATATACCAATTCGGAAGAAGTGAGGATTTGAATGTTGCCAGAACTACCGATGAGCCTGCCCTGAAGAAATCTGTAAGTCCGGGAGAGCTTTCAATTCTGATTTTTTTAGCAATTGACGGTATTCTGAGGTCTCCGTCGATAAGAAGCACCCTTTTTCTGCTTTCTGCCAGAACATAGGAAAGATTCACAGCCGTTGTGCTCTTGCCTTCGCCCCTCATTGAGCTTGTGACACCGATAATGCTGCAGCCTTCCTTTTCAGGCAAAGTAAAGGACAGATTGGTTCTCAGCAGCTTATACTGCTCAGTTGCAGTAAATTCAAGATTTTTATGAAGCGTTTTCTGATTATCTGTAATCGAAAAGAGCCCTTTTTTGTTTCTTTTTTTCACTGTTATCCCCTCCCTTACTTATTATCCTTTTTATAATAATATCCATACTTTTTAGTTCCGGAATCAAGAAGATCGGGAATCTTTGCAAGAATGGGATAATCATAAGTCTTTATAACATATTCTTCATCGTGAACCGTGTTATCCATAAGAGCAGTGATGATGATTGAAACAACCGAAATCAAAACGCCAAAGATAAATCCCACAACTGTGAACATAGCGATGCTTGGTGCAACCTTTTCTGTGTTTGCAACTGCCGAGTCAACAACCTCCATTGATGCACCTTCAACAATTTCAGCAACACGCTGAGGAAGCACCTTGGCAATTCCGTTTGCGATTTTTTCTGCATCATAGGGGTTTGCGCAGGTAACAGTTACCTGCATAACCTCAGTTTCGTTAACAGGAGCAGACTCAATCATATCATAAAGATCTTCCCAGTCATATTCAACACCGGTTTTGTCAATAAGTCTGTTCAGTGTTGTGCGGTTTTTGAGCAGAACCGTATAGGTTTTTGCAAGGCTCTGAGCTGCAGTTAATTCTGAAGAACTGATGCTGAACCCAAGATCACCGACATCGAATGAACTGTTATTAACATAAAGCATGATAGACGAAGAATAAGTTGGTGTTATCACAAAAGTTGCAAGTGAAAAACCAATTGCTGCTGTCAGTATGCTTACAATTGCAACTATCCAGATTTTTTTCCACACCGTTTTGATAATGTGGGCAAGATCAATTGCATAATAATCTCTTATACTTTTTTCCGTATTTTCCATCAATATACTCCCTTTATATTAACTCTTTGTGCAGGTTGATTTGCACCATATTAAAATTCCTTGTGTATTCTTTTAAAAAAGCTCAAAAGTAAAGCTTTGTAACCGAATAATTATACAATAGATATATAGGTTTATCAACATATGTATACGTTTTTCAGCACAATCAGTCAAAATCTGCAAATGCGCAGAAAAGCATCGCCTTTTCTTTCTCAAAGCCGTTATTCTCAGCCCGGAAATCGAACACATTCCTTTTTCATATAAACCATATCGGTTCTTCGGATCGGATAAAATTATATATAATATATACTATCATATAAATTTAATCTTGTAAAGACAAAAGCAAAAAAAACATAAGTATATTTTTTTCGATTCTAAACAAAAATGAGGCTGTTGCACGAAAGAGTGACAACCCTCACTTCATAAGCCAAACCGAACATCGAAATGTTAAATCGTGGAAAAATGCAAGTTTTGCAAAAACAAACACACAGCGAAAAAAAGGAGATGAAAATATCCCCCTTAAGCTGTGTGTTTTTCACCTTTTTTATGCTGCTTTCAACTCAAATAAATGCTGTTTGTTTCTACCACTTTGAGTTTTGTTGTGCAGTTTTTACAAGCTTTATATACTCTGCTTTTGAAAACTCCTTTTCTTCCGGACGAAAAATTTCCTGTTGAATCTTTAAAGATTTTACGCGGCAATCAAACCAACCGAGAAAGCTGAAAAGACTATTTAATGAAGCTAACATCGAATTAACACTTCTTACACTATAACCCCTATCAATCAGATTCTTTTTATAGTTAATAACAACATCCTTGGTAATAGCTTTATCGCTTGTGAAATCGCAAAACAGTTTTATGTCTCTAACATATTTTTCAACAGTTGCATTGCTTTTCTCTTCAGCAATCATATTCTGTTCAAACAATAAAATATTTCCTTCTGTTAAAATCCTGTCCAACATTTGAAATCCTCCTAATCTCAAATATATATTAGTTCAACGAGAATAGTTTCTCTCGCTTTTGCTTCAATATCCACCATTCTCTGCACCCATTCCATTTGGTTTTCCTCTTTCAGTTGCTCAGTTACACCTTCAGCGATTTTCATCCGTTCAACAAGAGTATCAAACATATCCCGTGCCTGATTTTCTATCTCGGCACAGTGCTGATACAACCTACCTTGCATAAGTAGCGTGTTGAAAAATACCTTCTTATGTTTTTCGAGATAGGTCTTGTGCATCATTCCCCATTTACCGAGAGTGACTTTTGCCGCTTCGGGCGGTAAGATGAGGTTAGGGATAAGATAGTCGCCAACACGACGATATAGGATAGTGTTTTTCGTTGACATAATCAAAACCTCCTGTTAAGTCGGAGGCCAAGC
>JAZNSX010000011.1:0-6749 GCA_045591425.1 Acutalibacteraceae bacterium | reverse complement strand
TTTAACAGTCTGCCATTCACCATAGCCCTCGGGCCAGAAAATACGGGTTCTCGGTTCGTCACCTGTGTAAGACGGCCATATAAAGGCGGCAATATCATAATTTCTCATATCATTACCTCACAAACGCAGTCAGCCTGATTTTTTAATTCACATTGCTTTGCAGAATTGTCATTTTGATTATATCATATCTTATTTGCCATTTCAATAAAATGCAGCTATGATAACAAAACCATATTTTTATTTGATTTTTTAGTATTGTTTCTTTCATATGAGCTCCTCATATAGTTTGATATCAACATTATAACATATACAATTAAAACAAATCAACCTAAATACAAAACCGTATACTTTTAAGTAAGCAATTTTTACTTACCCAACAAAATAACAAGGTGAATTTTATGATTTGGCAAAACTTTTTGTGCGCATTGCACGTTCATGTTTGAAAAAAGCGGTGTAAGCGTAGAATATTTTTGCACTCCTGTTGATGCGAGGATAATTGGTTGGGAGAACAACATCCATTACTGCTTTATTCGTGGATACAGGGATATGGTTTTCGCCGTAAATCCAGAAACCTGTGTAGACCAGTATGTATATCCTTTGGCAATGAATTTCAAGGACTTTCTTCGCTTGATATTGTCCTGTGGCAGCACTACTGCCGTTGAACAAATTGTTGGTTGGAGTAAGGAACAGTACGAGCATTTTGTTGTTAGCAAGGACAATGCAATTCACCCAGAGCAACAAAAGGTTTTGGATGTAATCAAAGCATCGCTAAAACTGAAACCAATAGACGAACCGTATGAGTATGTTAAGTCTGTTCAAGGGCAATTTAATAATTGCCGATGTGAAATCAAGTATTCGAATGAGTATTACGATACATTAGGTTTAGAAAGACCGGCTGGAACTGGAAGCGATATAAAACTATTGGAGTTTGCTCCTGTGACATTCACTTTCGTAAAAAAGACAAGTAAATTCCAATTTGTCGAACTGATTATTGAAACAAAAAACAAAATACATTTCTCTCAAACCGTTTCACATTTAGTGAAGAGGTTTTCTTATGCCTAAAATTGAAAGGAGATGTGAATATGAAATATGTTAAAAACACAGCAAAATAATAGTCGGAAATAAGCGAATAATCCCGAAGGGCGCACTTCTATACATATCCTGACAGAATGTAAAGTGCGCAGCTCCTCTGATGAAAAATCAAAGATTTTAAACAAGGGTTTTATCCTTGCGCTATGTTGCAGCTAACCTCAAAAACGAGAAATTTAATTGTAAACTTTTTGTTAACAATCAACTTGTGCCCAACACTATCCTTGACAAAAAAGTTGGTCGGAATTATAATTTTGTTAAACGAACAATTGTTCTTTTGCTGAAACAGAGAATTTTAATTTTTTATAAAAACATAAGCTTCGGAGAAGCCACGCTTGAAATAATTTTGAAAAAATATTTCAATTCTGGGGATTGGGGTTATCCCAAACAAGTGGCAAGGCGATAGTACGAAAATTTGATTTTTTCAAATTTGGATACCCACTTGCCCTGCTTGCTAAGTTAGTGAACGGTTGAAAATCGGAACAACTTGCAAGCTGATTTTGGCAAGGTTGTATCCACATTTGCCTTGCTTGCCAATTTAGTGTAGCCGTATGTTATTACAGAAGCAAGTGATGCAACTGGCTCTTATAAGGTATTGGCTGAAAGGAAGATAAGCTTGTATTTATATAAATATTTTGGAAAGAAAGTTGAAATTATAACTGTCGACGGTAAAACTTTTTCAGGTGTTGCCTGTGACTTTATTCCAGCACAAGACAACGTTCCGGAGATAGCAAGCATTTCTATTGGTGAAATCGAGTTTTATGAAAACGAAATAGAGTCAATAACCGTGGTTGATTAATTTGTGCTTGAATACCTATCCTCTGCTATTTTGAACAGTTCAGAAAATTAAACACCAACAAAATCGAACACAGACGAAGACTCATTGACAGCTTTGTCAATGCAATCTTCCTCTATGATGACAAAATGGTCATCACATTCAATTACAGAGAACAAACGAAAACAATCACCTTTGCCGATCTTGAAAAATCGGGCATTGGTTCGGATATTAACGCAGTGGCTGCACCATAGTGAGTGTTCATAACACAAGTGAGCACTCACTTTTCTTTTTTGCATTTCCTCATAGTTAAATTTAATATGATTTGTTATGTATCGAGCAGGTTTTTGAGACAATCGGCTGTTTTATCTTTTATTGCTCAAAATCTTGACAAATAAAAAAACGTATGTTATGATGAATAAAAATTAATAATATATTATGGGAACCAGCTGACTGCAGAGGATGTTGGTTCCTTTATGTTTTTTCAAAGGATTTCACAATATAGTATACATTATCATAATAAAAGGAGACTGCGTTATGGAAATTCAACTTCAGGAACTTATTGAGCAGATTAAGAAAGACGGTGTGGATGCGGCTGAAACTCAGGCTGAAGCAATTCTTGTTTCAGCAAAAGCCGAAGCCGAAAAAATCATATCCGATGCGAAGGCTCAGGCCGATAAAATTATGGCTGATGCAAAAAGCGAAAATGCAAAAACCGTTAAATCCGGTGAAGATGCCATCCGTCAGGCAGGCCGCAATCTGCTTATTTCGTTCAGAGAGAGCGTTACAAGAGAGCTTAAAGCGATAGTCGATGATAACGTTAATGCCGTTTATTCGTCGGATGCATTTGCAAAGCTTATTGTAAACGCAGTTGAAGGTTGGTCAGGCAAACCCGAGGCAGAGGATGTTTCCGTGATTCTTAACAGCAGTGACCTTGCCAAGCTTGAAAAAGCACTTCTTGCAGAGCTTAAGGCAAAAATGCTCGGCGGCGTTACACTTAAAGCAAACGATAATTTTGACGGCGGCTTCCGCATTGCCGTAAATAACGGTGCGGTTTATTATGATTATTCCGCCGAGGCAGTTACCGATATGCTTTCAAGTTATCTCAGCCCCAGGGTAACCGCACTTCTGAAAGAGGCTGAATAATTATGGCTGAATATTATCTTATATCACAATTGCCGTCGCTTGACGGAATTAACGAAAACACGCCTCTCCCCATAACATCGGAGAGGTTCGAGGAGCTTTGTCAGAGATTTCTCGGCAAAAAAGCACAGGCTGAATTAGAAAAGTTAACTCTTGCTCCGCCGAGGAATCCCGAAAAATTATCGTCCGCATTGGTTGAAAAATGGAACGAAAGTGAACGCAATCTGCGTCTTGCACTTGCAAAGCTCCGTGCAGATAAAATGAACAAGCATTTTGATGCGGAAACTCAATCATTCCCCGCAGGGCTTTTGCAGGCGGCACGCACAGCCGTTGAAATTGAAAGTCCCATGGAAGCGGAAAAATTTCTGAATAAATACCGTCTTGATTTTCTTGAAACGCTCAGACCGATGGATTCGTTTTCGGAGGAGTTTGTGTTCTATTACGGACTGAAGCTGATGCTCATTGAGCGCATAAGGAAATTTGATTCAGAAAGCGGAGAAACCGCATACAGGAACATCTATGACTCCATTATGAATGAGGACAGATCGGAGGTTATACAATGACCGAAAACAAAGGTAAGGTATTAAGCATTAACGGCAACCTTGTATCCGTAAGATTTGAAGGCAACGTTTCGATGAACGAAATCTGCTATGTTAATGTTGACAACACAAAACTTAAGAGTGAGGTTATCCGTATACGCGGAGATATCGCACAAATTCAGGTTTATGAAATGACAAACGGCATAAAGCGCGGAGACGAAGTTGAATTTACGGGCGATATGCTTTCAGCTCAGCTTGGTCCGGGTCTTCTCGGTCAGGTTTATGACGGACTTCAGAATCCCCTGCCCGTTTTAGCAGAACAGGCCGGCTGGTTCCTTGAAAGAGGAATTTATGCCGACGGTCTGAACGCTGAAAAGAAATGGGAGTTTACTCCGACCGCAAAGGTCGGCGATACTCTGCGTGCAGGCGAATATATAGGCACTGTTCCCGAAGGACCGTTTACCCATAAAATATTTGTTCCTTTTTATCTTCTCGGCAACTACACCCTGAAATCAATCGCAGACAAAGGTGAATACACCGTAAACGAAACCGTTGCGGTTCTTGCTGACGAAAGAGGCAGAGAAATTCCCGTTTCCATGTCGTTCAAATGGCCTGTTAAGAGAGCCATTAAATGTTACAGCGAAAGACTCGCACCCGTTGAAACTATGGAAACAAAGGTGCGCCTTATCGACTCTTTCTTTCCTGTTGCAAAGGGCGGAACTTACTGCACACCCGGTCCGTTCGGCGCAGGTAAAACTGTTTTACAGCATACAACTTCAAAATATGCAGATGTTGACATCGTTATCATTGCTGCCTGCGGTGAGCGCGCGGGCGAAGTTGTTGAAACAATAACCGAATTTCCCGAGCTTACCGGCCCGAAAACAGGCCGTGCTCTTATGGAACGAACTATTATTATATGTAATACAACGTCCATGCCCGTTGCTTCCCGTGAGGCATCGGTTTATACTTCGGTAACTCTTGCCGAATATTACCGTCAGATGGGTCTCAATGTTCTTCTGCTTGCCGATTCAACCTCACGCTGGGCACAGGCTCTTCGTGAAATGTCGGGCAGACTTGAAGAAATCCCGGGTGAAGAAGCTTTCCCTGCATATCTCGAATCATATATTGCCGCTTTTTATGAAAGAGCAGGCTGTGTTCTTCTCCCCGACGGAAGCAAAGGCTCCGTCACAATCGGCGGAACGGTTTCTCCCGCAGGCGGTAACTTTGAAGAACCCGTAACTCAGGCAACTCTCAAGGTTGTAGGTGCATTCCACGGCCTTTCCCGTGAACGCTCGGATGCAAGAAAATATCCTGCAATCGACCCGCTTATTTCTTGGTCAAAATATAAGACTGTAACCGATTCGGCAAAATCGGCTTTTTGTAAAAACATTCTTCTTGACGGCAACGAAATCGGCACAATGATGAAGGTTGTCGGCGAAGAAGGCACAAGTCTTGATGATTATATAATCTATCTTAAATCGGAAATGCTTGATGCCGTTTATCTCCAACAGAACTCCTTTGATTTGATTGATGCAAACTGCACAACAGACCGTCAGCGCTATGTAACCGACAAGCTGATTTATATTCTCGGCAGTGAATATGCACTTGACGATAAGGATGACGCACGAAGCTTCTTCAACCGTATGCGTCAGAAATTTATCGACTGGAATTATACGGAATTTGAAAGCGAAGCTTTTGCAAAGGCAGAGGCTGAAATTGATGCAATGTATGCCGACGGTCAGGGCAAAACAAGCCGTGAAGCAGAGCTTTTGTTAAAGGGTGGTGAGTGAGAATGAATAAAGTTTTTAACAGAATTGAATCCATCACGGGCAACGTAATTACAGTCAAGGCAGAAGGCGTAAAATACAATGAGCTTGCACAGATAAACACCCGATTCGGAAAATCGCTTGCACAGGTTAATAAAATTGACGGCGATATTGTTTCACTTCAGGTTTTTGCAGGCGGTCAGGGTGTTTCAACGGGCGATGAAGTGCGCTTTCTCGGGCATGAAATGCGCGTTTCGTTCAGCGAAGACCTTCTCGGCAGAATTTTCGACGGCTCGGGCGAACCGAGAGATAAAGGTCCTGCTCTTACAGAAAACATGAAGGCCATCGGCGGTCCGTCCGTCAACCCCACAAAGCGTATCCTCGCAAACCGCATGATGAGAACAAACATCCCCATGATTGATATGTTCAACACGCTCGTTGTTTCGCAGAAGCTCCCGATATTCTCAATTTCGGGCGAACCGTATAACCAGCTTCTTGCCAGAATCGCTTTGCAGGCGGAAGCGGATGTTATCGTTCTCGGCGGCATGGGTCTTAAGTATGACGACTTTCTCTATTTCAAAGAAGAGCTTTCAAACGGCGGTGCGTTAAGCAAAACCGTTATGTTTATTCATACCGCATCCGACCCCACGGTTGAATGCATGATGATTCCCGACATGGCGCTTGCCGTTGCCGAGCAGTTTGCATTGCAGAATAAGGATGTGCTTGTTCTTCTTACCGATATGACAAACTTTGCAGACGCAATGAAAGAAATCGCTATTACTCAGGAGCAGGTTCCCTCTAACCGAGGCTATCCCGGCGACCTTTATTCACAGCTTGCATCACGCTATGAAAAGGCTGTTGACTTTGACGATTCGGGCTCTGTTACCGTTCTTGCGGTCACAACAATGCCCGGCGACGACGTAACCCATCCCGTTCCCGATAATACGGGCTATATTACAGAAGGCCAGTATTATCTCAAGGGCGGACGCATTGAGCCGTTCGGTTCTCTTTCGCGACTCAAGCAGAATGTTAACGGCAAAACCCGCAAGGATCACCGTGCTCTTATGGACGCAATGATCCGCATGTATTCTTCCTACAAAGAAACTCTGGAGAAGAAAAACATGGGTTTTGCGATGACACGCTGGGACGAAAAACTTCTTAAATACGGTCAGCTTTTCGAAAACAAGCTTATGGATTTGTCAGTCAATCTTTCTCTTGAAGAAGCTCTTGACCTTGGCTGGAAAATCCTTGCGGAATGTTTTGAAAAAGATGAAACAGGCATAAAATCCGACCTTACAGACGAGTTCTGGCCCGTCAGATAAGGAGGATAACGGTGGCAAAAATCAAACTGACTAAAAATGAGTTGAAGATACAGAAGGATGCCCTCAAAATGTATCGGAGATATTTGCCTACTCTGACACTCAAAAAACAGCAGCT
>JAZNSX010000010.1:0-7271 GCA_045591425.1 Acutalibacteraceae bacterium | reverse complement strand
TGCCGAAAATACTTGGCTGGAAGCGGCCCGGGAAGATAGGACGATGCCGACACAAACACCGCTTGAATAATTCAAGCGGTAAAAATATTCCTCCTTAGCTCAGTCGGTAGAGCACTCGGCTGTTAACCGAGTTGTCGTTGGGTCGAGTCCAACAGGGGGAGCCAAAAATGAAAGCCATCCGTTTGGATGGTTTTTATTTTTTTGTTTTTTCATCTTTTTGTATTCTTACCAACGCCAGCTCGTTTCGGCAGGCGGGTCGGCTGTTAACTGGCTCAGATGCCGCCGCTGCCGGTGGCAGATACAGGCGGCATCTGAGCAGGAAGAAACACGAGCATTGCGATGCGCTCCAAGCGAGCAAGGCTACTATGTTTCTGACCGTTATTGCTGTTGGTTTAAGTCCAACCAAGGAAGTCAATCACTAACTCTATTTTTTGAATCCTTTTTAGAACTAACTTAACACGAACCTATGATGTTTAAATTTAATCACATATTTATGACCGACATTCTATTTTTTGATTGTCGGTTGTTTTATTTTTCCTTGATTGTTTTGATTTGCAGATATGAAAATTACCGAATTATTGAATTCCCAAAAATCTTATGATAAGATTTAAATAGAAAGATGGGTGATTATATGCAGTCTGTTATCTCGAAAGTCTTTATGTCAGCTTTACGCATGATTTTTCATTCTCCGCTATTTGAAAGTTCAAAACTATCTGAGAATGCGGCAAAACTGACAAAGGATAAAAAGTCAAGATATTCGCCTTCTGAAAATTTTACTTACACAAAGCACTCCGTTAATGGCGTTAAGTATGAAAAGATTGTTAATAAAAATTGTAATACGGATAAGGTTATTTTGATGATTCACGGTGGCGGATTCAGAATTGAGCTGAATGATTTTTACCGCAACCTTGCCGAGAAATACAGCAAAATGTTCTGTGGTGCAACAGTAATAAATGCAGACTACGGAAGATTCCCGGAACATCAGCTCCCGTCACAGATGCACGATGTTGTGAAAATATATTTACATTTATTAGATGATGGAATAAACAATTCTGATATTGTAGTCATTGGTGACAGTGCAGGTGCCACATTGGCTATGACATCTTCCTTATGGCTCAGAGATAACAATTATTCCTTACCCGGGCATATTGTTTGTTTTTCGTTGTGGGCAGACGCGACTTCAAGCGGAGATTCTAAAATTACAAATGCATATACTGACCCGTTTTATGGAATTGCAAAGCACAAAAAGGTAGAAGAAAATCTTCATTTGCTCAGAAGAATATCCAAGTATGTGCTGAATGTGGATAGAACTTCACCCTATATTTCACCCATGTTCGGTAGCTTTGAAAAATTTCCCAAGGTAACATTGATATGCGGAACCGCAGAGTTGGATGAAAGCGACAGCGACAGAGTATATGATAAAATGAAAAGTGTAAATGTTGATGTTGAGCTTTACAAATTTGAGGGTATGTGCCATTGCTTTCAGTTGTTTTCTTTTCTGCCTGAAAGTAAAAAAGCCTATGAGCTTGTAAAGCGGAGAATAGTGGAGGATACAAAATGAAAATTCTTGACAATAGCGATAAACAATTATTGCCCATTTTGCCGGAGATTATTTCAAAAGAGCTGGGTAAGAATGCCGATAAATTTAAATTTATTGGTGGCGGTAGCTTTGGCAGAGTTTATAAGGTTGCGCTTTCCGATGGCGAAACTGTTGCTATAAAAGCTTACCGGGTACAGGGCTCGCAATACGAAGAAGCGAGGCAACTTAAACTTCTGTCTGCAAATACAAGCGTTAAAATGCCTGAAGTTATTTTTACTTATGAGGATGAAGATACTGCAATTTTAGCTATGAGCTTTGTAGGCGGACAAAATGTATTGAACCCTGTTTTCCTGTTAAAAAATAAAAAGCAGAAACAGAAATTTGCCCAAGATGTTATTTCGGGTATGCTCCAATGGCATGGCGTAATAAACGATAAGTTTGGTTCTTTGGAAAATCCTGTTTATGACAGTTGGTACGAATACTACAAAAAAGAAAAGCAGGAACCGTGGCTTGCTGCTTTGAAAGAATTATCAAACAACGGAAAATTCAGCAAGAAGAAACTACAACTTCTGACAGAAGCAACTGAACTTTTTAACAGCTTGCCCGAAGAAAATACAGTGCCTGTGCTTATTCACGCAGACCTTAATATAATGAATATAATGGCTGATCCCAAAACTTTGAAGCTTACAGCATTTATAGATCCCTGCGGCAGCATTTGGGCTGACAAAGAATATGATTTGTTCCAACTTCGCAATATGTGGGGAGATGCTTACGGCCTGTATGAAACCTACAAAAGCAGCAGCAAAACCTCGGAGTTCATCGATTTCAGAGTTGCCTATTACGCTTCTATGCACGAAGCAGCAATGAGGCTCAAAGGTGGTCTTATAATGCCGTTGTGGGAAGATTTGAATAATGCACGGTTGAAAAAAGAGATGAAAAAGCTGAAAGAAAAGATGTGATTTAATGAACATAGGTGAACTTGTAACGGTTAAGACAATTGAGAATAAAAATACCTTCGATGAAAAACATACTCCGTACAGTGCTGAAATACGGTTGCTGTCTTGTGTTCAGCAAGGCGATATTGAATCGCTGATAACGCAACTTAAAAATCTGGATTCTATCATCGTTATGGGACGAATGTCTGATGATGAACTTGTGCAGTACAAGTATATGGCGGTCAGCACAATTACTCTCGCAACCCGATATGCCATTCAGGGCGGACTTAATGAAACTAAAGCCTATGAATTTTCAGACAGAGTCATTAATGAAATTGATAAACTGACGGATAAAAATGAGATATTTATATGCCTGGGAATTGAAATTGTTAAGTTAACAGAGGATGTTAAAAAGAATAAAAAACAGCCTGAATTTTCACCGCACATAAGAAATTGCATAAAGTATATAAATGAAAATCTCTCTCAAAAAATCAGCGTGTCTTCTGCTGCAGATTATTGCGGGATATCAGCAGATTATTTGTCACAGATATTCAAGAAAGAAATAGGTGAAAACCTGAGTACGTATATTCTGCGACAAAAGCTTGAAAAAGCTAAAATCTTATTACTTAAAGGCGCTACTGAAAAAGAGATATGCTTTGAAATAGGAATTTCATCTCAAGCGTATTTTATAACAGTGTTTAAGAAGTTTTATAAAATGACACCGTCTGAATACATAAAAATAACAAAAATCAACAATTGATTTTCTGAACGGCTCTTTTTTATGAGAGTGATTTGTTTTTTGCAATAAGTTCAGAAGGGCAAAAAGGGTAAGAATTCCAAAATTGTGGGACGAAACGGCGCCGTTATAAAGAAACTCTTGAGAAATCAAGGGTTTCTGTTTTTTTATCCCTAAAATATATGCCTGCAGCTTATAGCACATTTTTAGGGGTGTTTCAACTCATAACTAATATACATTTTAATATAAACACGTGTTTTGGATGCTATAATTAATTGCGCGATGAATTTTGATTTGTTGACAGTGAAATTTATGTATGTTATCATTTTTTTCAGGATAATTACCAGGAGGCATATTTTTATGATACCAAGATGTGAACACCCGAATCCGCAGTTTGAAAGAGCAAACTGGCTTAACTTAAACGGTGAGTGGGATTTTGAATTTGATTTTGGCAACAGTAAGCTTGAAACAGGAATTTTGAACCGTGAAGAGTGGGAAACAAAAATTATTGTTCCTTTCTGCCCTGAAAGTAAATTATCGGGCATTGAATATGTTGATTTTATCCCCGCGGTATGGTACAGAAGAAAGGTTAACATCACTTCTGAGCAATTAAATAACAGAGTTTTTATTCACTTCGGTGCAGTTGATTATTATACAAGAGTTTTTGTAAATAACAAGGAAGTCGGTTCGCACAAAGGCGGATACTCTTCTTTTAAATTTGATATAACAGCATATCTCAGCGCAGGAGAAAACACGATTGTCGTCTATGCTGTTGACGATGTGAGAAGTTCGCTTCAGCCTGTAGGCAAGCAGTGCAGAGAGTTCTGTTCACATGGATGCGATTACACAAGAACAACAGGCATCTGGCAGACTGTTTGGCTGGAATTCACACCAAGAAATTACATTAAAAGCGTTAAGTTTTATCCCGATTATTTGAACGGAACTGTTGCGGTTTCTGCAATTGTTGATGGTAACGGAGAATTTGAAGCAACGGCTGTTTATAACGGAAAGGAAATGGGTTCTTTCAAAAAACATGCAGAAAACACAGTTACGGGTGAAATAAAGCTTGAAGAAATCCACCTTTGGGAAGCGGGTAACGGAAGGCTTTATGACTTGAAAATCAGGTTCTGTGATGATGAAGTTAAGAGTTATTTCGGATTGCGTAACGTCAAGCTTGACGGATTTAAATTCCTGATTAACGGCAAATCTGTATTCCAGAGATTAGTGCTGGACCAGGGGTTTTACCGTGACGGAATTTATACAGCACCTGCAGATGAAGACCTTAAGAAGGATGTTGAATTGTCGCTTGCAGCAGGCTTTAACGGAGCAAGACTTCATCAGAAGGTTTTTGAACCGAGGTTTTTATATCACTGTGATAGAATGGGATATATTGTCTGGGGCGAATACGGAAACGGCGGAATAGATTATTCAAGCTATCGTTCACTTGAAATTATGCTTCCTCAATGGCTTGAATGTGTTGAGAGGGATTTCAACCATCCGTCAATTATCGGTTGGTGTCCATTTAACGAAACATGGGATTTTGAGGGAAGAAGACGGAATCCCGAGCTCCTCAGGAATATTTACAGAGCAACAAAATATGTTGATGAAACACGTCCTTGTATCGACACAAGCGGCAACTATCATGTGGAAACAGATATATATGATGTTCATGATTATGATCAGGATCCTGAAGTTATTAGAGAAAGATACGATTCGTTTATGGAAACAGGCGAGCTTTTTGAAAAAATGCCTGACCGTCAGAAATATACGGGTGGACCTGCATTTGTAAGCGAATACGGCGGAATTCAGTGGTCAATAAATCCGGGTGAAAGAGATTGGGGCTATGGCATAGCGCCGAAAACTCAAGAAGAATTCATTTCAAGATACAAAGGCCTCACAGATGCGTTTCTTGATAACTGTAATATGTTCGGCTTCTGTTATACACAGCTTTATGATATTGAGCAGGAGCAAAACGGCATTTATTATTACGACCGATCACCAAAATTTGATACTGAAATCTTCAAGGCAATAAATTCACGCAAAGCAGCAATAGAAGATTAATAATATGTTTATAATATCAGATATTGAGTGAGGCAGTGAAGAAAGAAGATATGTTGGAGTAGTGTTTAATGGATTTTTATAATGTAATTAATAAAATCAAAAATAAGTACTTAAATAACAACAAAGAAGATGTATTAAGACACGTTGAGGATGTTGCGGATATTGCAGTCGGATTAGCTGATGCCTATAATCTCAATATAAAACAGGTACAGCTCGCTGCTTTTCTTCACGATATCAGCTCAATAATGACTCCTCAGGAAATGTATGAGCTTGCTAAGAGGCGCGGACTGGAAATTGGCCCGTCGGAAGAGAAATATCACGCTCTTTTACATCAAAGGATTTCTAAAATAATTGCGCAAGAAGAGCTTGATATTACTGACCCGTATATTTTAAATGCTGTTGAGTGCCACACAACATTAAGAAAAAACGCAAGTATATGTGATAAAATTATTTTTATCGCAGATAAGATTTCCCGGGACTCGCAGTGCGTGCCTTTACATAGTGAATTGTTAAGGAGTGGAGATATTAAGTTGTTGGACGAGGCGTGTTATTCTTATATAAAGCATCAATTTGATAACAATTTGTTGGCAATGCCTCATCAATGGATATTGGAGGCATATGAAGAACTGAAAACTAATAAAGCGTAAGTGCCATATATATTTTTTTAAGTTCCCGTTTTTGAAAAGCATCTGTGTGTCAGGTGGTTTTTTGCGGCAGTATTCATACGCAGATTATTCATATATGAAATCAGTTGTTTTTATCCATGATATATAGTGTGTTTTTTTATAACAAGTCTGAAAGGAAGATTTTATGCTTCTTAAAATAGTTTCGCTTATTGCTTCGATATTACTGTTATTTACTCCCCGTGCGCCTTTGCCCGGTGGCTCTGAGGTGCTTGTTGAAACGCTTGAGAATTTAAGTGATACAAGAATTGCCGATGAGATTAACGGAGCTGATGCAACCAGATTCTATATTCAGCGCCCTAAATCCGAAAAACTTAATGTTGTTAATGCCTCAGACTTTGGTCTTTCTCAAGAAAATGCGGATAATTATGCTGCATTTCAGAGTGCACTTGATTATTGCGCACTTCATCCGCAGACGAAGCTTGTTATTGACAAAGGCACGTATTATTTCAGGAGTTCTGAAGGCCTTGATGCCGATAACTGCACGGATTTGCTGATTGAAGGCTCCGATGCTACCTTTATTTTCTCTTCAACAGGATATAAATTCTTTATCAGGAACAGTGACTGTGTTGAAATCCGCAATCTTAACGTTGATTGGAACTGGGAAGAAAGCCCGCTTGCCTCGGTTGTCACTGTTGAAAACAGCAATCCTGAGGCTCACACTCTTGATCTTGTGTTCAGAAATGCTCAAAACTGCAACGAGAATATCCGCCTGATGGCGATAACTATCTGTGACCCTGAAACTTTTACTTTCGGTGCGAAATGCACCACAAAAGAGTGCTATCTTTATCAGATTACGGATGCTGTAAAGTCTGTGCAGAAGATTTCGGATGATACTTTGCGTGTTACCCATAGCGGCTGTATGGATAATTTTGAAAACGGCGAAACTTATATTCTCAGACATTTTGTGTACGACGGAACAGTTTTCAATATCAGAGATTACAGCAAAAACTTAACCTTTGATAACGTAAGCATCTACGGCAGTGCAGGTATGGCGTATATCTGTGAGGGCAGTTGCTCGCATTTTCAGATTATAAACAGCTTTATAGGCGTGAATCCTGAACACAAAGACAGCCGATGCGTATCCTTGACTGCGGATGCGATTCATATTGTGAATACTGACGGCTGTTTCAATATTTCGGGTTGTGATATAAGCGGAATGGGCGACGATGCCGTTAACGTTCACGACGGTCTCGGATATATTTCTGCTGTTGACGGCAACACACTTACTGTGATTGCGTCTGCTATGAGACTTGAAGCAGGCGATTATCTTGCTTTCAAGACTGATAAATTCGAGGATTTTGAAGAAACGGCAA
>JAZNSX010000009.1:0-50558 GCA_045591425.1 Acutalibacteraceae bacterium | reverse complement strand
TACATACTCAAATTAATCTTCAAGGGTTTTTCTTAAATCGTTGTTTAATTTTCAAGGTGCGTCGCTCTCCGCTCTCTTGCGGAGTGCTCGACTATATTACCAAATCACATCCCATTTGTCAACACCTTTTTTTAATCTTTTCTTCCCTTCTTCTCAACTTCTCCGTGCGTTTAGTATGCGCTGTAAAATCATACTCATTCGTCAACAATTGTCTCTATATATTATATAGTATTTGCGATGATTACCTGCCGCCAAAATTCGACTTAACCGAAGCAGCATATTCAGACGGGCTCATTCCCGATACACGGCGGAATACCGTTGTAAAATACTGCGGCGTGTTGAAGCCAAGTCTTTCCGAAATCTCGGTGAAGTTGAATTCGTTTTCACGAATCATCTGCTTTGCGGCATCCACCTTGAGACGGGTAAAATACTCCATTATTCCGCAGTTCATATTTTCTTTAAAGAGACGTTTTATAACGGAAGCAGACACATTGAATTTCTTTTTAATTTCTGAAAAACTCAGCCTTTTTTCGATATTGCTTTCAAGATATTCGCAAATTTCAAGAATAAGCTTGTTATTTTCCTCGCTTTTAAGCGGAACAGCGCGGTTGCTTCTGCGGATAAGCATAATAAGCAACTGCTCCATATAGAGCTGAATCATCTGCTCACAGCCAAAAAGGCCGCCCCCTGACTTTTCCATTATATGTGTGTAAGGAGTGCCCAACGGAGTTGAAAAAGCTTCTGTTGCCTCGCGGATTATGCTGCCCATAAGGCGTTTTTCTTCAGGAGAGCAGGTTATAACCGAGCCCGCAACGGACATAAGCTCGGGGCACGAGCAGTCAAAAGAAAGAATAACCGAATTTGCGGCGTTCGTGCCGTCGCAGCGGATTTTATGAAATTCGTTGGGTCTGTGAATATACATTTGACCAACTCCGAGCACCAGCTCTTTTGCGCCCGCAGTGATAACAACGCTTTTTTTATCGGCATAAACAATTTCCCAAAAATTATGAAATTCACCCGAATATGCAAAATCCTTTGTATATTCAAAATAATGAATTGTATATATGCCGTCAACCGAAACCAATTTTTCAAGCGAGGTTCTGATATATTCCAATTTCAGCACTCCTTTCGACGATTTTTGCCGATAAAACAATTATAATTCTTCCTTTTGGTTTTTTCAACACAAATCTGAGCCAAAATTATAAATATCACGGCTATTTTTGTAACATGAGCGCAAAACAGTGTGCTAAAATGATAAATGTAAAATAACTGCAAGGGGGATTTTTATGATTAAATTCGGAACCGGCGGCTGGAGAGCCGTTATAGGCGAGGATTTTATCTGCGACAACATCCGAAGGGTTGCGGCAGGAATTCTCAGGCTTGCCGAGGAGCAGAGCAAAACCGATAAGCCAATTATCATAGGCTATGACCGCCGCTTTCTGTCGGTCAGTGCCGCAAAATGGGTTGCGGAAACTCTTGCCGAGGGCGGCATTGAGGTTTGGTTTCTGAACCGTTCCGCTCCGACGCCGCTGATAATGCACACCGTTAAAGACAAAGAACTTTATTTCGGCATTGAAATCACCGCAAGCCACAACCCCGCAAACTATAACGGAATCAAACTCATTGTTGACGAAGGCAGAGATGCTCCTGTTGAAACCACTGAGCGCCTTGAACAGCTTATCGCTGAAACCGACAGGGTTGAATACTGCAATTTTGACGAAGCCGTTGAAATCGGAAAAATCACTTATCTTCGCAATCCGTTTAATAAGTTTCTTGACGACATAATCGCCATGCTTGACATGGAAGCTTTGCGTGAGCGCGGACTCCGCGTTTTGTTTGATACGATGCACGGTTCGGGAACATATCCTCTGCAGGTTATTTTCCACACCGCACGCTGCACCATTGACACGATGAATCTGAACAAGGATGCCTATTTCGGCGGCATGATGCCCGCACCGACAGAGCAGACCCTCAGCCTTCTGAAAGACACGGTTATAAAGGATGACTATGACCTTGGCATCGCGATGGATGGCGACGGAGACCGTTTGGGCATCATAGATAAAAACGGCAGATATATTAATGCCAATGAGATTCTCTGTATGCTCTATTATTATCTTGTCAAATATAAGGGCTGGACAGGACCTGTGGTCAGAAATCTTGCAACAACTCATATGCTTGACCGAATTGCCGAAAGCTTCGGCGAAAAATGCTATGAAGTGCCTGTCGGCTTCAAATATATTTCTTCAAAAATTGATGAAGTCAATGCTGTTCTCGGAGGCGAATCCTCGGGCGGTCTGACGGTCAGAGGTCACATTCACGGCAAGGACTCCGTTTATGCCGCCTCGCTCTTTGCGGAAATGGTGAGCGTAACAAAAAAATCTCCAACCGAACTCATGAGTGAACTCGAAGAAAAATTCGGACGCTATGTTATGGTTGAAGACAATCTCAGCTTTGCTCCCGAACGCAAGGCAGAAATTGAAAAAATCATTTTTGAAGACAAGGCTCTGCCCGATTTCGGAGCGGAAATCGAGCGCGTTAATTACGAAGACGGCTGCAAGGTTTATTTCAAGGATGACAGCTTTGTTATCTGCCGCTTTTCCGGCACCGAACCGCTTCTGCGCGTTTTTGCAGAAAGCAGCCGCAAAGAAACCGCAGAAAAATATATTGCGGATTTTAAAACACTTTTAAATATATAACCAATTCCGAAAGCAACCGTTTCTGCGGTTGCTTTTTATGTTTATATATGGTATTATTTTTTTATAATAAACTTTAACCGCTTGGGGTGATATAATGTTTGCGAGGATAAACAGCATGGGGCTTTTCGGGCTTGACAGCTATATGGTCGGCGTTGAAGTCGATTACGGTCAGGGTCTGCCGAGAGTTGACCTTGTCGGTCTGCCCGACACCGCAGTTAACGAATCGCGAAACAGGGTACGCTCCGCAATCAAAAACAGCGGCTATTCCTTTCCCCAGAGCAGAATAACAATCAACCTTTCCCCCGCGGACATACGCAAGGAAGGTCCTGTTTATGACCTGCCGATTTTTATTGCCATGCTCCGCGCCAACGAACAGCTTCGCTGCAATGTTGACGACTGCGCTTTCGTCGGCGAGCTGTCACTTGACGGACTTGTGCGCCACGTCAACGGCGTTTTGCCGATGGTTATAAGAGCGAAAAAGAGCGGCATAAAACGCGTTTTCGTGCCCGCAGACAACGCTTTGGAAAGCTCGGTTGTTCAGGGAATAGAGGTTTATGCGGTTGAAAATGTTATTCAAGTCATAAAGCATCTTCAGGGCGAGGAGCTTTTGAAGCCGGTTGAATATGATTCCTTTCAAGAAAATTTAATACGCCCACCGATGCCCGATTTCAGAGATGTTATGGGTCAGCAGGAGGCGCGCTATGCGCTTGAAATTGCCGCCGCAGGCGGTCACAATATAATAATGATAGGTCCTCCCGGTTCGGGCAAGAGCATGCTGGCAAAAAGACTCCCTTCTATTTTGCCGGATATGACATTTGAAGAAAGCCTGCAAACAACAGAGCTTTATTCCATAGCAGGAGCTTTACCGAAAGAGGTTTCTCTCATAAGGGAAAGACCCTTCCGCGCGCCGCACCACACGGTTTCACCCGCCGGTCTTTCGGGCGGCGGAGCAATCCCCCGACCGGGTGAAATTTCGCTTTCGCACAACGGAGTTCTGTTTCTCGACGAGCTGCCCGAATTTTCAAGAGCTTCAATGGAAGTTTTGAGACAGCCGATTGAAGACGGCAAGGTCACAATTTCGCGCGCCAACGCATCGCTCACATACCCCTGCTCAACAATGGTTGTGTGTGCAATGAATCCCTGCCCCTGCGGCTTCAGAGGGCATCCGAAAAGAGAATGCACCTGCCCCGACGGCGCAGCAAAACGCTATCTTTCAAGGGTTTCGGGTCCGCTTCTTGACAGAATGGATATTCATATTGAGGTTCCGCCCGTTGACTTTGAAAAGCTTTCGAGTAAAGTACCTTCCGAGTGCTCGGCGGATATCAAAAAGAGAGTCAACGCTGCAAGAAAAATCCAGCAGGAGCGCCTCAAAGGCTCGGGAATTTCCTGCAACGCAAAAATGACCCCCGCCATGACCCGCGAATTCTGCCGTCCTACTCCGCAGGCAATGATTATGCTTGAGAATGTTTTTGAAAAGCTGGATTTTTCGGCAAGAGCCTATGACAAAATTCTGCGCGTTGCCCGAACGGTTGCAGACCTCGAGGGCAGCCCCTCAATTGAAACCTCTCATATCGCTCAGGCGGTGCAGTTCAGAAGCCTTGACCGCAAATTCTGGCACAGATAAAATTCTCAAATTCTATTGATAATGTAAATACAATGATATATAATAAATAAGCTAGTTTTTAGTAGGAGAAAGATGTATGTTAAAGCTTGAAAATGTTTCTTTTAAAGTGGATGTTGACGGCTCCCAGCTCGGAATTATCGACAATATCAGCGTCGAAATCCCCGACGGAGCATTCACCGTTATCACAGGTCCCAACGGCGGCGGCAAATCCACTCTTGCCAGGCTCATTATGGGCATTGAAAAGCCCACGAGCGGCAGAATTTTATATAATGATATTGATATTACCGATATGTCGGTCACCGAAAGAGCAAAGCTCGGAATCGGCTATGCCTTCCAGCAGCCGCCGAGATTCAAGGGGCTCACCGTGCGCAGGCTTCTTTCGCTTGCCGCGGGCAGCGAACTGCCCGTTGACGAATGCTGCGGCTATCTGACAAGCGTCGGTCTTTGCTCAAAGGACTATCTCAACAGAGAAATGGACACTTCTCTTTCCGGCGGCGAAGCAAAAAGAATCGAAATTGCAACTCTCATGGCGAGAAAGCTCGGAATTGCCATTTTCGACGAGCCCGAAGCAGGCATTGACCTTTGGAGCTTTTCAATGCTTGTTGAAAGCTTCAAGGCGATGAGCAGAGGCAGCCATCAGAGCGTTATCATCATCTCTCATCAGGAGAGAATCATGCAGCTTGCCGACACAATGATTGTTGTTGCCGACGGCAAAATCAAAAACATGGGTCCGAAAGACGAAATCTTCCCGCAGCTTATGGGCGAATTCAGCGAAAACTGCGGATTCAGAGGAAAGGAGAGCAACTGATGAATATTATTGACAGCGGCTTGCTTGAATCTGTTGCGGATCTCCACGACATTCCCGCAGGCGCGTATAATATAAGAAAGAACGGTGAGGGCTTTTCAAGGCGCTCAACCGCAAACATTGAAATTGTTTCAAAAACGGACAAACCGGGCATTGACATAATCGTTGCCCCCGGCACAAAAAATGAAAGCGTTCATATCCCCGTTATCATAACCGAAACAGGCATTGATGATTTGGTTTATAACGATTTTTATATCGGCGACGATGCGGATGTGCTCATTGTTGCAGGCTGCGGAATCCATAACAGCGGCGATGAAAAATCGCAGCATGACGGCATCCACACCTTCCACATCGGCAAAAACGCCCGCATTAAATATGTTGAAAAGCATTACGGCGAGGGCGACGGCAAGGGCGAAAGAATTCTTAATCCCGTCACCGTTGTTGAGCAGGGCGAAAATTCCGTTTGCGAAATGGAAATGGTTCAGATAAAGGGCGTTGACTCCACCGTGCGCGATACAAAAGCTTATCTTGAAGCAGGTGCAAAACTCATAGTCACCGAAAGGCTTCTCACCCACGGCAATCAGTATGCACGCTCGGATATCGATGTTTATCTCAACGGCGAGGATGCTTCCTCTCAAATTATTTCACGCTCGGTTGCAAAAGATGACTCAAAGCAGATTTTCCATCCCAATGCAATCGGCAACGCAAAGTGCAGAGCTCATATTCAGTGTGACTCCATTATAATGGACGAAGCAACCGTCAGCTCAATCCCTGCCATTACAGCAAACTCGGCAGATGCTCAGATAATTCACGAAGCCGCCATCGGCAAAATCAATAACGACCAGCTTATCAAGCTCATGACCTTCGGCATGAGCGAGGAAGAAGCTGAGGAAGTTATTATAAACGGATTTCTTAAATAAAAATATCGGGGCTGTCTCAACAAAATGAAAAAGCCGTTTTCTCCGAACAACAGGCATATACAAATATGCGAGTTCGGAAAAACGGTTAAAAAGAAACATATAATAACATTTTTAATTCTGTATCAAAAATAAAACCGGCTTGAGAAGGTATAAATTCCGACTCAAGCCTTTTGTTATATATTTTGTTTCTTTTGCTTTTAGATTAGTGAGTCAGCCCCTTTGATTTTACTGATCAATATTCTGCCATACAAAGCCAACATCCTTGCCGACCTGAACAAAAGAATCAAGGTTGTTTTCGTCAAGGCTTGCAACGCGCTTAAAGCCGTTTGCTTCGAAGGCTTCACAAAAAGCATTTGCCATTTCCTCGTCTTTGAAGGTAATGTGAGTCATAAGGCGGAACTGATTTCGGTTAACTCCGCCGTCGAAGCCAACAACAAAGCCCGTGCACCACCAATAATCGGTGTAGGGACGCTGAAAAACAGGTCTGTAGTCACCGGTCTGGTATTCGTCCCACATAAAAAGCATCTCCATTTTGAGCCAGTCTTCTTTCTTGGCGCAATTAAAATGCGTGCCGCTGCTTCCTATTTTTCTTGTGTAAACGCCGACCTCGCCGCCGACAAACGCATAGCCGTACTGACCCTTCCAGAGCTGAACAAGCCATTCTTTATTATCATAGGTAAACTTTGTTCTGACCGTGTCATAATACATCATGGTCACGGGAGCCATGCTGTCATAGCCCTCATTGAAGCCGAAATTGGACTGCCAAGCGTTTTTATCGTCGGTATAATAATAGTTGCCGTCGGGGTCATACTTATATGATGCGATTGATGCCGTGTTGAAATCGATATCCGTATCGGGCGGAATATATTTCGGAGCTTTCGGCATATCAAAAACTTCCGAAAACTTTGCATTGATAAGAGTTGTAAGCTGCGTTGCTTTCTCCGTTATTTCAGTCACTGCCTGAGTAAGCGAAGTTGACGGAGAAACCGTCAACTTCGATGTTTCTGCAATTGAAGAGCTCTTGTCGGTTTCGCTTATCTGTTCGCTCTGAAAAATCGAGCCCCACCATGAATCGGTTGTTGACTCCGTTTCGCCGTAAACAGGATAATAAGCAGAGCTTTCCTGCTGATAGGGCTCGTTATAGCCGGGCTGAACATCAATTGCGGGCGAGTCGGGTGTGTTAGCCATTTTAACGCCCAGAACCGCTGCAATTCCGATTATTGCAACCGCCACCGCAGCAACAACAACCGCTACAGACTTGTTTTTCATTTTTCTCTCTCCCATATCACTCAAAATTATATTCACGCACAAAAGCATTTATAAACAGCGGACCCATGTCCATTGCAACAATAACGGTCTCGCCATTCTTTTTCAAAAATGTCATACCTTCGCCCTCGCTGCCCGAGGTCAGATTGCGGTCAATCAGCTTTTCAACGCCGCCGTCTGCAGGGCTTATTTTATAGATTGCCTGAGTGTCGTCATTGGTTGCAGCATAAATTGTGCCCCCAAGAAACTCCGCACCCTGAATCGCATAGGGTGATTCTTTCAACTCAACTTCTCTGACAAGCTTCATTTCATTTGCAGTGTCATATGCCAAAAGCTTTGTCGGGTTCTTGGAATGGTCTGTGCAGTAAAGATAGCCCGTTTGGCTGTCAACACATACCCAGGGCAGACCGCGCGTTATCTTTTCGGCATCCATGATATAATATTCAACAAGCTCAAGAGTGTTCGCATCAAAAACACCGACTATTGGATAGTCCCAGACCTTGCTGTCCTCAAGCCCCGCATAAATCCTGCCGTTATAATAGCTGAGACCTCCGATATGCTTTATACCAAGCTCCTTGAGTTCGTCGGGAATTGCAAAATAATTTGCATTCACAAGAGTTTTGGCATCGTCTTCGGTGCGGATAAGAGTTGTTTTTGACGAAAAATACAGGGTTTCGCCGTCGGTTGTTATTCCCTGCGAACGAAAATATGCGCCGATTCCGACAACGTTTGTTTTTGCGCTGTCAGTGCGTTCGCCCGCCGAAAGCAGGTCAATTCCGTGTGTCAACGCCGAAAAAGGTATAAGTATAACCGCAAAAATAACAGATAAAACTCTATTGATTGTTAACGCAGATGCACTCACGATAATCCCCCACTATAAATTTTATTATGATTACAGTATATCAAATGAAAAATATATAGTCAACGGACAAATTTGCAGAAAATGTATACTTTTATTCCTTTGAATATTTCTAAATCATTGACAATAAAATTAAAAAAGGGTAATATTAAAATGGAAGAAAATTTAACAGGAAAGGTTGATTGGCTATGAACGATGTTAACAAACTCTATGGGCTTTGGCTGGCAAACACCGCAGATAATGAGGAAATCCACAGCGAGCTTCTTGCCGTCAAAGGCAATGAAGAAGAAATCCTTGACCGTTTTTACAGAAATCTCGAATTCGGCACAGCGGGTCTGCGCGGCGTTCTCGGTGCCGGCACAAACAGAATGAATACTTATACCGTCTGTCAGGCAACCCAGGGTCTTGCTGACTATCTTAACAGCAAATATGATTCCGCAAGCGTTGCAATCGGCTATGATTCAAGAATAAATTCTGATGTTTTTTCAAAACAGTGCGCCGAGGTGCTTGCCGCAAACGGAATCAAGGTTTATATCTATCCCAACCTTATTCCCACTCCGCTTGTATCATATGCTGTCATGCGCCTTAAGTGCCAAAGCGGCATTGTTATCACCGCCAGCCACAATCCTTCAAAATATAACGGCTACAAGTGTTATGACCCCGCAGGCTATCAGATGACCGAGGAAGCGGCATCGGAAACCTACGCCTTTATTCAGAAGGTTGATATGTTTGATGATGTTAAGAAAATCACCTTTGAAGAGGGGCTTGAAAAGGGTCTTATTGAATATATTTCCGATGATATAGTTGAAGAATTTTATGCTCACGTTCTGAGCAGACCCATAAACCCCGAAATCATCAAAGAAAGTGACCTTAAAGTGATTTATACCCCGCTCAACGGAACGGGCAATATCCCCGTCAGAACCGTTCTTTCAAGAGCAGGCTTCAAGAATGTGGCTGTTGTTGCCGAGCAGGAAATGCCTGACGGCAAATTCCCCACCTGCCCCTATCCCAACCCCGAAATCAAGCAGGTTTTTGAATGCGCCATTGAAATGACAAAAGAAGATAAAGCGGATTTGCTTCTTGCGACCGACCCCGACTGCGACAGAGTCGGAATCGCTGTGCTGACAAACGGCAAATATGTGCTGCTTTCAGGCAACGATGTCGGAGTTCTTCTGACGGAATACATGTTCTCCGCAAGAAAAGAAAAAGGAACACTGCCCGAAAACCCCGCAATGACAAAATCATTTGTTTCAACTCCGCTGGTTGACAAGGTTGGCGCAAAATACGGCTGCAAGGTAACAGATGTTCTCACCGGCTTCAAATATGTCGGTGAATTCATTGCAAATCTTGAAGAAGAAGGCAGAGAAAGTGATTTTGTTATGGGCTTCGAAGAAAGCTACGGCTATCTTATCGGCACCCATGCAAGAGACAAGGATGCCGTTGCCGCCTCTCTCATGATTTGCGAAATGGCAGCCTATTATAAAAGCAAAGGCAAAACTCTTGTTGATGTTCTGAACGATATTTATGCCGAATTCGGCGTTAACGTGGACCGTCTTTACAACTTCATGTTTGAAGGCGCAAGCGGCATGGCAAAAATGGCGGAAATCATGACCGAAACCAGAGAAAATCCACCTGCAGAGCTTGCAGGTCTTAAAGTTCTCAAGGTAAGCGACTTCGATGCGGGAACGGTTACCGACACTGAAACAGGTGAAAAAGCACCTCTCGGGCTGCCGAAATCCAACGTTCTCGCCTATGCGCTGCCGAACGGCAACTCCGCAATAGTCCGTCCCTCGGGCACAGAACCTAAAATTAAGGTTTACGTTGCAGGCTGCGGAAAAACCAGGGACGATGCGGTCAGAACCGCCGAAGAAATCGGTGCCGCAATGAAAACACTTTTAAGGATTAATTAAACCAAGGAGAAAAATTATGAAGGGTCGCAATTTGTTCATAAGGATAACAGCCCTCGTCCTTTGCGCCATAATGATTATCGGCGTTGTGACGGTCGCCTTCTACGCATTTGCCGCAGAGCCGACAGCCGCCGTACCCGACACGGGAAGCGAAAACATGACATGGGTCATAGTTGCCGTTGTTGCAGCAGTCGCAGTTATAATCGGCTGTCTCGTTGCTCCGAAAATAAAAAAGAAGAAATAAGACATGAAATTGCCCCGTACCCAAAGGTACGGGGCTTAATATTTGCCTTATGATTTTTTTGCAGTTGCTCTCTGAATCGCCTTAATAATTTCCACGATGGGAATAACAAGGAATGCAAGACCGATTGAGATACCGTATGCCAAGGGGTCAAGATGTGTGAACTCAAACATTTCAGCCAGGAAGGGAATTTCGATAATGGCAGTTGTGAGAAGAAGAGAAGCAGCCATTGCGCCGTAAAGAACAATGTTGTGTGACTTCTGACCGAATGCCATGCCGATAACCGAACCTCGCTGTGAACGCATGTTGAAGGAATGGAAAATCTCACACATTGACATTGTGAGGAATGCCATTGTCATGCCTTCCTTACAGTCGGCAATATTTGTGAACTGCCAATGACCTGTTTCAAGGAATTCACCGATAAAGAACGCTGCAAGGGTAAGAATTGTAACAAGTGCGCCCTGATAGAAAACGTCAAATCCCATGCCGCCCGCAAAAACGCCTTCTTTGCTGTTTCTGGGCTTGCGCTGCATGATGTCTCTTTCAGGTCTTTCAAGGCCGAGAGCAAGAGCGGGAATACTGTCTGTTACAAGATTTATAAAAAGAAGATGAACGGGCTTGAGAATTGTAAAGTTAAGGATTGTAGCAATAAATATTGAGAGAACCTCGGAAAGGTTTGAGCCAAGAAGGAACTGGATAGCCTTTCTGATGTTGTCATAAATTCTTCTGCCTTCGGAAACTGCGGCAACGATTGTTGCAAAGTTATCGTCTGCAAGAACCATATCTGCAACATTCTTTGTAACGTCTGTACCGGTGATACCCATGCCGACGCCGATGTCTGCGCTCTTGATTGAGGGAGCATCGTTAACGCCATCGCCGGTCATTGCGGTAATCATGCCACGTGCGCGCCATGCATTAACGATTCTTGTCTTATGCTCAGGCTGAACACGGGCATAAACTCTGAATTCGGCAACTCTTTCAGCAAAGTCCTCGTCACTGATTTCGTCAAGCTGAGCACCTGTGATTGCACTTGATGCATCTTCGATGATACCAAGCTGAATTGCGATTGCAACCGCCGTGTCCTTATGGTCGCCGGTAATCATGATAGGAGTGATGCCTGCGGAGCGGCATTCTTCGATAGCCGCCTTAACCTCGGGTCTTGCAGGGTCAATCATACCTGTGAGACCAAGGAAAACAAGGTCGTTTTCAAGGGCTTCGGGAGCAAAATCTGCGGGAGCAGAATCATATTTTTTCATTGCAACGGCAAGGACTCTGAGAGCCTGATCCGCCATTCGCTTGTTATCAGCAAGGATTGCAGCCTTGACTTCATCGGTAAAGGGAACAACCTCGCCGCCAATGAGAGCATATTTGCAGAGATTAAGAATAACATCGGGAGCACCCTTTGTATACTGAACGATATCGTCAGCCGTCTGATGAACGGTGGACATCATCTTTCTGCCGGAATCGAAGGGAGCTTCGCCGATTCTGGGGGCATTTGCAACAAGGTCATTCTTATGCATGCCGAGCGCATATGCGTAACCGACAAGAGCTGCCTCTGTGGGTTCGCCGGTAACCTCGCCGCTTTCATCGATTTCAGCATCGCAGCAAAGAGCCATCGCCTTTGCGATAAGAGCCTCGTTGTCGCCGTAATGGTCAACAACCGTCATCTTATTCTGAGTGAGAGTGCCTGTTTTATCGGAGCAGATAATCTGTGCACAGCCGAGAGTTTCAACCGCGGTAAGCTTTCTTATAATGGCATTTTTCTTTGACATGTTGGTAACGCCGATTGAAAGAACGATTGTGACAACAGCAACCAAGCCTTCGGGGATAGCGGCAACCGCAAGAGAAACGGCAACCATAAAGCTGTCGAGAATCTTTGTGATTTCCGGCATTGCTCCTGACTGAACATATGCAACAATCATCTGATATGCAAAAAGAACCACGCAGATGCCGAGAACAAGCTTTGTGAGAATCTTTGAAAGCTGGGCAAGCTTTATCTGAAGAGGAGTCTGACCCTCTTCAGCCTGTGCGATTGCATCTGCAATCTTACCCATCTCTGTGTCCATGCCGGTGCCGACAACAACAGCCTTACCTCTGCCGTAAACAACGGTTGAGCCCATGTAAGCCATGTTCTTTCTGTCACCGAGGGGAACCTCTCCCTTATCGCCGCCGTTAAGGATTGCAATAACCTTGTCAACGGGAACGGATTCACCGGTGAGGGCGGCTTCTTCTATTTTCATGCTTGCGGATTCAAAAATACGGCAGTCGGCGGGGACTGCATCGCCTGCTTCAAGAACAACAATATCGCCCACAACAAGGTCTTCGCTGCGAACGGAAACAAGCTTACCGTCGCGAATAACCTTTGACATCGCGGCACTCATTTCCTGAAGGGCTTCAATGGCAGCTTCAGCCTTGCTTTCCTGAACAACGCCGAGAATGGTGTTGATAACAACAACCACCATAATAATAACGGTATCTGTCGGAAAAACGAAGTGGAAATAGCCGTGTTCAAACCATTCCGTTACTGCCGAGATAACAGCGGCAACGATAAGAATAATAATCATCGGGTCTGACAGCTGTTCAAGGATTCTTTGGAAAATAGTCTTTTTCTTGCCTTCTTTGAGCTTGTTTTTTCCGTTTTCCGCAAGTCTCTTTTCAGCTTCGGCGGCTGTCAAACCGTTTTCGGAGCTTTTAACATGAGAAAAGACCTGCTCAACCTGTTCGAGATAGAACTTCATCAAATTCAATCCTTTCAAATTTTCTCTCTATAAATATAAAACCTTTGGCAGAGAACCGAAAAAATTCTCTGTCAAAGGTCTTGCTTCCAATAAACTGGGTGTCTGCCAGATGCATAAGCAACGGTTGTTGACAGACCGCTCGGGACAACCCCGTAAGCTACTCCCCTTTAACTTTTAGAATATTTTACCATAAGGTTATTTTATTGTCAATAAATTTGTATTTCAATTATAGTTTACATTTCAATTGAAATTAATCCACAAAAGCGATGACGCAAGCAACATCTGACCGCTATAATAAAGAATCATGTTTGCTTTTTTCTTTTTCAAATCCTTGCCGCCCGTAAAAAAGTCACAGGCAAGCACAATATCCGACGCCGCAAACATAACAGAGCCGAGACCCAACAGCAAAGCCGCAGCAACTTCAAACAGGTGAAAATCCGAGCCTGAATTAAATATCAACACTGCAGCATGCATTGCCTTAACTGTCATCAGCATAAGTGCCAAGCTGTAGATTATAACCGGCACGGTGAATTTCTTCAGCTTCAGCCCGAATACACGCAAGGCTATATTCACGGCAGCACAAAGAACTGCTGCCGCAATGATTTCTGCTGTGCTGAATGCCGGTGCGTCGGGAGCATATGTTTTACCGATATTAAAAAACGACACAACCAGCAAAACGTGCCCCGCCAAGAAGCTTATTCCGCCAAGAGCATAATTAACAAACTCACTGCCAAGCTTCGGATAAACATGAAGAAAAACATCTCCGAAAAAAGAGCAGATAAACGTTGCAATCATTGTGCTGAAAACAAAACCGCCGCCCGATATGCTGCTTGCAATAACAGCCGTCAAAACAAATATACCCGAACAAAGTGCCTTTGATGCAAGAGTGTTCCATCCGATTTTCGGATACATTATCTTAAGATAGTGCCTGAGCGCGAAAAACTGAGCAATAAAACATGCCGCAAGCAAAAATCCGTTCATATCGTCAGACCTCATTTGTTACATAGAATTCGCCGAGGCTTTCCGAAAGCTTTCGGCAGATACCGTCAAACATAAAGCTTTCATACCTTTCTTTTTCAAGAACATTTACAGATTCATTGTTACTGTTCTGAATGCCGGGGAATTTTTTCTGTGCACTGCCGCTGAGTCTGATAAGATCCGTTTCGGAATATCCCATTGCAACAACGGAATTCATCGCCTCCCGCAGGTCACTGCATTCTCCCTGAGCCTCTTTTATGAGATAATTGAGAAGATATATATTTTCATATCCGGGAACGGTTGCGGCAAAAGACATAAGATTTAAATTCTGCTGCTCCCAAACGGCTATTTTCCCAAGCTCCTCGGAAACGGTAAAAGCCGTGTTTTTTCCGTCATCCGCCACAGAATAAAGCCTGTTGAACTCAGCGAAAACATCCATGAGCTCCATAACTTCGGGGCGTATCGCCTGATACTGGTAATAGCACAGAACAATCCGCGACAGCCTTTGGTCGAGCACGGCAATTTCTGCCGAAAGCTCCTCGCCGAGAACCTGCGCCCTTTCATTCAGTGCCGAAGCACGTTCGCTCCATCTGTTTATCTTTTCAATATCAAATTCCGAAACTAACATGGGATATTTTTCGTTGATATCAACTCTCAAAGCAAGATATCCACAGAGAAGTTCGTTTTTTTCATCCGATGTTTTCGATGCAATATTAAGTGCCGAAGCAAAATCGCCGTTTTCCGCCTTGCTCTTTGCCAGCAAAAAATAAAGCGGATTTTTAAATATCAGAAAAGCGGAAACCAGCAGTACAAGAACGCAGACAACCGAAACCGCAGCAACAAGAGGCTTCTTGCTGCCGTGATTACGAGAGGCTATGTTCTGTTTTCTTCCGATTTCAGTCATAACAAACCTTTCTTTTAAGAAACTCAAAGCAGAGTATAATTATCCATTATTGATTGATTATATCACATTTTAATATACAATTAAATACCCTGCCGAAAAAATTTTTTCAAAAAATATCAAACAAATGTTTGCATTTTGCGAACATTTGTGCTATAATGTACACAATGAAGATATATAACGTTAATTTAATTCTAAAATCGCACAAAAGAAAGAGGTTGTTCTATGAAACCGATCACCCCGATTCAGCAAAAAATATACGAATTCCTTGTTGCCATGGCAAAAGATAACATGACTCCCAGCGTGCGCGAAATCGGCGCCGCCGTCGGTCTTCGCTCAACATCATCCGTTCAGGCGAATCTTGATGCCCTTGAAGCGGCCGGCTATATCCAGCGCCCGCCTATGCTCAAAAGATGCATCAAAATTGTCGGCCAGGCAGAAAATGTAACCCATGTTCCCGTTCTCGGAACAGTTACCGCCGGCTCGCCCATCCTTGCGGTTGAAGAAATTGAAGGATATCTCCCCTTTTCAATGGTTGGCGCGCAGGATAAAGAGCTTTTTGCGCTTAAGGTCAGGGGCGAAAGCATGATTCAGGCGGGTATTCTTGACGGCGATATCGTTATTGTTGAAAGAACACCGACTGCGCGCAACGGCGAAATGGTTGTTGCTCTCATTGAAGACTCAGCAACGGTCAAAACATTCTATAAAGAAAACGGTCATTTCAGGCTTCAGCCGGAAAATGACACAATGGAGCCGATTATTGTTAACGAGGTTATCATCCTCGGCAAGGTAATCGCAAGCTACAGATATTATTGATATATTTGCAATGCCCTCCGCTGAAAAGAAACTTTTCGGCGGAGGGCATTTTGTTTGTTAAAATCCAAACTGATTAAAATATTCAAACGGATCAATATAATATGCCTGAGTTGTTGTTATCGGCTCCGAGCCGCCCTTATCCTCAACAAGAGCAATCTCGATTTTAAACTCATCGATTGAATAGTTGCTGTTTACTCTGCAAAGAGTCAGGGTCATTTTGTCGCCCACCTTGCCGTTATCGATGCGTTCAAGAAGCACATCTGCAGTTGTGAGCGGTTTGCCGTCAACTTCTGTAATCATGTCATACTGTCTGGCATCCGTGTTTGCAAGAGCGCCCTCGGGGTCAATCTCATTTATAATGAGCGTGCCTGCGGGCAAGCCTTTGATCTGAGCAATCATGCTGTACTGAGCGCTGGCGCTGACAGGATAGTAGGTTATGCCAAGCATGGGTCTGTTAGGCACATAACCGTAATTTATAAGATTTTCGATAATTTCCTTTGCTGAAGAAATAGGAATCGCAAAGCCGATGCCTTCATAGTCGGTTGCGGCGATTTTCTGCGAATTGATACCGATAACCTGACCGTAAGCATTGGCAAGCATTCCGCCCGAGTTGCCCGGGCTGATTGCCGCGCTGTGCTGAATGCTCTTCATGGTGTAGCCGATTTCGCTGTTAACCGGTCTGTCAATAGACGAAACATAGCCGCTGGTGAAGGAGCCAAAAAGCTCAACGCCGCCGGGGTTACCGATTGCATAAACAGGGTCGCCGACAACAAGTGCGCTTGAATCGCCGAATTCGGCGGCAGGCAGACCCTTTGCCTTTATTTTCAGAACACCGAGGTCCGTGCGAGTGTCAAAACCGACAATTTCGGCATCATAGGTTGTTCCGTTATCGAGCTGAACCCTTGCGCTGATGCCTGCATCGCTGATAACATGAGCGCAGGTGATAATATAGGTGTAAGTTCCGGATTTGTCTTCGCCCATTATAACGCCTGAGCCTTCGCCCGCGCTGGAATTTGAATTGCGGGTATAAACGACGATTCCCACGTTGCTCGGTGCAAGCTTTGCCGCAATCTGAGCAGGAGTAAGAACGCCGCCTTTTGAAATTTCCGTGGGTGAAACAGGTGATTCGTTTATATTAACCTCAGGAAGACCTTCCACGACATTTTCAATTTCTTTATCGTTAGAACCCCCCTTATCAATTGATTTAACAATTGAAGCAGCGCCAAAGCCGAGCGCAAAAACAATAACAACCGCAATGCAGGCAACAAAAACCTTCATTCCTTTTTTTGCTTTGGGAGCCTGCGGCGGAACTGACTGCTGCTGATAATAATTCGGTTGGTTGTAATTATAAGACGAATAGGACTGATTGCTGTAAGGGCTGTAATTTGCCTGCTGATATGAGCCGTTATTTGAAGCGGCCCTGGGCTCTTCAACAATCTGAGCCTCTGCCTTAGGCAGATCGTTTAT
Organism: Acutalibacteraceae bacterium; assembly: GCA_045591425.1. Taxonomy (GTDB): domain Bacteria; phylum Bacillota; class Clostridia; order Oscillospirales; family Acutalibacteraceae; genus CAG-177. Next base: position 33,340 of record JAZNSX010000009.1, on the reverse strand, counting down.
TTCGGCATCAAAGCCGGGCATATCGTTTTTAACCTCCGGCGTTTCGGGAGCTGCGGGAGCCTCGTTTTCTTCACCGTGGTTGAATCCGTATTCTTCATTCATGTTTATTCCTCCGATTCAAGAGTCCTGAAATATGGCTATATTGTAATATGCGGTTGTTAATTAGGTTTGAACACACAATTAAAAAAATTTCAAAATTTTACAAATAGTCGGTTAATTGAGAGGTAATTGAAAAATAAACTCGGTGTATTCTCCTAACTCGCTTCTTGCGGCAATCTGTCCGCCGTGAAGCTCTATAATTGTTTTACACAAATAAAGACCCATTCCTGCGCCTTTGACGTCATAGCTTCTTGATTTGTCAACCTTATAGAATCTCTCAAATATTTTGTCAATTTCCTCGCTGGCTATTCCCTTGCCGCTGTTGCGTATTTTTATTATGATTTTTTCGGAATCACGTTTCGAACTGATTGCAATATAGCCGCCTTCGGGAGTAAACTTAACCGCGTTGTCAAGAAGGTTATATACAACCTGATTTATCATATCCTTATCGGCAACGACATGGTTGCTTTCAATCGTGTCAAAGCCCCTGATTTCGATATGCTTGCTGTCAATCATCTGCTCGAAGCCGAGCGTTGTTCTGAAAATCATTTCCGAAATGTCAAAGCTCTGCGGCTTAATATCAAGCTCGCCCGCCTCAAGCTTGCTCATGTTGAGCATGCCCGTTACAAGACGCGACAAACGCTTGACCTCATCAGAAACAACTTTAAGATATTGTTTTTCTTTTTCTTCGTCTATCGTTCCGTCAAGAATGCCGTCTATAAAGCCACCGATAGTTGTCATCGGCGTTTTCAGCTCATGAGAAACGTTTGCAACAAAGCTTCGTCGCGACATTTCAAGCGAGGCCAGCGCCTGCGCCATTGAATTGAACGCCTGAACAAGCTCGTCTGTTTCGTCTTTTCCGAAAATGCGGATTTTGGAATGCTGAATTGTAATTCTCTTTGAAAAATCGCCTGTTGCATACTGCTTTGTTGCTGCGGACATTTCTCTGAGCGGCTTTGTCAGTTTATATGAAACGAGATAAACCAAAACAAAAGAAACCGCAAGCGCGAAAAGAAAGGCAATGAAAAACATTCGGAAAATACCGAAAATATAGGGTGCAAGTCCGTCAAGAACAGGCTGGGTTGAAAACACAACACCGGCAGTCTCTCCGTTAACAACAACCGGAGAAGCAACAATGAAATGAACATCGCTCAGCGAGCCGCCAAGATTGCCTGCGGACCGATATGTTCCCTTAAGCGCTGCCTGCATTACATCCTGCGGCACCTTATAAGTGTTATGCACCATACAGTTGCCGGTGTAAAGCGCCATGTTGGACTGAAGAATTTCCTTGCAATAAACAACATCGCCGTTAAGTCCGGTTATGAAAAAGTCCGCATCAACGGCGTTTGAAATCTGCATCAGCGTGTTACAGATAACAATTACTGAGCCGCGCCCGCTTTCGCCGAGATAATCCGACTCCAGAACGTTGCTTGTGTTGCGGGCAACGCTGACGGTGTTTTCTGTCAGCAGCTCCACTTTTTCATCCATCCACAGCTTGGATACCAAAAGCAACAGAGCTCCGCCTATAAAGACGAAGCTTGCAAGAATTATTGAAATTGTGACAAGAAAGTATTTGCGGAAAAGACCCGAATTTCTTCGTTTGAGCAATGGAACCACTCCCGAGCAGATTAGTCCTTGGTTTCGAATTTATAGCCGACACTCCAAACGGTTTTGAGCTCCCATTTTTCCGAAACTCCCTCAAGCTTCTCGCGAAGGCGTTTAACGTGAACATCGACCGTTCTGGAATCGCCGTAATAATCAAAGCCCCAAACCTCATCAAGAAGCTGGTCTCTTGTGAAAACCCTGTTGGGGTTGCTCGCAAGATGGTAAATGAGCTCCAGCTCTTTGGGCGGAGTGTCTACCTTTTTGTTATCAACGCGAAGTTCGTAATTTGTAAGATTGATGCTGAGCTTGTCATAGCGAACTTCTTTGATATCTGCCTGAGGTGCAGCCGAGCCGCTTCTTCTCAAAACGGCCTTGACTCTCGCCATAACCTCTTTTGCATCAAAGGGCTTGACCACATAGTCATCTGCGCCGAGCTCGAAGCCGAGCACCTTGTCAAAGGTTTCGCCCTTGGCTGTGAGCATAATAATGGGCTTGTCCGAAAACTTTCTGACCTCGCGGCAAACCTGCCAGCCGTCAAGCACGGGAAGCATGATATCAAGAAGCATAAGAGCCGGCGAAAGAGCCTGAAAAGCCTTGACGGCATCCGCGCCGTTGTTGGCAATCGCAACCTCATAGCCTTCCTTTTCAAGATAAAGCCTTAAAAGCTCACAAATATTAGTATCATCATCAACTACAAGAATTTTTTCTGCTGCCATAATATAATCCCCTCCTATTTATGTCTGCAATTATAATTATACTCCGTTTTTTAACAATTTTGTGAATTGGTAAATAATAATTTGTTACATTTAAGCCGCAAAAATGAACAAATCATTAATTATAAAGCTTATTATTTCACTGAAAATCTGAAAACTGTGGTTGTGCTGAACTTTTCGCCCGCATCAACCGTGCACTGCGGAAATTCGGGCATGTTGGGTGTGTTGGGATAAAACTGAGTTTCAAGGCAGAAGCCCGCATGCTGAATGAGCGGCATGCCGTTTTTGCCCTCATTTGTTCCGTCAAGGAAATTGCCCGTATAAAGCTGAACACCGCAAAGGTCGGTAAATACTTCGAGCATTCTTCCGCTTTCGGGGTCATAAGCAACTGCGGCAGGACCGTCACCGTCGTTAAGGCAGAAATTATGGTCATAGCCCCTGCCGATGGCAAGCTGGTCATCCTCTGTACCGATGTCTCTGCCGATGGGTTTTGCCGCTCTGAAATCAAAAGCGGTTCCTTCAACTGAACGGATTTCTCCGGTGGGGATGCTGTTTTCGTCAATGGGAGTATAGGCATCAGCATTAATCATCAGCTCATGGCCGAGAATATCGCCCTTGCCCGCAAGATTAAAATATGCATGATTAGTCATGTTGATAACAGTCTTTTTATCGCTGATGGCATAATAATCAATCTTAAGCGCGTTGTCTTCAAAGAGAGTAAATGTAACTCTGAAATCAACCTTACCGGGGAATCCCATCGCACCGTCGGGGCTGGTATAGCTCATTTCAAGCGAATTGTCATCAATTATAATCGCTTTCCAGACAGCTGTTGAAAGCTCTGCGCCGCCGTGAAGGCAGGTTATACCCTTTTCATTCTTTTCAACGTGATATTCAACGCCGTCAATCGAGAATTTGCCGCCTGCAATGCGGTTTGCATATCTGCCGACGGTCATTCCCTGATAATCAGAATGGTTTTCATGACCTTCAAGCTTATCAAAGCCCGAAAGAACATCTGCAAAAACGCCGTTTCTGTCAGCAGCATAAATGCTGTTTATCGTTGCGCCGTAGGTAATAATTTCAACGGCGGTTTCGCTTGAATTTCTTATTGTGTAGCAGTCAACGTCTCTGCCGTCTGCAGTTGTTCCGAAATAATTTTTAACTATCATTTATAAGTCTCCTTATCTTATTGACTCCATATTATATCTTCCGCGCTGTGATGTTTTTTTGCCAAATTGAATTGCCTGCACGGGGCATCGGTTTATACATGCGGTGCAATGCTGGCATTTATTTTTTATCCATTCCGGTTTGCCGTTTTTAATTGAAATCGCTTCGTCGGGACAGTTTTTTTCGCAAAGACCGCAGGATATGCATTTTTCATCAGCATAAAACTTGCCCGTTGTTCTGAAAAAATCATAAAGATACGGCACAAAAAGACTTTTCATCGCACCCTGAGTGCTGCCGGCGCGCTTGGAAACACGCGAATTAACATCGGCACAAACAGCTTCAAGCTCTTTTTCGGCATGAATCAGAAATTTACGTGCCTTTTCCTTTGTGCAGGGATCATAAAGGATAACATAATTATCCGGCATGCGGAGAGAATAACTGTAGTCAAGCTTTCTGCCCAGCCTTTTTTCAAGCATTTTGTCGGCTGTTCCTGTGTTTGCGCCGCAGGTAATAACGCAGTAAACATAGCTGCCCAAAGATGCTTTAACCTCTTTCATCGAAGCGAATTGCTTGATAATTTCAGGCAGACCCCAGAAATAAACGGGAAAAACAAAGCCCGTTATTTCACTTTTTTGAATCAAATCAGTATTTTTCAACGCATCAACAATATTAACCGCGCTGTCGCATGTTTCTGCGGCAAGTTTTTCGGCAGCCAAACGCGAGTTTCCAGTTGCAGAAAAATAATAAATCATAAAAATCACCGATTTTTTTATTTGAAATAATTGTATCATTATGAATTTTTTTTGTCAATAAGTATTGCACTCATTACGGGACATAATAAATGTGAACCGTGTGTTCAAAAACATTCATAAAGAGGAGAACTCAAAATGGAAAACAACAGACAGAACAACCAGAATAACAATCAAAACAACAACCAGAACAACCAGCAGAATCAGAACAACAAGAATCAGCAGAACAACAAAAACCAGCAGCAGAATAAGAAGAACAGAGAAAACTTCTGAGCAAACAACAAAAACGGCGTATCCTTGCGGATACGCCGTAGTGCTATTTAATTAAATTCTTGCGCTAATTCAATCAAATAAGCTTAAGTGCAATTATTTGCTCTTCTTTGTGCAAACATATGCTGCTGCAGCTGCAACTGAGATAGCTGCGAAAGCTGCGATGCCTGCTACTGATGAACCAGTCTCAACGATGGGCTGAGCTTCTGTTGTAACTTCAACAGTAGTAGCAACTTCGCCTGCATACATAGCCTTGATCTTAGCCTTAAGACCATTGAGGAGATCTGAGAGACCGGGGATCTTAACGTCAGCAAGAGCTGCTTCAAGATCTGCTACTGCGCCGGCAACTTCAGCTTCGCCAACAGCGGCTGTGCCGATGTTTTCGATGAAGTCAACAAGGCGAACTACAACGCTCTCGATGTCGCCCCACTGTTCCCAAGAGGACTTAACGAGGTCGATGATCATTTCAAGGATAGTCTTAACATCAAGGTTGATGTAATCCTTAACGTCGCCAACTGTGCACTTTTCAACGTGAGTGTTGTAAGCATCTTCGTCTGCGAAAACTTCGCCGCACTTTGTGCAGGTCTTAACTGCGCAAACTGTAAGATGTGCATTGTACTGAGCTTCAATGTAGAATGTCTGCTTGCAGTGAGGGCAAGTAAGACCGGTTGCATTAACTGCATCAGTAGCTGTTGTTGTTTCGTCTGCTGCAAAAGCCATAGCGCTCATGGAAAGAGCCATAACAAGTGCGAGAACAATTGCAAGTACTTTTTTCATTTTTGAACCAATCCTTTCAAATTTTATTTGCAAGAGCAACAATTGTTACCTAATGTTAACATATTGTAACCATTTTGTCAACACTTTTAACCACAAAAAATGAATTGTTTTTTGCCGTTATTTTAAGTATATTGTATAACTATGTTAATTTATGGACAAACAACAGGCAATTTGACTTTTTTTAACAAAAAGTTTAAAAATTATTCCGCTGTCTGTGTAGTTGTTGCGGTTGTGGCTTCAGTTGTTGTGGGAGCCTGAGTTGTTGTAGGCTTCTCGGTTGTCGTGGGAGCCTTGGTTGTTGTAGGCTTCTCTGTTGTCGTGGGAGCCTGAGTTGTTGTAGGCTTCTCGGTTGTCGTGGGAGCCTTGGTTGTTGTGGGTGCTTTTGTGGTTGTTGTTGTCTTCAGATTATCCTGATATGACTTGAAAGCATCGTGATAAATGGTTACCCAAAGAAGATAAACATCCGCACCGTTCTGATAATATGAGTCGTCAACAAGCTGGTCTGCCGCAACAGCTCTCTTGAAGCCGCATCTTCTGAGTTCAAGAACAAAGAGGTCTGCCATTTCCTTTGACTTGAAGGTGATTCTGTTTTTTGCCTTAAGTTCGCTTCTGGGGGTTGAATACTTGGTAAGCTGACCCTTAACGAAACCTGTTGCCCACCAATATTTGCCGTATTCTCTGGTGAAAATCTTCTTGTAGTGACCGTCGTCATTCTCGCTCCAGTAGCAGTCAAGCTGCATGTTGAGCCAATCTTCTTTATCGGCGCAGTTATAATGGTTAACGTCGCCAGCTTGGCCTTTGTATGAGCCTGCAGGAGCTGTGTAAACACCGGTCTCCGCGCCGACGAACAGCCAGCCGTACTGACCCTTCCAGAGCTGAATCATCCAGTCCTTGTTTTCATATGTAAAGCGAACGCGAACCTGGTCAATGTTCATTGCGGCAGCGGGAGCAAGGTTATCATAAACCTCGTTATAGCCGCAGTTCTTCTGCCAGCAATCCTTATCGTCTGTGTAATAAAATTCGCCGGCTGCATCATACTTATAGCCGAGAATCTGATTTTCGTTAAGATATGACTGGAGAGGAGTCATTGCCTTAGTGGTTCCGTTTGTCTTCTTTGTTGTTGCTGTTGATTTTTTGGTTGTCTTGTTATTCTTGTTTGCAACTCTCTTTGTTGTTTTTACAACCTTTTTCATTGTTGTGAGAGCATTACCCGAAGCATCTGTTACCGTTTCCATGTTTTCGTTTGTAACAAATTCGGGAACATCAACATAATATGTTTCTTCAACATACTGCGGAACTGTTGCCGTTGTGGTTGTGTCCTCTTTCTTATCAAAATTTCTGATGAGAACAACTGCTGCAACCGAGCCTGCAATAACAACAACTGCACTGATTGCAAGAATGAGAATCTTCTGCTTTGATAAATTGAATTTGTTCATATTAATTCCTCCCGGGGGCTTTTCGCCCGATTTCGGTTTTTATTGATTATCTGATATTCTGCCAAAGGAAAATAACATCCTTGCCGTGGCGCTTATATGTATCGATTTCATAGGGCGAGAACTCCTCAACCTTTGTGAAGCCTTTCTTTTCCATTGCTTCGTCAAAAGCAATTGCCTGCTCCTCGGTTTCAAAGGTGATTCTGCCGAGAAGGCGCATTGTGTTGGAATCTCTGCGGTTTTTGAGCTGACCGTCAACAAAGCCGGTGCACCACCAGAAATCATCATAGTTTCTTGAGAACTGGGGAAGATATTCGCCGTTATCAAATTCATCCCAGAAAACAGTCATTTCCATCTTCAGCCAGTCGTCCTGGGTTGCACAATCATAGTGCTCACCCGTTCTGATTGCGGGGCGGTTATAAACACCGATTTCTCCGCCGACCGTGCCGATTTCGCCGGAAATATACTGACCCTTCCAAAGCTGAATTCTGTATTCCTTATCTTCATAGTCAAAATCAAGCTTTGTTGTTTCGATGCTGAAGTCAATCAGATTTGCACCGAAGTCATAAAGAGGGTTATATCCGAAATTCTTTTGGAAACAGTTGGGGTCTTTATCATCATTATAGATATAGGACTTAAGACCTATTATATCATAACCCAATCTTGAAAGACCGGCAAAAGTCATGTCCTGCGGAAGGTCACCCGTAGATTGAACAGGCTTTGTTGCAACGCCGTGAGACATTTCCTCTTCGTTAAGCTGAGGAACCGTTAATTCCTCCTGCAGCTGAGAAACTGAAACGGTTGTCTGCGGCTGAGTAACCTTATTCGTTGTCTTTTCAGGGGTTTTTGTTGTTGCCTGAGTTGAGGGCACATATGTATTCTCTATTACCTGTGCGGTAGTATTGACTATCGCCTGAAACGGAGATGTTGTCACTTCTTCATACTGATTATAATAGTTGCTGTTGTTACCGAGGCTGCCGGTAACATCCGCCTCAATATCGGGGCTGCTTGTTGCCTTGAATGCGAGGGTTGCAACAATTGCAACCATACAGACGGCAACAACCGAAACGGCGATAACGGGTAAGTTCATCTTTTTCATTTTTATTCCTCCTTTATTATACTTTGAGATATATGCTATGCGGGCGATTCATGAATCGCCCCTACAATATGAACTGGTGGAGATGGCGGGAGTCGAACCCGCGTCCGAAAAACCCTTGCAGGGACTTTCTACGAGTGTAGCCATTCTTTTAACATTCCCTTACTCCTGCGCCGAAAGGCAGGCTCAGGAGCTTGGTAGACAGATTATTCATGACAGGCTATCCGCCGTTACCCATTCACGTTCACTGCTCATCGACGCCTCTTATGCGGCCGCAGTCCTCCGCACAGAGACGGCTGCTTAGTTAAGCAGCAAGTGCAACTTTATTGTTGTCGTTTAAATTTGAAAATTGCGGATTTTATAGCGGTCCCGCCCCGCTACTCGCTTATCCGGGCTCAGATTCCCCGTCGAAATCCTTTCATCCCCATTTATGCGAAGCAACTTACGTCGCTTCAATGATATATTGCTTCGCCATTTTTTATCTTCTTAAACTGCGTTCAATATCCCTTTGAGCAGATTTTTGAGCCGCAACTTCGCGCTTATCGTAAAGCTTTTTGCCTTTACAGAGCCCGATTTCGACCTTCGCCCTGCCCATCTTGAAATATACGCTCAGCGGAACAATTGCAAGACCCTCCTGCTTAACCTGCGCATAAAAACGCCTGATTTCCTTTTTGTGGAGAAGCAAACGCTTTGTTCTGAGCGGGTCGCGGTTAAATATATTGCCCTGCTCATAGGGACTGATGTGCATACCGTTAACAAACATCTCGCCATCTTTAACAAAGCACCATGAATCCTTAAGGTTTATTTTGCCCTGCCTGACGGATTTAACCTCCGTTCCGAACAGTTCAATGCCCGCCTCAAGCTTTTCAAGCACGAAATAATCGTGATATGCCTTTTTGTTCTGAGCAATTATTTTGATTCCGCCGTTTTTATCCATTGAATATACCTTTCATATGAGCAGTTTTGCTCGCGGAGTGCGATTATATCACACAAATATAATGTGTGTCAATATATTATTTTTGTTGCAGAAAAATTTAAGGAAATAGAAATTATTTTTTTAAGGTGCGCTTTTTGGCATAAAAATCACGTTTTTTCTGTTTCTCTTCCGCTTCTTTTTTTGCCGCCAATGCCCTCTTTGCCTTCACTTTAGAAAGAGGCTTGCCCTTTTTGGCAGGCTTTTTCTTTTTCTCCTCTTTATCCTTGTCGGGGTTTTCTTTATAAAGAACTATGCTGCCGCCGACGACCTGAACAACGTCGCTGCCCGTAGCTTCGGCAAGCTTATCCGCAAATTCTCTGGGGCTTTCGGGCGCGCTTTCAAGCAGAACCTTAAGCTTGATAAGCTCCCTTTTTCTCAGGGCATCGGCTGTCTGGTCAACAAGAGCCTCCGACATGCCGCCCTTTCCTATCTGAAACAGAGGCTCAAGGCTGTTTGCCTGCGCTCTGAGCGCTGCCCTTTCCTTACTCGTCATCAATTACTCTCTCCAATCATGTCGGCAAGCTTACGAACGGACTTGCCTCTGTGGCTTATTGCATCTTTTTCTTCGGCGGTGAGCTGAGCCATTGTTTTTTCTCCGCCGTATTCAACAGGCAGAAACAGCGGGTCATAGCCGAAACCGCCGCTTCCGATTTCTTCATAGCCGATTGTGCCTCTGCATTCACCTCTGGCAATCAGCTTCGTGCCGTCGGGATAAACACAGCATGCAACGCTGACAAAGGCTGCGCCTCTGTTCTTGGGCTCAACGCCATCAAGAGCCTTGAGAAGCTTTTTGTTGTTGGCATCGTCGTCGCCGTGCTCACCCGCATATCTTGCGGAATAAACGCCTGGAGCACCGTCAAGATAATCAACGGCAAGACCCGAATCATCCGCAATGCAGGGCATTCCGCTCTCTCTGCAGCCGCTTTCCGCTTTGATGAATGCGTTTTCTTCAAATGTTGTTCCTGTTTCTTCGGCGTCGGTCAATTCAATACCTGCTTCCTCCGCAAGAAGAACTCTTATTCCGAGAGGGGCGAGGATCCTCTGCATCTCGTCTCTCTTTTTCATGTTATGCGTAGCAATGATATAATCCATATTTATTATTCCTCATCTTTGTCTTCTTCAAACAGTCCGTCTGCAAAAGCTTTCGGATTGAACGGCCTGAGGTCGTCAATTCCTTCACCCACACCGATAAACTTAACGGGCACCTTAAGGTCATTTTTAATAGCAAGCACAACGCCGCCCTTTGCCGTGCCGTCAAGCTTTGTGAGGATAATGCCCGTGATTTCGGCAACATCCTTGAATTCCTTTGCCTGATTGACTGCATTCTGACCAGTGGTTGCATCAAGAACAAGAAGCACCTCGCGGTCTGCATAAGGAAGCTGGCGGTCAATAACCCTGTAAATTTTCGCAAGCTCTTCCATAAGGTTCTTTTTGTTATGGAGTCTGCCGGCGGTGTCGCAGATAATCATATCGGCGTTTCTTGCTTTGCCTGCCGCGATAGTATCAAAAACAACAGCTGCGGGGTCTGCGCCTTCTTTGTGCTTAACTATATCAACGTCTGCGCGGTCTGCCCAGATTTCAAGCTGGTCAATGGCTGCAGCTCTGAAAGTATCAGCCGCGCCAAGGATAACCTTTTTGCCCTCTTCCTTGAACATTGCTGCCATTTTGCCGATTGAAGTGGTTTTACCCACGCCGTTAACGCCGATAACAAGAATAACAGAGGGAACTGTTATCATATCAAGCTCTTCGCCGCCGCTGAGAAGCTCGGCAACGATGTCGCGGATTTCCGCCTTGACGTCTTTTGCTTTGCGGAGATTCTTTTTAAACACCGCATCTCTGAGCTTTTCGACGATTTCGGTTGCCGTGTTTACGCCGACATCCGCCATGACGAGGATTTCTTCAAGCTCCTCATAAAAATCGTCGTCAATTTCATTTTTGCCGTAAAGAGCCGCATTGATGGCTCCCGACATATTGTCACGGGTCTTTTTAAGACCCTTGTTTATTCTGCTGAAAAGTCCCATGGTGTACCTCTATATATTTAATGTATAGTGAATATATGACCGGCGAGAAAGGTTGACAGATTACTGTTCCTGAACGTTTTTGATGATTTTGTCGATTGTTTTCTTAAGCGAAGAGTCTCTTTCGGAATCCTTTGAAACGGTCTCAACCGAATAAAGAATGGTTGTTCTGTCTCTGCCGCCGAAGAATTCGCTTATTTCCTTTTGAGTAAGGTCTGTCATTTCTCTGACAATGTAAATTGCAACCTGTCTTGCCCTTGCTGTTTTTGCATCCTTCTTCTTTGAAATGATATCCGCCTGGGGCACGCCAAAGGTGCGCGAGGTTTCGGAAATGATGCTGTTGACGATAGCCGAAACAGGCCTGCTGTCACTCATGATATCTCTGATTGCGTTCTGCGCCATAGCTATGTTAATTGAAGAGCCCTCAATGTTTACAAGCGCATTGATTTTTTTGACAGCACCTTCAAGCTGACGAATATTTGTTTTAATTTTTTCCGCAACAAACTGAATAACATCGGCGGGAAGCTCCAGACCGAGTGTATCTGCCTTGCGCTGAATAATCGCCATTCTCGTTTCAATATCGGGCGGCTGAATATCCGCAATAAGACCCCACTCAAAACGGTTGCGAAGTCTTTCGTCAAGGATTTCAATATCTTTAGGCGCGCGGTCGGAGGCAAGAACAATCTGCTTGCCGTCCTGAGTCAGCGCGTTAAAGGTGTGAAAAAACTCTTCCTGCGTGGATTCCTTGCCTGCGATAAACTGAATATCGTCAACAAGAAGAATATCGCAATTTCTGTATTTATTATGGATTTCCTGCATGTTTTTTGCCTTGATGCCTTCAACAATGAGGCTGACAAATTCTTCGCCCCTTGTGAAAATAATATCCGCATCGGGATTTCTGCTCTTGATTTCGTTACTTATGGCACAAAGCAGATGAGTTTTGCCCAAGCCCGAATTGCCGTAAATAAACAGCGGGTTATATGCCGCGCCGGGAGTTGCGGCAACCGCCTGGGCGGCAGCATGGGCAAACCTGTTTGATGAGCCGACAACAAAGGTTTCAAAAGTATTCTTTTCTATGCTCAGCGAGGTTGCACCCGCGCCTTTATCATTTTTGGGAGCCGCATCTGCATTTACCGCCTCACTCGGGTCAACCAACGAAACCTCAACATCAAAGCCCATAACCGCTTTAAAGGCTTCGCGAAGCTCGTTGCCGAATTTCTGCTCTATAATCTTCTTCATAAATTCGCTTGCGGAAATAACTGCCTTTGCTCCGTCAAAGCTGATAATTTCAAGAGGCTTGAACCAGATGTCATATATAACTTCACCGCAGCTTATCTTAAGATGCTCGCAAACAAGCTGCCACATCTCTTTAAGAGATTCCATATTTTTTCCTCCACTTTTCAATTCTGTCGCTATGTTGCCGAAACTGCCGTGCACATAGAATAGATATGATTAATTTTTACGCATTCTTTCTCATTTTACTGATAATGATACATAATAGAGTATATCACAGCATTTTGCAGATTTCAATAAGAAACGGGAAAGTTTTTCACATCGTGTGAAAAACCTGTGCATAAATCGAGCGAAAAATCAACTAAAATAAAAAAAATGTTGACATTAGCGGCCAACTTGTTATATAATGTGTACTCTGAGGGGTATGCCCCTTGGTTTGTCATGCTTATTTTGGGTTCATCAGAGCTTAAAAATATAAAACATTGAAACGGAGGTTAGCGAAATGAAAAGAACTTACCAGCCCAAGAAGCGTCATCGCAAGATGGAACACGGCTTCCGCAAAAGAATGGCTGACAGAAACGGCCGCAAGGTTCTTGCCCGCCGCAGAGCAAAGGGCAGAAAGCAGCTCACTTATTAATCCGAAAAAGGATTGATGCAAATGTCCGGAGCAGTAACCCTGAAGCAAAACACGGAATTCCACCGCGCATACGGCAGGGGCAAGGTCAAGGCCTCACCCTCGCTTGTGACCTATGTTGTTAAAAACAGAGGTCTCGGCTGTCGAATCGGCATAACAGCCGCAAAAAAACTCGGCAGCGCAGTTGAGAGAAACAGATGCCGCCGCATTATAAGGGCGGCATTCTCCTCAGTTTCTCCGATGTGCAGCGGTAACTATGACATTGTGTTTGTTGCAAGGTTCAAAACAAAAAAACAAAAAAGCACCGATCTCATCCCCGTTATGCATCAGCATCTGACGGAGCTGGGAGTTATCAAGGATTATGCGGGGGCTGATTCTCAATGAAAAAGTTTTTGCTCTCTGCGATTCGTTTCTATCAAAAACGCATTTCCCCGCTGTTTCCCCCAAGATGCAGGTTTTATCCAACCTGCTCCAACTATGCCGTTCAGGCAATTCAGGTTCACGGAGCCTTTCGCGGAACCCTACTTACATTATTCAGATTAATGAGGTGCAATATTCTGTTTCCCGGCGGCTACGACCCCGTTCCGCCCAAGAAGCACTCTCACTCGGAGGACAAAAAATGACCGGTCTTTATGAAATTCTCGGTGTACCTTTCGGCTTTTTGCTTAAGCTTATTTACGATTCAATAGGCTTTGGCAACTATGCAATTTCAATTATATTATTAACATTGCTTTCAAGGCTTCTCATGGTTCCTTCAACCATAAGCCAGCAGAAGGGTATGGCAAAAACTCAGCGCATTCAGCCCAAGCTGCGCAGAATACAAACCAAATACGCAGGCAATCAGCAGAAAATTCAGGAGGAAACCAACGCTCTTTATCAAAGAGAAGGCTATAACCCCATGAATGCAGGCTGTACGCCCATGCTTTTCCAGTTTGTTCTGCTTTTCGGTCTTATCGGTGCGATTTATTATCCTCTGAGTAACTTCCTTTCCGGAGTAACAGATGCTGAGATTGACCTTCTTGCAGGAGCTCTTTCAAACCTCGAAACCTCCTCAAAGTTCACAAACAGCACTCACCTCAGAGAGCTTCTTATCATTCAGAATATCAACAATCCCGCACTTCAGAACATTGCAGGCGTAAGCCAGGCAACATATGACGCCATTAAAGGCATTAACTTCGACTTCTTCGGCCTTTTCTCTTTGGGTGATGTCCCCAAAGACAGCGGTATAGGCGTTATCTGGGCAATACCCGTTCTCTCCTTCCTTTCTTCTATGGCAACGGGTGTTTATTCCCACATTAAACAAAAGAAATCAAACCCCGCAATGGCTAACAACCCCATGATGGGCTGCATGACCTTTGTTATGCCCCTGTTCTCACTCTACTTTGTTGTTAACTACCCCGCGGGTATCGGTATTTACTGGATTGCCTCCAGTATTTTCGGTTTCCTTTCAACAGTTATTATCGGCTACTTCTTCAGCCCGAAAAAGACAATTGCAAAGCTTATGGTTGACGAAACGGTTGCCCGCCGTTCAAAAGAAAACAATCTCAAGCTTGTTGCCGAAAGAAAGGAAAACAAAAACTAACACACATCAGGTGGTGAATCAATTTTGATTAAAGAAGCATTTGGCACAGGCGCAACCCTTGACGAAGCAAAAGAGGCTGCCCTCAGAGAGCTCAACGCTCCCGAGGATGCAGATGTTAAATATGATGTTATCGAAATGCCCAAGGCAAAAATTCTCGGAATTTTCGGCGGTTCAAACGCCAAAATGAGAGCTTATTACGAAGTTGAAGACGATCCGTTTGCAAAAGCAAAGGATTATATCATGACCATCCTTAACAATCTCGGCATCGAAGAAGCTGAAATTTCTGTTGATGCAGATGATGAAGAGGTCAGAATTTCCATTGACTGCGGTGACGATTACGGCTCGGTTATCGGCAGAAGAGGCGAAACTCTCGACGCAATTCAGTATCTCACCCGCCTTGTTATCAACAGAGGCTCCGATGAATACAGAAGAGTTGCAATCAATGTCGGCAACTATCGCGAGAAGAGAGAAAACACTCTCCGTTCACTTGCCCGCAAGAACGCGGCAAAAGTACGCAAATACGGCAGAAATGTTGTTCTTGAACCCATGAACCCCTATGAACGCCGCATTATCCACACAACCATTCAGGAAATTGAAGGCGTTACCTCTCACTCCGTCGGCAGCGACGGCGACCGTAAGGTTGTTATCACTCTCGAAGAGGGTGTCAGCCCCACAAATGCGGGCAGCTACCGCTCAAACGGCGGCCGCGGCGGCTACAATAAGGGTGGCAGAGGCGGTTATAACAGGGGCGGCAACAGAGGCGGCAGACGTTATAACGACAGTGAAAGCGCTCCCTCAGCTCCCGCAAGAGCTCCCCGCTCGGATTCCGCAGGCGCTTCTCTTTATGGCAAAATCGAAATCAACAAATAATTTCAACACGGAAAGCTTGATTTTTATCGGGTTTTCCGTGTTTTTTATAAATCTGTGCTTTTTTCTTGTTTAAAAAATTGCAGCAAAACACAACATATGGATTGTTTTTGTCAAATTCGTCACAATTGACTAAAAATATTTTCTCTTTTCGGCAAAAAATTGTTGACAAAATTCAAATATTATCTTATTATTAGCTATAAGAGATTTTGCGAGGTAATTTAAAAGTGCAAAAACAGCAAAAAGTTTTGACTGATGAGGAGCTGGCCGTTCTTGCCGCCAACGGCGATGATGAATCCATGGCGCGCCTTATTTCAGCGGTAACTCCGATTGCCAAAGCAAAAGCATCCTCTCTCGCAAACCCCAGAGTCCCCGACGAAGACCTTGTTCAGGAAGGCATGCTCGGTTTTCTCGATGCCGTCAGCAGCTTCAATCCCGCCAAGGGCTCTTTCCGGGCTTATGCCGAAGCATGCATAAACAACAGAATTCTTTCCGCTGTGCGCGCAAGCTTCAACAACAAAAACGCTGCTCTTTCAAACGCTCTTCCCCTTGAATTTGATGCGCACGAAATGAGTGACAACAGCGCAGACCCCGCAAACATAATTTCCGAAAAATACGATTCGGAGCATATTGCGGATTTGCTTGGCAGCGGTCTTTCGGATTTTGAAAAACGGGTCATTGAGCTCCGTTTTCTCGGCAAAAGCTATTCTCAGGTTTCAGCAGAACTCAAATGCAGCGAAAAAGCGGTTGACAATGCATTGCAGAGAATACGTAAAAAGATGCGCATAAAACTTAATAAATAACACTCAAAAGAGTGTTGAATATGCCCACGTAGCTTAAAGCAGAGCATTGTTTAACGCAAAAGTAGTTTAACAAAGGTGACGGTGCGATTCCGTCCAGGGCAAATACAATATTTTTCAAGCGAGGTTAAAAACAATGTACGAAGACAAGACTCTCATCTGTAAGGAATGCGGCAATGAATTCACTTTCACCGCCGGCGAACAGGAATTCTATGCTGAAAAAGGCTTTGTAAACGAGCCCCAGCGCTGCAAGACATGCCGTGACGCACGCAAGAACGCTGCCCGTGGAGAGCGCGAATGGTTTGAAGCAACATGTGATTCCTGCGGTGGAGTTGCAAAGGTTCCCTTTAAGCCCCGTGAGGACAGACCTGTTTACTGCAGCGAGTGCTTCGCAAAGAAGCAGGAGCAGGCATAATTTTAATTAATTTATGCTGAAAATTCCCACCTCTTCCGAGGTGGGATATTTTTTTATGCCGGAAATTCTGTCAATGCTCTGAACTCATAACCGTTCTGTCTTGCCCAATCTATGATGTTTCCGAGGGCTTCTGCGTTGTCGGGCGAAACCGAATGAAGCAGAAGGATTGCTCCCGGGTGCAGGCGCGACGTAACCTTTTCAAACGCATAATCCCCGCCCCTGACTTGGCTGACATCCCAATCGGCATAGGCGCTTGACCAGAACACCATTGTGTAGCCCATGGAGTCGATAAGCTCCAGGGCACTTTCATTATATGACCCTTCGGGAAAGCGAAAAAACGTTGTTGTGTAGCCGTAATTTTCGCGCAGATAATTGTCACACGTCAGAATTTCATCCGCCATTCGCTGCCTTGAAATCTCAGAAAAGTTAGGATGCTTTGCAGAATGGTTGCCGACAATATGCCCCTCGTTTATCATCCTTGCTATAAGCTCGGGCTCTTTTTCAATGTGTTCCAATGTGCAGAAAAATGCAGCGGGTACGCCCTTTTCCTTAAGAATATCCAACACCGTGCTTGTATATCCGTTTTCCCATCCGCAGTCGAAGGTCAGATAAAGCACCTTTTCTGCAGTCTTTGTGTCATAGCAAATTGCCCTGTAGCCTGTGCTTTCAAAATATTTCTGCGTAGATTTTGAAATTTCATGAGGCTCGCCGTTTTTTGCAACACCGAAGCTGTGCTCAACTCTTTCAGTTGAAAGCCCTCTTGTGTTTTCGGGGTCATTCACCTTGAAGCTTGCGGGTTTGAGCACTTCTCTGCCCGTCAGAGGAGAAGTTACTCCGACTTTCTTTGCCAAAAGTGAAGTTGAACTTTGGGCAGCGGCGCGCTTATCCTCAACAGTAACAGGGGCATTTGCGTCGAATTCTTCAAGAGTTGCCCTGCCTGTGCAGCCGCTCAAAGCAAGCGGAAATATCAGGAGAAACAGTAACAGTTTTTTCATATTTAACACCTTGCTTTATAAATTTCTTTCATGTATAGTATATCCTGACGGAGTATCCAAAACATAAAAATAAAAAATTTTTTGAATTTCATGCAACAAAAATCATCAGTTGAGACACTTATTAATTGAGTATGGTAAGGGGGGTTATTTTGAGCGCTCAAATCAAAGATCTCGTTACTATGGCTAAAAACGGCAGTGCCGAAGCATTCGGTGAGCTTTATGAGCTTTATTATAAAGATATGTATTGCTATGCCTGCTACATAACGGGCAGCGAAACGCTTGCGCAGGACGCAGTTTCCGATGCAGTTCTGTCCGCCTTTAAGCAGATTAAATCTCTCAAAAAAGCGGAAGCGTTTAAAGGATGGCTGTTCAAAATACTCTGCGCGGCATGCAAACGATACTATACCGAAAATCAAAAGAAAAAAGATTTGGTTTATCTCGATGACGAAAACGGGGGATTCACCGAGCCTGCAAGCTATGAAAGCATTGAGCTTTCAATTGAACTGCGCAGAGCTCTCGATATTCTTTCACAAGAGGAAAGAGAAATTGTTTTGCTCAGCGTTCTGGGCAATTATAAAAGCCACGAGATAGCCGACATGCTTGATTACCCCTCATCAACCGTTCGTTCGAAGCTCAAAAGAGCCCTGAAAAAGCTTCGCACGGCGCTTGGTGAAGAAAACTAAGGGAAGGAGGGCAAAAGCATGAACAAAAAAGACAAACAGCTTCTTGATTCTCTGCGAACAGAGCTCGAAAAAAGTACAGATTCGGCAAAGGTGCCTCTCCGCCTTCAAAAAGAGAGTATTGTCAGTCTGCTTAACGATAAGGAACACGAAAAACAGGATTTTTCCGATAAAACGGGGACTAAAAACGAAAATATCATCATTCTTCGCAGGCTTGCCGCAACGGCGGCCATGCTTGCAATCATCGTTGTAGGCGCGCTCGCAGCAAGAAGCAATGACGTTAAAATGACAAAGGTTGACACTTTCTATGAAAACAGCGCAAGTGTCAATCAGATAAAGAACGCAAAAAGCGACAAAGACGTTGAAAATGCCATAAAAGAAATCATCAACCGCAACTCAAACTCACAGAGCGTCGGCAGCAATCCGTCTGTGCAGCAGCCTTCGGCTCAGTCCACACAATCGGCTCAGCAGCAATCGCCTTCCGCGATCCCGCCCCAAAACCAGACCCAAAGCCCGGTCGGCAGCTACGGAAACCTCGTTGCCGTTAAGAATGATAACAATGTCGATTCGGGTGTTGTTTCTTTGACGGAAGATTATCATGCGGACATTGTTAAGAAAGACGGAGATTTTCTTTATATCGTCGCTTTCGCCACAAACCAGGAATCCGGCGGAATGATTGAGCAAATAAAAATTGTGAAAGCTGTTCCCGCCAAGGAAATGAAGGTCGTTTCAACCGTTACCCTTTCCGAATACAGCAGCGCGGAAACAATTGACAAGTGCATTGAGATTCACGTTAAAAACGGCAGACTTATTGCACTGATAAGCAGAACGGATTCATCCGCAAAAAAAGTCTCTACGCTTGCTGTTTACTACGACATTTCCAACCCCGAAGCCCCCGCCAAAATCCGCGAACACGTTCAGGAAGGCGTATATGTTTTTTCAAGCCTCCAGGAAAACAACCTCTGCCTTGTAACTGACAAATCGGTAACTTCCGTGTCGGATTCGGAACAGGCTATCCCTTCCTACAGCGTTGACAGCAAACCCTTTATTCTTGATGCAAAAAAAGAAATATTCATGGTCAATGACCCTGATGCATCTTATATTTTCATAACCGTAACTGATATTTCCGATTTCAGCCGCCCTGTCGGCAGGCTGGCAATCCTCGGCAGCGGCAAAAAGCTCTATTGCTTCCCGCACGCAATAACCTTTGCAAGAGAATTTATGTGCGTTGAAGCAAATAAAGACGGAATTTATGAAAACAAAACAGAAATATGCCGCTTTAATCTCAGCGGCACATCCGTTGCCTTTGCAGGTTCATATATGATTGACGGTGCGCTTGTCGGCGGACTTTCGCTTGACGAAGAAAGCGGAGCTCTCAGAGCAATAACAGCAGGCACCGAATCCTCAAATATATATGTTTTCGGCAAAAACATGGAACCTGTCAGTGCCAACAGCATAACTCATGAAAGAGAAAAAGCTATCGGCAGCAAATTCATCGGCAGCAATGGCTATATCGTTGTCAAGGGCGAAAACGGCGAACAGACAATGATTATTGACCTGTCAAATCCTGAAAAGCCCGAAGCAGCAGGCAAAATCGCAACCGAAGGCTTTTCCGACAGCCTCCATATTATTTCGGACACCCTCATTCTCGGCGCAAAAAGCGAAGAGGTTTTCATTGAAAAAGAAGTTATTAATGCAAACGGCGAGATATCCGTTGCCGAAGAAAAAGCTGAGCTTGTTTCCTTCACACTCTTTGATGTCAGCGATCCGAAAAATCCCAAATCAACCGCAACGCACACTGTTGACATCCATCACACCGTGCTTTCTTCAACCGACGGCAGAGGCGTGACAATAATTCCCGAAAAGAACATGTTCGGAATACCCGTTAAGATATACGACGAAGAAACCCGCAATGAAACATCGGCATACCAGATGTTTGATGTTTCAGATAAAACCTTTGTCAATGCGGGCTGTTTCAACCACAGTGAAACGGTTATCGGCAGTGCCGCAACCAGAGGCATTTACGAAAACGGAGTGTTTTACACCGTTTCGGGCGAAAAAATTGTTGCATTCTCAATCGATGATTGCAGCATTCTCGCGGAAAGCGAGATTAAATAGCAAGAATTTCCGATTCCCTTTTATTTTAAGTTTTTATAGACTTTCGGATGGACGGGGGAAAACGGAATTCTGATATACCGCCGCATTCTTTGGGGAAAGAGTGCGGCGCGGGGAACAAAAGATGCAGTGGCGGCGGAACGCACAGGCACAGTGCGTTCCGCCAAAACACTCTTAATCAAAGATCATCGGCATCCTGAATCGGGCGCAATCCGTCATAGGGAGTTCCGGTGTAGCTGCCGAGAACATCCGTCTGAATGTCGTCATCATTCGTTTCATAGCCTTTTTCGGCTCTTTCCTTGGGAAAATGCCATTGCGCTTTATTCTTTTTGTCTTTATTAAAAAATTCAAAGGTCATGTTAATGCTCCTTTCAAATATATTTACTTTTATTTTTTCTTCTTTCCTGTCCAAAAATACAGCAGATTAACAAATATTGCGCCTTTTATAAAGGCTAATTGGTAAATATAGCGACTTGACAAAGCAGTGCTTTATGTGTAAAATATCTATTGTATTCAAGATAGGTCAGAAGGCTTAAAAATCAAAATTCAAAAAGGATGGTAATTAAAAATGAAAAAGACAGTTTCCATGCTGCTCGCAATTGTTGTTGCAGCTATAGCAATTTGCACAATCGCTACATCAGCTTTCGCTGCTCCTGAAATCACAAACCCCGATGATTCAAGACTTGAGCAGACAACACTTGCGCCCACAACAGCTGCACCCACAACAACAGCAGCTCCCACAACAGCAGCTCCCACAACAGAGGCCCCCACAACAGAGGCTCCCACAACAGCAGCTCCCACAACAACAGAGCCCACAACTCTTCAGGACGAAGTTGTTACCCGCGCTCCCGACGAAACAGTTATTGACGAAGGAACAACAAAGGCTCCCGCAACAACAAAGAAGCCTGCAGCTCCCGTTAACACAGTAATTCCCTCAACAGGCAGCAACATCGCTGTTCCCGCAATTGCTCTTCTCGCTCTCGCAGCAGGTACCGTAGCAGTTGTTAAGACAAAGAAAGATAACTGATAACTAAACATTTAAAATAAAAAGCTCTCGTAAGAGAGCTTTTTTGTTTTGTTAACCAAACGTTTACATGCCGCCCTTGATTTTTAACTCCGACTATGATAGAATAAATTTTATGAATGTATCAAAATCAAGAAATATAAAAAGAATAATCTGTATCCTGACATGCTGTGCGCTGCTTGCCGCTCTTGTCGGCTGTTCGCCGAAAAAAAGCGGTTCCGATTTACAGACTGAGAAAACAACCTCAAACGTTGTCCGCGTCACCTTCCCTGAAGGTTCAACCGTCAGCCAAATTGCTCTTCTGCTTGAAGAAAAAGGAGTTTGCTCCGCAGCAGAATTTATGGCTGAAGCAAACAATCCTCTTAACCTCGAAGGCTTCACGTTCTCTATCTCCAATCCGGAAGAACGCAGCTTTCTGCTCGAAGGCTACCTTTTCCCCGACACATATGAATTTTATCGCAACGAAAGTGCTGCATCGGCAATCAAGCGGTTTTTGAAAAATTCTCAGGCAAAGCTGACAAACAGCATTGCTGCCCGAAGTTCTGAGCTCGGCTATACGGTTGACGAAATTCTGACCCTTGCATCCATAATCCAAGAGGAAGCGGGAGACCCCTCCGAAATGGGCAAGGTTTCATCGGTGCTTCACAACCGTCTTAATAGTGACCGCTTCCCGCGCCTTCAGTGCGATGTTGCAACCTTCTATCTGCGCGACTATGTCAAGCCCTATGTTGACGAGGCGCGTTATGAAAAGCTTGTTGACCTTTATAACACCTATAACTGCGACGGTCTTCCCGCAGGACCGATAACCAACAGCGGAATCGACGCGGTAAACGCCGCTCTCTATCCCGAAGAAACCGATTATTATTTCTTTGTAACGGACAGTGAAGGAACATATCTCTATGCCGAAACATGGAACGAACATCAGGAAAATTGCGATATTGCGGGTCTTTAACATAGCTTTATCCGCAAATCGCCTATTATAAAACACAGAAAGGATTTTTCATCATGAAGAAAATCTTAGCAGCCATTCTCGTTTTTGCAGCAATTATCACCGTTTTCTGCTCATGCAGCAAGGAACCGGATCCTGTTACCTCAGGCGAATATACATATGTCGTGCTTGAAGATAACACAGCAAAAATCACAAAGTATAACGGCACGGAAGAAATCATTGAACTCGACATTCCCGCAGCTATCGACGATTTGACCGTTACCGTTATCGGCGCAGAAGCTTTTGCAGGGGTTCAGACCATCAAGGTTGTCAACTTCCCCGAAACCCTTCTCAAAATTGAAGAAAACGCTTTTAACGGCAGCTCAATCAAGAAGGCATTTATGCACCGTTCTTCAAACCTAAGTGAAATCGGCGCATTTGCATTTGCACAGTGCCCCAACCTTGTTCAGGCTGATATGCCCCGCAGCCTTGCAATCATCGGCGAAAAGGCTTATCAGGGATGCACAAACCTCAGAATTGCAAATTTCAGAGGCAACACAGAAACTATCGACAAGTTCGCTTTTGATGCGTGCCCCAACGTTAAAATCTATGCAAAGAGCGACCTTAATAATGTTGTTTCATATGCCAACACATATCATCTTGAAACAGTTGTTTCAGATTGATAAAAACTTAAAATAAATCAAGCCTTCACTTCATAAATATATCATGAGGTGAAGGCTTTGCTTTTTGAAATCAACTCTGCAATCAGCGCCTTTGTATGGGGTCCGCCAATGCTCGCGGTCTTTCTGGGCACAGGTCTTTTTTTATCCGTAAAATCCCGTTTTTTTCAGATTTTCGGCATAAGGGAATGGGTCGGAAAGACCGTTGTTTCTGCCTTTAAAAACAGAAAATCCGAAAAAACAGACAGCGGCTCTGTTTCGCAAATCGGCGCGCTGACCTCTGCTCTTGCCGCCTGCCTCGGCACGGGCAATATCGTCGGCGTTGCAACCGCACTCTTTTCGGGCGGTCCGGGCGCTGTTTTCTGGATGTGCGTTTCGGCAATTCTCGGCATGATGACCTGCTGCTGCGAAAACATTCTCGGCATAAAATACAGAGTCAGGGATTCCGCAGGGCAATGGGTCGGCGGACCGATGCTTTATATTGAACAAGGGCTCGGAATGAAAGGGCTTGCCGCTGTATACGCACTTTTTCTCGTGGGCGCATCGCTCGGCATGGGCAACATGACTCAGGCAAATTCCGTTTCACAGGGGCTTTCGGGCTTCGGCATATCGCCATGGATAACCGCCGCCATTCTTTGCGCCGCCGTTATCGCCTGCATTTCGGGCGGGCTCAAAAGAATAACCGCCGTTTCTCAGGCATTGATTCCCATTCTTTCTGTCGCCTTTATTCTTGCCTGCTTTGCGGTTGTTGCCGTCAATGCCGAAAACCTTGTTCCGAGCATCAAGTTGATTTTCAAGGAAGCCTTCACGCTCAAAGCCGCGTCGGGCTTCGGGCTTGCAAAGGCGGCAAGATACGGCATTTCAAGAGGCGTTTTTTCAAACGAAGCCGGTCTCGGCAGCAGCGCAATCATTCACGCCGCAGCGGACTGCAAAAAGGCGTGCGAGCAGGGCATGTGGGGTATTCTTGAGGTGTTTATCGACACGGTTTTTATGTGCACCATAACTGCCGCCGCCATTCTTTCAAGCGGAGTTATGCAGAATAATCCGAGCCTTAACGGCGTTGAGCTTTGCTCTGCGGTTTTTGAAAGCGTTTTCGGCAAGGCGGGCGGATATTTTCTCAACATCTGCATTTGCCTTTTCGCTTTTGCAACTCTCGTTGCCTGGTCATACTACGGAAAAATCGGTACCGAATATCTTTTCGGCAAAAAAAGCGGAAAAACATATAATATCCTTTATGCTGCTGCGGCTTTTGCAGGCTGTGTGATGAAGCTTGACAGCGTATGGTCTTTGTCAGACACCCTCAACGGGCTGATGGCTGTGCCGAATATTTTTGCACTTATTCTTCTTTCAAAAGAAGCAATCGCCGCACTAAATGAAATGAAAACAAAAAAGAGGTGCATCAGCACCTCTTGAAAATTATGCATTTACCGCTTCTTTGGTTTCTTCAAAATTAATTTTGTTCTTTCCCTTATGACGGTAAGGATAAACTCTGATGATAATATAAGAAATCAATGCGCCGACGGAATTGAGCACGATATCCGCCATGGTATCCATGAGCGGCCAGCGCGCATCAACAATCGGGTCAAAGAGAGTCAACGCCTTGGGCGTGCCGAGCGCAAGCTCAAGCGACCAATGCTGAGCATCGCCGGGATAGCCGCCCATCATGCCTGCAATCTGGTCAAAGCTGAATTCAAACAGTTCCCAGCAGGTTGCTGCAAGAAAAGAAAAGCCGACCGATGCCAGCAGCACAAGCGAAATGGGTGCTGTCGCTTTTTTACATTTGAGAATCGCACAGACAATTTCATAGCCGAAGAAAACGCAGGCTGCGCCGCCGACAAAATGGAGGATAACATCCCACCACCTGAAATCATAATAGAGGTTGAGGAACTTTCCGCCGAAAGAGCCGCACCAGATGCCAACCATCAAAGCAGTCTGAACAGACGAGGGAATATAGCGAAGAATGCTCTTTTTGGGGAAAAGCTGAAAAATTTCCCAAACAAAGGTGCAAAGGAAGTTTGCGCCGACCTGCAGAGGGTCGGTTATATCGAATTCCTCACCCGCTGCGGGGAAAAAGCCTTTAACAAAAGCATAAATAAGCGAGGCTCTGATAATCCACCAGATAACAAATCGCCATGTGGGGCAGCCGTCTTTAAGGCGCTTTATGTAGTCTTTCATATTAAATTTCTCCGTTTCATGTGTTTATGCTGACAGTATATCATATAAAACTCACGTTGTCATTAACAATTTTTCAAAAACAGACATTTCCTGTGTTTTATTTATAAAGCTGACAAATTAAAACAAAATCACAGAAAAATTACATTTTTATTAATTTGCTTTTATTTCGCTCATGTGATATACTTTTCTATTATATCCCGAAAAGGAGTTATCACATGACACAGAAGCTTTATTATGAAAATCAATATATTAAGGATTTTACCGCAAACGTTATTTCCTGCACAGAGGGCAAAAAAGGCTTTGAGGTTGTTCTTGACAAAACAGCATTCTTCCCCGAGGGCGGCGGCCAGCCCGGTGACACAGGCTTTATCGGCTCTGCGCAGGTTGTTGACACCATCGAAAGCGGAGATGATGTTGTTCATATCTGCTCCGAAGCGGTTGCTCTTGGCGAAGCCGAGTGCCGCCTTGATTTCGAAAAACGTTTTGCCAACATGCAGCAGCACACGGGCGAACACATTTTTTCGGGCATTCTTCACTCGCTGAGCGGCTTTGACAACGTCGGCTTTCACATGGGTGAGCACAGCATAACCGTTGATTTCAGCGGAGTTGTGTCGGCCGAAATGCTTGCCGAAGCGGAGCGTCTTTCAAACGAAGCGGTTTATAAAAACATACCCGTTGAAGCGCTCTATCCCTCAGATGAAGAGCTTGAAAACTATGATTACAGAAGCAAAAAGGAAATCAAGGGTCAGGTGCGCCTGACCAAAATCGGCGACGTTGACCTTTGCGCCTGCTGCGGCACTCATGTTGCCTTTACCGGCGAGGTCGGCATTATCAAGGTTTCTTCCGTGATGAACTATAAATCAGGCGTTCGCATAACCATGCAGATTGGCAGAAAAGCCTTTGAGGACTATTGCGAAAAGAACAAGAATGCCTATGAAATTTCTAATCTGCTCAAGGCAAAGGTTGACGAAATAACCCCCGCTGTTGAGCGAGTTATGGCGCAGCTTCACGAAGCAAGAATAGCATATTCAAGCCTCAAAAAAGATATCTTCGCACTCAGAGCAAACGAGGCTTCGGGCGAAAAATATATTGCATTTGATGACGGCGGCAGCGCAGATGACGCAAGAATTTTTGCTGATATGCTCGCCGAAAAGGCGGGCATTGCGGCAGTTTTCTCAGGCAACGATGAAAGCGGCTATAAATATGCCGTTGTCAGCAGAACACAGGATGTTCGCGAAATCGGCAAAGCGCTCAACGCCGCATGCGGCGGTAGAGGCGGCGGCAAGCCCGACATGGTTCAGGGCTCGGTCAGCGCATCAAAGAGCGAAATTGAAAAAGTCTGGAATAATATTTGATAAAAAAACCGCCAAGCAATGCTTGACGGTTTTTTGTCATATAATATCTTCAAATTCAATAACCTTGTTTGTTTTGCCCGATTCAAAAATCGCTTCAACAAGGCGCATGAGTCTGCGCTGCTGGTCATGGGTGACAATTATATCCGCTTCACCCCTGAGATAAGCGAATATATTTTTATAGTATTCGCCCCAATCGGCTTTCTGAACAGGCAGAGGATAGGTTTCGATGGTGTCATCCGTTCTGGGAGCCATTGTTTTGGTTATGCCTGCACCTGCAACGATGGGCACTGCATCTCTGTTTTCCCAATCGGAAACTTTAACGATTTTTCCGTTCCATTGCCAGTCGTTAACAACAGCCGTGCCGTTTTCACCAAGCATATACCAGAGCGGAAGCTCGATAAAGTTGCTTGTTGTAACCTCAACATAGAACGAAAGGCCGTCATCAAAAATGAGAGTTGTGCGGAAGCCGTCGTCACAGTTTTCGTTTGTGACGTTTGTAAGCTCAGCATAAACTGTTTTGAGCTTGCGGGGAAGAGTCATCATAAGAGCCTGGTCAAGCAGATGAATGCCCCAGTCATAAACCATTCCGCCGCCGTGCTGCGGCTGATTTCGCCAGTCACCCGGAACACCTCTTGAACCCTGAACGCGGGATTCGATTCTGAAAACATTGCCGAGAGTATTCTCATCAAGCAGCTTTTTCATTGTCAGATAGTCCTCATCCCAGCGTCTGTTCTGATGAACGGTGAAAAGCTTGCCCGTTTCTTTTGCGCAGGCAATCATTTCTTCAAGGTCAGCCGAACAGAGAGTAACAGGCTTTTCGCTGATGACATTTTTGCCGTGACGCATGGCATCAATGGCAATTTCCTTGTGCACATCGTTTGGAGTTGCGATTGTTACAAGGTCGATGCGCTCATCGGAAAGAAGCTCTTCTCTCGATGAATAGAAATGAAAACCTTTTTCATCGGCAACCGCTGCTCTGTCAGGGTTAATGTCATAAACGCCGATAAGCTCGGCATATTCGCCCATTTCTTCCTTGATTTTGCGGGCGTGCCATCCACCCATGCCGCCGTAGCCGATAACGGCACAGCCGAATTTGTTGTTAATCATGGTATCGCTTCCTTTGAGTAAATAGAAAATGATGTGATAGCCCTGTCAGCCTTTATGCTTTTTGTTGCGAATAAGCAGGAGCAAAAGAACAACAAACCTTGCAATAAACGAAAATACAACGAAACCAATTATGGTAAACAAAATTTCCAAACCGTTTCCTGCATTTCCTTCCCGCAATGGAAACATTCTGAACGAAAAAAACAGATGATAGATGAAACCTGCAACCAAAGACACCAAAAAGCTTACAAAACCTATCGATGAAAAGCGAAACAGCTTTTCACTATTTGTACACTTGCGAACAATCAGATAATAAACAAAACTAAAAATAACCGAACATATTAAGTCGATAATAAAATAATGTCCGATTGAAAACTTCTCTGACCATACCGAAATTGCAAACGTACCCAGAACATAACAAATAACGCCTTGGATAAAACCGTCTAAAACCAATTTCAAAGTCATTTTCTTTTTCATTAGCATCACCTTGCTTGCCGCGGGCGTATATCATTGTTTCGCTTCGCGAAACTCAGCTTGACAGCAGATTTTTTGTCAAGACAAGGAAATCCGCCGAAGCAATATGCGGATATTGCAAGGGAGTTTGACGCCGCATCGGCGAAAAAGATGCATCAAACCCACCACATTTCGCCTGTGGATTCGGTAACAAGCACTTCCTTCAGGAACGAAACAGCCTTTGAAAGACCTTCGTTCTGGCTCATGAGCGAATCCTCGTGTTCAATGCTGATTGCATAGTCATAGCCAACCATGCGGAGGTTGGAAATGATGTCTTTCCAATATGAATAATCGTTGCCGTAGCCAACAGAACGGAAAATCCACGAACGGTTGATTTCATCGCCGTAGGGCTTTGTGTCAAGCACGCCGTTGACTGCAGTGTTATATTTATCAATCTTTGTATCCTTTGCGTGGAAGTGGAAAATTGCATCACCCAGCTTGCGGATGCATGCAACGGGGTCCATGCCCTGCCAGATAAGGTGGCTGGGGTCAAAGTTTGCGCCGATCTCAGGACCTACCGCCTCACGGAGGCGAAGCAGAGAATCTGTGTTATATACACAGAAGCCGGGGTGAAGCTCAAGAGCGATTTTATTAACGCCGTGAGCCTTTGCAAACTCAACAAGGTTCTTCCAATAAGGAATAAGAACCTCGTTCCACTGCCAGTCAAGGATTTCGCCGAAATCGTTGGGCCAGGGGCAGGTTACCCAGTTGGGATATTTGGCGGTTTCGCAGTCGCCGGGGCAGCCCGAGAAAGTGTTGATCTGGCTCAGACCGAGCTTTTCGGCAAGAAGAATTGTGTTTCTGATTGTTTTGTCAAAATCGGCGGCAATTTCCTTGTTGGGATGCACGGGGTTGCCGTGGCATGAAAGGGCGCTGATTTCAACATCATATTTTTTCAGAAGCGCCTTGAATTCTTCAAGCTTTGCTTCGTCATTGAGAAGAATTTCGGGGTCTGCATGTGAGTTGCCGGGGTAGCCGCCGCAGCCGATTTCAACCATTTCGATACCGAGCGATTTGAAATATTTGAGTGCCTCTTCAAGAGAGAGGTTTGAAAGTAAGGTTGTGAATACTCCGAGTTTCATTGTGTCTTATCTCCTTTAGATAATGCTCTTAAGATATTTGATGCTTCTTGCGATATCCTCAAAGCCGGTGGGCACGGGATCGTCGTTTTCAACGATAAGCCATTCCATGCCGATATCCTTTGCAGCCTTAACAACGGCGGGAATGTCGCAGTTGCCCTCGCCGAGAGCCTTGGGCTTGCCGTCAATGCCGTCTTTAACATGAAGATGAACAATGTTATCTTTCTTTTCGGTGATAAGCTTATAGTTGTCTTCGCCTGCGTGGAAGCTCCAGTATGTATCGATTTCAAGAGAGCATCTGTCGCCGATAACGTCAATGGGAAGCTGACCGTTTTCGAGCGGCTTAAACTCCTCACAGTGGTTATGATAATAAACCTTCATGCCGTATTTTTCCATGGCATATTTCTGAGCATTGCCAAGCACATCGCCGGTGTTGACAGCCTCTTCCATTGTTGAATGGGGCGCGCCGCCGACACCGATTGCCTTAACGCCGAGAGTGTTCTGGAACTCGATTGTTTCGGCAAGCTTATCTTCCTTGAAATCGTCAAGACCGATATGGCCGCCGACGGCAACCAGACCGACTTCGTCAAGCTTTGCTTTGATTGCATCGGCATCAGCGCCGAAATATCCTGCGAATTCAACGCCGTCATAGCCGATTTTCTTGATTTCTTCAAGGGCCTTGAGCAGCGTTTCCGCATCGTTTATATGGTCTCTTACAGAATAAACCTGAACTGCTATTTTCATATTCTATACCTCTTAATCGTTGTTAAGATAGACGGGCTTGCCTGTGTTTGCGGATTCATAGATAGCTTCAAGAATCTGGGTAACAACCATAGCCTGCTCGGGCTTTGTGCGAAGCTCTGCTCCGTTGAGAACAGCATCATAGAATGCACGGCATTCAAGCTCCTCGGGCTTGTCGCTTGCGCCGTCATAGAAAGCAACGCCGCCTGCATCAAAGTTGGGAGTTTCAATAACCTGTCTGCCGTTCTTAACATAGTTGATGCGAAGGTCGTCGCCGAGCATATCAGCGCCGCCGTTAACGCCCGCGATAAGAGTTGAAGCCTCGCAGGGGTCAGCAATATTGAGAGCCCATGCCGATTCAACACTAACGGTTGCACCGTTTTCCATAACTACAAAACCGAAAGCAGAATCTTCAACCGTATATTTTTCGGGGTCCCAGTCGCCCCATGCGTTTGCTGTTCTCTTCTGGTCGCCGAGCTTCTTATATTTTGTGCCGACTACCATCTTGGGCTTGTAGTTATCCATCATCCAGAGAGTGAGGTCGAGAGCGTGGGTGCCGATATCAATAAGCGGACCGCCGCCCTGCTCTTCTTCGTTAAGGAAAACGCCCCATGTGGGAACAGCTCTTCTGCGCAGAGCCAGAGCTCTTGCATAATAGATTTCGCCGAAATCGCCGTTTTCGCAGCATTCCTTAAGATAAAGGGAATCGCCTCTCCAACGCGACTGATAGCCGATTGAAAGAACCTTGCCTGTTCTTACTGAAGCTTCATACATTGCCTTTGCCTCTGCATATGTTTTAGCCATGGGCTTTTCGCAGAGAACGTGTTTGCCTGCTTCAAGGGCATCGATGCTGATGAAGCTGTGGGATTTGTTGGGGGTACAAACATGAACCGCAACAATGCTCTCATCCTTGAGAAGCTCTTTGTAATCAGTATAAATTTTTGCGTTTTCGCCGCCATATTTCTTGGCGGTTTCAATCGCTCTTTCCTCAATAATGTCACAGAAAGCAACGGGCTCAAGGAAATCGATGTTTGAAATAGCGCGAAGATGCTTTCCGTTAGCAATACCGCCGCATCCGATAATACCAATCTTAACTTTTTCTGCCATATTAAAATCCTCCTTATTAAGGCAAATTGCGGAACAACCCGCACTCACTTTTATTATACTTCTTTATCAATTTAATGCAAGAAAAATTATTTTTTATACATGTAAATTTTAAAAGGCATATTTTAGGCAAAATTAACAAAAGCGAATCATTTTTGATATCGGCATCATCCACTACTTGACGGATTTTTCCATAATTGATATAATTTGAAAAGGTGATCTTTATGAAAATTTACAACAATGCCGCCGAAACAATCGGTAACACTCCGCTTGTTAAATTCGGCGCATATGCAAAAGAAACGAATATTAATGCAAATATCCTTGCAAAGCTTGAATACCGTAACCCCGCAGGCAGCGCAAAGGACAGGGTTGGATATGAAATGCTGCGTGCCGCAATGGCTGACGGCAGAATCAACGAAAACTCTGTTATAATTGAGCCGACCAGCGGCAACACGGGCATCGGCATCGCTTCCGTTGCCGCTCAGATGGGTCTGAAGGTCATCATCACCATGCCTGAAACAATGAGCATCGAGCGCAGAAAGCTGCTTGCCGCCTACGGCGCGGAGCTTGTTCTGACAGACGGCAAAACGGGCATGGCAGGTGCTATCGCAAAGGCAGAAGAGCTTGCAAAGGAAATCCCCGAAAGCTTTATTCCCGCTCAGTTTGATAACCCCTCAAATACCGATGCGCATTATAAAACAACAGGCCCCGAAATATGGAGCGACACCGACGGCACGGTTGATATTTTTGTTGCAGGTGTCGGCACGGGCGGCACGGTTACGGGCGTCGGCAGATATCTCAAAGAGAAAAATCCCGAGGTGAAAATTATTGCCGTTGAGCCTGCGGATTCTCCTTTTCTTTCAGAGGGCAGAGCGGGCGCACACGGCTTGCAGGGCATTGGCGCAGGCTTTGTGCCGTCGATTCTTGATACAAAAATTTACGATGAAATAATCACCGTCACCACCGAAGAAGCGTATGCGGCGGCAAGGCTGACGGTCAAAACCGAGGGCATATTAATCGGCATTTCTTCGGGTGCGGCGCTTCATGCGGCAACCGTTATCGCATTACGCCCCGAAAACGCAGGCAAAAGAATAGTTGTGCTTCTGCCCGACGGCGGCGAGAGATATCTTTCAACACCGATGTTTGAATAAAAATGGAATGAAGGAGAAGAGAAACATGAGCAACGAACTGAAAAGAACCTATGTGCCTTTCAAGGATTGGAAAGAAAAATCAAAACAAACGGAATACACCGAAAGCACCCCCTTGCTTGCCCCCGACGGCACGCTGCTTGCCAAGGGCTGGGCAAGGCACAACGTTTTTGAATATAACCGTGATTACGTTAAAACGGGCATAATGAGCCGCAAGGAATGGGATTTTTATAACATTGTTGACGGCGAAATGCAGATTCTTGTCAGCTTTGCCAACATCAATCTGGGCGGATATGTTGGCGCAAAGCTTACTAATCTCAAAACCGGCGAGGTAATCTGCGATTCGATTCAGTATTTTCTCGGCGCAAATAAGCATGTGCCCCCCGCAAAGGGTGACGTGCCCAACCGCTATAAGGATAAAATCGGCAAAACCGAGTTTGATTTTGACACAAAAGAAACGGAAAGAACATTGTGGTACAAGGGCTCATACAAGGGCAAGCCCGTTGAGGTCAATGTTTCCATGGATATCATGCCGGGTCTTGAAAATATCACAACGGTTTTCCCCTTTGATGAGGATAAAACCAAGTATTTCATGACCACGAAGCAGATGTGCATGCCCTGCGAAGGCAAGTTTGTTTTCGGCGATTATGTTTATGAATTTTCAAAGGATGCCGCATTCTGCACCCTTGACTGGGGCAGAGTTAACACCGTTCATAAAATGGTGTGGTATTGGGGCAGCGGCAATCAGTACATAACCGACGAAAAGGGCGAAAAGCATCTTTTCGGCTTTGAAATCACCTGGGCAATCGGCAACGAAAGCAATGCAACCGAAACCTGCATTTTCTATGACGGAAAGGTGCATAAAATCGGCGCCGTTGACGTTGAAAAATTCCCCAAGGGCAGATTTTTGGAGGAGTGGAAATTCATTTCGGAGGACGGCAGATTCAACATGACGATGACCCCGACTCTTGATAACCACACGGATGTCGATTTAAAAATCGGCAGAATGAACTGCCACCAGATTTTCGGACTGTGGAACGGCGACGTCACCCTTGACGACGGAACAAAAATCGAAATCAAAGACCTGTTCACTTTCTGTGAATACGTTGAAAACAGGTGGTAAAAAGAGTCAGGACCTCCGGCTAAGCCGGAGGCTTGATTAAGCCCTATAAGGGCATTATACGGACGAAACCCCTTAAGGGGCGCTGAAAGGTTTGCCGACCGCATTCCTTTTTCAGCTACCCCTCAAGGGGTTAATTTTATGCTTT
>JAZNSX010000008.1:0-44966 GCA_045591425.1 Acutalibacteraceae bacterium | reverse complement strand
CTCACAGATCGACATGGCTACGATCCGACTTGAATTATTAAGCAAAAATTATTTAACCATGCTTGCAACTTCTGCTGCAAAGTCATCAGCCTTTTTCTCGATGCCTTCGCCCTTTGCAAGACGTGTGAAGCCAGCAACCTTGATGTCAGCACCGAGCTTCTTTGCAACATCTGCAACATAGCCTGCAACTGTGCCGTCAAAGAGGTCTGAACGAACAAAGGTCTGATCAAGAAGGCAGATTTCTTTGAGCTGCTTCTTAACGCGGCCTTCAACAGCACCGGCAAAAATCTTGTCGTTTACAAACTCCTCTTTACCTGCTACTGCAAGCTGTGCAAGAGTTGCAACGGCTTCCTTTGAAAGGAAGTTGAAGAGGAAGTTATTGTTCTTCTGCTCTTCATAAGCGGCGATATCTTCGTCGCTGAAAAGCTTCTCATTACAAGCCTTTTCAAAGAGCTTCTTAAGAATGGGCTTGGGAAGTGATTCGGGCTTGTTGAGTGAGCTGTCAATTGTGATTGACTTCATCTTTGCAAGCTCGTCAGCTGAAATATCTTCCTTGCTTAAATATTCGGGGCTCATTGCTGCAACCTGCATAGCGAGATTCTTACCCATTGCAACAAAGTCTGCGTTATCAGCAGCAAGATCGGTGTCAAAATTAACAAGAACACCAACAGAGCCGCCGCCATGGATATAGGAAACAGCCTTGCCTTCAACAAGAGCAAAACGGCGAAGCTTGAGGTTTTCGCGAATCTTAAGGAAGAGTTCCTGAATTGCATCAGCAACAGAAACGCTGCCTTCTGAAATTGTTGTTGCAAGAAGTGCATCGAGGTCAGCAGGCTTAGCTTCAACAACAGTCTTTGCAATCTGATTTGCAAGAGCCTTGAATTCGGGGCCGTTACCTACGAAATCGGTTTCGCAGTTAAGCTCAACAAGAGCTGATGCGCTGCCGTCTGAATAAAGACCGATAACACCTTCTGCTGCGACTCTGCTTGCCTTCTTAGCTGCAGTTGCGAGACCCTTTTCACGAAGGATTTCAACTGCTTTATCCATATCGCCGTCAGCTTCTACGAGTGCTTTTTTGCAATCCATCATGCCAACGTTTGTCTTTTCTCTGAGAGCCTGAACGTCTTTAGCTGTAAATGCTGCCATTATATTATTCCTCCTCTGTTGCTTCTGCTGCTTCGGGAGCTGTCTGTTCGCCCTGTCTGCCTTCGATAACTGCATCTGCCATTGCGCCCGCAATAAGCTTAACGGCACGGATAGCGTCGTCATTGCCGGGAATTACGTAATCAACTTCGTCGGGATCGCAGTTTGTGTCTACGATAGCAACGATGGGGATACCAAGCTTTTTAGCTTCAAGAACAGCAATTCTTTCCTTGCGGGGGTCAACTATAAACATAGCTGCGGGCTGCTTCTTCATTTCTGTGATGCCGCCCATGAACTTTTCGAGCTTTTCGATTTCAAGGTTGAGCTTTGTAACTTCTTTTTTGGGAAGAAGATCGAATGTGCCGTCAGCTTCCATAGCCTTGAGCTGAGCGAGTCTCTTGATTCTCTTCTGGATTGTGTTGAAGTTAGTGAGCATACCGCCGAGCCAGCGAGCGTTTACGAAAGGCATGCCGCAGCGAATAGCTTCTTCCTTAACGGAATCCTGTGCCTGCTTCTTTGTGCCAACGAAAAGAACTTCGCCGCCGTCTGCTGCGATTTCACGGACGAACATATAGGCTTCTTCGAGCTTCTTAACTGTTTTCTGAAGGTCGATGATGTAGATGCCGTTACGTTCTGTGAAGATGTACTCAGCCATTTTGGGGTTCCATCTTCTGGTCTGGTGTCCGAAATGAACACCTGCTTCAAGCAATTGCTTCATTGATACTACTGACATTTGTTTTTCCTCCTAAGTTAAATTTTGTATCTAATGTCAGATACGAACCGCCGCAAAGCCTGATATTACAACGGATTTTGACCTCCGCACTCATAATAAAAATAGCTTTGCGTGTGATTTGCTTTGGCATTATATCACAACGCCAAATAAAATGCAAGCAAAATTTAAAATATTTTATGTTATTATGAAAAAATTATTATTATATACAAAATGTGCCGCACCGAAAAAGAACCGATGCGGCAAAATGTCATTAAAATATTATTCTCTGTGCCACTTAACACCCTGAGCGGTATCTTCAAGAACAATACCCATAGCCTTGAGCTCATCACGAATTCGGTCAGCCTCTGCCCAATTCTTGTTCTTTCTTGCTTCGGTTCTTGCAGCAATCATTGCATCAATATCTTCGTCAAGAGTTTCGGTTTTGCGGTTATAAACAAGACCGAGAACACCTGTCAGCTCGTCAAAAATCTTTGCAGCATACTCTGCAGTTGCTTTTGATTCGCCTTTACCGACGACAAGGCTGTTTATATCTCTTACAAGCTCAAAAACAGCAGCAATACCGTCTGCGGTGTTAAGGTCATCATCCATCGCCTCGATAAACTGCGCAACTCTCTTGTCAAGCTGTTCTTTGATTTGTGCGTTGATCTCGCCGTCAACAGCGTTTTTGATTTCAAAATCAATGCTGTCGCGGCAGGTATAAAGTCTTGAAAGAGAAGCCTTGCACTGCTCAATGATATCGATACTGTAATTAATGGGGCTTCTGTATGATGATGAAATCATAAGATAACGGATAGGTTCATAGCCGTATACAGCGGCAACATCGCGGACAGTTTTAAAGTTGCCGAGTGATTTCGACATTTTAACATTATCGACATTGATATAGCCGTTGTGCATCCAGTAATTTGCAAAAGGTCTGCCGGTATAGCACTCACTCTGTGCAATTTCATTTTCATGATGCGGGAATATCAAATCCTGACCGCCGCAATGGATGTCAATGCTTTCGCCGAGATATCTGCAAACCATTGCAGAGCATTCAATATGCCAACCGGGGCGTCCTTTGCCCCAGGGTGAGTCCCAATAAGGCTCGCCGGGCTTTGCGGACTTCCAAAGCGCAAAATCCATAGGTTCTTTCTTGATATCGCCAACCATAATTCTTGCGCCGGCTTCGAGTTCTTCAAGAGGCTGATGAGAAAGCTTGCCATACTCATCAAACGATTTGGGGCTGAAATAAACATCGCCATCAACCTCATAAGCATGACCGTTATCAATAAGACCCTGAACTATTTCAATTATCTTATCGATATTTTCGGTTGCTTTCGGATGAATTGTTGCTGGGCGGAAATTGAGACCCTTTGCATCGGTCCAGAATTCTTCAATGTACTTTTCGGAAACTTCGGTAAAAGTTGAGCCTTCTTCATTTGCGCGTTTAATGATTTTATCGTCAATATCCGTAAAATTCTGAACAAAAGTAACTTTATAACCTCTGTATTCAAGATATCTTCTCAGAACATCAAAAACGCAGATAGGTCTGGCATTGCCGATATGGATAAAGTTATATACGGTAGGACCGCAGGCATAAATCTTTACTTCGCCCTCAGTTATGGGCTTAAATTCTTCTTTTTCTCTTGTCAAAGTGTTAAAAATCTTCATTTTGTCCTCCTATTTTAACTGTTTTTTCAATTCATTGATTTCAATTTCAAGTCTTGCAATTTCGTTGGCAACGGGATCCGGAATGTGAATCTGATCAAGGTCATCAAGCTTAACACCGTCTCTTTTAACCACTCTGGCAGGAACACCGACGGCCGTTGAATTCGGCGGTATGTCATTCAGTACAACCGCGCCGGAAGCGATTTTGGTGTTATCACCTATATTCAAAGGCCCGAGAACTTTTGCACCCGCGCCAATCATAACATTGTTGCCGATTGTGGGATGACGTTTTCCGGTGTCTTTGCCCGTACCGCCAAGGGTAACTCCCTGATAAATTGTTACGTCGTCACCAATAACGGCTGTTTCACCGATTACAACTCCCGTTCCGTGGTCAATAAAAAACCTTTTGCCGATTTGAACGGCGGGATGGATTTCGATTCCAGTTTTCTTTGAAGCTCTCTGAGAAACCCAACGTGCCGCAAAGAACATCTTTTTCTTGTAAAATTTATTGGCAAGCCTGTGAAGTCTGATAGCCTTGAAGCCCGGATATAAAAGATATATTTCAAGTGCCGAACGGGCGGCGGGGTCTCTGTCCTTAACACAGGCAATATCCTCTCTAAGCTGTTTAAACAAATAACACACACCCTTAAAAACAAAAACTCCGCAGTCAAAAAGACTACGGAGGCGTAATTACGCGGTTCCACTCCTGTTTATAACTCAAACGGTTAGACCGAAGGCTTTAACGCAGCCAATACGCACAAAGATACTTAAATTCCCCTTGCGTGCCGCGGAGCGCACTTCGCGGAAATAGCATAAGAAGCATTTTCAGCTACCTGCTTCCTCTCTGATATGCCTGACTTTCAGCTACTCTACTCTGCGATTGCATTTAAATATTTCTACTGTATTATATGTTGTTTACATTGAAAAGTCAATGACTTTTTTGCCGTCAACAATATATTTCACACCTGAAATAACAGTTAAAACGGCTGTTATCCACAAAAGAATATTTGAAACAAAGCTGAATGTACTGAACTCAAGCTCAACAAATTCGCTTATGAATAAACCGAGCATAATTAAAATCGAAAAAACCATTTGTGAAACGGTTTTGATTTTACCGAGAATCCCTGCGGGTATAACCAAGCCTTGTGCCGAAGAAACAAGTCGGAATGAAGTGACAAGAAATTCTCTTGTCAAAACAATCATGATGACCCAGATATTACAAAGCTCGAGCTGCATAAAGCAAAGCAAAGCTGCCGTTGTCAGCATTTTATCCGCAACGGGGTCGCAGAGTTTACCGAAGGTTGTGACAAGGTTGTTTTTTCTTGCGATTTTTCCGTCAAGAAAATCGGTAATTGAAGCTACGGTAAAAATAATAAGTGCTATTAAATAGTGATAGTTGAAATCCAAAAGCATGGCCGCCATAAAAAAAGGCGTCAACACCATTCTGATAACTGTTAATTTGTTAGGTAAATTCATTGCAACTCCTTAATTAATGTCCTTACCGATAAGGTCATAGTCATTAACGCCGATAACAACAACATCGGCAAAATCGCCCGTTTCATAATGATTTTCAGTGGTGAAAGAAATCTGACCGTCAATTTCGGGCGCATCCATATATGTTCTTCCGCTATAGCTGTCGCTGTAACCGTCATAATCCTCAACAAGAACGCGATATGTTTTTCCTATTCTTTCATGATTTTTAACGGTTACTATTTCCAGCTGGTCTTGCATGATTATTTCGCCGCGGCGAAGCTTGACATCCTCTTCAATCTGATTTTCAAAGTCAAATGCCGGCGTTCCCTCCTGCGGCGAAAATGAAAAACAGCCGAGGCGGTCAAATTCAATCTCATTAACAAACTCAGCGAGATTTTCAAATTCTTTTTCGCCTTCGCCCGGGAATCCGACAATAAACGTTGTTCTTATAACAGCATCTGGCATCGCAGCGCGTATTTTACCAATAACTTCGCGAATATAAGAGCCGTCACCGCGTCTGTTCATAGCCTTCAGAATCCCGTCATCGGCATGCTGTAAAGGAAGGTCGATATAGTGAAGAATTTTAGGCTGTCTGGCCATAGTTTCGATGAGTTCATCGGTTATTTTGTCGGGATAGCAATAAAGCATCCGTATCCATTCTATACCGTCAATTTCACAAAGCGCATCAAGAAGCTCGGGAAGACGGAGTTTACCATAAAGATCGATTCCGTAGCTTGTGGTATCCTGAGCGATGAGAATCAACTCTTTGATACCTGCTGCCGCAAGAGCTTTTGCCTCATCAACAACCGTTTCAAACTCAACGCTTCTGAAATCGCCCCTTATCGACGGAATTGCACAATAAGTGCATCTGTTTGAGCATCCGTCAGCGATTTTAAGATATGCCCAGTGTTCGGGAGTTGTCAAAAGGCGTTCGCCGACAAGAGGAAGATTGCTGCTGTCAGGCATTTCAAAGATTTTTTCGCCTTCAATTACCCGCTTTACAATATCGGAAATGTTTCCGTTGGCACCTATTCCGAGAATTGCATCAACCTCAGGTATTTCACTCAGGATTTCTTCTTTATATCTTTGAGCAAGACAGCCGGTGACAATGATTTTTTTGACGATGTTTTCTTCTTTAAGCTGAGCCATTTCAAGAATGTTTTCTATCGCTTCCTGTTTTGCTGCATCAATGAAACCGCAAGTGTTAATAATAACTGCATCAACACCGTCATAACAATCTGCAATTACAAACTGGTTTCTGTCAAGCTGAGCAAGCATTCTTTCCGCATCAACCTGGTTTTTAGGGCAGCCGAGGGAAATCATTCCTATTTTATACATCACCAAAATCCTCCGTTTCTGCTTCTGTCTGACGAAGCGCACTTTTTATATCCGACCAATTGTATCCAAGGCGCTGCAGGGCTGCAACAGTTCTCTTAATGCCTTTTTCATCGGATAGTGAGCGTGAAAACTTGGTATTCAATAAGTCTATAATACGCAAAATCGGGTCAATGTCAAGCTTTTCCGTAATGTTATCAGCTGTTTCTTTGGAAATCCCCTTATGTAGCAGCTCGGATTTTATTCCCCTGACACTCATTCCTTTTCGTTCAAGCAGGCTTGCTGCAAAATTTTCCGCATATCGTTCATCATTAATATAACCGTATTCTTTCAACTTTTCGCATGCGGACTCACAGTATTCCTTTTTATGCCCTTTTTGCACAAGCTTATTCACAAGCTCTTTTTCGCTGTGGTCACGATAAGAAAGCAGCCTGAGACCTGATATGAAAGCGCAACGGGAGCCGACGGCTTCAAAAAAAGCCGCCAACTCCTCTTCATCATCAATATTATACGTTGAGTGATACGGACAGCTGAACCAATATTCGGCATCAACCGTGAATTTGTATTCTCCGTCACAAAGGATATGTATTTTATTCTGCTTACCGCTGTTTGCTTCAATTTTCATATATTATTCGTCATCATCAACAACAATGTCAAGCTTTGCTCTTGCGCTTGCCTTTGTTGTAGGCTCCGGAGCGGGAGGCGCAGGCATGGCCGGTCTTACAGGTTTCTTAACCTTTGCAGCTTCAGCAGCCTCCAGCATTGCAACATTGATTTTGGATTCAATTTCATTGGCAAGTTCAGGAGAATTGGCAAAAAGCTCTCTGACATTATCCCTGCCCTGACCAAGGCGCATGTCACCGTAAGAGAACCATGCACCGCTCTTTTGAATAACGTTATATTTAACACCGAGGTCAACCATTTCGCCTTCTTTGGAAATGCCTCTGCCGTAAAGAATATCAAACTCGGCATCCTTAAACGGCGGCGCGACCTTATTTTTAACAATCTTACACTTGGTTCTGTTGCCGATAATTTCGCTTCCTGCACCCTTAAGGGCTTCAACACGGCGAACATCAATTCTCATGGTTGAATAAAACTTAAGCGCTCTGCCTCCGGTTGTAACCTCGGGATTACCGTAAACAACACCGACTTTTTCACGAAGCTGGTTAATGAATATAATGATGGTATTTGATTTGGCAACGGCTCCGGCAATCTTTCTGAGAGCCTGAGACATGAGTCTTGCATGTGCGCCTACATGGGAGTCACCCATCTCACCCTCAATTTCGGAACGGGGAACGAGAGCGGCAACCGAGTCAATAACAACAACATCAAGCGCACCGGAACGAACCAGTGCCTCTGCGATTTCGAGCGCCTGTTCGCCGTTGTCAGGCTGAGAAACCAAAAGTGCATCAACATCAACGCCGAGATTTGCGGCATACGAAGGATCGAGAGCATGTTCGGCATCAATGAAAGCCGCTTCTCCCCCGCCCTTCTGCGCCTGAGCAACAACAGTCAGCGCAAGCGTTGTTTTACCCGAAGATTCGGGACCATATATTTCGATAATTCTACCTCTGGGCAATCCGCCGATGCCGGTTGCGGCATCAAGTGCAATCGATCCTGTTGAAATAGCCTCAACATTCATGCCCGAGTTTTCGCCGAGTCTCATAATGGTGCCCTTGCCGTAAGCCTTCTCAATCTGAGCAAGAGCGGTTTCTAAAGCTTTCTTTTTGTCTGCCATTTATTTAACCTCCAAAGAACGTTATCAAACAAATGTTCTGTATGCATTATATAACAAAGATTTCAAAAAAGCAATAGCAAAATTAAAAAAAATTTGTTTTTAATAAAATAAACTTAAAAATAGTTGAAAAAAATGCAAAAAAATACTTGCAATTTGAATTGAAACCTGCTAATATATCATCTGTTAATGACTAAAAAGGAGGTGTGACACATGGCAAAATGCGATTTCTGCGGTAAGGATGTGTCATTCGGCATTCAGGTTTCTCACTCACACAGACGTTCAAACAGAACCTGGAAACCCAATGTAAAGAGAGTCAAGGCTGTTGTTAACGGTACTCCCAAGAGAGTTCACGCTTGCACACGCTGCCTTCGCTCCGGTAAGGTTACAAGAGCCGTTTGATTTCAAACGCATGATTAAGAGACTGCTGCGGCAGTCTCTTTTTCTTTCGGATATTTGTTGCTTCTGCCGATTCAATTGTGTAACGGCATCATAACAGCCACAACAATTGGTGTATTATTACATTATATATAGAATATCGCAAAACAGTGAACTTTTTGAAAAAAGATGTTTCATTTTTTTGAAAAATTGTGTATAATTAAGTTTACTGCTGAAAAGCGCAATTTTTGAAACGGAGAATAACTATGAGCTATTCTGTAAACACTTCAATTTTCAAATCAATATTTGCCGTGCCCGCGGATATTGTTGACAAGCATATCCGCCTTGCAAACGGTGACCAGCTCAAGGTTCTTCTTTGGATCTTGCGCAATTCACCCGACAATCCCGATATTGACCAAATGTGCACTGCGCTCAAAATGCAAAAAAGCGATGCCGAGGACTATCTTCAATATTGGGTGCTTACCGGTGTTTTATCCGACGGTTCGGGCACGGTTGCGCAGAATTCACAAAATCCTGTTTTTGATGTAACCGGCGCCGACTCTACTGTAAAAAAAGTTGAGCCTGCTGTTTCCGTGCCGTCTAAGCCTTCAAGCACCGAAATTGCCGCAAGAATAGATGAATCACCCGAAATAGGATTTCTGTTCAATGAAACTCAGGTCAAGCTTGGCAAAACCATCGGATACGACGGTCAGTGCACTCTTCTTCTGCTGCACGACCATTACGGTCTTCCTACAGAAGTTCTTTTTATGATGATTGATTATTGCGTTTCAATCGGCAAAACCAACTACAGCTATCTTGAGGCTGTAGGCAAAGATTGGGGAACCAGGGAAATAGACACTATGGATAAGGCTGCAGAGCAAATTGCAATTCTCAGAAAAGCAAACGGTATTTGGTCTGAATTTGCAAAATTCGCGGGCATCTCCACTCCCCGTCCAACAGTTAAACAGACCGAATATCTTCGCCGTTGGAGCGAGGAATGGAAATTCGGGATTGATATGATTTCTCTCGCATATGAAGAAATGGCAAACCACACAGGAAAACTCAGCTTTGCATACATAGAAAAAGTGCTTGCCAACTGGCACAGCAAAGGTTTAAAAACTCCGTCGGATGTTGAAAACGCCGTTGCCGAACAAAAAAGCAAAAGGCAGGTAACCGATGTCAATCATACACATACATCATATGACCTTGACAAATTCAAGGAAGAGTCGCTGCACAGCGAATTAAAATACGAAAGGAAGAAAAAAGAATGAGTTACAGCAAAACAACGCTTTCAAAAGTCACGCAAACTCTCGAAAAAAGGCGCGCAAAGGCTGAACGCATTCAGCTTGCAAGACATCTTGAAGTAACAGAAAAAATTCCTAAAATATCCGAATACGAAGCCACTCTGTCTCAGACCGGTCTTGATGTTATCAAGGCAATCGGAATGGGAAAGAATGCAGAGGAATATATCAGCAACCTTTCAGTGCTTAATTTATCGGCACAGAAAAGCATAAAAGAGCTTCTTAAAGCCAACGGATATCCCGAA
The DNA here is from genome assembly GCA_045591425.1 of Acutalibacteraceae bacterium. GTDB lineage: Bacteria > Bacillota > Clostridia > Oscillospirales > Acutalibacteraceae > CAG-177. The sequence goes on along the minus strand of JAZNSX010000008.1, from coordinate 34,976 downwards.
GATTATCTTGAAATTCCTTACACATGCAAAAAATGCAACGACAGCGGATTTTGCGAAGGATATGCCTGCGAATGCCGCAAGGAGCTTCTAAAAGAAATCGCAAAGCAGGAGCTTGCAAACATTTCGCCCAGCAATAAATGCAGTTTTGATAACTTCAGCACCAATTATTATCCTCAGCCCGTTGACGGCGCTCTCGGTGTTTCTCCGCAAAAGCGAATGTCAAGTATTCTGGAATACTGTAAATGCTATGCAGATGATTTTGATACCGATTCAGAGAGCCTTTATATGCACGGTGCAACAGGTCTCGGCAAAACGCATCTTTCGCTCGCAATTGCCAATGTTGTTGCAGCTAACGGATACCGCGTCATTTATGATACGGCTCAAAACATTTTTTCTTCGCTTGAAAAAGAAAAATTCAGCTACTCAGGCAACGGTGAAAGAGAAAAAGAAATTCTCGACTGCGATTTGCTTATAATTGATGATTTAGGCTCGGAATTTTCAACTCAGTTCACCACAGCCGCAATGTACAACATCATCAATACAAGAATGAACCGTTCAAAGCCCGTAATTATCAGCACCAATCTTACCGAAACAGAACTTGAAGCAAAATATACGCAAAGAGTAACCTCAAGGATTATCGGCAATTATGTTTCTCTGCTGTTTCTCGGCAAAGATATCAGGCAGTTAAAAAAGAGAATTTAAGGAGTAAACAATGGATATAATTCAAGCACTTACCACACAATTCAATCTCCAGAAATGGCAGGTGGAAAACACCGTTAAGCTTATTGATGAGGGAAACACAATTCCATTTATCGCAAGATACAGAAAAGAAGCTCACGGCACTCTTGATGACCAGGTTATCAGAGAGCTTTCAGAAAAACTTGAATACCTCAGAAATCTCGATAAGCGCCGCGAAGAAGTTCGTTCTTCAATTGAAGCTCAGGAAAAGCTGACCGATGAAATTGCCGAAAAGCTTGAAAATGCTTCAACACTTGCTGAAATCGAGGATATCTACCGTCCTTTCAGACCTAAGAGAAAAACAAGAGCTTCCGTTGCAAGGGAAAAAGGTCTTGAGCCTCTTGCAGATGCAATTTATGCTCAGAACGCAGATTCCGCAGCTCCCATTGAGCTTGCGGAAGGCTTTATCGACCCCGAAAAAGGTGTTGAAACTGCCGAAGATGCGCTCAAAGGCGCTCTTGACATCATCGCGGAAAACATTTCCGACGATGCTGATATCCGCCGCAGGCTCCGTAACCTTTTCAGCGTTATCGGCGTTGTTACATCAACCGCAGCAGACAAAGATGCTGACAGCGTATATACAATGTATTATGATTACTCCGAACCGGTTAACAAAATTGCAGGGCACAGAGTTCTCGCTATCGACAGAGGCGAAAAAGAAAAATTCTTAAAGGTTAATGTTACTCTCGACGCAGTAAAGGCAGCAAATGTTATCATCAGCGCAACTCTCAATCCCGAGGGTTCACCCTGCACAGAAGCTGTCCGCGAAGCAGGTGAAGACGCATATAACAGACTGATTTATCCCTCAATAGAGCGCGAAATCAGAAATATGCTCACAGAAAACGCCGCCGCAAGCGCAATCAAAGTTTTTGCTCTCAACACAAAAGAGCTTCTTCTTGCTCCACCGGTAAAAGGAAAAGTTGTTATTGGTCTTGATCCCGGTTACAGAACCGGCTGCAAGGTTGCGGTTGTTGCCCCGACCGGCAAGGTTCTTGAAACGGGCGTTATCTATGTAACCCACTCCGATGCACAGAGAAATCAGGCAAAAGAGCTTATCAAAAAACTGATTGCTAAGCATAATGTAAACTGCATTTCAATCGGCAACGGTACTGCTTCAAAGGAAACCGAAATCTTTGCTGCAGAAGTTCTCCGTGAAATCAACGCAGAGGTTTCATATATGGTAGTCAGCGAAGCGGGTGCTTCGGTTTATTCCGCTTCAAAGCTTGCTGCGCAGGAATTCCCGCAATATGACGTTTCACTCAGAAGCGCAGTTTCAATTGCAAGAAGATTGCAGGATCCCCTTGCAGAGCTTGTTAAAATTGACCCCAAAGCAATCGGTGTCGGTCAATATCAGCACGATATGCCCCCAAAAGAACTCGATGCCGCACTTGACGGTGTTATCGAAGATGCTGTTAACTCTGTAGGCGTTGACCTCAACACAGCCTCCGCGCCCCTTCTTTCAAGGGTTTCCGGCATTAACTCAACCGTTGCAAAAAACATCGTTGATTACAGAGATGAAAACGGTGAATTCAAAGAGCGTTCACAGCTCAAAAAAGTTCCCAAACTCGGCGCAAAAGCGTTCGAACAGTGCGCAGGCTTCTTGAGAGTTCCTGAAAGCAAGAACATTCTTGATAACACAGGTGTTCACCCTGAAAGCTATGCTGCCGCAAAAGATTTGCTCAAACTCTTCTCATATTCGCTTGACGATATAGGAACAGAAAAAATCAAGGATATCGCTTCGGCTGTTGAATCACTCGGAGAAGACAAGGTTGCGGAGAAGCTTGGAATCGGTGTTCCTACACTCAAGGATATTGTCAAAGAGCTTGTTCAACCCGCAAGAGACCCCAGAGATGAACTTCCTCCTCCCATGCTCCGCACGGATGTTATGGACATCAAAGACCTTGTTCCCGGCATGGAACTCAAAGGAACAGTCAGAAATGTTATAGATTTCGGTGCATTCATTGACATCGGCGTTCATCAGGACGGCCTTGTTCATATTTCGCAAATAACAAACAAATACATCAAACATCCTTCGGAGGTTCTCAAAGTCGGACAGATTGTTACCGTCTGGGTAATTGCCGCCGATGCAGCCAAAAAGCGAATATCTCTTACAATGAAGCAGCCCAAAACGGAGGATAATAATGGCAGATAAATTCAGACAGGATCTGACACAGGGAAGTGTCGGAAAACAGCTTATCAAATTTTCAATTCCCTTTTTGCTTTCAAATCTGCTTCAGGCATTTTATTCCGTTGCCGATATGATTATCGTCGGAAGACTGTGCGGCACTCACGGCATAACGGGCGTTAACATCGGTAGCCAGATAAACATACTTGTTACAGGTGCGGCTTTCGGTCTTGCAGTTGGCGGAACGGTACTTATTGCACAGTACGGCGGTGCTAAAAAATTTGACGAACAAAGAAAAACCATCGGTACGCTTTTCACCGCATATATGATTCTTGCGGTTATCTGCACGGCGGTTATGCTTCTTCTCGGAGATACTCTGCTGAAGCTTCTCAACACTCCTGAAGTTGCTTACGCAGAAGCATATAATTACTATATGATATGCATGGCAGGCATGATTTTCATGTTTGCATATAACGTTATCAGCGCAATTCTCCGAGGCATGGGCGACTCAAAAAGACCCCTTTACTTCGTTCTTATTGCAACAATAGTCAATATTGTTTTTGACATAATTCTTGTAGGTCCGTTTAAAATGGGTGCGGCAGGTGCGGCAATTGCAACAGTCGCTGCACAGGCACTCAGCGTTGTTCTTTCGCTTATATACCTTGCCAAAAACCATTTCTTTGTCGGATACCAAAAGAGCGATTTCAAAATCGAAGGAACAAAAATGAAAATGCTGCTTAAACTCGGACTTCCGTCGTCCGTTCAGCAGGTTGTAGTTTCATTTTCATTCCTCACTCTTACAGCCCTTGTAAACTCACTCCCCAATGCAGATATTGCCTCTGCTTGTCAGGGAATAGGCGGTAAAGTCAATTCATTTGCAATTCTACCCGCACTCGCAATGAGCAGCGCCGTTTCTTCAATGGCAGGTCAGAACATCGGTGCCGGAGACACAAAAAGAGCAAAGAAAACCATGCTTACGGGTATGGGAATTGCGTTTGCAATATCAATGGTTGTTTTCGTTATTGTTCAGCTGTTTCCTCAGCAGATTTTTTCACTTTTCGACACCAACGAAGAGGTTCTTAAAGTCGGTGCGGATTATATGAGATTCATTGCTCTTGACTATATTTTCGTTCCGTTTGTTTTCTGCATGAACGGTCTTGCCATCGGTGCGGGCTACACAAATTTTGCTTTGTTCAACGCCTGCTTCAGTTCAATTCTTGTGAGAGTTCCGTTTGCATATCTTGTTGTTAATCTCACAGACCTCGGCTTTAACGGAATCGGTCTTGCAACGGGTCTTGCTTCTGCCGCATCAATAATTGTGGGCGCAATTTTCGTTGCAAGCGGTAAATGGAAAAATCCGAAAATCAAAATTTAATTTTATTGACAAATATCATTTAATATGATAATATTCTATTGAATTTAAAGTTTTTTTGTGACTGACGGATTATGCAGAGCACTGCAAAGGAACAAAAAATCTGATTTATGCCGACCGTCTGGGCAGTCTTATCTTAGAAGGTAGGGCTGCCCTTATTTTAATTTGAAAGGAAGATATAAATGGGCATTTATGAAATCAACAACATGGGCGAGCTTATCAAGGATAACACATACGTCGGAAGAGGCATTGTTATCGGCAAGAGTGCAGACGGCAAAAAAGCTGTAACCGCTTACTTCATCATGGGCAGAAGCGAAAACAGCAGAAACAGAGTTTTCATCGAAAACGGTGATGAAATCGTTATCCATCCTTTTGACGCTTCAAAGGTTGAGGACCCCTCACTCATCATTTACTCCCCCATCAGAATTCATGAAAACAATCTTATCGTTACAAACGGTGACCAGACTGATACCGTTTATGACTTCCTTAAGGACGGAAAGACCTTTGAGCAGGCTCTTGAAACAAGAGAATTCGAACCCGACTCACCCAACTGGACTCCCAGAATCAGCGGCATGATGACTTTCGCAGACGGCAATTTCTCATATAAGATGAGCATTCTCAAGAGTGCCGACGCAGAAGGTACAGCTTGCAACAGATACACTTTCTCATATCCCTCACTTGCAGGTCTCGGTCATTTTATTCACACATATAATCACGACGGCAACCCCATCCCCACATTTACAGGCGAGCCCGAAAGAGTCGCCATTCCCGACGATATCGACGAATTCACCAATCTTATCTGGGAAAACCTCAATGAGCAGAATAAAATTTCACTTTATGTCCGTTATATCGACCTTGAAACAGGTAAGTATGACAGCAGAATGATTAACAAGAATAAATAAGGAGAAGAAATATGAAAGAATTTGAACTTAAGTACGGCTGTAACCCCAATCAGAAGCCTTCAAAGATTTATATGACAGACGGAACAGAGCTTCCTATCGAAATTCTCAGCGGCAGACCCGGCTACATCAACTTCCTTGACGCCTTCAACAGCTGGCAGCTTGTTAAGGAAATCAAAGAAGCTCTCGGTATGCCCGCAGCAACATCATTCAAGCATGTAAGCCCCACTTCGGCAGCTGTAGGTATCAAGATGAGCGACAAGCTCAAGAAAGCTTGCTTCGTTGACGATATTGAAGGCCTTGACGAATCTCCCCTTGCTACCGCTTATGCAAGAGCAAGAGGCACAGACAGAATGAGCTCCTTCGGTGACTGGATTGCTCTTTCAGATGTTTGCGATGTTACAACAGCAAAGCTTATTAAGAGAGAAGTTTCCGACGGTGTTATTGCTCCCGGTTATGAACCCGAAGCACTTGAAATTCTCAAGAGCAAGAGAAACGGTAACTATAACATTGTCAAGATCGACCCCGATTATGTGCCTGCCCCCACCGAAACAAAGCAGGTTTACGGCATCACATTCGAGCAAGGCAGAAACAATTTTGAAATCAATAATGCTCTTCTTGAAAACATTGTTACCGATAACAAGGAAATGACTGAAGAAGCAAAGCGTGACCTCATCATTGCTCTCATCACTCTTAAGTATACACAGTCAAATTCCGTTTGCTACGCGGTTGACGGTCAGGCAATCGGCGTTGGCGCAGGTCAGCAGTCAAGAATTCACTGCACAAGACTTGCAGGCAACAAGGCTGATATCTGGCATCTCCGTCAGCATGATAAAGTTCTCAACCTCCCCTTCCTTGACACAGTCGGCAGACCCGACAGAGATAACACAATCGACGTTTATATCTCCGACGAATGCGATGACGTTCTTGCAGAAGGCAAGTGGCAGAAATATTTCAGCGAAAGACCCGAGCCCTTCACAAAGCAAGAACACAAGGCATATCTTGCAACAATCAAGGGCGTTGCTCTCGGCAGCGATGCATTCTTCCCCTTCGGCGACAACATCGAAAGAGCTTCAAAGAGCGGTGTTACTTACATTGCTGAACCAGGCGGCTCAATCAGAGACGATAATGTTATCGAAGCCTGCAACAACCACGGTATGGTTATGTGCTTCACAGGCATGAGACTTTTCCACCACTAATTAACTGAATTACAGCAAAGGCTTGTATAGGTTTAAACGCCTATACAAGCCTTTTTATATGTTTTTAACTTATAACTTAATCCCCATAGTTTCCGATGCCAAAATAGTTTTCGGGTGAAAGCTTTTCCGAGAGAACGCAGTTGCCTAAAACATATTTTTCAAACCATACGCGTTTACCTCTGACATGAACATAATCGGTCCATTTTTCGCCGTTTTCATCGGTCACCTCTACATCAAAAAAGAATACAATGGTTTTATCCATAAAAATCACATCGTGAGTATGCTCAATTAATTCAGCAGTGCTATTATCATTTTTAAAGCCTTGCATATATTTTTCAAACAAAGCATCTTTATATTTATCCCAAATATGGGTTTTAAAACCGCCCGAACACGCCCCTGCATCAAACGAAACGGGTCTTGTAGCGATAAAAACAACCAAAGAAACGGAAATAACCGAAAAAATACATAGAAATGAAATCATCGTTTTGAAAAGCTTGCCTCTCTTTTTTCGCAGTTTATTAATTCTTACTTCAGGTGGCGTTTCAACAACTATACTTTCGTTTTTTCCTGTTGCAAGATATTCAACGGAAACTCCAAGCAATTCTGAAAGCTTAATTAGATGAGCTGTGTCGGGGCTCGACAAATCCTTTTCCCATTTATATACAGCCTGCCTGCTTATATCAAGCTCCTCGGCAAGGTATTCCTGAGAATAATTCTTCAACTTTCTTAATTTGCTGATGCGTTCGCCCAATGTCATTATCATCACCTCAAGCAAATCATATCAAAAGCATCGGTTGCCTTCAACCAACTATATGTAAACTATCGGTTGCATTCATATAATTATATCTTCAAGCGAGCGTTTGGGCACATAATGAACACTGTTTTCATCTCTGTAATAAGCAGTTGAACCGCTTTCGGGCAAATCAACAAGCTTCACGGTTTCTTTTGGCTTGCCGAGCGCAATAACAAGCTCAATTGAATATTTTTCAAGGTCAATTTCAAAATCTTCCGCAAGCTTTTCACGCCTTATACTGCCAAACATACAGCCGCCAAGACCCTTTTCAGTCGCTGCGAGAAGAATGGTTTGTGCAGCAATGCCGACATCTATGGGCTTGCTCAGGCTGATTGATTTGTCACACAGCACAATAATATATGCAGAAGGTCTTTCACCGTCTTCGGGGCCTTTCCAATCCTTCAGAAGCCCCGCCCACGCAAGGTTTTCAAAAACTCTTTTATTCTCTTCCGGTTGATTTACAAGCTTATATTTAAGCACCTGAAAATTTGCCGAAGCAGCAGTATTTCTTGCAGTGTCAACAAGCTCTCTGAGAGTTAATTCACATATTCTTTCATCTTCAAAAAAACGTCTGTATGACCTATTCTTAAGTACTAAATCTTTTAACATAATTTGCATCTCCTTTACTTAAATTATAATGTAAATTTTAATTTTTTCAATAAAATTAAAAAAATTATCTAAAACAGTCCATACACATTTTGCACAAGTAAGCCACAAATTGCCTTAACCTTTTTACTGTTTTTAAACAATTCTATTGCAAAATCAGAAAAATGTGCTATAATTAAAATTATAATTTAGAATTATTGATGTGTGCAGATAAAACAACTCTTTTTCTCAAATATTCCTTGGAGGAAATAATCATGAAAAAACTTTTATGTATTATTCTGATTCTGACGCTTTTGTTTTCAATTACTTCGCTTGCTCTGAATGCTGCCGCGCAGCAGAACGGCGGCGTTGAAATATCTGCAGAGAAATTCGCATCAGAGGTCAGCAGTTTGATTATATCCGAAGATTCAAAAAAAGCTTTGCCAGACAGCAACAACCAAGACCACGATTATTCGGGTTTATGTGACAAATCTGAGCATTCTGAATTTGAAACGGCACGTCTAATTGTTAAAAGCAAAAGTAAAATTGACACCCTAAATGCAACAAGCGTTATCAGCGGATACAACGATCTCTGGGTTTTGCAATTTGAAAATGAGCATAAAGCAGCCGAAGCCTTTGACTATTATTCAACACGCGCAGGTATTGAATTTGTCGAAACCGATAAAACAGTAACACTGTCGGTTTCATCCCCTTCCCCGCTCACAACAAATGCTGCAGATAAAACCGAATATTTATCATGGGGGCCTTCACACATCGGTTTCGATCTTTTTAACAGTCAAATTCTTGAATCCGGTACAGCACTGAAGGAAACGACCGTTGCAGTTGTTGATACAGGCGTTGATGCAAACCATCCTTTTCTTAAAGGCAGAGTAATACCGACAAACATAAACACCAGTTCTTCAGGCATCAGAAACAATTCTTCTGACGACCACGGTCACGGAACACAGGTTGCGGGTGTTATTGCCGATTGCACGCTTGACGGTATCTATATCAAACCCTACAAGGTACTTGACAATAAAGGAAAAGGCACTGTTATTACGGTTGCGGCCGGAATTAACTGCGCTGTTAAAGACGGTGTTGATGTTATTAATATAAGTATAGGCTTTGAAGAAGATTCCGAGGTTTTAAAAACAGCGATTGAAAGTGCTGAACAAAACGATATAACCGTTGTTGCAGCCGCCGGAAACGACGGCTCGAATTCCGTTTTCTATCCGGCAACTTATAGCAGCGTTATTAAAGTTTCTGCCGTAAACGAGCTTAATGTTTTGGCAAATTTCAGCACATACGGCAACGGTGTTGACTTTGCTGCGCCCGGTGTTGATATAAAAACATCCACTCTCAACAATGAGTATATTGTTACAAAAGGCACATCTTTGGCCGCGCCTTTTGCCACCGCATATGCAGCTGCGATTCTTTCGGTTTTTCCCGATGCCTCAAGTGAAGATGTTTTTGATGTAATGGTTTCAAATGCAGTTGTCATCAGCGATTTTGAAAATGATGATAAATACGGAAACGGTGTTATAAATTTGCCTCAATATAATAAAGATTTGTTTCCTTCTGCCAAAACAAACACACCGTATTTCTCTCTTCCTGACGCCATTTATGACAAAGAAATTGATGTCCGAATAATGTGTGACACTCCCGATTCTGTTATTTATTATACTACTGACCGCTCCGTTCCTTCAAAAAGCAATCCGAATGCAAAGATTTATAACGGCACACCCCTTCATTTTTCAAAAACCGTGGTTCTGATGGCTGTTGCTTACAGCGATGGTCTTTACCGTTCGGCAATATCCTCATTTAATTCAATCATTGCGCCGGTCGTTGATGAATCACAGCTCGGATTGGATATGATTGGTAACATTGTTGTTTATAACGGCACAGCAACAAGCATAACAATCCCGGAAACAGTCTATGGACGGACTGTCGTTGGTATCGCTTCAAATGTTTTCAAAAACAGCAATTTAAGCGAAATTGTTCTGCCGAAAACAATTACAAAAATCGGTGAAAATGCATTTTCGAACTGCCAAAACCTTAAAACCGTTGCAGGAACGGGAGTAAGTGTAATAGGTCAAAGGGCGTTTTATAACTGCACCTATCTCAGAAACCTGTATTTCGGCGAACTTACTTCAATCGGTCCATATGCTTTTTACGGAGTTTGCAGCAAGCAATATTCGTTGTATGAACGTACATTCACTTTAAATCTTGACAAATTGACCAACATACCAGAAGGTGCATTTTCAAACTCAGCTGTTTCAAGCATCTCTTTGGGTAATGTCACTTCTATAGGTTATAAAGCATTTTCCGAATGCAATGCTCTTACCAATATTGAAATTAATAAACTTGAAAACATGCCTGACGGTGCTTTTAAGGGTTGCGTTTCCCTTTCAACTGTTGAAATACACAATCTTTCACATATTCCTACCGGTGCTTTCAGCACATGCGAAAATTTACGCCTCGTTAATATTCCTGATGCCAAAACCGTCGGCTCAAATGCTTTTGAAAACTGTGTTTCTTTGGTTTCAGTTAATTTAGAAAGTGCCGAAACCGTTTATTCAAATGCTTTTTCAGGCTGTAACATGCTTTCTGTGTTAAGTCTGCCTTCAATGATGAAATTTGAGGATGCAATATACGCTCAAAAAGAGCCTAAAATTTTGTTTCCGTCAAATCTCGAAGCATTCAGTGCAACAAAAATGAAAAAAACAGTTCCCTATATGTTCAAAAATGCAAAAAAACTCAGATACATATATTTGAATTCAGCAACAAATATTGCCGAAAATACTTTTTGCTATCTTCATAACATATATTTTCTCAATATTGAAAGCATTGAAAAAATCGGCATAAATTCATTTAATAACTGCACAATTGAATTTATTGATGCGCGCAGCTTGAAAACTGCGGATGACATGCCCGATAACAGCGGCATTTTGCTTTCAAACAATTTCATAGAGTCTACAGATACGGCAAACAATCTGATTGTTTACGGCACACCGGGCACGTTTGTTGAAAGGTATGCCAAATACAAAGGCTATAATTTTGTCGGTATTCCTTTGATTGTAAATAAATTACCGGAATATATAACCGCAAACAGTGAAACGGTTTATATTTTCGCGGTCGGTTTTAACCTTAATTATCAGTGGTATCAAAACACAGAGAACTCAACAGAAACCGGGACGCCGATTGAGGGAGCAACGGCAAGCTCATATACCTTCACCGATGCCGACAAAGCTCCCTACTATTATTGTGTTATCACACAAACGGATATGGAGACCGTCTCTGCTGTTATTACCGATGTAATTATCAAAGACACAACGCCCGCCGACTATTCAGATTATGAATCCGCTGTTGCCGAAGCAATGGCTATCAACCGAAATATATATGAAAATATATACATCCTTGATGAAGCGCTCAAACGCGACGTAAGCGGAAAATTTTCATGCGAACAGGATATAGTCGACAGTCAGACGGCAGCCATAAGAAATGCAATTGCATCTCTTAAAATCAAAAAGGTAAAAACGCTTTCTCTTTATGTTTCAAATACTGATTTGGATATTTTTGAAAGCGTGAAATTAATCCCTTCAATTCAGCCTTTTGATGTTCCGTATGAGGGCATAGAATGGTATTCCGACAATCCGCGGGCGGTGCTTGTATCAAAAAGCGGTCTTGTCAGATGCATCGGCGACGGAACTGCAACGATTTATGCGAGTGTCACAAATCTGGATGGATCTGTCACAACCGGAAATGTCACTTTTGATTGCGATTTAACAACAATCGAAAAGATTCTCGCACTCTTTATAAGTCCTATATATATAATAGGGCATTATATTAACAATTAATCTTAACAAAAATCAGACCTCGGTTTACCGGGGTCTGATTTTATTATCCGTATTTTCTTTTGCTGTATTCGGCATATTCACCGCTCTTGATTTCGTCCGTCCATTCGGTATTTTCCAAATACCACTGAATGGTTTTCTTCATACCTTCGTCAAAGCATGTTTCCGGCTCCCAGCCGAGTTCACGGGCGATTTTTGAAGGGTCAATTGCATATCGGAGATCGTGACCCGCTCTGTCGGCAACATAAGTTATTAGCGACTCAGGCTTTAAAAGCTGAGCAAGTATTGTTTTTACAACCTCTATATTCTGTTTTTCATTATGACCGCCGACATTGTAAACTTCGCCGGATTTTCCGTTATGAATTATCAGATCAATTGCCTTGCAATGGTCCTCAACATACAGCCAATCTCTGACATTAAGACCTTGACCGTATACAGGAAGCGACATGTTTTCCTGCGCTCTGACAATCATAAGCGGAATAAGCTTTTCGGGGAACTGATAAGGACCGTAGTTATTGGAACAGCGGGAAATGGTAACGAACATACCGTAAGTTCTGTGAAAAGCGAGGGTAAGCAAATCGGCAGAAGCTTTGGAAGCAGAATACGGGCTGGATGTTGTAAGCGGCAAATCCTCGGTAAAAAACAAATCAGGGCGGTCAAGCGGCAAATCGCCGTATACCTCATCGGTCGAAACCTGATGATACTTCTTAACTCCGTATTTTTTACTCGCCTCAAGCAAGCAAGCGGTTCCCATTACATTTGTCTCAAGGAAAATCAAGGGATTTTCAATTGATCTGTCAACATGGCTTTCGGCGGCGAAATTAACGACGATGTCAAACTTCTCTTCTTCAAACAGTCTGTCAACAAAAGGCTTGTCCGAAATACTGCCCTTGATAAATTTAAATTTCGGATTTTCAAATGCAGCATCAAGGCTTTTAAGATTGCCCGCATATGTGAGCGCATCAAGACAAACAATCTCATATTCGGGATGCTTGTCAAGCATATAATAAACAAAATTGCAGCCGATAAAACCGGCGCCGCCCGTTACAAGTATTTTCATATGTTCTTCTCCTCAGTTTCTGTCACAGGTTCTGGTTCTTTAACAGAAACAATCTTTCTGAATTCAACCTGATCGTAAAGCTTTTTAAATCTGATGCCGACAGAATAAGTTAAATCACACTCGTTGCAGTAAAAGCTCGCCCTGAAAAACTGGCAATGAAATTTCCATTTTGTTTTTTGCTCGCACGGCTTTCCGCAGTTTTCACATGTGTGATTAAGACGCTTTTTATCAACCAAAGGATTATCAATGTTTCTGATAACCTTAGCCTTATATAAAAGGCGTGAATAAAATTCTTCGTTACATTGAACAATTTCAGGTTCAACATAGCCGGTTTGATAAATGCGTTTAAGAATTTCGGCGGTAAGCATGCTGTCGCCCAAAGCGCGGTGATGAATATACATTTCAGGGTCTATTCCGAGCATTTCCGCCGCTGCAAGCAAACCCGTTTGCTGACCTTTGGAAGCCTTTGTGTATTTTTGAAAACATTTTTGTAAATCACAGTAAGAATCAAGAAAAGGAACAGCCTTTATTCCGTTGAGATATTTAAAATTATCAAGCAAAACACGGATATCGCCGTCACCCCAGGTGAAAATAACAGTTTCTTCATTACCAATCCATTTTCTGAAGAGCGAAAACGCCCTTGTGAACGGCATGCCTGTATTAATATCATCATTAGTCAGATGGGTCAGCCTTTTAACGCTTCCCCGAAGCTTTTTGCCGATTTGTGAGCGGATAATTGAAGAAAAGGTGTCAACGGTTTCAATATCCGAATCAAGCTTTACGGCACCGATTTCGATGATTTCATTGATATATCCGTTTGCCTTTTTTGCATAAGTATTGTTCCACTCAAGATCCATTACAATAAACTGCATTAAAACATTCCTTTAAATTTACTGAATAATATAATACAATAAAACATCGACTATTGCAAGCAAAAATAAATAACTCCGAGAAATTCATAAGAATTTCGCGGAGTTTTGCTGCGTTATCCGAAAAGAATGCTGTTAATAATTCCTTCAAGTCTTTCCTGCTTGCCTGAAGCGGGAATTTCAGTTTTTCCGAGATTCACTGCATAATCGGAAAGGTCCTCAAGCGTCGCGGAGCCGGAAACAATTTTTGCGCCGATTCCGTTTTCAAAGCTTGAATACTTATTCTTAATAAAGCCGTCAATTCTGCCGTCTTCAATAATTTCGGCAGCTTTGATAAGACCTAGAGCAAATGTATCCATGCCGAGAATATAGCTTTCAAACATATCCTCATATGTATTGCTCGGTCTGCGCGATTTGGCATCAAAGTTGAAGCCGCCCGTAAGACCGCCTGCCTTGATAACCTCATACATGCACATTGTTGCTTCATAAACATCGAACGGGAATTCATCTGTATCCCAGCCGAGAAGATAGTCGCCCTGGTTAGCATCAATACTGCCGAGCATACCGTTAATTGCGGAAATCCTCAGCTCATGCTGGAAAGTATGACCTGCAAGAGTGGCATGGTTAGCCTCAATGTTCATTTTAAAATCTTTGTCAAGACCGTACTGACGAAGGAAACCGATTGCGGTTGCAGCATCAAAATCATACTGATGCTTCATAGGCTCCTTCGGCTTGGGTTCAATATAAAAATCACCGGTAAAGCCGATTTTTCGGCCGTAATCTACAGCCATTTTCATAAGTCTGGCAATGTTTTCCTGCTCAAACTTAACATCGGTATTAAGAAGAGTTTCATATCCCTCTCTGCCACCCCAAAAAACATAGCCCTTTCCGCCGAATTTAACGGTTAAATCAAGAGCTTTCTTAATCTGTGCAGCTGCAAAGCAATAAACATCGGCGGAATTGGTGCTTCCCGCACCGTTCATAAAACGGGGGTTAGAAAACATGTTGGCGGTTCCCCAAAGGCATTTAATGCCCGTTTCGCTCATTTTCTCAAGAATGTAATCACCGATTTCATCAAGTCTGGCGTTTGTTACATTGATATCTTCGTCTTCAGGGACAAGATCAACATCGTGGAAGCAAAAATATTCAATACCAAGCTTCTGCATAAATTCAAAACCTGCATCAACCTTAGCCTTAGCATGCTCCATTGTACCTTTTTCTGCGCCGAATGATTTGTCAGCCGTGTCTCTGCCAAACATATCGGTGCCCGCAGCGCCGAGATTGTGCCACCATGCCATTGCAAAGGGCAGATAGTCTTTCATGGGCTTGCCCATGATAATTCTATCGGCATCATAGAATTTAAAGGCCAAAGGATTTTTGCTTTTTGCGCCCTCATATTTGATTTTTGAAATTCCCTTAAAAATTTCACTCATTGTGCTTCCTCCTGGTTGTTAAAATCCGCAAATACATTTTTAAGTGCGGGATATATTTTTTTGAATTTATTATATTGCTTTTCATAAAGTGAGACAAGTTCCGGATCGGGATAAACCGTGTCGGAAATTCCAACCAGAACAGAACAGGCTTTTTCGACACTTTCATATTCACCGCAGCCGACCATTGCAAGAATTGCCCCGCCATAACCCGGTCCTTGCTCTGTTTTGACGGTATCAAGCGGCAAACCTAATACATTTGCCATAATATTTTTCCAAAGTCGGCTTTTTGCTCCGCCGCCGCAGATATTGCTTCTTTTTATATCAATTCCAAGCAGCTTTGCAACTTCAAAGCTGTCACGGATTGCAAATGCCACACCTTCAAAAATTGCTAAAAGCATATCAGCACGGCTGCTGTCCATTGTCAGCCCCGTGAAAGTGCCACGGGCATTTGTATCATTGATAGGACTTCTTTCACCCATCAGATACGGAAGGAAGAAAACCCTGTTTTTACCGAGCATTTCTTCGGTAATTTCATTTTGTGCCTCAGTGTAATCAACATCTCTGAGTATGCTGTCCATAAACCAACTGTTGCAAGAAGCGGCAGAAAGCATACATCCCATTAAATGATAGTTACCGTCAGCGTGTGCAAAAGCGTGAAGCGCATTGTTTGGGTCAACACCGAAATCAGAGCTGGAAATAAATACAGTGCCGGAAGTGCCGAGGGAAATATTGCATTTGCCGTTACCGACAGTTCCCGTGCCTATCGCGGCAGCGGCATTATCCCCCGCGCCTGCAACAACATTAACATTATAATTCAATCCAAGCTTTTCGGCAACATCTTTTTTTAATGCCCCGACAGTTTCAAAGCTTTCATACAGCTTCGGCATCTGCTCAATTTTAACACCGCAAACATCAAGCATTTTTGCAGACCAGCACTTTTTTTCAACATCGAGCAAAAGCATACCGGATGCATCGGAATAATCACAGCAATGAACACCTGTGAGCATATAGTTAATATAGTCTTTCGGTAACATTATTTTATTTATCTTTGCAAACAGTTCAGGTTCATTCTTTTTCATCCAAAGAAGTTTAGGTGCTGTGAAACCCGCAAAAGCAATATTTGCAGTATTCTCTGAAATAACATCTTTGCCGATAACCTCATTAAGATATTCAACCTCGGCTGACGTTCTGCCGTCATTCCAAAGAATTGCAGGTCTTATTATGTTGTCATTTTCGTCAAGCACAACCAATCCGTGCATCTGACCGCCGCAACCGATACCGGCAACCGAAGCTTTATCAAAGCCTGAGATAAGTTCATTAATGCCTTGTGCAACGGCATTCCACCAATCGGCAGGATTTTGCTCCGACCAACCCGGATGAGGATAAAACACGGGATAATCTTTGGATATCTCATTAAGAATTTCACCGGAAGAATTGACAAGCAAAATCTTAACGGAAGAAGTGCCCAAATCAACACCGATATAATTCACTCTATCACGCCCTTGAAAAAATATAAAATATGATTTATAATATTTATTATATAGTAACATTCTTTTATCGGCATTGTCAACAACAAAGGAGCGAACTTAATGAAAATCGAATGGAAAACCTGTTTCAGAATCGGCATAAGCGTTTTGCTGCTGTTTCTCTGCATACATTATTGGGAAAGCTTTGCAGGAATAGTTTCTACGGTTATCGGTGCGGCATTTCCGCTTATTGTCGGAGGAATAATCGCTTACCTTATAAATATTTTGATGACATTTTACGAACGTCACTATTTTCGCCGCTCACAGAAAGAAGCAGTTATAAAAAGCCGAAGAACAGTTTGCATGATTGCGGCTGTCATCACCCTGCTTGCAGTTGCCGCGATAATATTCAGCCTTGTTCTTCCTCAGCTTATTTCATGCATTGAATTGATAGTTGCAGAATTACCTGCAGCGATAAAAAAAGTTATTAATTGGGTTAACGGTCTCGGAGTTCTTCCCGATGACATTATGAAATTTCTCACTTCTGTTGACTGGCAGTCAAAAATCGGGCAAATTGCAGAAGTGCTCACATCAGGAATCGGCAGCGTAATGGATGTTGTCATAACCACCGTGTCTTCGGTTGTTTCTGGCGTTGTAACAGCCTTCATCGGCATTATTTTTGCCTTCTATCTGTTAATTGGCAAAGACAAACTTCGCAGACAGTGTGACCGTATTTTTAACACCTATGTTAAAAAAGCGTGGTATGATAAAATTAAATATGTGTTTTCTGTCCTTAACGACTGTTTTCACCGCTATATCGTCGGGCAATGTACTGAGGCTGTTATTCTCGGCATTTTGTGCACAATCGGAATGCTTATTCTTAAATTGCCCTATGCTGCGATGATTGGCGCGTTTATAGCATTTACTGCTCTTATACCCATCGCCGGAGCTTATATCGGTGCCGCTGTCGGCGCATTTGTAATTCTTATGGAATCCCCTGTTAAAGCTTTGATATTCTTAATTTTCATTGTCGTTCTTCAGCAACTTGAAGGAAATCTGATTTACCCGAAGGTTGTCGGCTCTTCAATGGGTCTGCCCGGAATTTGGGTGCTCGCCGCCATCACAATCGGAGGGGGCGTTATGGGAATAACCGGCATTCTTATAAGCGTACCTTTTGCAGCAACGCTGTATAAGCTGCTAAAAAATGACCTTATGAAAAAAGAAAACGAAAAAATTGAAACCGCTGAAACAATCGGTAAAACCGAATCCGCGGAATAACAGCAAAAATGATTTAACCGCCTTTGAGCCTCGACTCAAAAGCGGTTAAATTTATATCCTGAATTAAAAAGCCATAAGGACTGATGCAATAAAAGAAATGACTGCGGCTGCATATTCCCTTGCAGTAATCTTTTCCTTGCGCACCGCCGCAATCAATGTTGAACAAATCATAACGCCGCCGGTAACAAGAGGATACTGCACGGAAGCAGGCAACTGCGAAAGTGAGATAAGCAAAAACAGATTTCCGATTCCGTTAAATACACCGTAGCCCGAAGCATAAAAAAGATTGCTGCCGCTTATCAAAGGAATTCTTTTGTAAGAAATCATAAGCCAGATTCCGCTTATGACAGCAGTTGCAGCACTTGATAAAATCATAAACCCCGAGCTGTCGGTATGCGGAAGCTCAGATGACTGATGAATCTTCGATAAAACGCCTGCCATACCGTTCAAAAGAAAAACAGCCATATAATAGAAAACGGCTTTTTTATTACTGTTGCCCTTTTTAATATTGAGCAAAACAGAAACAACTATTAAGCAACAGCAAAGCAGTTTAAATAAGTTCAGCTCCTCGTTATAGAACCCTACACCCAACGCAAATGGAAGCAACATACCGCCAAGCATTGAAAACACCGAATACACCGAAAGGTTTGCGACAGCAAAGGCTTTAAGACTGAAGGCTGTCATTGCGATGCCGGAAACTGCATAAAGAACCGACATAACAACGCTGAAAAAAGTTATTTGAACCTTGAATTTGCTGATAAAAAGCATTATGACAATAATCACTATACTTTTATAAAACGAAAACTCCAGTGCGGATTTTGTGCTTTCACCTCTGCTCTGCTGAAACTTCTGATTAAACAAGAACTGAAGCGAAAACAGAATAACCGCAATTACCACAAGCAGATAATACATATCATTCTCCACATTATTGCGCGAATACCGCAAATTATTACAGCAGAGATTTTACCATATGCTGCCGTCATTTTCAACTGATTTAATTTAAAAAATTATTAAATAGAAGTTGAATAAAAAAAAGATTCGTGTTATGATAATTAATATGAAAAAATTAACAAACAAAGAAATTCTCAAACAAATCGAAGGCGGACTTATTGTTTCCTGCCAAGCCCTGTCAACAGAGCCATTATATGACAGCTACATAATGAGCAAAATGGCTTATGCCGCAGCTCTCGGCGGTGCCGTGGGCATAAGGGCAAATACTGTTGTTGACATTCTGGCTATCAGGGAAAGAGTCAGCCTGCCGATTATCGGAATCATCAAGGAGGTATATCCCGACAGCGATGTCTATATTACTCCTACGATGAAGGAAGTTGACTCACTTGTTGAAATCGGATGCGATATTATCGCGGTTGATGCAACAAACAGAACAAGACCCGGCGGTGTTTCTTTTGCCGATTTCTTCAAAGAAGTGCGCGCAAAATATCCGGACCAGCTCTTTATGGCGGATACTTCATGTTTTGAAGAAGGCAAGCTTGCTCTTGAACTCGGTTTTGACCTTCTCGGAACAACAATGAGCGGATACACGCCCTATACCAAAGGTACTCCTCTGCCCGACTTCACGCTTATGAAGCGATATAAAGAAGAGCTCGGCGCAACAGTCATTGCAGAAGGCGGTATCTGGGCACCAGATGAGCTTGTCAAAGCTTTCGCAAGCGGAGCTCATGCAGCCGTTGTCGGAACCGCAATCACAAGACCTATGGACATTACAAAACGCTTTGTCAAGGCTTTGGAGGAAAGCAAATGAGAATCCTTGCATTTGACATCGGGGGAACCGAAATAAAATATGCACTTTGCGACGAAAGCTTTAATCTCACCGAAAAGAATTCAATTCCTACAAACGCTTATGAAGGCGGCAGAAGGATTATTGAAAGAATCGTTGGGATTATCAATAGCTTTGACAGCATTGACAGAATCGGCATATCAACTGCAGGTCAGGTCAACAGCATCAAGGGTGAAATTGTCTTTGCAACCGACAGCATTCCGGGTTATACGGGAACAAAGATAAAAGAAATCATTGAAGCTGAAACAGGCATCCCCACAGCTGTCGAAAATGACGTTAATTCTGCTGCCCTCGGCGAAGCGGTTTTCGGTGCCGCTAAAGGATATTCCGATTTTATTTGCCTTACTTACGGCACGGGAATCGGCGGTTCAATTTATCAAAACAACAAACTGTTCACCGGCAGTTCATTTTCTGCCGGTGAATTTGGGCATATGATAACTCACGCCGGCGGCAAAAGTTGCACCTGCGGCGGCTGCGGCTGTTACGAAGCATATGCCTCCGTTACTGCACTTGTTAAATCCATAGCAGACAAACTTGATATGGAAATGAACGGCAGAGAAATATTTGAAAATTTCGCCAATACTGAAATTAAAAATCTCATTGACAGTTGGATTGACGAAATCGTTCTCGGTCTTTTGAGTCTGACTTATATTTTCAACCCCGCTCTTATCATTGCGGGCGGAGGTATTATGAACGAGACTTATATTACCGACGAAATCAACAATCGTTTGAAAAAGCTTCTTATGCCGAGTTTCCGAAATGTAAGAGTTGTTAAGGCACAGATGGGAAACGATGCCAACAAACTCGGTGCCGCTTATCTTGCATCAGAACTTTGATTTTTAACATGATATAAAGCGAGTGTGATTTTTATGTTTAAAAAGCTTATCAACAAATATCATTTCGGTAACGGTGCCGGAGATTATTCCATCCCCCTTGTCCGACTTGATGTTATGCCTGAAAATACACCTGAAGAACTTAAATATCTTTATGAGCATTCGGTTGTTGATAATAGTCTTGATTATATCGGTCATCCCGATGCAATCCTTCTGAAAGACGGAAGCATTCTTGACGTTTATCCCTCCGGCCACGGAAAAGGCGCTGTCAGAAGCAAAATAAGCTTTGACGGCGGTATAACTTATACAGGCGAAATAGAAAATCAGCCCGAATCATGGAAAACATCGCGCGAAACACCTACTGTTTACCGCCTTGAGTTTTCAGACGGCACACCTGACAAAATCCTCCTTATTTCAGGCAACCCCGATTGGCATGACGGCAAGGGTTCAATTGGAGGTTTTAACTTTTCTCTTTCTGCTGATGAAGGCAAATCCTGGTCTGAATTTGAGCTCTGCTTTTCAAAAAAAGACCCCGTAACCATAATCCCCATCGTTGCCATGGCTTCACTGACAAGGCTTAAAGAAAACGGTGAGTTTGTTGACAAGTGGATGGCATTTTTCCACGACAGCAAGTTCATTAATTACAAAACCATTCTTTCTTTTGTAAACGGAAAGCCTGTTTGGAGTGACCCTGAACCTTATTTTGCCAAACACCGTGTAATCGAAAAAAAAGCACATATGTGCGAAGTTGAAGTTATTCGCTCTGATTGCGGCAAGGGTGATGAGCTTTGTCTGATAGCGAGAAGCAATAATAAACGCTATAACTCATTGATTTCCTTCTCAAAAGATGAGGGAAAAACATGGTCAAAGCCACGATTTGTTCCTTCTGCTCTCAACGGCGAAAGACATAAAGCCGACTATTCCCCCGACGGACGACTTTTTATCACTTTCCGCTCAATAGAAAGAGATAAAAATAAAATCAAAAAGTATTCAGCCGAAAAAATGCCGAATTGGTTCAGCGAAGGCTGGGTTGCCTGGGTTGGAACATATGATGACCTCAGAAGCGGAAAAGAAGGTCAATACAGAATCAAACTTGCTCATACTTACCTTAAAAATCAAAAATCACCCGCTCTTTCCGCAAACGCCGACACGGGCTACTGCGGCAATGTTGTTTTTGATGACGGAATGATTGTCACCTCAACCTACGGCGCATTCGGCAATAGAAAAGCAGATGGTGAATATCAAACATATGTTATTTCAAAGCGTCTTAAGCTTTCTGATGTTGATAAGTTAATAAAGTAAATAATCAAATGTTAAAAACGTAATTTTCCACAAATTACACCATGCAAAATCATTTACTTTATTACATTTTTTAAATTGACAAAATCCTTTGCATTATGTATAATAATTACAGAACATTTACATAACTGACGGAGAACGCAGACGACTGCGGGGGAATGTAAATGCTATAATGCCGACCGTCTGGGCAAATCAGTTATTGTAAACTGATTTGCCCCTTTTTGTTTTTTACACTAAACTGGAGGATTGAATATGGAACACAAAAACTGGAGCGGGTTCGCCGCAGGTGTATGGCAAAACGAAATCAATGTCCGCGATTTTATCCAACAAAACTACAAAGAATACAAAGGAGATTCAAGCTTTCTCGCCGATGCAACTCCGCGAACAAAGAATCTGATGAAAAAACTTGAAGCTCTTTTTGCGCTCGAACGTCAGTTCGGCGGAGTTCTTGATATCGACACTGCAACCGTTTCTTCGCTTACCAGCTACTCCCCCGGTTATATTGACAAAGAAAACGAGCTCATTTTCGGCATGCAGACAAACCGACCTCTCAAAAGAGGAGTTAACCCCTTCGGCGGAATGAGAATGGTTCGCCAGGCATGCGAAGCTTACGGCTACAAACTCAGCAAAAAGGTCGAGGAGGAATTCCGTTTTCGCACAACACATAACGACGGTGTTTTCCGCGCTTATACCGACGAAATGCGTCAGGCAAGAAAATGCCACGTTATAACCGGTCTTCCCGATGCATACGGCAGAGGCAGAATCATCGGTGATTACCGCAGGGTTGCGCTTTACGGCGTTGACAAGCTTATTGCTGAGAAAAAGAAAGATAAGAACAGTCTCTCGGCAAAACCCTTTAACACCGAAAACATCCGCCTTGATGAAGAGCTTTTCCAGCAAATTGCTTTTTTAGGATATCTTAAAGAAATGGCGGCTATGTACGGTTTTGACATCAGCCAGCCCGCCGCAAATGCAAAAGAAGCAATACAGTGGACATATTTTGCATATCTTGGTGCAATAAAAGAACAAAACGGCGCTGCAATGTCCCTTGGCAGAGTCAGCACGTTCTTTGATATTTATATTGAAAGGGATATTGCTAACGGCATTCTTACCGAAGAAGGCGCTCAAGAGCTTGTTGACGATTTTGTTATGAAGCTCCGCATTGCGCGTCATCTTCGCACACCCGAATATAATGAACTTTTCGGCGGCGACCCGATGTGGATAACCGAAGCTGTCGGCGGCATGGGCGAAGACGGCAGAACGCTTGTTACCAAAAACAGCTATCGTATTCTTAACACTCTTTACACCCTCGGCTCTTCCCCCGAACCCAATCTTACCGTTCTTTGGTCAAATTCTCTTCCTGATAATTTCAAGAAATTCTGTGCCAAGGTTTCAGCAGACACCGATTCAATTCAGTATGAAAATGATGATATCATGCGTCCTGTTTACGGAGATGACTACGCAATCGCCTGTTGTGTTTCGGCTATGAAGGTCGGCAAGCAGATGCAGTTCTTCGGCGCAAGATGTAACCTTGCAAAGCTCCTTCTTATTGCTATCAACGGCGGTTATGACACAACAAGCGGCATTCATATCGGCCCGCAGATGCCTGTTCTTGAAGGCGACAAACTCGACTTCGATGAGGTCATGAAACGTTACGATGTTTATATTGCATGGCTTAGCAACCTGTATGTTAACACAATGAATGTTATTCATTATATGCACGATAAGTACGCCTACGAAAAGACTCAGATGGCTCTTCATGATACCTCCGTTGAGCGTTTCATGGCATTCGGTATTGCCGGTCTTTCCGTTGTTGCTGACTCACTCAGCGCAATCAAATTTGCCGATGTCTGCCCCATCAGAAATGAGAAAGGCTTCATCACTGAATTCAAAACTGTCGGTGATTTTCCCAAATACGGCAACGACGATGACAGAGTTGACCTTATCGCAAAAGACATGGCTCATCGCGTTATCACCGAGCTTCGCAAAACTCCGACTTACCGACACGCTGTTCACACCCTTTCAGTTCTAACGATAACATCAAATGTTATGTACGGCAAAAACACAGGTGCAACTCCTGATGGCAG
Source organism: Acutalibacteraceae bacterium (assembly GCA_045591425.1). Taxonomy (GTDB): domain Bacteria; phylum Bacillota; class Clostridia; order Oscillospirales; family Acutalibacteraceae; genus CAG-177. The sequence continues at coordinate 11,288 of JAZNSX010000008.1, read as the reverse complement.
AAAAGCCTCTGCACCCTTTGCACCCGGTGCAAACCCGATGCACAACAGAGAAGAAAACGGTGCCCTCGCATCTCTTAACTCCGTTGCAAAAATCAGCTACGACGACTGCCGCGACGGCGTTTCCAACACATTCTCAATCACCCCCGAAGCTCTCGGAAGAACTGACGATGAAAGAATTTCAAACCTTGTTTCCATTCTTGACGGATATTTTGCCAAAAAGGCTCACCACATTAATGTTAATGTTCTCAACCGTGAAACATTAATGAAGGCATATGAAAATCCCGAAGCGTATCCCAATCTTACAATCAGAGTTTCGGGCTATGCTGTTAACTTCAATAAGCTTTCCCGCGAACAGCAGCGTGAAGTTATCAGCAGAACATTCCATGAAGCAATATGAACATGAGTGAAATAACCGGCAAAATCCATTCAATTCAAAGTCTGGGAGCTCTTGACGGACCCGGAATAAGATTTGTTATGTTCATGCAGGGATGCAACCTGCGCTGCGGCTGCTGCCACAATCCCGACACATGGTCTTTGAACGGCGGAAGCATATATAAACCTGAGGAAATCGTTCAAAAAGCCATGCGCTACAAGGAATATTTCGGGGCTCACGGCGGCATTACCGCTTCGGGCGGTGAACCGCTTTTACAAGCCGATTTTGTGCGTGAAGTATTCAGACTTTGCCATAATGAAGGCATCAACACCTGTCTTGACACTTCGGGCAGTATCTTCAACTACAAAGTTAAAAACCTTTTAGAAAAAACCGACAGAGTTTTGCTTGACATCAAATATACGGAAGAAACGCTTTATCAAAAGCATGTCGGCTGTGAATTGCAAACCGTTATTGATTTTCTTAGTTTCTTAGACAAGGCAAGCATCCCCGTAACTTTGAGGCAGGTAATTATTCCGACTTTAAATGATAACCACAGAAATGTGCTTCAGCTCAAAGAAATCGCCGGTAGCTTCTCCTGCGTTGATAAAATTGAGCTTTTGCCATTCAAAAAGATTTGTAAGGTCAAATATGACAGCATGAAACTTCTTTTTCCGTTCGCCGATATTCCTGAACCAACAGCGGAAACCATGAACAAGCTGAACAAATTATTTGAATAATAATAAAAAGCGATGGCGTGCAAACCGCCATCGCTTGATTTTATTCGGGAAGCTTCGCAATAAATCTCTTTCTTTCGGAAAAGCTTGCTTTTTCCCTTCTTTCCGGGGAATTATCTTCCCAAGTGCTCAGATTAGACATATTATGCTTCAGGAACCCGTTTAAATAAACATCAAACGCTTCCTGCGTGCCGTTGAAAGTATAACCGTTAATTTGCGGAGAATTGCCTTTTATAAACATATCCCTGACTTCATATGTATCAAGCGTATTTCCGTACTTATCGCTGAACCAGCATCCGAACGAAGGGTCAAACATACACCATTTGCCAAACTCGCTTATATATACCCTTGCGGTGAAATGATTATCGTTGAAGCCAGATGAAATCATACAAACCGGGTATGCTTTAATTCCGACGGCAATAAGGCAATCGGAAAATGCAATGGCTTTATATCGGCAATTTATTGCTCCATAGAAGGGTTTACCAAAGGAATCATCAAGAATATCCAGCGTGTCATCAGTAAGTAAATTCATCTGAGCTCCGTTGTAATATGTATTTTCGGTCAACCACTTGAGTATCTGCAAAGCTTTATCAAAATCGTTTTCCGCTGTTGCAATGTCATTCAATTTATACTTCTCAACCAGCTTATCATGCATTTCATAGCGAGCTGTAACAATCGATAAATCTGTTTCTACAAGTTCAATATCGGGAGTTTGCATATCCTTGGCACATATCGGGTCATTGATAAGAGCCTGTTCATATTCTGAGCCAGAAACATAATTTATATATGCATCTGAGCTGAATTGAAGAATAATACTGTGTGCAAGATTGAACCTAATTTCAACAAACACAAGAACCGCGACAACAATAACCGCAATAATTATCTTTTTTGTTCTGCTCATAATAACGCCCTTTCGTAAATTAAATTATTTTTATGATACCATATATTATTCTGCTTTTCAATAAACTTTAATTTTACCTGTTAACCATATTTACTTACCTGAAAATAAGTGATATAATGTAAAAATAAATTCCCGAAAGGATATGATACAAATGAAATATGTGGGTTTTGCTTTGCTTATTGTTCTTGCTGTTTTTCTTATTCTGCTTGCTGTTGCGGCAATCAGGGCCGTAATGATAAAGGCAAAGCCGAACACGAATGCGCCTGCGATTAACCCAACAGAAAAAGAAGCCTCAGAATATGCTGAGAAGCTTTCTGCAATGATACAGGTGCCGACAATCTCGCTCAGAGGCAACACCGACCTTACACAGTTTTATAAACTCCACGAGGTCATGAAAAGGAATTTTCCGTTAATTTTTTCAAAGCTTGAATGCACCGAAATTGAAGGAAATCTTCTTTTCCGCTGGTCAGGCAAAGATTCAACCAGAAACGGTATTCTTCTTATGGGCCATCAGGATGTTGTTACCGCAGATGAACCTAACTGGGAACGCGACCCGTTCTCGGGCGAAATTTCCGGCGGAAATATCCACGGCAGAGGCTCTATGGACTGCAAATCAACGGTTTTCTCCGAATTCCAGGCTATTGAAGAACTGCTTGCAGAGGGATTTGAACCGCCTTGTGACATCTATCTTTCCTCATCTGTCGACGAAGAGATTTCAGGCAACGGCGCTCCCACTCTTGTTAATTATCTTAAATCCAAAGGCGTTCGTCTTGACGTTGCAATGGACGAAGGCGGTGCGATTCTTAAAGATGCTCTTCCAACAATGGCGGGTTGGTGCGCTGCTATCGGCGTTCTCGAAAAAGGCTATATTGACCTTAAAGTAATTGCAAAGGGCAAAGGCGGTCACTCCTCCACCCCCAAGAGCAACACTCCTCTTGCAAGACTCTCAAAATTTGTTGCCGATATAGAAAAAGACAAGCCTTTTAAAGCAGAAATATCAGGCCCCGTATATGCCATGCTCGACCAAGCGGCTCCCCTGCTCGGTTTTCCGCTGAGAATGGTGCTCGGCAATATGTGGCTGTTTAAAGGCTTGCTCACAAAGGTTTTGCCCATGGTTTCTCCCATGTGCAATGCGTTTGTAAAAACCACCTTCTGCTGCACTATGGCAGAAGGCTCTCAGACACCTAATGTTATCCCTTCCGAAGCATATATCGTCTGCAATCTTCGTCCGTCACCACATCAAAATGCCGAGCAGTCACTCGCCGTGCTCAAAAAATATGCTGATAAATATGACCTTGAGTTTGAGGTTATTCACGCAAGGAGCGCTTCTAACTGCGTTGATTGGAACGGCGAAGAATTCGGTTACCTCAAAAAGTGCCTTAACGAATGCTATCCCGAAGCGGGTGTTATCCCTTATCTTATGACCGGCGGCACAGACTGCCGTCATTATGAAGAAATTGCCGACAACTGTCTGCGTTTCTGCCCGATTAAGATGAGCAACGAACAGCTCGCCGCCATGCACGCCGCTAACGAGAGCATCGGTGTAACAGAAACTGCACATTGCGTTAAATTCTATAAGCACTACATAAAAAATCATAAGTAAGCAAGATTAATGGGGCTGTAAAAAAACAGCCCCTTTTGACATTTATTTAAGATAAGCTTCAAGCCTGTAAATAGGCATACCGAGTGAAGCGAATTTATGCTCGTATTCGGTTTCGATATTGCCTTCAAAACTGCTGTTATGCAGGTCAAGCGAAATATTTTTAAGACTGAAACCGTAACCCGTAAACTGCTCAATAGAATATTCAAAAAAGTGCATGTTATCGGTCTTCTGATGTATCTCCGCACCATCTTTTAATATCACGGCATAGCTTTTCAAAAAGCGTTCGTTTGTTAAGCGATGGTTAGCATATCGATTCTTGGGATATGGGCAAGAAAAATTGAGATATATCCGATTAACTGAATTCGGTCTTATGTATTTTTCTAAATATTCAGCTCCGCCGTGCAGGAATTTAAGATTTGTTATGTTCTCTTTAATTGCCGACTCGCATGCCATAACCAACACATTGGCGCACTTCTCAAGAGCCAGCACATTCACATCAGGTTCGCGCTTGGCAAGCTCACAGGAAAACTTTCCTTTACCGCAGCCGATTTCAAGAACAACAGGGTTATCATTGCCAAAAAGAGCTTTAAAATCAATATATTCCTTTTTTTCAATTGCAGTAAGCACATTGCAATCTTCACTGAAAAGCGTAATAACATTGTCACACTTGGCAAGGCGCTCTTCAAGATGCTTTTTCTTTCTCATTCTCATGGTTTTTCACCCGCAAAATCAATTTAACATTATTGCTATTATACTCCTTTTAAACTCTCTAATCAACACCGTATTTATTTTATTAAGAAGTAATTTTACAAAAATAATATTACCGCAAAATTTACAGCGGACAAATCTGTTCATACGAACTTATGAAGCTTGTTTATATTCATTTTTTGTGATATTATAATTTTGCTTAATAAATCAACAGGAGAATTCTATGCTGAAGAGTTATATTCAATCGGTAAATGGCAAACCGATGATTAATATTGACGGAACTGTTCATTTTCCAATTGCATACACAACATATTTTGATGAATGCGGTAAATGGTCAGACTTCATAAAGCGCGGCTATAAAATGTTCTTTGTAAATGTTTCATTCACGGATTTACCAATAAATAATATTACGGGATTTTCACCTTTTAGAATTGGTGTGTTTGAAAATGAAACAGCGGACTATTCGGAATTTGAAGGTACTGTATGCCGTATTTTAACCGAATGCCCGGATGCATTGATTTTTCCAAGAATTAATATTGCCATGCCCCGTAAATGGATTGAGGATAATCCATTTGAAACTGTTGACACAAAAAACGGCGGAAAAAGAGAATCACTGTTTTCCGATAGATTCAGACAAGACGGAAAAAAGCTTCTGAGTTCTCTGATTTCTCATATCCGAAATTCAGATTATGCAAACAGAATTGCAGGCTACCAGCTTTGCGGAGGAACAACGCAAGAATGGATGCATCATGATATGTCAGGGTCTTTTTCCGATTTAGGCGTAAAGGAATTTCAAAAGTGGTTAAAAATTAAATACGGGACAGAGAAAATCAAAGCGCCTGACAGAAGTGAACTTGAAAACGGAGTTTTTACAGAAGGTGTATGCAAATACTATGAATTTTGCAACGAAGTGAACGTCAATACAATCGAATATTTTGCAAAATCTTTGAAAGAACTAATTAACAATGAGCAGATTGTCGGTGCATTTTACGGTTATAATGCATTTGTTAATGACCCGCTTCTTGGTCTTCACGGATTGAGACATATTATAGATTCGCCCTACATCGATTTCTTTTCATCACCTTGCGCATATGACTGCAACAGAAGCCTTGGAATTGACTGGGGAGATATGCTTCCGGTTGACTCCGTTAAACTTCACGGCAAATTGTGTTTTATCGAATGCGATATCAGAACTCATCTCACTAAAAGAATGCAGGATTCCCGCCCCGATGAATATCCCGATGACATATATCCGCAAATTGATGAAAACGGCAACAAAACCGCTTGGTGCGGTCCGGATATTCCCGAACTTTCTCTGTCTGCAATCCGTAAGGCTTTTGCCCATCAGATAACAAAATCATCAGGCATATGGTGGTTTGATATGTGGGGCGGGTGGTATGATGATAAATGCATTCTTAATGAGCTTGAGAATTTGAGAAAGGCTGCGGAGAAATCTCTCAACCATGCTAATCATCCTGCCGAAGTCGCTTTATTTATTGACGAAAGAGCATATTTCAATATTCCCTCAGGAAGTCCGTTCAGGCATTCCGTTAACGAAATCCGAGTTGCTATGGGTAACACGGGTATACCGTTTGACATCTTTATGACCGAGGATGCCGAAAAAATTCTTCACCGTTATAAGGCGGCTGTTTTTACTTCTCCACTTCCGTCCGACAGCGGCAAGACCGCTATTGATTTATGCCGTAAACTTGGCATCCCTTGTCTTTTATCAACTGAAACCAAGCAAAGTTTTTCTGATGCCGAACTACGCTGTTTTCTTGTTGATTCGGGAATTCATTGCTATAATCACGACGGATGTGTGGTTTACAATTCAAATGGAATTCTCGGTATCCACACCGTTTGCGAAGGGAAAGTAAAAATATCTTTACCTGAAAAATCTAAGCTACAGTCACTTTATGATGATAAAATTTATTACTCCGACAGCATTGTTTTCCCCGCTGAAAAGCATCATACATATTTATTCGAATATATTTCATAATAGAGAAAAGGGCCTATCCTGTCGGATAAGCCCTTGTTTTTATTGATTATTTTCTGAAGAAATCGAGGAATCCCTTGGCGCCGAAAATCTTATATGTGATATCATTAGCACCTTTAAGAGCCTTGTTGAGAGCCTCATCAAAGAATCCGGGTTCTTCTTCCGCCTGATAAACACCGATTTCAACAAGCATATCGTGAACTTCCTGAAGGATAGGTTCGTCAACCTCGGGATTATTGACTGTGTTGTTTGCCATTGCTTCAGCCTTTGCAAGAACTGCTTCCTGCTCTGCGGTGAGAGTATAACCTGTTTCGCTGCAATACCTTTCGAGGTCGGAAAGCCAGCTTCTCTTATAGTCCTTGAGGTTTCTAGCACCGTTGAACTGCGGGAAGTAGAATTCGTCTTCGTCGGGATTATCACAATCTGCAACTGTCTTAACGTTGCCTGTTGCAAGCTCGAGAGCAAGAGCAATTGCTGTGTTGTTATATTCAAGCTCGTGCTTCTGCTGATAGAAGAACCATGATGATTCCTTGCGGAGGGTAGTTGAAATATCGATTGAGCCGTCGGGTGAAAGCTCTCTGCCTTCTGTATCTTCAAATTTTGAATTGTAAGCAACAAATGAAGTACCGGGAGCGGTTGAGCTGATGTTGATGATTTCGTCAGAGTTTGTGAGTTCAGCGCTCTTCATGAAGCCGAATGCAGAATAGTCCGAAGTGATGGCGCCGAAGGGAAGACCGTAGCCCGAAATGAATGAGAATGTTACGCCTTCTTTTTCAAGGTTTTCCATAGTTGTGTTGAGGCGTTTCTTTGCGGTCTGGAAATCATCAGCCTCTTTCTTTACAACAGCTGACTTTATAAGAGGAGAAATTTCGTCATACTGGTCAATGGGAATGAGGTTGCAAAGTGAAGGAGTTGCGCAGAAGAGCTCAGTTGCGATTGCGCCCAGAGCCATATCAACAAATCCTCTGAGAATATGTTTGGGGAAGAGACGCAGAGCAATATTAACAAGATAACCCCAAGGCTCGCCGATGAGATCGGAAAGAAGACCGTTGTAGAAAAGGTCAGCGGAATTATCACAGAATCTGCGCATAAGAAGGTCTGCAACAACATCGCTGCCATCCCATGCGCCAACAATGCTGACAACTCTTCTGATGTGGTTCTGAGCAACAGTGGGATATGCATCCATATAAGCTGTAACAACGGAAGCACCCATGCTCATGGGAACAAGAACGATATCCTTCGCTCCAACCTTATTTTCAGCAATAATTTTCTCAACAAAATCGTGAAGAGCATCAACATTCTTTGAAGTATATGAGAAAGCATTGTAGTTGAAAACATAGAGATAATCTTCAAAGTTTTCGCCGAACTTTTCAAGCGCGATATCCTTGCAGGGAATTGAAGAATAAAAACGGTCTTTTGCTTCGCTTTCGAAGTTGCCGTTTTCATCTGTAACACCGGGGAATTCGGAAACGGGAACAGCATATCTGGGAGTAACGACTCTGGGATTTGCATTGCCGTTTTCATCAACAATATTGAATTTGAAAAGGTCTCTTACAATCTTGTCAACCTTATCTTGGTCAATGAAGTTGAATCTGATGAATGATGAGAAAAGAAGCTCAAAAACAGCGCCTACAATTGTAAAGATGGTGCTTGTGTCAGAAAAAGCTTCGTCAAAGCTGTTAAAAAGATTCCATCTGGAATTGTACTTGCCTTCGGCAATGAGAGGAGCATAATTTTCATAATCCTGAAGAGTACCCTTTTCGAACGCACCCTCCTGAGTATAGCTCTCATCAAAAAGATAAGAATAGCTTTGACCGATGCCGGTCACAAAAACAACGAGACTGTTTGTGCCCTCTGCAAAAGCACATTCCAAATCATCAGACTCCTGAGTAACGATTTTCGATGTTGTCTGCTGTGCGCTTGCGGGAAGAACCGCAACGGGAACAAGAAGTGCAATTGAAAGAATAATAGCAATAAACTTTTTCATTTTCTTCCTCCTAATTAATAATGAAATAGTTATTTAATATATTAACACTTTTTTATATAAATTGGAAACATTTTTTTGAAATTCTGTTTTTTAAACAAAAATTCAAGCAGATTTGTGTGAAAACTGACTATAAACAAATTAATTTTTATTGTCAATCAATGAAAACTTTGTTATAATATGTTTCGAAAGATGGTGTTCAAATGTTTAATTTTTTTATTGAAGACGGCAACAGACACAATAACCGCTATATCATAAACGGCGCAGATTATAACCACATCAAAAACGTACTCAGAATGAAAATCGGCGATGAATTTCTTGTAAGCGAAAACAACGTGAGCAATCTCTGCCGTATTGAAAGCTTTGAAAACGAATGCATAATTGCGGAGATTATAGAAGAAAGTTTTCAAAATACCAATCTGCCTGTCAAAATTTGTCTTTTTCAAGGTTTACCCAAAGGCGATAAATTGGAGCTGATTATTCAAAAAGCTGTTGAACTCGGCGTTGAAGAAATAATTCCCGTTGAAATGAATCGCTGCATTGTGAAGCTTGATAACAAGAAAAAGAAAAGCAAAACCGAACGCTGGCAGGCAATTGCCGAAAGTGCTGCAAAACAGAGCAAACGCACATCCATACCCGTTGTTCACAATGTAACGAGCTATAAACAAGCTCTTGCAGCGGCATCCGAACTTGACGTGTTTATAGTTCCGTATGAATGTAAGAACGGGATGAAATCAACCGTTGATGCACTGACAAAAATCAATAAGGGCTGTTCTGTCGGCATTCTTATAGGTCCTGAGGGCGGATTTGAGCTTAATGAGATTGATTCTGCAATTGCATCCAGGGGAATACCCGTTTCTCTCGGAAAAAGGATTTTAAGAACCGAAACAGCTGCTATAACAGCTGTCAGCATGTGCATGCTCTATGCGGAAATGAAAATAAACGGAGAAGATGAATGAAGGAATTACCGCTTGAATTTTCCGAAAGGATGAAAAAACTTCTCGGAAATGAATTTGAAAATTATATAAAAGCTGTTAACAGCTCCCCCATCCGTGCGTTCAGGGTTAACACAGACAAGATTTCGCTTGAAGATTTCAAAAAAATCAACATATTCTCAAATGAAAAAATACCGTTTGTTAATAATGGTTATTATCTTGATTATGACAAGATTGGAAATCACCCTTATCATCACGCAGGCATGATTTATGTTCAAGAGCCGGGTGCAATGGCACCAGCAGAATGCATTGATATCAACCCTGATTGGAAAATTCTTGATATGTGTGCCGCACCGGGAGGGAAAAGTACTCAACTGAAAAATAAGCTGGGAGAAAACGGTGTTCTTGTATCTAACGAGATTATTCCTTCCAGATGCAAAATCCTTACGGGCAATATTGAGCGTCTCGGTCTTCGCAACTGCGTTATAACCTGCATGGACACAGAAAAACTTGCCAAAACTTTTCCGAAAGCTTTTGACCTGGTTATGTGCGATGCGCCGTGTTCTGGCGAAGGTATGTTCAGAAAAGAAGAAATTGCCGTTGCCGAATGGAGCATCGATAATGTAATTAAATGTGCCGAAAGACAATCAGAGATTCTTGACAATGCCGCAAAACTTGTTAAGAACGGCGGTTATATTATTTATGCAACATGTACTTTTTCGCTCGAAGAAAACGAAATGGTTGTTGATAAGTTTTTAAAGAACCATTCTGAGTTTGAACTTATTCCCGTAAATGATAAAGTTAAAACTCATACGGTTAACGGCATTAAATTTGAGGGTTGTGAATGCGAAAACATCTGTCTTTCAAGACGTTTTTATCCGCATGTTGGCAAAGGTGAAGGTCAATTTATGGCTGTGCTTCACAACACGCTCGAAACTTTACCTGAACAAACAAAAAATAAACATGCAAAAGTCAGAATTGACGATATTGTAGAGAATTTTCTTGATGATACGCTTTCTAACTATGATAAATCTCACGTTATGATGTATAACGGCAACCCCGTTTATTTCACTCCCGATTTTGAAATACCTAAAGGAGCGGCATTTTGCTGCGGTGTCACAATAGGTGAAATCAAAAAGAACTATATCCTCCCCCATCATCAGTTCTTTATGGCAATGGGTAAGGATTTCAAGAGAAAAATCAATCTTTCTGCCGAATCGGATGCAACAAAAAAATATCTGCACGGCGAAGAATTTGAAACGGACTGCGCCAACGGCTGGGCAGTTGTTACGGTTGACGGCTGCACTGTCGGAGGCGTTAAGGTTGTAAACGGCAGAGCAAAAAACCATTACCCAAAAGGTTTAAGAACAAAATGAATAACTCTCCCGATTCTATTTGGATTGGGAGTGTTTACTTAATCATTATCAAGTTTCTGCTTTTAAATCATTCTCTGTTTTATTTAAAATTCGCAGGCATTTTATTAATACATATTGACAAAAATGTAAATTTGTGTTAACATTCATACAATATATGGTTAAGTTTTATTAATTTGACCAAAAATAAAGAAAGGAGATAAGAATAGTGAAAAAATTCTTATCAATCGTGCTTGCACTTGTTTGCATTCTTTCAACTGCAACAGTTGCATTTGCATCGACAAACACCTGCCCCTATTGCGGAGAATCCTACGCAAACGAATCCGAGTATAACAAACATCTCCCGAACTGCGACGGTTACTTCCGTGCTTGCCCCTATGAATGCGGTGCTGACTTTGCAACCGAAGAAGAGCTTGCAATTCATGCCGGCATCTGCCTTGAATTCAAGGGCGAATGCGACTACTGCGGCACAACCGTTACAACTAAGAACGCATTCGATGCGCATGTTTCAGAATGCAAAGTCAAGTATTTCAGCATTCCTGTTCACAAGATTATGAAGTTCCTTGAAGAAACCGATCTTTATGACAAGATCTTCGGCGGACTCTTCGGTCTTCTTGCTGACATTCCCTTCAACACCGTTTTCGGCACTGTTTTTGAATATCTCGAGAAAGGCATCCACCT
>JAZNSX010000007.1:0-2175 GCA_045591425.1 Acutalibacteraceae bacterium | reverse complement strand
GGGATAATTTATTGGGATAGCTGCAATGCAGCGCAAGGGTAAAACCCTTGTTTAAAATCTTTGATTTTTCATTAGCGGAGCTACGCACATATACATTTCTGAAAGATATGTATAAAAGTGCGCCCTTCGGGATTATCCGCTTATTTTCGGCTTTTATTTTGCTGTGTTTTTAACATATTTCACATTCACATCTCCTTTCAATTTTGAGCATAAGAAAACCGCTTCACTAAAAGTGAAACGGTTTGATGAAATGTATTTGTGAAATTAAGGTTCAAGATAATTGATTGTATTGAGAATTTTGTTTATTTCATTTTTGTTCTCAGAGTTACAGTTAGCATATATCGCAGTATTTTCTACATAAATTGCAACATTATATTTGCCCAGAGAATCCAACAAGTATATGCTGAAATTTCCCATTTGATGATCAATCTCAATTTTATGAACGGCATTATAGTTCATAATAATTTCGGTATAAGCTTGACCATAAATATCAATAGCACTGTTTGAATTGTTAAATTCAAAATAATCAAATCTAATATCGTTATCTACAAATGCAACACTTTTTATTAGAGTGTTTTTAAATGCCGGGTCATGTTCATAATATTTTTCTGTTAAATCTTGCGGAACATATCCGTGTTGTTCAATTATTTCCCATATCCTATCTGATGTTACTGGTTCTTTCTGAACGTTAAAAGCATTTATCAGAGTTATACCGAGAACAATCAAAAATCCAATTGTCAGAACTACCTTTATAATTCCTTTGGAATCAAAGTCAACATGATTTGATGACTTCTGCTTTCTTTGATGATTTCTTGACGGGATTGCCATAGGCACCTCCTCAATTTTGTTCATTAAAATTATACCATATTAGCATATGAAAAACAACTAAACTTTCAGCCAAAATATTTCATAAATTTTCTTCACTATGATTTATTCCATGCTTTTTCGCATAATCGCTCAACTCCTTTCTGCGTTCTTCCGAATACGGTGCGGTGAGTCTGAAACTCAATCTGCCTTTCTGAATTTCAAAAAGCAATCCACCGTGTTCGTCATCGTCTGTCAGCTTACAACAGTCTGGGTATTGCTCGCTGAATTCTAAAAGTCTGTTTCTCAAATCCGTATTATGTGTGCGTACATCAATGATGTCACTTTCTTCGTTAAAGCAGATAACAGTATCTTTCTGACGCTTTGTTAATCCTGTTTTCATAATTTCTCCTTTCTGCCGGATATCGGCTGATTTTTGTGATTTTTCACGGTTCAAGAACCGTAAAAAGCACCGTGTTTTCCGATGCATTTTCTCAAAACGATGCGTTGGTCGTTTGAAATATTTCTATCGTCTCATTTCTGAAATTCTCCTTTCGGACATCAAAAAAAGCCACGAAATTAATCGTGACTGTCTTTGTCTGCTTGTTTATTTTTCTTCTTTTTCTTTGAGTGGATGTCCAAAAATTCTCCGTATTTCTTCGAAACAAAATCTTCGTATGCTGTTGCGATTTTCTTTATGCGTTTGTAAACTGCACTCGGTGTTTTGTATCCTGCAAATTTTGCAATCTGTTCGAGAGTGCAACCGTCCATTCGCATCTGCAAAATCCGTTTGTCTTTTCCGTCGAGCATTTCAAAGAACGCTTCGACTTTTTGTTTTGAAAGAATCCTTGTTTCAAAATCATCTCGGGGTGACGGTAACTGAACGAGCAATTCTTCGCTGATTTCTTCGCCTGATTTTATTGCTTCATCAAGAAAAATCGGACTTTTCTTTTTGTTCCACGAGCAATACCACTTGTTGATGAAATCTCTTTTGTATGGACTTTTACGTTCGCTGTAATCTTCCATCTGACGGTTTTTCCATATTTCATCAATCATTGGTTGCCAATTCTGTTCTGCAACAATCATATCCGTGAGATTGCCGATAAGATTGCTGAACTGCTGATATGTAAGCCACGGGATTTGCATTTCTTTCGGCATCAAATACAGTTTCTGAAAACTCCATTCCATTTCATATTCGAATTTCTTTCGGAAGTAATTCTGAATCACAAAGCACAACCGCCACAGCGGAAAATTACCCGAATAGTCTGTCCATTTGCCGGGAATATTGCCGTAACCGTCACGGCGGGGAACCTGAATGAATTGCCACACCGACCAAGCATACGATTCCCATATGAGCTGAAGAAAAACATC
>JAZNSX010000006.1:0-28897 GCA_045591425.1 Acutalibacteraceae bacterium | reverse complement strand
TGGAAATCGGTGCGGTTATTGTAGTGGTGTCTCAGGAAAATGTAAGACGCGAACGCCCCGAGGATGGCCATATTATAATTCTTCTTGGAGGCAAAACAGGTCGTGGCGGCTGGGGTGGTGGAACAGGCTCTTCGAAATCTCATAATCTTTCTTCTCTTGAAAACTGCGGTGCCGAGGTTCAGAAGGGTAATGCTCCCGAAGAAAGAAAGCTCCAGAGATTGTTTAGAAATCCCGAAGCTTCAAAGCTTATTAAGCGTTGTAATGACTTTGGTGCAGGCGGTGTTTCCGTTGCTATCGGTGAGCTTGCTGATGGTATCGAAATCGACCTTAACGCAGTACCCAAAAAGTACGAGGGTCTTGACGGCACAGAGCTTGCAATTTCCGAATCACAGGAAAGAATGGCTGTTGTTGTTGAGGCAAAGGATGCCGCAAGATTCATCGAGCTTGCAACCGGCGAAAACCTTGAAGCAACAATCGTTGCCGAAGTTAAGGAAAAGCCCTATCTTGTTATGAACTGGAACGGCAAGGCAATCTGCAACATCAGCCGCGAATTCCTCAACTCCAACGGCGCTGAGAAGCATATTGACATCGCTCCCGCAAAGCTTGAGGACTATTCAAAGAAGATTGACGGCTCATTCACCGATATGTATACCGCCCTTGCAGGCGACCTCAACATCTGCTCAAAGAGAGGTCTTTCAGAGCGTTTTGACTCCACAATCGGCGCAAACACCGTTCTCATGCCCTTCGGCGGCAAGAACCAGCTCACTCCCATTCAGGCAATGGTTCACAAGGTTTCGGTTGAAAAGGCTGAAACAAACACCTGCTCACTCATGGCATGGGGCTATAACCCCTTCATCACAGAGAAGAGCCCCTATCACGGCGCATATCTCGCAGTTATCCAATCCGTTTCAAACCTCATCGCAGCCGGTGCGGATTTCAACGAAGTTTATCTCACCTTCCAGGAATATTTTGAAAAGCCCATGAAGGATGCAAAGCGTTGGGGCAAGCCCCTTGCAGCCCTCCTCGGCGCATTCAAGGCTCAGATGGACCTCAAAATTGCTGCCATCGGCGGCAAGGACTCAATGAGCGGCTCTTTCGAGGATATCGACGTTCCGCCCACCCTTGTTTCATTTGCTGTTACAACCGAGGACATCAAAAACATCGTTTCGCCCGAATTCAAGGCAGCGGGTCACAAGGTTGTTATCCTTAAGCCCGAATATACTGCCGACAACCTGCCCAATACAGCTTCTCTCCTTAAGATTTATGATGAGGTTTATGCTCTCGTAACCGCAGGCAAGGCAGCCGCAATCTATACCCCCACCATGGGCGGCGCAGCAGAAGCTGTTCTTAAGATGGCAATGGGTAACGGCATCGGCTTTGATTTTGCAGATATTTCTCTTGAAGATATCTTCGGCTACAGCTACGGCTCATTCATCATCGAGCTTGCAGAAGATGCAGACTGCGGCTCTCTTCTCGGCTATACAACCGATAAGGCTGCAATCACATACGGCTCGGAGACAGTTGATTTCTCAAATATCCTTCCCATTTATGAAGATAAGCTTGAAGAAATCTATTCCTGCAACATCGCAATGCCCGAAAAGAAGATTGAAACCTTTGATTATAAAGCAACAACCTTTGCAAAGCCCGCAATCAGAACCGCGAAGCCCAAGGTTCTTATCCCCGTATTCCCCGGCACAAACTGCGAATATGACTCGGCAAAATATGCCGAAAGAGCAGGCGCAGAGGCAGAAATCTTTGTTATCAATAACCTTTCAGCCGCAAGCATTGCAAAATCCGTTGAAGATTTCGCAAAGAAGGTCGGCGAAAGCCAGATTATCTTTGTTCCCGGCGGCTTCTCGGGCGGCGACGAGCCCGACGGCTCAGGTAAGTTCATCACAGCTTTCTTCCGCAACGCGGAAATCAAGCAGGCGGTTACAGAGCTTCTTGAAAAGCGCGACGGTCTGATGCTCGGCATCTGCAACGGCTTCCAGGCTCTTATCAAGCTCGGCCTTGTTCCCTACGGCAAGATTATTGACACCGACGAAACCTGCCCGACTCTGACTTACAACACGATCAGCAGACACCAGTCAAAGCTTGTCAGAACAAAGCTTGTTTCCAACAATTCACCCTGGCTCTCAAAGGCAAAGCAGGGCGAAATTTACACAGTTCCCATTTCACACGGCGAAGGCAGATTCATCGCTGACGAAGCTCTCATCAGAAAGCTTGCCGCCAACGGCCAGATTATCACCCAGTATGTTGACTTTGACGGCAACGCAACCAACGATATTGCCTTCAACCCCAACAACTCCGATTTTGCTATCGAAGGCATCGTATCCCCCGACGGCAGAGTTCTCGGCAAGATGGGTCACAGCGAAAGAACCGCATCGGGACTTTACAAGAATGTTCCCGGCGAATTCGACCTCAAGCTGTTTGAATCGGCTGTTGAATACTATAAATAATATAATGTAATAAAAGAAGGAGCATCCCGCGGGATGCTCCTTCTTATTAATTATATTAAATTAGTCACAAACCTTGCCTCCCTCGTTGAGGGAGGTGGATTTTGCGAAGCAAAAGACGGAGGGAGGAATTGCTTAAAACCATATATATCATCGGTTTTACGCAAAATCTGAAACTCCCTCAGTCACTCCGTGACAGCTCCCTCTTGAGGGAGCCAAAGAAAGTGAACTTCATTTTCTGATATAAATCAAAATCTCGGTTCAGCCCGGATTTTTGATTAAACCAATCTTTTCTTATCCAGCCTGAAAATCTTACCGACTGCAATCAGACCTATGACCGTCAGCACAAGCTCAATTGCCATATATGAGCCGTTATAGATGAATGAATACCACATGACCGCCATGCCGTTGGGTGTGTAGCCGCTCCAGACGGTAACACCGCTGATAAAATGGCAGATAAAGCGGATTAAGCAAACAACAATTCCGCCCGCCGCAAGCTCTGCAGGCTGGTTGCCGCCGAATTTATTCTTGAACATTCCGCCGAGACCAAGCGCGCCGAATGCAACAAGATAATCCGCAAGCGCAACTATAAGATAGGCAGCAATGCCTGTTACATAGGTGAAATTCTTATAGCCCATTATCATTTCAAAAATCGCAAGGGCAAGCGCGGCGGGGATTCCGTTTTTAACGCCGTGGCGGTAAGAAATCAGAATTATCGGCACCTGACCGAAAAGGCTGAAGCCGCCGCCGTAGGCATAGGGCCACGGAAGCAAATCCGAAACGGCGAACACCGCGATGGACAGCGCAACCATGATTGCGCTTTCGGCAAGAATCTGAGTTTTTGTGATTTTTTCTTTCATTTTTTGACAAATCCTTTCTTTTTACTGAAAGGGGATGCAGAAATAAAAATGCCCGACGGATATCCGTCGGGCGTAAAACTTCTGCACTGAGCTTTTTCCTACGCCCGCATTACCGGGATCAGGTTTGAGGGTATAATCTCAGCCGCCGTAAGGCAGCACCCCTTTGTCGAAAATATTATACTATTTAATTATACGCTTGTCAACGATAATTATTAATTTCGCATTGTGTAGGGCGGGATGACCTCATCCCGCCGTTAATTTTACAGATTTTTGCGGCGGCTTGGGGGTCGAGCTGCCCTACTTTAAAACATTTATTATTTATTCATTATTCAATATTCTTTATTCTTTAAAAATTTCCAACGTAGGGGCGCGTTTCGACACCCGCAAAATCAACAGAAATCCAAATCGGGCGGCTGATAGCCGCCCCTACAATTTTCAAGCATAAAATAACCGCCCCAGCGTCCAAACTTAGGCGGTTAATCTCTTTAATCACTTAATATGAGGGCGTAACCGTCTATCAGCTATGCCTTCCATTTTTATTATATTCGCAAAAAAACCTTGTAAAGTTATTTTTTCTCCGCTTTGCCCTCGGGGGTGTCGCGGTAATACTGGGTTTTAGGGTTCGGGTGCTTGGTTGAATTCCAAAGCTCCTCGGCAACCGGCGCCCACGCAGTGGCGAACTTGTCGCATTTTGAGCAAAGCTGCTCTGCGCTTTCAGGCTCGATAAGGTCGGTTGACTTTGCGCCCGTTTCGGCAATTATCTTTCTCAGACACTGCGGATTTTCAAGCATCGGGCAGGGTCTGAGATGGTTGTCATTAAAGGGCTGGTTATGATAATATGCCTGGAAAAGCGGATTCTTAAGCCCTTCAAGCAGGGTATGGGTTCTGATATTTGAATCTGAATAATGGATAAATACGCAGGGCTCCATGTCGCCCTCTGAATTTATATGGAAATAGTTTCTGCCGCCGGCAATGCACCCGCCGACATATTCGCCGTCGTTCTGGAAATCCATGGTGAACATCGGCTTACCTGTTTTGCCGTCTCTGACCTTGCGAATCCATTTATACATATAAACTCTCTGCTCGGGGGTTGGGATAAGCTCAACAACGGCATCCCTTCCGACGGGCATATAGTTGAAATAAAGACCGTAGCGAACGCCCTTTGAAATCATGAGGTCAAGGAATTCGTCGCTTGTGACAAACGGAATGTTTTCGCTTGTGTAGCAAACGGAAATGCCGTAAAGAAGTCCGTATTCCTTCAGCATATCCATAGCAGCAACGGTTGTTTTATATGCTCCCTCTCCGCGCCTTGCATCGTTGCTTTCTTCCGTGCCTTCAATGCTGAGCGCAAGGGTGAGGTTGCCGACCTGCCTCATCTTTTCGCAGAATTCGCGGTCAATGAGGGTTGCGTTTGTATAGGCAAGAAACGCACAGTCGGGATTTTCCTTGCAGAGGGTGAGAATCTCGTTTTTCTTAATCAGCGGCTCGCCGCCCGTGAGCATATAAAAATGAGTGCCGAGCTCCGTGCCCTGATTAACGATGCTTCTCATTTCGTCAAGCGTGAGGTTGGATTTGTGGCCGTATTCGGCTGACCAGCAGCCCTTGCAGTTGAGGTTGCATGCGCTGGTGGGGTCAAAGAGAATCTGAAACGGGATGTTGCATTTATATTTCTCTCTGTTTGCACGAACAGCCTTTGTGCCGTTGACTCCCGCGCCGAGACCGAGGGCAAGAAGCATGTTTTTGATAACGTTGCCGTCGCATTCGTTGATGATATTCAGCGCGAAGGTGCGCCATACGTTATCTTTATCACAAACCGCTTTGCGGAAAGCGTCAAAATTCTTTTCGGGGAATGCGCCGCCCATGAGCTTCTGAGCCATGTCAATAAGCTTGATGATATTTTCTTCCGGATTCTTTTTGACATATTTATAAATGCCGTCAAAAGCAACCGAAGCGGAAGCTCTTTCTATTTTCTCTTTAACAGTCATCATAAACAGCACCCCTCCTTTTCTTTTAGTATTTATGTTAAATCTGAAGTTATCAAAACGATATACAATTAAATATAACACAGTATTCTCTTAAAGTCCACAAAAAATTTTGCATAAATTGTTAATTTTCTTGCTTTAAACGGATTTTTGGAGTATTATTCATTATATAGTATACGTTTTGGAGTGATTTCGGTGAAAGAAAAGCTTCTCAGAGGCTCTCATGCGGCGGGTCTCGCGGCAAGAATCATCGTTTCGGTTTTTATTATTGCCGTAATTATATGGAAATATGATGATTTGAAAAACATGGATATCCGCGCGCTCGTTGAGGCAAGTTCAAGTGTTTTTGCGGGAATTCTGGCAGTCTGGGGCGTTTATCTGCTTAAATCGGTGGTGTTCGTTGTGCCCGCATCGCTGGTTTATATTGCCGTCGGCATGGCGTTCCCGACCCATTGGGCAATCCTCATAAATGCCGTCGGAATTCTTATAGAAGTCTGTGCCACCTATCTTTTCGGCGTTATCATGGGCGGACCTTATGTTATTAATAAGCTCGAAAAAACAAAGCACGGCGACAAAATACTCAAGCTCCACGGAAAAAACAAGCTTTCGGCAATATTTGCAATCCGCGTTCTGCCCGTTTTCCCGATTGACCTTGTGAGTCTGTTCCTCGGCGCGGTGAGAATGAAATTTCTTCCCTACCTGCTGATTTCCTTCGGCGGAATCATGCCGAGGGTTATCCTTTTCACAATTCTCGGCGACGGGCTTTATGACTATATTCCCATGCAGAAAATTGTGCTTGTTGCGGCGATTCTTCTGCCAATTGCGCTTGTTATCTGGGTTGTCAGATATGCAATGAAGATGAACAAGAAAGAAGAGGATTTCGGCAAATCCCCCTATGAGCCGCTCAAGGACAGCCGCCGCTATGTTATTTTTGACACCGATATCGGACCCGACTGCGACGACGCGGGCGCAATGGCGGTTATGTTTGAGCTTGCGAAAAAATATGACATAAAAATTCTCGGAGCCGCAAACTGCACCTCAAACCCCTACGGCAACGGCGCAATCCGCGCAATCGCGGAGCATTTCGGGCATGAGGATTTTGCCGTCGGGCAGCACAAAGGCTATGAAATTCTTAAAGACGGCGATAAATACAACAAGCCAGTAACCAAGAAATACATGAAATATGAAAACAGCGCGATTCACGCAAAATCGGCTCTCGAATTCTATAAAAAGGCTCTTTCAAAAGCAGAAGAAAATTCGGTAACGGTCATTTCCGTCGGTCCGCTGACGAATCTTGCCGAAATTATCAGGGAAGAGCCCGGGCTTTTCAACGAAAAGGTCAATTCAATTGTTGCCATGGCGGGCAAATTCCCCGACGGAAGGGAATTCAATATTGAATGCGACCCGCAGGCGGCAAAGGCGGTTGTTGACGGCTTTAAAAATCTGATTGTTTTCTCCGGCTTTGAAGTCGGCAACAAGGTTATGACGGGCTTCACCCGTGAAGCCGAGGACAACCCCGTTTTCGACTGCTACAAGCATTATCTGGGCAAAAAAGAGCTGCCCTATCTGCGCGAAAGCTGGGATTTGACCGCCGTTCACTATGCCTTTGAAGGCGATGGCGAATTCTATTCGCTGTCAAAGCCCGTTAAAGTGACGGTTGATGAAAACGGCTCTGTTTCAACGGAAAAAGATAAGTATTCAAAGAGATTTTATCTCATCAAAAAGGCAAAAAACGAAGAAATCGCGGAGTATCTCAACAGCATTCTCGAAAATCCGCCATGTTGACAACATAAACGGATATTTGTATAATATTGGTAATAATAAAACCAACAAACGAAATGAGGTTAAGCATATGATTAAAAAATCACTTGCAGTTCTTCTGGCGCTGGCAATGCTTTTTGCGCTGACGGCTTGCGGAGAAAACGGAATAACAGGCAACAACACAGAGCCGACCACCAACTATATACGCGAAATCAAAACAAAGGTTGCCGCTCTCAACGGTCCGACAGGTCTCGGCCTTGCAAAGCTTGCCGCTGACCGCTCATATGCCTATGATGTGCAGTATTATGCAGACCCGCAGGAGGTTGCGCCCCTGCTCACAACGGGCGAAATTGACATCGCTGCTCTGCCGATAAACCTTGCCGCAAACCTTTATAATAAAACAAAGGGCGACATTCAGATTCTCGCCATCAACACTCTCGGCGTTCTTCATGTTATCGAAAACGGCAAATCAATAAAGAGCATTGCTGACCTTAAGGGCAAAACGGTTTATGCAACCGGTCAGGGCTCAACACCCGAATATATCATCAACTATGTCCTTGAGCAGAACGGTCTTGACCCCGAAAAGGATGTTGACATTCAGTATAAAGCCGCTCACAGCGAGCTTGCAACCCTTGCCGTTGAGGGCAAGGCAGATATCTGCATTCTTCCCGAGCCCTTTGCAACAAAGGTTATAGCTCAGACAAATATTGTTGAAACAACAGCCGCTTCCGAGGCTCAGGCAGAGGCAACAACCGCTGCCGCAGAGGATAAGGTTTCTCTCAGACGCGCTCTTGACCTGACAAAGGAATGGGACAAGGTTTGTGACGTTCAGCTTGTTCAGGGCTGTGTTGTTGCAAGAACGGAATATATAAATCAGAACCCCGGAATCATTGAAGAATTTATGAAATTCAATGAGGTTTCGGTTAACTATCTTAACTCCAACGGCGAAGGCGCAGCAGTTTTTCTCATTGAAAACGGATATTTTGACAACACAACCGTCGCTGTCAACACAATTGCAAACAGCAACCTTGTTTTCATTGAAGGCGAAGAAATGAAAACAGCGGCAAAGCAGGTTTTTGAAATTCTTCATCAGGCAAACCCCGCTTCCGTAGGCGGTGCGCTTCCCGATGACGGTATTTATTATGTTGCAGCATAACGGTAAAATCAAAAATACATTCATTAAAGCAGGGGTCATTCTGATATGGCTCCTGCTTTGGCAGCTTTCGGCGATAATTGTCGGCAGCGAATTTCTTTTTCCTTCGCCCGTTTCCGTTGCAAAAAAGCTTGCGGAGCTTGCCGTAACGGCTGATTTCTGGAAAGCGGCGCTTTTTTCGCTGTGCAGAATATCCTTCGGCTGCGCCCTCGGCATAGCCTGCGGCACATTGCTCGGAGCGGTAACGGCGTTTTCAAAGCCTCTTTATGAATTTCTCAGCCCTCTGCTTGTAACAATCAAAACGACACCCGTTGCATCGTTCATTATTTTGCTTCTCGTCTGGGTAAAGCGCAGCTCTATTCCCGTTATCATTGCTTTTCTGATGGTGGTGCCCGTTTTGTGGGCAAATGTTGCCGAAGGAATCCGCAATGCAGACAGACAGCTTCTTGAAGCGGCGCAGATTTTCGGATTTTCACGCAGACAGAAGCTCCGCGCAATATATATTCCGCAGACAAAGCCATCATTCGTTGCGGGCTGCACAACGTCAATCGGCTTTTCATGGAAGGCAGGCATAGCGGCAGAGGTGCTTGCAACTCCGCCCGATTCCGTGGGCTTTAACCTCTATTACGCGCGGATAAATCTCGAATATGACGACCTTTTTGCCTGGACTGCGGCGGTTATCGCCATGAGCTTCTTGCTTGAAAAGGTTGTTGTGAGGATGCTGAAAAAATGATTCTGAAAAACATAAACAAATCTTACAAAAACAAAAAAATATTGAATAATATCAGCCTTGAAATCCCCGAGCGCGGGGTTTTCGGGGTTTTCGGTCCGTCGGGCGGCGGAAAAACAACGCTTCTGAGGATTATCTGCGGGCTCGAAAAGCCCGACAGCGGCGAAATAAGCGGCAAAAAGAGATTTTCTGTTGTTTTTCAGGAGGACAGACTTATGCCGAATATGACCGCTCTGGAAAACGTTGCAGCAGTTTCGGATGAAAACACTGCGCACGCTTGGCTTGAAAAGGTTGGTCTTTCAGAAAGTCTGCATAAAAAACCCGCCGAGCTCAGCGGCGGAATGAGCCGCCGTGTTGCCATTGCAAGAGCCCTTGCCTTTGATGCCGACGGACTCATTCTTGATGAGCCGTTTAAAGGGCTTGAGGATGAGCTTAAAGAAAAAATGGCAGAGCTGATAAGTGAATATGCCCAAAAAAAGCCTGTTATTCTTGTAACACATGACGAAGGGCTGAAAAAACTTGCCGCCAATTTCATTGAAATAACATCATATTAACAATTTTTTGCTTGCAATTGTAATAGATTTATATTATACTTATTTCATACGCCGTGTTCGCATAATTCGATGAGTTTTGCATGAGGCGGATACATATTTAGGAGGAAAAATCATGTCAAAGAAAATTATCGCAATTCTTCTTGCACTCACCTTCGTTTTTGCTTTCGCAGCATGCGGCGGCAAGACAGATGACGAAACAACAACCACAGCTCCCGTTGAAACAACAGCCGATCCCTTTGCAGAGGTTGATGCCACAACTGCCGCTATCGAAGATACAACAGCAGCTATCGAAGATACAACAGCAGCTGTTGAGGACACAACCGTTGCCGTTGACGACACAACCGCTGCCGCAACAGAAGCAACAACAGAAGCTGCAAACGCTATGCCTCAGGGCACAGCCGCTATCGTTGAGTATTACAACACAGCAATCAACAACGCAAAGAAAAACTCCAAGAGCATTCATTCAAACTATATGAAGCATGCTGTTGCAGGCGAAATCACAGGCATCCCCAGCGCTCTTGATTCAATCGGTCAGAGCCTTATCAAGGATAACATGGGCGAAGACGATTCCAAGAAGAACGTTACATGGACTTCCGCTGAAGACAAGAACGCTTTCTTCCCTGTTGAAGGCGAAACATATGCAAGCAAGCTTACCGCTGCTGACGTTAAGGATGCAAAGATTGTCGAAAAAGACGGCAAGTGGATTATCAGAATCACAACCAAGGAAGACCCTCGTTCAGAAGGCTATTCACATTCAAACGGCCATGCTCCCAAGGCATTCAACGCCGTTCTTCCCGGTATCATTGACGGTTATATCCCCGGCATCGTTAAGAGCATGTTCAGCGTAGGCACAGTTGCAACCGGCTATCCTTCAAGCACAGTTCAGGTAACTGTTGACCCCGCAACAGGCAATGTTGTTCATGCTAACTACATGCTTTACTGGACTCTTTACATCCCCCTGAGCGGTACAGACGTTGTTCTTCCCTTCTCAACTGAGAACGATTACGTAATTAATTGGTAATTTAAAATGGTGACCGTCATTGCGGCGGTCACCATTATTGTGTAAAAATAAATTTTTATATAAAGGTGATTTAATATGAAAAAGGAAGTTCTTGTTGAAACTTCAGCCCGCCATGTTCATGTCAGCCGTGCAGACCTCGACGTTCTTTTCGGCGAAGGCTATGAGCTCACTCACAAAAAAGACCTTTCTCAGCCCGGTCAGTTCGCATGCGAAGAGAGAGTTGCCGTTGTTGGCGAAAAAGGCAGCTTCCCTGCTGTTTCAATTCTCGGTCCCATCCGTCCCTCAACCCAGGTTGAGCTTTCACTCACAGATGCACGCAGCATCGGCGTTAAGGCTCCCGTTCGCGAAAGCGGCGATATCGCAGAAAGCGGCATTTGCAAGCTTGTAGGTCCCAAGGGTGAAGTTGAAATTGATTGCGGCGTTATCTCCGCAAAGAGACACATCCATGCAACTCCCGCAGATGCTGAAAAATACGGTCTTGAAGACAAGCAGATTGTTTGCGTTAAGGTTGAATCCGACGGCAGAAGCCTCATTTTCGATGACGTTGTTGTCAGAGTTAACCCCAACTTTGCTCTTGCAATGCATATCGACACCGACGAATCAAACGCAGCCGGCGCAAAGCCCGGCATGATGGGTGAAATTCTTTAATCCATAAAACATTAAAAGGCTGTAAAAAACTTATGTTTTTTGCAGCCTTTTTTACATACCCTGTTTATTTTGTTCTTCGCCAATGGAAAAGATATTGCTGTGCAATGCCGCGAACGCCGCAGGTGCATTCGGGCAAGCCTTCGGGATACATTTCCTGCATAACCCGTCTGACCCAGACATCAACGGGGAAAGCATCCGCCTTACCGAAGCCGTAGAGCAGCGCACACTGCGCCACCTTTTCGCCGACGCCTTTTATCTTAATAAGCTCATCTCTGCCGGTTTCAAGGTCAGATGCAAAGATTTTTTCAAAATCTATTTCGCCGCCCGCAACCTTTTGCGCGGCATCGATTATGTATTTTGCGCGAAAACCCGCCCTTATGGGTGCAAGGGCTTCTATTCCCGCTTCCGCGATTTTGGCGGCGCTCGGAAAAGAATAATCATCCCCGCCCAGATGCTCGCCGAGCAGGCGGCAAAGGCGGTCAATTATTCCCTTGATTCGGGGTATATTATTATTTGCGGATATGATAAAGGAGCAAATCGCTTCCCATGGCTCCTGCCTGAGAACACGGATTCCGCTGCACTCGGTAACGGCTTTTTCAAGATATTCATCCTGCATAAAACGCTCGCAAAGCGCGTCATAATCCCTTTCAAGGTCAAAATAAGGCACCCAGATATTTTCAAAATCCTCTTTATCCGTTCCGACAAATTCAATCCCGCTTTCCGTTTGGCGCAGGGTAAGCGGCTTTGAATATGCAACTCCGTGCCACTCATTTTCGCCCGTCCGGACCCAGCGAAATGCCTGACCGCAATCAAGAGTACGCGCCAAATCAAAGCATGGAATGTTCACAATCACGCTGTTTTTTTCAAATTTGCAGATGTTTTCAACGGTCATTTTCAAATTCTCCAGATTGTAATATTATGACTTTTTGATGAAAAAAATTGCTATATTTTTATCGACATAAACCAACATTTTGTAAAGATTTCACAACCTTTTGTATATTCCTTTAAAGAATTTTAAAGTTTTCCACGCCGAAAAACCCGCAAAATCAAGGGTTTTTGCCTTGAGTTATACACCTTTTCCACACGGTTTTCCACTATTTCAGCCGAAAAGTCCGTTATACTGTTTGTATAATCATCTTTCATTTTTTATCAAAAAAAGGCGGTATAAACAGGCTTTTATCTGCCAAAAATAACAGGGATAAAAGCGTGAAAGGGGTAACGGAATGATAAAAGGAGTTAACAGGCAGGTTGTTGAAATCTCACAGACCCAATGCGAATATTTTGAAAAGGTTCTGTTTTTTATAAAACCCGAATATTCCGCCGTCAGCGAGGGCGACTTGAGGGAAAGAGCATCAATCATTGCCCAGAGTGCGGGCATTCCTCCCGCCGCAAGGCTGAGAAAAAACAGAATACGCCTTGCGCTCAGTCTCGGAGCCGCCGCCTGCGGAGGGGCAGCCGTCAGCGGAACGATTTTCTTGATTTCATCGTTTATTTAGCCCCGTTATGCCTGCAAAAATCCTTCATAACGCATTCGCCGCACTTCGGTCTGCCCGAAATGCAGGTGTCTCTGCCGTGAAGCACGCATCGGTGGCAGAAATCGTTGCTTTCTTCGGGCGGAAGGATTTCGCGCAGCTTCATTTCAACTTTATAGGGGTCTTTTGTTGAAACAAGCCCGAGAAGATTTGATATTCTTATCAGGTGAGTATCCGCAACAACTGCGGGCTCGCCGTAAACATCGCCCATGATGAGATTGGCCGTTTTTCTGCCGACGCCGGGCAGCGAAACCAGCTCATCGAGCGTTTTGGGCACTTCGCCGCCGAAATCGCTTATCATTTTACGGCACATTTCAACAATATCTCTCGCTTTCGCTCTGAAAAATCCGCATGAATGAATGATTTGCTCAACATCTGCAACATCCGCCGCGGCAAAATCCTCAACCGTTTTGTATTTTTCAAACAAAGCGGGCGTGACCATATTAACCCTTGCATCCGTGCATTGCGCCGAAAGCCTCGTCGCAATGAGAAGCTGCAGGGGATTTTCTGCATTCAGAGAACATAATGAATCGGGATATTTTTCCTTTAAGGCATTAACCGCCAACAAAGCTCTTTCTTTTTCTTTCATTTAATCACCTTTAATTCTGCATTTAATGCTTATCTTATTATATCGTAAGCGCATTAACATTTAAAGACTGTTTTTAAAATAAATATGAATTTTTATTTTATCCATATAAAAACAGTTGATTTTAATCAGTTTTTGTGATAGCATAGGATTGACTAAATCCAACCACAGGAGGAAAATCCAATGAAAAATAAAATGACTGCAAGGCTCAGTATTTTCATGTGTCTTGTTCTTATTCTTTCAATGTTTGCAGCATGCAGCGTTAAGGATAAGACAGACATCACAGGCACCACTGCGCCTTATTTTGATTCGGGCAAGGACTCTTGGATTTCAGACGGCGGCTATGAACCTGTCACAATCACCAACGTCGAGCTTGTTCAGCTTGTTAACGACGCTCTCGGCAGCGACGCTGCGGGATGGGACGGCAACCTCGGCTCTCTCACCAGCGAACAGCTCGAAAAGGTTGAGCAGGCAGCTCAGGATAAGGGTCTCATCATCGAAAAGGATGACAGCGGCAACACTGTCATCAAAAAAGAAGAAGTGCCCACAACCCAGGCAACCCCCGAAGAGGTTACCAAAATCATGAATCAGGTTTCCGTTCAGGATTTGAACAACGTTTCTCCCTCACAGCTTGTTGAGCTTTCTAAGGTTGCTGCCGAAAACAACATGGCAGTTGTCACAAAGCCCGGCACAAGCGAGGTTGTTATCGTTAAACCCGTTCAGACAAGACCGGTTAACCCCGTTAAGCCCTCCAATCCCGCTGTTGCTCCCTCAACTCAGAAGGTTGTCACCGCAGCTCCCGTAACTCCCCCCACCGCTGCAAGAACAACATCGGTATATAAACCTGTTCCCAATCCCCCCGTTCCCTCTCTTTCGCCCACGGTCAAGCCCGTTCCCAACTTCACAACCGCATGGGTAAACACTCTCGGCGGTGTTTCCAACGACGTTCTTGTTGACAGCGCGGTTCTCGGCAACGGAAATGTTGTTTCCGCCGGCATAACCTTCACCAACAGCACAGGCTCCATGAGCAGTAACTCCTCGGCTCTCATTGCTTCTTATAACGAAAAAGATAAGCAGCTCTGGTCAAAAACCATCAGCGGCGACAGCACCGTTGTTTTCCAGAGCGTAGACGTTCTTAATGACGGCAGCATCGTTGCTGTCGGCTACACGGCTGCTGAAGATCTCCTCGGTCTGACAGATGCCGATTATCCCTGCAAGGGCACAATAGAGGCTCTTGCCGTTAAGTTCAACAAAAACGGCGACATTCTCTGGGCAAAGCTTTACGGCGGCAGCGCAGGCGACATGGCTTATGCCGTTCAGGCAACTCCCGACGGCGGCTTCGTTATCGGCGGCAAATCCGAATCCAAGGATTACGACTTCAAAGACCTCGGCACAGAAAGAATCAAGGCATTTGTTTTCAAATGCGATGCAAACGGCAACATTCAGTGGCGTCAGGCTCTTTCAGGCGATAAGCACAGCGCAGTTAAAGATATCGCAGTCACTCCCGCAGGCGAAATTTATGCCGATATCGAATGCGTAACCGGCACAGGCGAATACGCCGCAATCGAAGGAACCAAAAACGCAAAGAGAACCACAGTTATCTGTAAGCTCGGCACTTCGGGCAATATTCTCTGGACAAAGGCTCTTTATGATTCGGGTGTTACAAATCTTCACGCAATTGAGGTTGCAAAAGATGGCGGATGCGTTGTTGCAGGCAACTACACAGCCTCTGCAAACGGCACATCGGGCACCTTCAAGGGTATATACAACGCAGGCACTCCCGGCACCTTTGACGGCATGATTGTCAAGCTTAAGCCCGACGGCTCAATGGGCTGGCTGCTTCCGCTTATCGGCTTTGAAAGCGACTACATCACAGGCATTGCAAAGGTTGACGGCGGCTTTGCCGTTGCAGGCTACACAACCTCAACCAACAGAGACTTCTCCTCAACCAACAGAGGCGATTACGACTGCTTCATTTACACGCTCAATGAATACGGTTCAAAGAAGAATCTTTATTCTCTCGGCGGCTCAGGCAGTGACAATGCAAGAGGTCTTGCCTCTGACGGCAGCGGCACGGTTTATCTCTGCGGCTCAACCAACTCCGGTGACGGCTACTTTGCAGAATGCAGTGCCAAGGGCAACGAAAACAGAGCGGTCGGCTTCATTGCACGCTTTGTAATCGG
Organism: Acutalibacteraceae bacterium; assembly: GCA_045591425.1. GTDB lineage: Bacteria > Bacillota > Clostridia > Oscillospirales > Acutalibacteraceae > CAG-177. The sequence goes on along the minus strand of JAZNSX010000006.1, from coordinate 13,431 downwards.
CGAATAATTAAACTGATATAATTGAAGGGGCTGTTTTTAGCCGCCTTCCGATATGACAGCATAAGCATTTTGAAACGGTATAACCTCGGTTATGCCGTTTCTTTTTGTGTGCATCTGCTGTAAAACTTATTTAATAATTCGTTTGGTAATATGCCTGCATAGTTGTAACTGATTATAACTTTCTGCACTCTTTTACCTGACGATTTATCAGGTTTTTGAACATAAACAGCTTTCACCATATCGTTCAGTATAGTAGGTGTCAGTTCTTCAATGCCGACATATTTCTTTGCTGTGCGGATAAACTTTTCAATGTTATCCGTCTTTTCTTGAAATCCCTGAATTTCTTTCTATCGTCTCATTTCTGAAATTCTCCTTTCGGGCATCAAAAAACAGCCACGAAATTAATCGTGACGGTCTTCATTCTAATGGTGTCCACAGTTTTCTATTGGCGTTTAGTCATCTGCAGCTACAATTGTATATTAAAATCGTCTCCAACATTTTTCATAAAATCAACAATTTTTCTTCTATATAACAATTTTACTGCGTGTCAACAGGTTAAGTCAACGCGTGAAATATACAAAAATTCCGTACCGAATCCGGCGAAAGCGTACAAATTATCGTGTTTCACTTCCCACTTATCTTAACCAAAAGAGAAAATGTATGGATGGTGAAATTTTGCAACCGTCTTTACAAAATACAATTCACGGAATTGATGAAAATCATACTGCGGTAATGTACAGTTTAAGACCTAATGTTGCCTTGTTGTTAACAGAGTATATAACACTATTGAAATACTCCGTAAACCAGCTTGGAAATTTTAGATGGAACACCGTTTTATGATTATTCTTGGCTTTGTGCTTCATGTATAGCGGGGAGACCAATGGACTAAAAACCCATATTAAAGACGATTTTTATCAAGGTTTGGTCTGCTCTGAATGTGCATTGCAACAAAATTTTTTTGAAAATAAAAAATTCTAAAAAGCCCAACCTTTCTTCAGTAAATAACACTATATATATAAACTCTTGGTTTTTACAGACCAAATTTATAATACTATCGTCTTATATAGTGTAATACTGTGACTGATATTCATAAAAGAGTTTGTTTTATGTTAAAAATATTGCCGATTGATTTTTCTCTCTGCGGTTGAATTGTTTCAAAAAACAAGTTATTGTTATTTTTTTCATTTTGGTGTTATGCTTAATTATAATTGGTATTTTTTAATAAATTCAAGCTTTATCTAAGGGGAATAATCAATTTATTTTATTCAAAACAAAAGAAATTTTTCGATAATACGGTAATGCTTATTTCGCCGTATATCAGGCGTATAAATAAAAGGAGGCATTTATGAAAAAGGTATTCAAAAAAGCTGTCAGTTTGCTGCTTTGTGCGGCGTTGTTGGCAACATCGTTCGGTGTCGGCGGAGTTTTTTCGTCGGCTTCTGCCGAAATTGCATCTTCACAGACCGATGAATTCTATGAGCTTACAATTATGACCAAATGTTTCTACACTGATGAATACGGTGAGCTTGTAGAAACAGAAACTGTCTTACCGGGTGAAAATGTTAAGTTCCGTGTTTATGTCGGTACTAATTATGTTTCAACGAATTCTACGTTTATGTTTTTCTTTGACCCTAATGTTTTTGCCGACAGTAATCCTTACAACACAGAGTTTAATTTACATGTAAACCCGGCGATAGATTCTGTTGTAAAAGAAGCGATTGCGTTTAAATTTGATTCCCGAAACGCTCGACTTCAGTATTTAGTTAGTGAAGGCTATATTGATGCAGAATATGTCGACTCTCACGATGCGTATGCGGTTCAACTGATGCTGGAAAGTGTTCCCGGGTATATTCAGTATGATGCCGACGAATGGCTTTTTGAATTTGATATGATTGCAACCGAAAATATTGATGTAATCGGTTCACTTGAGGTTCATCAAGGTTCGCTTCTTTCTCCCGAAACGCCAAGAGGATTTATTGATGTTCCCGTTGTAACCGATACAGAACAACCTCAGGAAACAAGCTTGCCATTATATCTTGTTGAAGTTTCTGCGTGTCTTGATTTTTGCAATATTATTGTCAAAGACTCGGTTCCAGTGACTTTTCATGCAAACGGTGGCAGATTCAATGATGGTTCAGAAATACAATTTTCAGAAATTCCGTACAACTGTAGAATATCGGCATCTGATGTTGAGATTCCCACGAGAGACGGATATATATTTGATGGTTGGTTTGATGAAAGCGGAGAATACAGAATAGAGTCTTTGTCCTGCGATGTACGCACCGGAATGGAAATTTATGCCGGTTGGGTTGGGGAAGAGTTCAATTTGATTCTCGATGCTAACGGCGGCGAATTTTATGACGGAAATACACGCTTGGCATGTGCGATACCATATGGTGAACCTATAAATTATTTTGTTGATGAACCGACAAAAGTCGGCTGCAAGTTTGCGGGATGGAAAAATAGCGAAACCGAAGAAATATACTACGATCTTTCGATTTGTATGCCCCAAAAAGATCTTTATTTAGAAGCCGTCTGGGAATATTACTTATATGCTGCCGTTTATAATGCAAACAGCGGTTATTTTGCTGACGGAACAAATGAAATATATATCGAGCATATGTATGGTGATATGCTCTTGCCTCCCGAAGAACCCGAAAGAGTCGGATATACTTTTATAGGCTGGACTCAGGAAGAAGGATCTGACATTCTCGTTGATATAGAAAGCATGACAATGCCCATAGACGGTATCTCGTTCTATGCCGTATTTGTTCCCTGCGAAGATACGGCATATACCGTTAATACTTATATGATGAATACCGAGGGCATATATGAACTGACCGAAACAGTTCTTTATGCAGAAACCACGGAGAATAATGTTGAATATCTTCCGCCTGAAATTGAAGGCTTCACAGTAAACGAAGAATACAGCAGACTTGCAGGCGTTGTTCAGGGTGATGGTTCGCTTCTTCTTGAAGTTTACTATGACAGAAACAAGTACAGCATTGTTCTTAACAATACATACGAAATTGTTTCAAATGAATATTATTACGGTTCTGAAATCGTTGAGCCGGAAATACCGATAAGACCGGGCTATGTTTTTGATGGCTGGGTTGACAGAGAAGGAAATTATGTTCAATTTCCATATGAAATGCCTTCATATAGTGTTACATTTACAGCCGTTTTTTCAGCTTGTGAATACAATGTGTATTATGACCTTGAGGGCGGATGCTTCCCTGACGGAGAATATATAAGAACTGAAATATATGAATATGGAGCAGAAGTTTATTGTCCCGCATATCCCGTAAAAGAAGGATATACTTTCGTTGGCTGGGCAGACGGAGAAACAGGCAAAGAAATAATACTTCCTTTTGTTATGCCCGAATATGATGTTATTCTTAAAGCTGAATGGGCTGCAAATGAATATGAAATTATATTTGACGATGGCTACGGAAATGAAATCGATGTTCACCATGCGGAATACGGCATTGAAATTTCACAAATAGTTTATGAAGCACAAATCCCCACAAGATACGGCTACACATTTTCACGTTGGTTTAATGAAACCACAGGAGAATATTTTGAGGAAGGCATGATAATGCCTGCTCACGAGATAAGATTTGTTCCTGTGTGGACGGCAAATGAGTATGCAGCAACATTTATATCTGACGGCGTAACTGTATACGAAGACCGATACCTTTTCGATTCTGTTGTTGAATTACCGGAAGGTCTCTATAAAACCGGCTATACATTTGAAGGCTGGGCAGATGGAGAGGGCAGGATTTATTCAGCCGGAGATGACTACATTATGCTGGGTGAAGATGTAACATTCACGGCGGTGTATATTGCCGGCACAGACACGCCTTATACAGTTGAAGTTTATATAATGGAAACCGACGGTTGTTATCCCGATGAAGCCTCTGAAGCATATTTGTTTGTCGGAGATACGGACTGCGTAGTCACTGTACCTGAAGAGCATTTCTTAAGAGATGGCTTTTATTTGGATATGGGTAATAGTGTCCTTGAAGGTATTATTATGGCTGACGGCAGCACGGTTCTCAAGGTGTATCTTGAAAGAATATCATATACATTAGATGTTGATATAGACGGTAATATTGAATCAACTGAATATTATTACGGTTCAATAGTTACTGAACCTGAATATCCTGAAAAGGTTGGTTTCTATTTTGATTCATGGGTTGATGAAAACGGAGAAAAAATGAATTTCCCGTTTGAAATGCCTGCAGAAGATGTTACAATAAATGCAGCGTGGATTGCTGCCGAATATACTGTAACTTTCGATGCAGGTGAAGGCAGATTTTCAGACGGTTATTACAGAAATGAATATACATATTGTTACGGTGAAGAAATAATTTCTCCCGAAGATCCCATAAGAGAGGGTTATGTGTTTGCAGGTTGGAAGCCCTCTATTCCCGATTATATGCCGGCAAACAATATGGAATTTACAGCAGTATGGGAAGCTTTGGGTTCGGTAACCTACACGGTTGAAACATATGTAATGAACACATCGGGAGAATATAATTTAAGCACAACGTATCATACTGCCGAACAATCAGGCGAAGTTTCGGTAAGTCCTGTAATTTCCGAAGGTTTTGAGCTTAATTCAGATCTTAGTGTTCTGGAGGGTTATGCTTATCCCGAAAATGAACTTGTTCTGAAAATTTATATCGACAGACAGTCTTTCACCTTCACGAAAATCATTGACGGCATTTCCTATGCAACCGAATATCTTTACGGTTCAATTATCGCTGAACCTGAAACTCCCGTAAAAGACGGATACAATTTTATCGGTTGGGATAGTGTAATTCCTTCAACAATGCCGACAAACGATGTGACGATTACGGCAATTTTTGAAGTGGCAGAGCCCGAAGATATATATAACCTCGGCGAGGAAACTTACTCTTTCCGTAATTTTGTAGACAGCGATTCCTCCGGACATTGCTTTGGTATGTCTTCAACAAGCGCCGGCTACCACATAGGTGAACTTGCTATCGAAGAAATCAATGGAAGCGAGGTTTCCGATTTATACACTCTCAGCAGAACAGAAACGGTTCAGGCTCCCATATGTAAATATCAGGCAATTCAAGGAAGTTATTCACTATATTCTACCGTTGCAGGCGGAAGATATTACAAGACAAAGAAATATAACATTTCTTCCGACTGGGAAGCAGTTGTAAACTATGTCAAAAATCACGAATATGACGACAAAGGAACCCTGCAAATAGGCTACAGAAAAGATGGCAGAGGCGGTCATGCAGTCAATTTCCTGCGCTATGAGGAAGTTGACGGTCAGGCAAGAATTTATGCATATGATAACAATTTTCCGACTAAAGAAACATATTTCTATATGGATGAAAACGGAGATGTTTTACAGGCACCCAGTTCCACATTTAAGGCTCCTATTGACTGCATTGCATTGCGCAGTATTCCTGAATACTTTAATCTTGCCAACGATTTTGATACAACTCGTTGCATTTATGCAGACCGTGATACAATTGTTGTAAGCGGAGCAAGTGAATATTCAATAGATGGTAACATTGAGAACAGCGATGTTGAACTCTGCGAAAAGGTTGTTTTTGAAATTCCTGCAGGTGTTGAGCAGGTAACAATAACATCACTTGTTGATAACGCAAGCTTTACATACCTGGGAGAAGAATACAGTTTTGGTAAAGATGATAATAATGTGGGCGTTCTGATACTTGCTTCTTCGGAAGAAGGCGGTGCGAACGATAACTCTGCATTTGAAATTACTAACGGAACTGCCAATATCAGCATATGCACTCCTTCTGTAACAAACATTAACTACGGCGACAGAATAATCCTTTACGCAGATGTTTCAAACATCCCTGAAGGCGGTTATGTTAAATGGAGTGCATCAAACAGAAACTTCTCATATACTGTTTCTTCAAACGGTGCAGCTTGTGTTATCACTCCTTCATCAAGCGGCGACACCACATTTACTGCAACAATCTGTGACGCAAAAGGAAATGTTGTTTCTTCTGATAATCAAACAATGACGGCAAAAGCAGGATTCTTTGATAAAATAATTGCATTTTTCAAAAAAATATTCGGCTCAACAAAAATCATTGTGCAAAACATAGATGATTAATTGTTGATATTGAAACAATTATTAATTTCTTGAATTTTGATGAATTGCAGACCTTACTCACTGTTCTTTCGTCATATCAGTGAAAAAAACCAATAGAGTCAGACTTTTTATACAGTCTTTATGGGGCTGTTTCCTGCTGGAAGCAGTCCCATATTATCTCATAATAAGAAAATATTGTTTTTTATTTATAACACATTGTAAAAAAGAAAACGAAAAAGATTTTTGAAATTTCCAACCTTTTTTCAGACTGTTTCACTATATATTCGAAAACGCTCAGAGAGGATGCGCAAAATGGAAAAATCAAGAGCCGACAAAATCATTACCGAATACTATAAGAAGCTTTACGGCTTTGCTCTTTCAAAAATTACAGACATCGATAAAGCAGAGGAGCTTGCATCGAGAATAACCCTTGAAGTTTATTCATCTTTGCTTAAGGCGGATGAAATAGCTAACATCAACGGCTACATCTACCGCATTGCCTGCAATGTTTTTGCAAGATATATCGGTGAACGCAAGGAGAGTGCACACCTTGCGATTGATTCGTTGTTTTTGCCGGATAATGTTGACTACACAAAGAGCCTGATTGATTCCGAGGATGCAAAAAATCTCAGACGCGAGATTGCATATCTTTCGGAAACACAGCGCAAAGTCGTTGTTATGCATTACTATGATAATCTGAAGCTCGGCGAAATCGCAGAAAAACTTTCCATCCCTCTCGGAACGGTCAAATGGCATCTTTATGAAGCAAAAAACAGCTTGAAAGAAGGAATTGAAATGAAAAGAACTCCCGGCACACTCGGAATTAATCCCGTTAAATTTATAAACATGGGTCACAGCGGATTTGTAGGCAGCAAGGGTGACACATCAGATTTTCTTCGCAACAGCCTTACCCAGAATATTGCCTATGCGGCATATCATTCCCCCAAAACCGTCAATGAAATTGCACAAGAGCTCGGTGTTTCACCGATATTCATTGAAGATGAAGTACGCAATCTTGAAGAATACGGCTTTATGGACAGACTCGGCGGCGGAAAATACAGAACCAATATCTATATTACCGAAACAACGGATGAAATCGACAGAAAAAAGCAGCTCCTCAATGAAGAGTATGCAAGAATTCTCTGCGAAGAATATATTCCTTCTGTTTTTGAAGCGGTTAAAAAGCTTGATATGAGCAAAATCTACATTCCCGATAACGACATCAATCTTCTTCTGTGGACTGCGGTTATCCTTGCTGTCGGCAAAAAGTCAATGGATATCGAAATATGGAAAGAATTTAATAAATACAGCGTAAAAAGAAAAGACGGCGGAGATTTTGTTGCGGTTGCCGAGGTTGAGCCTGATTTCGACCTGAGCCGTAACCGGCATTACAACACTTGCGGAGACATGACGAGGACGAATGAGAAATACTCAACCGGTGCATGGCAGTTTGATACATATTATGACAGCCGTGCAGGCGGATGGCGAGACAGCCTCGAAAGCGATTTTGACAGCTTGTATGAGCACATCTCGGGCAGAATCAGCAAGGATGACGTTTCTCTTGAAAAATATCAGCGCCTTTATGAAAAGGGTTATCTTGTAAAAGACGGCGACAAGGATAAGGTTACGATGATAGTTTCCACTTACGGCGGTGATGAATTTATGAGTCTTATTCCTGACCCCGACGAAAAGCTTGAAAAAAAGCTTAAAAAATACTGTAAAGATTATTATGAACTCACAAAGGACTGCGTTGCAGGACATATGCTTCCGCTTCATAAAACAGCCTGCAAAGCAAAGTGGACAAACGGCAGAATGAGAATGACCGTTATTGAACAGCTTCTCAAATCGGGAATTCTCACACTCCCGACCGAAGAGCAGAAGGCGGCACTCACTACAGTTCTTTTTTGTGATGTACTTCCCGAAAAAAATTAAGTTTTTACAGACCAAGCGGCATTTGGTTTCGTCTTATTAGTGCAAACGGTAAAACTATAGAGAAGAATGAATCGCAAACAGCCTTTCTGAAAATGTCGCCTTATGACAATATAAAAACGGAAATAATATTCAGCTTTAATGATGAAAAAACACTGTTAATTAAGGAGATGTCAGACATGAGAAAAAAGATGAATGGTTTTATAGCGTTATTACTAACTATAGTTATGGTGTTATGTCCTGTGTCGGTGATTGCTGCAGAAAATGAATCAATCAGAACATCTTACGGCAGGGAATTCGGATATGCCGGAAATTTGAAACTCGGGGAAACGAGCATTAAGGTTAATAACGATGAACTGTTGTATTATACTTTCAATGCTGAGAATGACGGTTATTATGTTATTACTTATCCGGAGGCAATTGAGGAAAACGAAGTTGCGGTTGCATGGTCACTTGAAAAAATCAACGGTATGTATGAAGAGGTAGACGGCTGTGTTACGGATTTGAATTCGGGTCTTTTCCGTTTTAAAGCGGGCATCAATAATATCGGTATAATTTTTGCCGTTGAGTATGAAGAGGAAAATGCAGAAATCGAAATAGAATATCTCGGCAGCGAAATTACCGACATTAGCTTCCCCGGCGGAACGGAGTATCCTCTTATCCACAATATAGATATAATGCATAACTATTCGGAAGACTATGCCCTTAGCATCAAGGCGTTTTCACTTGTTTTTGACTCGGGCAAAACAAAAGAATTTGATTATACATATTATAATTATCTTGACTGTACGGTTGACGGCTCGCTCAAAAAGGGAGAAAACACAGTTATTATTGATTTTGACGGTATGCAGTTCACTAAAACTCTTACAGTAGCCGATGCTGCCGATTATGTTGAAAAAATTGAGCTTATCGGCGACGGCATGAGGGTTGTCAAGTATTATAATAACCGCTATGATGAAGATACAACTTCACAGTTTAAAATCACCTATAAAGACGGCGCAACCGTAACGGCAAAAATTGATGAAGAAATCGACCTGAAGACGGGCAATCCCGAAACCTATACTCTTGTTTGTCGCTACAGTGAATACGGTGAATTGGAAGAACCTGAATTGTACGGAACAATCAGACTGGCAGGCCGCGATTATGCGGAATTCGAAGTTGAAATCTGTAAAGCCTCCGCTTCGGAAAACTTGAAGCTCTTCTTTGAAGAAATAAGCGATGAATTCAATTATGTTTCCAATATCGGAAATGAAGCCTTGAAAATTTTTGAACATGATTCTGCGGCAGACACTCTCCGCGAAATCGGAAGATTTGTAACATATGTAAACAATAATTTCTTTTATGCAATCGGTGATATTTTTGAACAGCTTACAATGCTTATCGCTTCGTTTGTATCCTGAGTTATTAATATAAGGTGAATAAAACAATGAAAAAAACATTCAGAAAAATGCTTGCTTCTGCGCTTGCGTTGGTTATTGCGTTCTGTTCCGTTTCTGCTTTTGCGGCTGAAGAGGATAAGACTCTTGACTGGGATATTTATAATGCCGGATATGTTTACGAATTTGAATATGCAGGCGATTTCACGGGCGAGAAGCTGGTTGTTGATGACGGACTTGATGGTCAGGAATATATCGAATATTATAATGTTGATATTCCGCAGACAGGCTATTATATTGTTTCGGTAAAGAGAATCAGCGGATATTATTCTAATATTTTATTTCCGGAAAAAATTGAAAACGGCGTGGCTTACGGAGAAGCCAGAAAAGTGCGTTTAGACGAAGAAATTGAAAACGAAATTTATACATTTAATTCACTTTACCGTTTTTCTGCGGGAGAAACGGTTTTGGGTCTTGTTTATTCCGATGCGGCGTTTGAAATCAGTTTTGAGTTTGTCGGTGAATCTGTAACCGATATCAAATTTGAAGACGGTGCTTTCAGCGGTGTTTTTGGTTACGATATCCTTGAAAACAGCGACAATGGTGATATGCTGGCTACCGGAATTGATGCTGAGGTTGTTTTGTCATCGGGAAAAGAGTTCAAGGTAGAAACTTTTGTTATTGAGCATGAAAATGCTCTCGTTAAAGGTGAAAACGCGGCAGAGATTGTATTCTTTGATTACAGAGAACCCGTGACTGTAACAATCTATGAAATAACAGATTATATCAAGAGCGTCGAATTCAAGAATCCGGAAAGCATTACCGTTAAAAAGTACTTCAACGGTAACAACGGTGATATTGAATTCAACGGCGGTGAAGAGTTTGTAGTTACATTTACAGACGGAACAACCGTAAACACAAGTGATTTTGTTACGCTTCCCAACGGCAGGAGATATTTCGTTCGCAGCGTTGTAACAGGATGGTGGAATGAAAAACCTGTGATTATGATTGATGTTGCAATGCATGCTTACGGCGAATATGATGTTACTGCAGTTGAAGCCGGATTTGAAGAAAATCTTCAGCACTTAAAGGATATCAACAGCGAGCGCTGGGCAGCGGCTAACTACGATGCTCAGAACAGCATTGAGTATCTCGGATATGTTGACGGTTTTAACGAAAAATTCACGGTTCTTTTCTGGTTTCCGACCATTTATACAAGTGCAATTTTTGATATTTTCTGCAATGTTGTTGAATTTGCGGAATATTGTACAGCAATTTAGCAGTTCGATTATTATTATTTAAAAGGTAGGGATTGTTATGAAGAAAACTTTATCAAAAATTTTGTCTGTATTGCTTGTTGTTACTGTGATTTCAGGTGCAATGGCAATCGGTGCATCAGCAGTCGATTCGGATACTCTTACCGAAACAGAATTTTATGTGGCAGGAACTCTTATAAGTGAAGGATACTATCTTACGGCAAATGGCGGCATCTCTGCTGAAAACGCAACAGAAGAAAATTATAATGTTAAATTTGTCCCTGCAACAGCAGATACCAATGCAAAACTCACTCTCAACAATGCAAAGAATTTGAGCAAGACCGTTGATTTTGACAGCTTAACTGCTGTTATTCTTGCCGGCGGAAAGCTTGACATTGAATTAATTGGCGAAAACACCGTAACCGGCGGTTTTGTTGCTTTTGCGAGTGTCAGCGACATTAATATTGTCGGCAACGGCAGTATAAGTTTTACAAACGATGAGGAAATCGGGTGTTTTGCGGTATCTGCAACTAATATTTCCGCTAGCAATTCGGTGCAGATTAATCTTAACACACCCGAGCTTCAACTTTTCTACGGTTTTGTTACCGAAAACGGTACAGTTACATTTAAAGATAGCGCAAACGTGAATATGAGAATTACGGGCACAGGTGTATACTCAGCAGGTCTGAAAGTTTCCGATAACGCACAGCTTACCGTTGATACAACTGAAATTGCTCACCTTGCCGCAGAAATTAACGGAAATGTAGAAGTAAGCGGCAATGCAGTTGTCTGTCTTTCAACTGCAAGGAAAATCTCCGGATATGAAGTTGGCAATGTTGATAATTATGCCCTCAAGGCGAAAAACGGCTCTATTACAATTTGTGATAACGCTCAGTTCAATGCAAGTGCAGGCGACGGCGAACAAAGTATAGCCGTTTATAGTGATAATAGCATCACTGTATGCAACGAAGCAAAACTCAACGCCAAATCGGGTAATACAAGCAGAGCAACAATCGGTATTTTTATTGACTACTCAAACAATGATGCTGCTCTCATTATCTCTGATAATGCTCGGGTTACTGCTGAATCGGGAGAAATCAGAGGCGGTGATGATTGTTATCCCTACAGCTCCTGTGCCGTAGCAGGCATTGAAGCAAACGATATTTATATCAGTGGTACTGCAACTCTTATAGGTATTGGCGGCAGTGCAACAGAACTTGATGACGGAAGCGTTCAGGACGACAGCGTTGGCATATGTGTAAATGACCGCATTGATATTGATGGAGAGGCAAGCATAAAGGGTATCGGCGGCACAGCCGAAGGTAATTCTTGGGGCATTCTTGCGCAAGGAATTTTTATGAAATCGGGATGTGGAGCAAAACTTGAAGGTATTTCTAACAGAAGCAACGGGTCTTCGGTGGGTATAGAATGTTCGGTATTTATAATGGACGGCGGTGAAGTAATCGGAACAGGCAACACCTCAGTAAGCTCTGCTTCTTGTGGAATCCATATAGAAGGTATCTCTGTAAGTGACGGCAGAATCGAAGCTTCAGCATCAAGCGGCAACACCTCGTTTGGTCTTTATTCAGAATCAACAGCAGATTTTTCGGGAAATGTATCTGTTGCTCTTAAATCGGCAGATGCAAAAGTAATTTCTTGCGGATTATATTCGGAAAGTTTCTCTGCAGATCAAGATGTGAATATTGAGGCAATAGGCGGAGATGCTGAATATGCATACGGAGTGGCTGTTACAGAGGCGACCGTAACAGGAAACACGATTATTGATGCCCTTGCGGGGAATGGCGTTGCACGTTCGGCAGGAATTTATATGTATAACTCAAGCACAGTTAACGGTAACTCAAAGCTTACGGCAACCGCAGGCAAAGCGTCGGAAGAATACTCCGCGGGAATTTACTCCGACGGCAGTGTTGCAATCGGGGGTAATGCTCAGATTATTGCAACGGCTGACACATCAAAGCAAAGTCATGGTCTTGCAATAGGAAACCTCGCTGTTTCAAGCAATGCTTATGTCGAAGCAGTCGGCGAAAAATCCGCAATCTATTCTGTTAACGAAATTAGTCCCGAAGGCTATGCAACACCATATATTATTGTTAGTACAGATACAAGTGCTGAAAACGCAACGGAATGGGACGGTATCTCGGCTCTCGGCGGTCAAAGCAGCTCCTATAAGTATGTGCTCATTGCTCCCGAATCACCCGAAGAGCCTGAACTCAGTTTCTTTGAAAAGCTTGTTGCAGATATAACCGCATTTTTTAACAGCATTATTGAATTTTTAGCATCGCTTTTCGTCTTTCAAATATGACAAAATAAAATTAGTACCAGTGAATTGAACAGCCCCAAATTGTGTGTTTGAAGCAATATTCTCTTATAGAAAAATATTAAGCAAAAAATCCGAGGTCGTATAAACCTCGGATTTTTTATGTCACGCTTCTAAAATAAAGAGTTCTTCTACTGTTGTATTTAAATACCGTGCAAGTTTCATAGCTAATTCAAGAGTCGGGTTATACTTGTCATTCTCAATGGCAATAATTGTTTGTCGGGATACGTTTAATGCTTCAGCCAAATCTTCTTGTCTGTATCCGTGTTGCTTTCGTAATTCTTTTATTCTGTTTGTCATGGCTTTACCACCGAAAGAACTATAATGCTTCCAATTGTAACAATAACTGCGGCGACAGCTAAGCAGATTAAGACTGTTTTTAATATGGGTGAAGTTTTTGGAGTTTCTTCATCATCCTTGACT
>JAZNSX010000005.1:0-9181 GCA_045591425.1 Acutalibacteraceae bacterium | reverse complement strand
TCTTATCGACCCCGAAAATATTGACGAATATATCGCTATGGACGGCTATGCAGCTCTCGGTAAGGTTCTCACAGAGATGAAGCCCGAAGAAGTTGTTCAGGTTGTCAAGGATTCAGGTCTCCGCGGCAGAGGCGGCGGCGGGTTCCCCACAGGTCTCAAGTGGGGCTTCACAGCAGCCAACAGTGCTGACCAGAAATATGTTGTTTGTAACGCTGACGAAGGCGATCCCGGCGCATTCATGGACCGTTCCGTTCTTGAAGGTGACCCCCACTGCCTTATCGAAGCTATGACAATCTGCGGCTACGCAACAGGCGCAACCGAAGGTTATGTATATGTCCGTGCAGAGTATCCCATCGCCGTTGCCCGCCTTCAGAAGGCAATCGACCAGGCTAAGGAATACGGTCTTCTCGGCAAAAACATCTTTGATTCAGGCTTTGACTTTGATCTTCACATCCGTCTTGGCGCAGGCGCATTCGTTTGCGGTGAAGAAACAGCTCTTATGACCTCAATCGAAGGCAACAGAGGCGAGCCCAGACCCAGACCTCCCTATCCCGCAGTTAAGGGCCTTTTCGGCAAGCCCACAACAGAAAACAACGTTGAAACCTTTGCAAACATTCCCCAGATTATTCTCAAGGGCGCTGATTGGTTCGCATCAATGGGCACAGAGAAATCAAAGGGCACAAAGGTATTCGCTCTCGGCGGCAAGATTGAAAACACAGGCCTTGTTGAAATTCCCATGGGTACAACCCTTCGCGAAGTTATCTATGACATCGGCGGCGGCATCCCCAACGGCAAAAAGTTCAAGGCTGCTCAGACAGGCGGGCCCTCCGGCGGCTGCATCCCCGCAAGCCTTATTGATACAAAGATTGACTATGATAACCTCACAGCTATCGGCTGCATGATGGGTTCGGGCGGTCTTATCGTTATGGACGAAGACAACTGCATGGTTGACATTGCAAAGTTCTTCCTTGACTTCACCGTTGACGAATCCTGCGGCAAGTGCGCTCCCTGCCGTATCGGTACAAAGCGCATGATGGAAATTCTTGAAAAGATTACCGAAGGCAACGGCACTCTTGAAGATATCGACAAGCTTGAAGAGCTTGCATATTACATCAAAGAAAACTCACTCTGCGGCCTTGGCCAGACTGCTCCCAACCCCGTTCTTGCAACACTCAAGTTCTTCCGTGAGGAATATATCGCTCACGTTGTTGACAAGAAGTGCCCCGCAGGCGTATGTAAGGGACTTCTCAACTACTCAATCGTTGCTGACAAGTGTAAGGGCTGTACTCTCTGCTCAAGAAAGTGCCCCGTTGGCGCAATCAGCGGCACAGTCAAGAATCCTCACGTTATCGACACAACCAAGTGCATCAAGTGCGGTGCTTGTATGGATTCATGTAAGTTCGGCGCAATCATTAAAGGCTAATAGAGGAGGCATACTATAATGGAAATGGTAAACATTAAAATAAACAATATGCCCCTGAGCGTTCCCAAGGGCATCACAATCCTTGAGGCTGCAAGATATGCGGGAGTTGAAATTCCCACACTCTGCTATCTTAAGGAAATGAACGAAATCGGCGCATGCCGTATGTGTATGGTAGAAGTTGTGGGCGCCCGCTCACTTGTTGCTGCCTGCGTTTTCCCCGTTAACGAGGGAATGGAAGTTTTCACAAACAGCGAAAAGGTAAGAAAGAGCCGCAAGACAAACCTTGAGCTCGTTCTTTCAACTCATAACAAGGCTTGCCTCACCTGCGTTCGCAGCGGCAACTGCGAGCTTCAGAAGCTCTGCAAGGATTACGGCGTTGAAGATGCAACCAAGTATGAAGGCGCTTATCCCGAAGCTCAGTATGACGATTCGGCTGCTCACATGATTCGTGACAACAGCAAGTGCATCCTCTGCCGTCGCTGCGTTGCAGCCTGCGACAATCAGGCTATCAGCGTTATCGGCGCAAGCGCAAGAGGCTTTGACACTCATATCGCTTCTCCCTTCGAGCTTCCCCTCAACGATTTTTCATGCGTATCCTGCGGTCAGTGCATCGTTCACTGCCCCGTTGGCGCAATCTATGAGAAGGATGACACCGCAAAGGTATTTGCAGCAATCAACGACCCCGAGAAGTATGTTGTTGTTAACACAGCTCCTTCAATCAGAGTTACTCTCGGCGAAGCTTTCGGCAACGAAATCGGCACAAACGTTACCGGCAAGATGGTAGCAGCTCTTCGCCGCCTCGGCTTCAACAAGGTATTTGACACAGATTTCTCCGCCGACCTCACAATCATGGAAGAAGCAACGGAGCTTCTTGACAGAATCAACAACGGCGGTGCTCTTCCCCTCATCACATCCTGCTCACCCGGCTGGGTTAAGTATTGCGAGCACTATTATCCCGACCAGCTTGCTCATCTTTCAAGCTGCAAGTCACCTCAGCAGATGTTCGGCGCAGTAACCAAGACATGGTATGCAAAGAAGATGAACCTTGACCCCAAGGACATCGTTGTTGTCAGCATCATGCCCTGCACAGCCAAGAAGTTTGAGTGCGGCAGAGAAGACCAGTCCGCAAGCGGTTACCCCGATGTTGACTACGCTCTCACCACCCGCGAGCTTGCAAGAATGATTGAAACCGCAGGCATCAGCTTCAACGCTCTTCCCGATGAAGAATTTGACAATCCTCTCGGCGAAGGCACAGGCGCAGGCGTTATCTTCGGCGCAACAGGCGGCGTTATGGAAGCTGCTCTCAGAACTGCTGTTGAAACTCTCACAGGCGAAGAGCTCAAGAGCCTTGACTTCACAGAGGTCAGAGGCACAGAGGGTCTCAAGGAAGCAACCTACACAGTTGCAGGCATGGAAATCAAGGTTTGCGCAGCAAGCGGACTTAAGAATGCCCAGACTGTTATGGAAAAGATTAAGAACGGAACAGCTGATTATCACTTCGTTGAAATCATGGCTTGCCCCGGCGGCTGCGTAAACGGGGGCGGGCAGCCCGCACAGCCCCCAAGCGTTCACAACTTTGGTGACCTTAAGGGTCTCAGAGGCAAGGCACTCTATGAGGCAGACAAGAATCTTCCTCTCAGAAAGAGCCACGAAAGCGAAGCTGTCAAGACTGTTTATGCTGAGTATTTCGAGAAGCCCGGCAGCCACATCGCTCACGAGGTTCTTCATACTCACTATCTTCCCCGCTCAAAATACAGCAAGTAATAACAATCAAGCCCCGTACCAATCGGTACGGGGCATTTTTTGTTGTAATTGAATAGTTATCGTTTTTTAAAAAGGCTCCCTCTTGAGGGGCGAAGCACCGAAGCGCCGCCGGTGGCGGATAAAGCAAGGTGCTGAGGTGAAGAAACAAGGAGCAATACCGACGCTCCAAGGAAGGTAGTGCGACTATGTTTCTGAGGGTTTATAGTCGTAGGACTGAGTAAGGTTGGTTTTTGCGTTCTTTAACATATTTTATTGCTTTTTATAAATAAACCCCTCCGTCTTTTGCTTTGCAAAATCCACCTCCCCTATAGGGTAGGCAAACTATACCGGGGCATTTTTTGCATTATGCGCACATAGAATATCCCGAGGTGATATTTGTGTGGAAGAAAATCAAGCCGTTTGTTATTTCAATTGCAATCGCGTTGGGTGTTGGCGCGCTTTCGGCGCTGCTGACACGCGGCAGCATGGATATCTATTCGGATATCGTTCAGCCGCCGCTTGCGCCGCCGTCGGTTCTGTTCCCGATAGTGTGGACAATACTTTACATACTTATGGGTATCGGCGCGGCACTTGTTTATAACAAAAAAGATGAACAGCCGAGGGAAGTCAGAGAGGCGCTGATTGTTTATGCGATAAATCTGTTTCTGAACTTCTTCTGGAGCATAATTTTCTTTAATATGCGGGCTTTTCTGTTCGCCTTCATCTGGCTGCTGCTTCTCTGGGCGGTTATTCTGATTATGATTCTGAAATTCAGAAAGGTCAGCCCTCTCGCGGCGATTCTTCAGATACCGTATCTGCTTTGGGTGACCTTTGCAGGCTATCTTAATCTGGCGATTTTTATTCTGAATATGTAAAATAAGAACCCGCCAAAAAGGCGGGTTCTTTACTGCTTACACATTGGGAATTTTGCCGTTGAGGCAGAACGGGATATCGAAAGTGTTTTTGCTCAGAGTAATGCTTTCAACTGATTTTTCGGCAGCAATCAGAATGGTGTTGCAGCTTACCATTTGAGCATGTACACCGGGTTCACGCACGCACCAATAATCAAGCTCGGTTTCACCTTCTGCAATTATCGGGGAGCTGACTTTGATATAGCTGCCAGTATCCGGCACCCAAACAACTCCAACAACAAGGTTGTAGCTGTTAAAAAAGCTTTCGGTTAACATGCCGTTAGAATTGCCTCCGATTCTGTTTGAAGCGGCAAAACTTTTCCAGCTTTCATAGTCGGAGAAAACGAGGGTGTTGCCGGCTTCGCAGCCGGGGATTGCGCCGCCAACAATGCGCATAAGATTGCCGAAGCTTGATTTAAGCATGAAAGGAATTTTGAGTTCGCCGCTGTACTCGGTGTTGACAAGAGAAACTCTTTTGCTTGTTTCAATAAAAATAATGCTGCTTTGTAAGGCGGTGGTTGAACCGAGTGATGTTTGCTCAACATTAACATATTTTATTTCAAGAGAGTTGCCAATTTCCTGAGCGGAGGTTACATGAGCGGAGCCGCCGCCGTCAGGATGAACTGAATTGATAACGGCAATGTTGCTTTTTTCAAAAACAGAGGCTTCAACAGTTTCGGCATAGTTTTTTGCTTCGCAAGCTGAAGCTTTTTCAAAGAATTCGGAAAATTCATCATAGCTTGAAAAAACCTTCCAGCTTTCATCTGCACCGAGCAAGTAGGGGCTGTTGTTGCTCGTGACAGTTGCTTCGGAAATGGGAACCGGTTCAATTGCGCCGGGAATAAAGCTGAGGATAGAAAAAATTAAAGACATAAACCATGAGATAATTTTGTTAAATATTGCTTGCATATACAAATCCTCCTTAAAAATCAATAAATTTGCCAATCATATACAGAAATTCTCCAAGAGGCATAACATAAAATGCGTTGAAATTTGCGGCAACAGAAATTTCACCGTTTTCCAAAAAAAAATAAGTAGTTTTAAATCCGTAATTAGCCATTAAACCAATGGCAGGATAATGAACAAACGGAGATAACGTGACCTGATAGCCGTTTGCGGCATATCCCTCAGAGGTTAGTTTTACAACAGCAGTTTCGGTTTTGCCGTTCGAATAGGTCAGTTTAAGGATTGTGCCGGAAAGCATCGGAAAATAGTTAAACACTATTCGGCTTGTTAAGGGAGAATAAAGAACGGCAGCTTCTGTCAGAACAGCATCCGATTGTTCTTCGGCGCATGCGGTAATGCCAAACGCACCGAAACACAAAACAATTGTAAGAACAAGAGAAATCAGCTTTTTCAAGATATTACCTCCTTTATATTTTGTGAACACATGAGCTCTGTAATTCTTATATATCACAATTCTTTGAATGTGTCAAACAAGAATTACTGTTTCTCAACTTCACTATACCATATAAAACACATTAAATCAAGAGCAATAACTAAAATTACAGTTATAGATGTCTGTTAAATTTTAGCTATTACTATCAAAATATAGTTGAGGTGATAGTAATGAGTGTTGATTTTAATTTGATTGGCTCGCGTATAAAAGAAACAAGAAAGGCGGCAGGCAAAACACAGGAGTGGCTTGCGGAGCATATAGATGTGAGCGTAGGATATATCAGTCAGATTGAGAGGGGAATAACCAAAATAAGCCTTGAAACGCTTTCGGAAATTTGCGAGGTTCTCGACGGGGATATGTCTTATTTGGTTGCAGGCTCGGCAATGGGTCAGAGTGAATATTTAAGCAGCGAGGCTTTCAAAAAATTCACTTCTCTTTCAGAAAGAGATAAAAGGCTGGTTATAGAGCTTATGAATTCAATGGCGAAAAACTGAAATAATATTATATATAACAAAAACGGCCCGGTTCCGAAGAACCGAGCCGTTAATTTTATTTAAGGATTAGTCAGCCTTGGGAGCATAGAGATCCTTAAGACGAAGAAGATGGTCATATCTCTCAACTGCTGTCTTCTCAGCAAGAGCGAAGAGTTCTTCTGCTCTTTCGGGGAAGGAGCGTGTAAGTGATGAATAACGAGCTTCGTTGAGAAGGAATTCTCTGTAGCTGCCTGTTGCGGGCTTGCTGTCGATGGTGAAGGGATTCTTGCCTTCTGCCTTGAGTGCGGGGTTGTAACGGAACATGTTCCAGTAGCCGCAGTCAACAGCCTTCTTCATTTCAGCCTGGCAGTTAACCATGCCGCCCTTGATTGAGTGCATTTCGCAGGGTGCGTAAGCGATGATGATTGAGGGACCGTTATAAGCTTCTGCTTCTGCAATAGCCTTGATGGTCTGGTTAGCATCAGCGCCCATAGCAATCTGTGCAACGTAAACATAGCCGTAGCTCATTGCGATTTCAGCAAGGCTCTTCTTAGCGATGCCCTTACCTGCTGCTGCGAACTGAGCAACCTGACCGATGTTGGAAGCCTTGGAAGCCTGGCCGCCGGTGTTGGAGTAAACTTCTGTATCGAATACCATGATGTTTACATCTTCGCCTGCTGCAAGAACGTGGTCAACGCCGCCGAAGCCGATGTCGTATGCCCAGCCGTCGCCGCCGAAGATCCAAACGGACTTCTTAGCAAGATATTCCTTGCTTGCAAGGATTTCTTTGCATGTTGCGCAGTCACAGCCTTCGAGAGCTGCAACAAGAGCTTCTGTTGCTGCGCCGTTCTTTGCGCCGTCGTTAACTGTGTCAAGGTAAGCGGCTGCAGCTGCCTTGATTTCTTCTGTTGCGCAGTCTGCTGCTGCAACTTCCTTAACCTTAGCGATAAGGCTGTTGCGGATAGCGTTCTGGCCAAGGTACATGCCGTAGCCGTGCTCTGCGTTATCTTCGAAGAGGGAGTTAGCCCATGCGGGGCCCTGACCCTTCTTGTTAACTGTGTAGGGTGATGTTGCTGCGGGACCGCCCCAGATTGATGAACAGCCTGTTGCGTTTGAAATGTACATTCTGTCGCCGAAGAGCTGAGTGATAAGGCGTGCATAAGCTGTTTCAGCACAGCCTGCGCATGAGCCTGAGAACTCAAGGAGAGGAGTCTTGTACTGGCTGCCGATAACGGTGTTATCTGCAAGGTCAGCCTTAACGGTTACGTTTTCAACCATGTAATCGAATACGGGCTGCATATCGTCCTGGCTCTCTCTTGAAACCATCTTGAGTGAGTTTGTGGGGCATACGCCTACGCAAACGCCGCATCCCATACAATCGAGGGGAGAAACAGCGAGTGTGTACTTATATGAATCCTTGCCCTTACCCTTCTTGTCAACGATGATTGCGTTGGCAGGAGCGGCAGCAGCTTCTTCAGCTGTGAGAGCATAGGGTCTGATTGTTGCGTGGGGGCAAACATAGGAGCACTTGTTGCACTGTGCGCAGGTTGCGCCGTCCCATGCGGGAACCATAACTGCAACGCCTCTCTTTTCATAAGCGGAAGCGCCCTGCTCGAATGTGCCGTCTGCATGGTCAACAAATGCGGAAACGGGAAGTGAATCGCCGTTCATAAGACCAACGGGCTTCATAATGCCGTCAACCATCTTAACGAGCTTCTCTGCACCCTTTGATGCTTCGGGAGCTGCGTCATCGGCTGCGTTTGCCCAATCTGCGGGAACGTCGATCTTAACGAATGCTGTTGCACCTGCGTCAATAGCCTTTTCGTTCATTTCAACGATTTCCTTGCCCTTCTTCATGAACTTCTGTGCTTTTTCTTTCATGTAGCCGATAGCTTCTTCCTTGGGAAGAACGTTTGAAAGAGCAAAGAAAGCTGACTGAAGAACGGTGTTGGTTCTCTTGCCGAGACCGATCTGAGCTGCAAGGTCGATAGCGTTAACTGTATAAAGCTGAACATTGTTCTTAGCAATGTATCTCTTAGCTTCTGCGGGAAGCTTTGCTGCGAGTTCATCAGCATTCCACTGGCAGTTGATGAGGTAAACACCGCCGGGCTTAACGTCGTTAACCATCTTGTAGCCCTTTTCAACATATGAGGGGTTGTGGCAAGCAACGAAGTCTGCCTTGTTGATGTAGTAGGGGGACTTGATGGGGCTGTCGCCGAAACGGAGGTGAGAAATTGTGATACCGCCGGTCTTCTTTGAGTCATACTGGAAGTAAGCCTGAACGTACTTGTCGGTATGGTCGCCGATGATCTTGATTGAGTCTTTGTTAGCACCAACTGTACCGTCGCCGCCGAGACCCCAGAACTTGCACTCGATTGTGCCTTCTGCTGCGGTGTTGGGAGCTTCCTTCTCTTCGAGAGAAAGGTTTGTAACGTCGTCGGTAATGCCGAGAGTGAACTGAGCCTTGGGAGCATCCTTTGCAAGCTCATCGTATACTGCGAAGATGCTTGAGGGAGGAGTATCCTTTGAGCCGAGACCGTAGCGGCCGCCGATTACCTGGATGCCTGTTCTGCCGGTTGCAGCAAGAGCGGCAACAACGTCAAGGAAGAGGGGCTCGCCGAGTGAGCCGGGTTCCTTTGTTCTGTCGAGAACAGCAATCTTCTTTGCTGTTGCGGGGATAGCTTCTGCAAGCTTCTCTGCTGAGAAGGGTCTGTAAAGACGAACCTTAACAAGACCAACCTTCTCACCTTTAGCGGTAAGATAGTCGATAACTTCTTCTGCTACGTCGCAGATTGAACCCATAGCAACGATAACCTTTTCAGCATCGGGAGCGCCGTAGTAGTTGAAGAGCTTGTAGTTTGTGCCGAGCTTTGCGTTAACCTTATCCATGTATTCTTCAACGATAGCGGGAAGAGCATCATAGTAAGCGTTGCAAGCTTCTCTGTGCTGGAAGAAGATGTCGCCGTTTTCGTGTGAACCGCGCATAACGGGTCTCTCGGGGTTGAGAGCTCTCTTGCGGAATGCTTCAACAGCGTCCATGTCGCACATTTCCTTGAGGTCCTCAAAATCCCAGACAGCAATCTTCTGGAGCTCGTGGGATGTACGGAAACCGTCGAAGAAGTTGATGAAGGGAACTCTGCCCTTGATTGATGCAAGGTGAGCAACAGCACCGAGGTCCATAACTTCTTGAGTGTTTGTTTCAGCGAGCATTGCGAAACCTGTCTGACGGCAG
>JAZNSX010000004.1:0-18673 GCA_045591425.1 Acutalibacteraceae bacterium | reverse complement strand
TCTTGTCTTCCTAAGCCCGCTTGGCCTCCGACTTTGAAGGCAGACAGCACAGACGCTCCAGCAGAGAGTCCCTTGACTGCGCCGACATGCTGCGCGAGCTTTGCATCAACTACGGCGTTGAAAACATCATCACATTTGATGCTCATGACCCCAGAGTTCACAACGCTATTCCTCAAAGCGGATTTGAAAACGTTCAGCCCGTTTATCAGATGATAAAGGCAATGTGCAAAAACATCCCCGACCTTAATATTGACAACAATCACATGATGGTTATTTCGCCCGACGAAGGCGGCATGGGCAGATGCATCTATTTCTCAAACGTTCTTGGTCTTGACCTCGGCATGTTCTATAAGCGCCGCGATTATTCTGTTATCATCGACGGCAGAAACCCCATCGTTGCCCATGAATTTCTCGGCACAAACGTTGAAGGCAAAGACGTTATCATTATCGACGACATGATTTCTTCCGGTGATTCAATGATTGAAGTTGCAACAAAGCTCAAGGAACTCAAGGCAAACAGAATTTTTATCTGCTCCTCATTCGGTCTTTTCTGCAACGGTCTTGACACCTTTGACAGAGCTTATGCAAACGGACTTATCGATAAAGTTTTCACAACCAACCTTATTTATTCATCACCCGAGCTTCTTTCAAGAGAATGGTATGTAAGCGTTGACATGTCAAAATACTGCTCATACATCATTGACACACTCAACCATGACGAATCCATCAGCGGACTTCTTGACCCCAAGGACAGAATCCACAAACTTCTTGACAAATACGGCTTCAGCAGCCACAAATAAAAACAAACAAACCGCCGAATCCCCTTCGGCGGTTTTTGTATATGAGGTGAATTTATGCAGAACAAGGAACTGAATTTCAGAAACGGAAGATTTAAAATAATGCAGATTGCCGACACTCAAGAAATCCCTTCCGTATCACCCGACACAATCAAATTGATTTCCGCCGCGCTGGATGCCGAAAAGCCGGATCTTGTTGTTTTCACAGGCGACCAGATAAAAGGATATTCCTCTTTCTTCATGGGCGAACCGGGCAAGGCAAAGGTTGAATCAACAATAAAAGCACTTATAAAACCGATTGAGGACAGGGGCATTCACTTCACCATGACTTTCGGCAACCACGACGGAGAAGCGGCTCTCAAAAACAACGAACAGTTTGAAATATACAAACAGTCACCGATGTTTGTTTATGCCGATTCGGCATGTGAAGACGACAAGGGAACCTTCTGCCTGAGCATCGGAGACAAATTTCTTGTCTATCTTTTCGACACACACTCAAAGGCTGCTGACGGAGGCTACAGCGGATTGAATCCAGGTCAGCTTGACTGGTATCGCTCTGTCAGAGATTCATACGAATCTCCTCTGCCTTCGCTTGCATTTCAGCACATCCCCACTCCCGAATATTTTGATGTTATCAAGCGCGTTAAACGTTTCACAAAAGGTTGTGTGCGCGCTTACGGTAACCACAAAAATGAATTCTACGCGCTTGACCCCCAGTCAAGCGGCCTGCGCGACTTCATGCTTGAATCCCCAGCTGCGCCTTTCGCAAACAGCGGCGAAATCGACGCTTTTCTTGAAAAAGGCGATGTCCTCGGTCTTTATGTCGGCCATGACCATAACAACAGCTTTGTTGCAAATTATAAAGGGATTGACCTCGGATATACGCAAGGCGCAGGCTTTAACGTTTACGGACCGGGCTATAAACGAGGGGTCCGCATTTTTGAAATTGAGGAATGCGGAAAATATGAAACAAGAACACTCACCTTCAGAGAGCTTTGCGGAAAAGAGGTTGAAAACAAAGCTAAGTTCGCGCTTTATACATATGCACCCACAAGCGTTTCACAGGTTGTGACCGCGGTTAAAGAGGCAGCAATTGTTGCGGCGGCGGTCACGGGCGTTGCAGGAATAATCAAAGCGGTAAAAAAGAAGAAATAAAACAATTTGAATCCCCTGAAAAAGAGTTTTCTTTTTCAGGGGATTTTGCTATTGTTTACTCAACTGCTTTAAAATACTTTACAAAACTGTCGCCGTCATCATTTCTGAGCGACGTGAAAGCAAGACCCGCATTCATAAGGAGTGCACCCGAATAGATTTCGTCGGTATCCTCGTCAATATAATACTTATCTGGGTCAAGTCCTTTTAATTTGATATAGAATGCTCTGTCTGCAGGCTCTCTCATAATAACGCTTGTGAGAAGAGCCTCGTTTTTATCCTCGGAAACAAACTCCCATGCAACTCTGTATGGATTTTCAAAAGGAGTTACAAGTCTGTAAAGGTCACCGAAATGAATAACATCATAATACTTGTGATATTCTTTGACCTGGCGTTTAACTATTCTCTTCTCTTCGTCGGTGAATTTGTTGGGGTCAAGCTCATAGCCAAAAGAGCCCCAGAGAGCAACATTTCCCTTTGTGTCATAACCCGTGCGCCTTGAAGCGGAAACATGGGCGCCCATTGTTGATGCGGGATAGCAAAGCGATGTGCCGAACTGAATGGTCAAACGCTCAATGGGGTCGGTGTTGTCGCTCGTCCAAATCTGTGGTGAGAAATAGAGCGTACCGGGGTCAAAGCGTCCTCCGCCGCCCGAACAGTTTTCGATAAGCATATCGGGGAAGGCTTCAGTCAGTCTGTCCATAACATCATATGTGCCGAGCACAAAACGGTGGAACACCTCTTTTTGCTGTTCGGGAGGGAGGATTGCCGAGCCAACCTCGGAAAGATTGCGGTTGAAATCCCACTTAAGATAGTCTATCTTGCAGCTTGAAAGAACCTTATACATCTCGCCGAAAACATAATCGCGGACATCCTGCCTTGAATAATCCAAAACATACTGATGGCGTGCGATTGACTTTTCTCTGTTTGGAACGTGAAGGCACCAATCGGGGTGCGCACGGTAGAGATTGCTGTCGCGCGAAATCATTTCGGGCTCATACCAGATGCCGAATTTAATGCCGAGCGCATTAATCTTATTAACAAATTCAGCAAGAGAACCGCCGAGCTTTTCTTCGTTAACCTGCCAATCACCCAAGCCGCTGCGGTCGGAATTTCTGTCGCCGAACCATCCGTCATCCATAACAAGCATTTCAATGCCAAGCTCCTTTGCTCTTTCTGCAAAGATTACAAGCTGATCGCCCGTGAAATCCATGCCGGTTGCTTCCCAGTTGTTAATAAGAAGCGGGCGTTTGATATTCTTCCACTTTCCGCGGATAAGATGCTTTCTGTAAAGTCTGTGAAAAATGCGGCTCATTTCGCCGATACCGTCGGGAGTATAAACCATAACGACCTCAGGCGAGCAGAAATATTCGCCCGCTTTCAGCTGCCAGCCAAAGTTTTCGGGATTGATGCCCATAACAACTCTTGTGCCGGCATTCTGATTAACCTCAGCCTCAAAAACAAAATTACTGCTGTAAACAAGGTTGAAGCCGTAAGCATTGCCGTAATCTTCGGTTGCGCCCTTGTCAACAATCGCCGCAAAGGGATTATGATGATGGCTTGATGAGCCTCTTTTGCTTGAAACAAGCTGCCTGCCGTGAGCAAGTGCGCGTCTTTCAAGCGCTCTCTCCTTGCCCCATCTTCCATAAAGGCTGAGCATTTCGTAATCGCTTGTGTGGAAATCAACGCAGGTGCTCATCACCTTTTCGATTTCAACGGTTTTATCTGAATTATTGATAACCTTAACGCTTCTTGTCATTGCACCGAGCTTTTCGAAAACGGTATAATAAAGCACGGTCTGAATGCCTGTTACAGAGTCTTCGGTAAGAAGCTCAAGAGTTGTTGCCTCATTATCAGACTCAACATAAAGAGCGGGAAGTCCTTCTATTGCAGGTTTGCCCGAATAAATTTTATGCGAAACATATCTCATGTCGGTTGTGTTGTTGCCGTCTGCATTTTTGATTGAAATTGCAGAGGTTCTGAAATCGCCCGCGCCGTTGCCCGAATATTCAAAGGGGTTGATATCGGGCGAGAAGCGCCAGTCATCAACCTTTATATTATTGGGACTGAATGATGCAAATCCACCGGTATAGCGGAACTCGGAAAGGTTATAGTCGGGGATTTTTGCGCCGTAATAGAGATGAACAAGATAATTCTGCTCATATATTTCAAAAACATAGCTTGAGGTTGCGGTATCAAGCTTAAAAATCTTTTTTTCGCTGTCAAAAATAATAGGCATATCAATTCTCCTTAAGCATATTATTGACCTTTTCACGCACGGAAAGAAGCCAGTTATCATCGCGTGGATACTCCTTGAAAGTCAAGGGTTTTTCAAGGTCCTTTTCAAGAATTCCAATTACCTTTTCTCTGCCGATTTTCTTTTCGAGAGCCTTCAACGCCGACAAATCCTGGAATGCATCATAGAAAACCTTAAGACGAAGAGATTCTATGGCTTCTCCGTTATCGGCGGGATAAACCACGAACGAGTCACCCGAAGGGAAGCTTCCGCCCGCATCGGTTGTTTTGTAGGGATTTATTGCCTTGACGGAATACTGAAGATTATAG
Organism: Acutalibacteraceae bacterium; assembly: GCA_045591425.1. Lineage (GTDB taxonomy): Bacteria > Bacillota > Clostridia > Oscillospirales > Acutalibacteraceae > CAG-177. The sequence continues at coordinate 14,159 of JAZNSX010000004.1, read as the reverse complement.
AAATTATAGCCCCATTGCAAAAAGCCCTTGATATCGTATTTATAGAGAAGAACGCCGAGAATACGGTTGCGCAGCGACGGCATTGAAACAAATCTGTTGGGAACATAGTTATCACACTGACCGCAGCAGTAATATGTCCACAATTCGGGAACATTTCCGATAAAGGGTTCAATATGGTCTTCAGAGGGAATAGGATTTTTGACCGCTCCCGTTTCATAGAAATCATAATCAGAAAGAGCGTCAATCACCTTGAAACCGGGGAAACATTCTTCAATAAGTTTTGCTCGGCGTTTATATGTTTTGAGATGATGAATTCCGGGTTCATCTGAAACATGGAAGAAGCAATTTTCACGGATATTTTCAGAATCAATAACCTTTAACAGTTCCTTTGAAAACTGGCGAAGAAACTTATCATATTTCTTGCTCGAAGTTCTCGTGAACCAACCGAAAATCTTCTTTTCTCTGCCTTTTCTGTCGGTTGCAACAATTTTAGGAGCATGCTTTGCGCCCCACTGAGTGAAAAGATGGCTCATCTCGAAATATCGGATACCGCACTCATGGCATAATGATATCCACTTTCTGAGATTCGTAAAATCAAACAAATACTTACCGCCTCTTTTATGCACTTTGACAAGCTGCACGGTCTTTCTTTCGCCGCCGACCTTTGTGTCGAGAGGAGGTGTGAAAAGCGGGGTCAGGATGCAGTTCATTCCGTGTTTAACTGCCGTTCTGATATAATTTTTGTTAATGCGCCAGAATTCATCTGTAAAGGGCTTGATATTATAGTAATTGCAAAGACAATCCGCATGATACCAGTTGGTGTAAACAATTTCCTGCTCCGGCAATTCGGAGTCGATTATTTCAATTTCAACCTCTGCATAAGCTGTCAGATCACCTTTAATATCAACGGCCACGGAGTTTTTGCCTGTGAACTTCCCTTCTGGAGCAATCTCTACCCAAAGGCTGTACCACTTATCCTTTTCAACTGCGATTTCGCCTTTCACGGGAAGAAGATAATCGGGATACATACCCGAAGTTTTGCGAAGATAAAAATCATCCACATCGTCATAACAGGCAGTTCCTACCGGTATGTATTTAACAAGAAAAATCTTCGAAACATCGGCAAGAATTCCGCCGAGAGAAGCAATTATTTTTCCGTCCTTTTCGGGACAGAAAGCCGCCTGGAATGACATACGCTCGTTTTTAAGCATCGGAATAACCTTTATATCCGAAATATTAGGTTTTTCATCCGAAAAAACTTTTTCAAGAGAATTCAAAATCAATAAGTCCATAATTATCCCCTTTGCTATTTGCTTGCCGACATAGCCTTATCTTTTTCAACGGTTTTGTCAACAGCTTTTATAACAGCATTTTCAAAACCGTTTTCTTTGAGAGAGCACACACCCTCAATTGTTGTTCCGCCAGGTGAGCAAACATTTCTTATTAGCTCGCTGACGGTAAGAGGGCTTTCCAACAGCTGCTTGGCAGAGCCGAAAAGCATCTGTGCAGCTATATCCTGCGCTGTTTGGGCAGGGATTCCGTATTTAATCCCTGCATTTGCAAGTGCATCCGCAAACATATATGCAAAAGCCGGCGCTGAGCCTGCAATTGCCGTAAATGCCGAAAAGTATTTTTCATCGAGAAGAATTGCTTTTCCGAAGCAGGAGCAAAGTTCAAGAACAAACTCTTTTTCTTCGCACGAAACATTTTCCGAAGAACAAACGGCTGTCATGGATTCCCCGACTGCGGCATTGATATTTGGCATAATGCGCACCGTCTTTGCGGCAAAGCCGAAAAGAGAAACGATTTTTGCCGTTTCCGTTCCGGCGGCGGTTGAAATAATCAAAGGATTGTTTTCTTTTGCTTCGGCTTTTATATCATCGGCAAGCGATGCAAAATCCTTGGGTTTAACCGCAATAACAATGTTATCACAGTTAAAAGCAACATCTTTTGCGCTGCCTGCAATACACACAGAAAGCTCTTCGGCGAGCCTTTCAAGCTTCTGAGTGTTTAAATCAAAAATCAAAATTTCCTGCGGGTCAGCTTTCCCGGAAGCAACAACACCTTTGAGAATTGCGCTTGCAAGATTTCCCGTTCCAATAAAACCTAATTTCATCCGGATTCTCCTTTATTTAAGAAAAAGCGCAAAGCGTTTGCTTTGCGCCTTTGTTGATTAAAGCTCTGATGTGCAGTTGGGGCATCTTGTTGCGCCGATTGCAATTTCGCTCTTGCAGAAGGGGCATTCTTTTGTTGTGGGCTCTGCGGGAGCTGCAGGCTCTTCCTTCTTCTTTGATTTCTCTGCAATAGTGTTGATACCCTTAACAAGAAGGAATACAACGAAAGCCATGATGAGGAAATTGAGAATTGCGCTGATAAAGTTGCCGTAGTTGAGAGTTGCGGCGCCTGCTTCCTGAGCAGCAGCAAGAGTTGCATATTCACCGCCGTCAAGAGCAATGAACAGGTCTGCAAAGTTAACACCTTTTGTTGCAAGGCTGATAACGGGCATAACAACATCGTCAACAAGTGACTTAACGATTGCCTGGAATGCACCGCCAACGATAACGCCGACTGCAAGGTCAATAACATTGCCTCTCATGATAAATTTTTTGAATTCTCCGAAAAATCCGTTTCCTTTTGCCATAATCAAAACCTCCAATTAAGTTTACTAATATAATTTAACAAATATTTCATAAAAGGTCAACACCTTCAAGATTAAAATTTGGAATAAAATTTTCGGCTGAGGATTCTTTTGACTGAAAATAACAGTTTTCAAATCCTAGAGCAAGAATTTTATCCTTTACTATCTTATATTCCTTTGATGACAGTTTCCGGTCAATAGGCGGCAATTCCTTTGCTTTTCCGAACGGCGTATACTGACGCATAACGCTGATGTATGTTTCCGGCGGCAGATTGTCACGTACCCATGAAAATACCTTGACAGCCTGAGAAATATTGCCGGGCAAAACCATATGACGGATAATAATTCCCTTTTTGGCAATACCGTTTTCATCGGTAACCATATCGCCAACCTGACGGTACATTTCAATCACTGCAGACGATGCAAATTCAAAATAATCTTCAGCATCGGAATATTTCTTTGCAGGTGCGGAATCAAAATATTTAATATCGGGAAGATAGATATCAACAAGCCCCTCAAGCAATTTAAGTGTTTCTGCTCTTTCATATCCCGAAGTATTATATACAATCGGCACAGGTGATTTATATTCTTTAAGAACTTTTGCAAGCATAGGAGCATAATGTGTCGGAGTTACAAGATTCAGATTATGAACACCTTTTTCAATTAGATTATCAAAGATTTTCATAAGCTCCGTTTCATTGATTTCCTTACCGAACGACTCATGACTCACTTCATAATTCTGACAGTATACACATCCGAGATTACATCCAGAAAAAAAAACCGTTCCCGACCCTTTTTCGCCGCTTATACACGGTTCTTCCCAGAAATGAGGTGCCGCACGGGCAATTTTAAATTTTTCACCTACACCGCATATACCGTTTGTTTCACTTCTTTCAGCTAAACATCCTCGCGGACAAATCGAACATTTCACGATAAAACCTCTTTATTCACAGACTATATACATATTATACAATTGATTTTTATAAAAGCAAGATGATTTTTCGTTGCATTATTTATTATTATAGTGTATAATATACTGGAATATTGCCGAAAGGGTGATTTAATGCTTCTCACAATAGATATCGGTAACACTAATATAACAATCGGTGTTTATGACGGCGACAAGCTCGCATTTATTTCAAGACTTGCAACTGACCGATCAAGAACCCCCGATCAATATGCTATAGAATTCAGACAGATTTTTGATTTATATGATACTGCTTGCAACAGTTTTTCCGGCTCTGCAATCAGCAGCGTTGTTCCCGAGCTTTCATCAACAATAAGTGAGGCTGTCGAAAAAATAACAGGTAAAAAACCGATGATACTCGGTCCGGGAATAAAAACAGGTATGAACATACTCATTGACAATCCCGCTCAGCTCGGTGCGGATTTACTTGCGGGCTGCGTAGGTGCTGCGGCACTTTATCCGCTTCCCTGCCTTGTCATCGACCTCGGTACGGCAAGTAAAATAAGCGTTATTGACAAGAACGGTGCTTTCTGCGGCTGTACAATCACACCCGGTATCGGGATTTCACTTGATGCACTTTCAGCCAGAACATCACAGCTTCCGAATATCAGCCTCAAGACTCCTGCAAAAGCAATCGGTAAAAACACAATCGATTCCATGCAGTCGGGAACTGTTTTCGGCTATGCTTCGATGATAGACGGTCTTTGCGAAAAACTTGAAAACGAACTCGGCGACAAAGTTATGACAACCGTTGCAACAGGCGGTCTTGCGCGTGACCTTATCAAAAGCTGTAAGAGAGATATCGTTTTCAACCGTGAACTCACACTTTACGGTCTGAAAGTTCTTTATGAAAAGAACAGAAAATAATTAATTCGTCAAATTTTGCGTTGCATCTGGAATATTCAGAGCAGCAGCAAGGAGGAATATATTATGTCAAAATCATCCGCAATGAAACGAAATCTCAGCCTTGCACAGCTGGGAATGATGAGTGCTCTCATCATAGCAATGACTTTTGTGCCTTATCTCGGATACATCAGCTACGGTGCGCTGAGTATCACGCTGATTCACATTCCTGTTATTATCGGTGCTTGTGTTATGGGTACTAAAGGCGGCGCAATTCTCGGTACGGTATGGGGCGTATCCTGCATTATCAAAGCAGTTCTCGCACCACCCTCACCACTTGAAGGCATTATCTTCAAAAATCCGATAGTTGCACTTATTCCCAGAATCATCGCAGGCGCAGCGGCAGGACTTGTTTTCACTCTTGTTGCCAAAAAGGACAAGAAAAAGCACATCGCTTCGGGTCTCGGTGCTCTTGTCGGCTGTCTTTGCAACACGGTTTTCGTTATGGGAAGTATCTATGTACTTTACGGTGAAAAATACGGTGCAGAGCTTGGTATCGCTTCCGTTAATTTCGGAGGTCTCACCAACTACATCCTTGCAGCTTTCGGTATCAACGCCGTTATCGAAATCATTGTTGCAATAGTTATAGCAATTCCCGTAAGCCTTGCGTTAAGAAAAGTAAGAACAAAAATTTGAAAGTCGGTGATTAGTTGCCAATCAAAATAGCAAATGAGCTTCCCGCTCATCACGCTCTCGAATCGGAAAACATTTTTGTTATGACGGAAGACAGAGCCATGAAACAGGATATACGCCCTTTGTATATTCTAATACTTAACCTGATGCCGACAAAGATTGAAACCGAAACTCAGCTTTTAAGGCTTCTCAGCAACTCGCCTTTACAGGTTGAGATCGAGCTTTTGCAGGTTAAATCACACAAATCCAAAAACACATCCGAAGAGCATATGCTCAAATTCTATAAGACCTTTGACGAAATCCGTGACAAAAAATATGACGGAATGATTGTTACGGGTGCTCCGGTTGAACATCTTGAATTTGAACAGGTCGATTATTGGGACGAGCTTTGCGAAATATTCAAATGGAGCAAGAAGAATGTTTATTCAACATTCCACATCTGCTGGGGTGCTCAGGCAGCACTGTATTATCACTACGGCGTGCCCAAATATCCGCTTGAAGAAAAGCTTTTCGGAGTATTCCCCCACAAATGTCTTGACACATTTCATCCCCTGATGAGAGGCATTGACGAAGAGTTCTATGTGCCGCACTCGAGACACACGGAAAACCGCAGAAACGACATAGCTCTTGTCAAGGATTTGCAGATTCTTTCATATTCGGAGCTTGCAGGCGTTCACCTCGTTTCGGACATGGATTGCAGAAACTTTTTTGCAACCGGTCATTCGGAATATGACCGTGAAACTCTTGCAAAGGAATATTTCAGAGATGTTGAAAGAGGGCTTCCTATAAAAGTTCCTTATAATTATTTTCCCGATAACGATCCCTCTATGATGCCGAAAATGAGCTGGAGAGGCACAGCCAACCTGCTCTTCACCAACTGGCTGAATTATTTTGTTTATCAGCGCACACCTTATGATTTAAGCACTCTCTAAAAAAACAAAAAGGCGGAGATTTTCCACTCCGCCTTTGAATCTTTGAATATCTTAAAGTATATTTGTACCGCTGAACAATAAAAAGCAGACTATCGCTGCATGGAGAACGATTTCAAACGGCAAACCAATCATGAACTTCATATGCTTTGTTTTGTGCCTTATCGTTTTCATCGTTATAAACATCGCAAGCGCGCCGCCGAAAAGACCGATAAGCATAAGTGTTGCTTCAGGCACGCGCCATGCTCCTTTTTTCGCCGCCGCTTTGTCTGCAACCGTTACAATAACGGCAACAAGCGAAACAAGCGAAAAACAAACAATTGCTATTTTTGAAAACAATGACATTTTAAACAGTCCTTTTTAATATATTTGTGTTGAAAACTCAGATATTGAGGAAATAAACATGAAAAAATTTATTCCCTTCATGATGATAATTATAACTCTTTTTCTGTCATCATGTCAACTGAACACTCAACATTCCGTTATCCCTGATTCGCCGCAGAACGAGCTGCGCGGAGTCTGGATTTCGTGCTACGACCACATCAGCGCGGCAAACAAAACAAAAGAAGAATATAAAGTCGAAACAGACAAGATGTTTCAAACAATAAAAAATTGCGGACTTAACACCGCTTTTGTTCATCTGCGCGCTTTTTCAGATGCTTTTTATGACTCTGAAATCTATCCCTATTCATCATATATCGCGGGCACTCAGGGCAACGAACTTTCTTTCGATCCGTTTGAGGTTATGCTCGAGAGTGCGAAGCAATATGAAATGTCCGTTCACGGATGGATTAACCCGTTCAGAGTTTCAACCAAGACAGATATTTCTCTTCTCAGCGCAAACAATCCCGCAAAGCAAATCATCGATGCAGGCAACACAGACGGCGAAATCTGCATTCTTGAAAACGGAATATACTATAATCCGTCATGCTTTTCAAACCACAAGCGGATTATTGACGGAGTTAAGGAAATAATTTCAAAATATGATATTGACGGCATTCATATCGACGATTATTTTTATCCGTCAACCGAGTCTGAAATTGACGCCGTTCAATATTCGTCATATCTTTCCCATGGCGGCACTTTAAGCCTTTCGGAATGGCGAAAAACTTATGTGGATGCCTTTGTTTCTTCGCTTTACTCTGCCGTCAAATCCTTTGATTCCGATCTGACCGTCAGCATCAGCCCCGCCGCTCAAATCGACAAAAACTTAAATGAACTGTATGCCGACTGCAATCACTGGCTTTCAAGCAAAGGATATGCAGACCTCATAATTCCGCAGATTTATTACGGTTTTGAGCACGAAACCCTTGATTTTGTGTCTTTGCTTGACACATGGAGCAGTTTGCCGCGCAACCCCGAAATCGGTCTTGCCTGCGGAATTGCGGCATATAAATGCTCTGAAGAAGATGAATATGCCGGCACGGGCTCCGACGAATGGAAAATCGACCAAGACATCCTCAGCCGCCAGCTGAGTTTGATTCAAAAAAATGAAAACTACTGCGGCTTTGTTATTTTCTCTTATAGTGACTTAACAAGAGAAAGCTGCATTGACGAAATAGAAAATCTGAAAAACACTCTCAACAAAACGGAGAAATAAGAATGAAGAAAAACAAAATTCTGATAGCTGCAATAATCGGCATTGCCGTTGTCATCATCGGCATAATTGCCGCAATGTTTGCAACAGGCAAATTCAGCTCACTGAAAGAAAACTTTTCAAGTGAAACAACCGCCGCACCGATTGAGCAAACAGCACCGACTGACGCGCCCGTTTCGGGCAGACCGAAAAGTGCTCTGCCGGCTTCTGTGGTCGCATCGGTTTATTCTGAATATACCGAAAACAGTGTTGCTGAGCTTGCCGCCTTCGGCAATTACGGATTTAACACGGTTATATTTGACCTGACAGCAGAAAATGCGCCCGCCGTTGCAGCTCTTCTCGATGCTGCAAGGGCAAACGGTCTTTATTTCGGAATACGTGCAGATATTTCCGAAAAAAACGGCTTCGTAATCGACTTTATCAGAGAGTTTAACATTGATTTCGCTATTCTCGGCGGATACGATGAATCGCTGAGCAGCTACACCGAAAAAATCACACCCGTTTCTCAGGAAATCAAAGCAATTGACCCCGCGACCAAAATCGGTGTTGAACCCATGCTGTGCTCCAAGGTGTCCGACACGGTAACAAACGCAGTTGCCTCAGGCATTGCGGATTTTGTTTTTCTTGCTCATGAAAGCGGCAAGGATTCGGCATTTGAAACTGCCCAAACAGTCTGGAACGAAGAATCCTGCGCTCTCTGGCTTTGCCACGACCTGAGCGGAATTTCATCATATTCAACAGAGGATGCCTCCGCCGCAGTAAAGCTGATTTCAAGGTCTGTCGACATGTCGCTTTGCAAGGCAATCGCCTTCACTCCGTATTCTGAGATTTCAAAAGCAACGGGTACATCAGCTGAAATCGTTCTGACATATATTCAAAAGCGCGAAACTTATCTTCTTGACAAAGAATTTTCAATTACAAACCATAAAGGAAAATCAATAACCGTTGAGCAGTCAAAAATCACCTTCAGAGGGACAAGCAGCCCCGCCTATGACTTGCTGTGCAACGGTCAGAAGCTTAATGTTGCAAAAACTGGCGATTTTTCGGTTGACTGTGAGCTTTCTCCCGGCAAAAACACAATTAAATTTGAACATAAGGGCAAAACTCACACCTACACGGTAACATATAAAATCAAGCTGCTAAAATCTGTTTCCCCTGCCGATGACCTTTCTGTGCCGGGCGGAATGATGATTGAGCTTTCGGCAATTGCAATGAAAAAAGCCGATGTTTCCGTTCTGTTCAACGGAAAAACCTATAAGATGACCCAGGTTGAAACAGAAGCTGATTCTGACGATAACTCACCCGACAGCGAATCGGATTTTGCAACCTTCGCCGCAACCGTCACAGCTCCTCAGAGCACCGATTCCGTTCAGAAGCTCGGAAAATATAAGGTCACGGCAAAATACAGCGGGCTGACCGAATCTCTCAGCGGCGCAAATGTTTCCGTTGCAGCAAAAGAAATTGTCACCCAACCGCCCGTAACAGAAAAACCGACTACCGCAACTCAAATTACAACAACGGAAAAGCCCACAGATGCGCCCTCATCAACAGGAACAGATACATCTCAAACCGGTAATTCGGAAAATTCCGCATCCTCAACCGAAGGTTCGTCCGATGCTTCAACAACCCGGAAGCCAACCTCGGGCTCTTCGGCAAACAGACTTGAAAAATATTTCTACACCGAAAACTACGGTCTCGGCAGCGCAAGAATCTGTGAAATCATTGACAATTATGTTGAGGTTTATCCGGGCAACACCACAAGCACATATTCCGTGCCCGACTGCTCCCCGCTTCTGAGAGGAACTGTTGACTATATCAATTCTCAGTCAACATTCGACGGCGAAAAATACTATATTCTTGCATCGGGCATCAAAGTTCCGCTTCAAAGAGAAGAGCGTCTCGCTTCGGGCAGCAACGGAACGATAACCCATGTGAGCATAAAAGACGGATATAAAATGCCCCAAAACAGCATAAAGGTTATCGAAAGCGGCTCTGCAAACGGTGAAACCTTCATAAAGCTCGACATGAACAGACCCGTTGTTTTCAACGCAAAGCTGACCGGTCAGTCCTACAGCAGCTATAACGGCAGACCCGTTAAGGTTTCTTCGCTCACCTGCACGGGGCTTGAAATCACCTTCAGCGACACGGTAACGGCTGAAGGAAGCATTTCGGTTTCAAACTCAGTTTGCACGGGAGGAAAATGGACAAGCAACCCTTCCGCTTCAACGGTTACGCTCTCTCTTGAGCTTGCTAACAGCGGCAAATTCTACGGCTTCCATTATGAATATGACAGCGAAGGCTATCTCGTTATCACTCTCAGCCACAAGCCTTCTTCACTTAAAGATTACACAATCATGCTTGACCCCGGTCACGGCGGCATAGACGGCGGCGCAAAGTGCGCTGTTTCTTCGGAAAGCTTCGGTCAGGAAAAGCAGATTAATATTTCAATCGCAACCAAAGTGAAAGAGCTTCTTGAAGCTGAAGGCGCAAAGGTTATAATGACCAGAACAAGCGACAAATGGGTATGCTACGCGGACAGAAACGATGCTGTCAGAACGCATAACCCCGACATGTTCATTGCAATCCACTGCGACTCAAGCACATCGGCATCTGCAATGGGCACCTCCGCATATTATTACCGCGCATATTCACAGCCGCTTGCAAAAGCCATTCACGAAAGCATTGTGAATGCTTATAAAACTCAGATTTATGCAGATAAATCCGAATCCTTCAAAAGCAAAATAAGCAGAGGTGCGGATTTCTATGCGTTCAGGGTAACAAGGGTCGAGGAATGCCCTGCAATTCTTATCGAATACGGCTTTGTTTCAAACACAGATGAGTGCCAGATTCTTCAAACCGCACAAAACCGCGACATTCTTGCCGCGGCTACGGTTGAAGGTATTAAGAAATACATCAGTGTTGCGTAAATCTTTTTTCGATTCCTCTGCAAAGCAAAAAAGCGGGAATGCTGATAAAAAACCATCCGACCGTAAAAAACGGACAAATCTGACCGAAAAGATTGAACGGCTTATCCGAATAATCCCAGACCTGCCAGCCGAGCCCAACATTCACAATCATGCCGACTGTGAATTCAACGGCGGTTATGACGGCGGCACCAAGCAAACAGCGGGTAAAAAGACCGAGATGCATTTTTTGATTGATGAAATTAAAAATTACAAGCACCGTGCCGCCCGCAATCGCCATCGTCCAATGGGTGTAGCCGCGGACAACAACCTCAACCAAGCCGTAGATAAACGCTCCAAGCGCAAAACACATAAAATATTCTTTGAATTTTGACATTTTATCACCTTAAATATATTTGACAAAAGAGGTGCTTTTATGCGGCAGATGACCGCTTTGGTAAAGCCTGCATCTTCGGGCTGCAATCTGAAATGCAAATACTGCTTTTATTGCGATGAAGCAAGCATAAGAGAAAAAAACAACGGCTCAAAAATGAGCCTTGAAACCGCCGAAAATCTCATAAAAAAGATGTTTGATTTCTGCGGAACCGATTCGGTGCTGACCTTTATGTTCCAGGGCGGAGAACCGCTTCTTGCAGGGCTTGAATTCTTTGAAAAATTCACAGAAACAGCCGAAAAGTTAAAAACGCAAGGCAGTATTATCAATTACTCTCTGCAAACAAACGGAACTCTCATCAGCGAAGAATACTGCGAATTTTTCAAAAAGCATAATTTTCTCATCGGCGTTTCGCTTGACGGAGAAAAGCCGCTGCATGACAAGATGCGATGCAATTCATTCGACAAGGCAATGGGCGGCATTGAGCTTTTGAAAAAGCATTCGATTGATTTCAACATTCTTTCGGTTATAACAAGCAAAACGGATGCCTCAAAGCTTTTTGATTTTTATATGCGTCACGGCTTCCGCGATGTTCAGCCGATTTACTGTCTCGACCCGCTAAACGGCGAAAAAGCAGAATACAGTCTGAGCGCAAAGCAGCTTGCCAGATTCAAAAAACGTCTTTTTAACCTTTGGTTTGCTGAGGTTTCAAAAGGAAATCATTTTTATGTGCGCGATTTTGACAATCTTTTGTCGCTGCTCACAAAAGGTAAAGCAGAACAATGCGGCGCCAGCGGCAGATGCAATGCTCAGCTCGTTGTTGAGGCCGACGGCACATGCTATCCCTGCGACTTTTACTGCCTTGACGAATTCGAATGCCTAAACATAAACACGGCGGACATTAATGATATTTTACAATGCGAAGGGCTTAAAAAATTCTTTGAGCACGACGAGCCGAAAAACAGCCTTTGCGCTTCATGCCACGTTAGAACGGTTTGCGGCGGGGGCTGCAAGAGATACAGAAGCCTTTATAATCAGCTTTCGGGCTACTGCCCCCAGGCAGACTTCATTCTTCACGCGCTTGACAAGCTGCGTTCGGTAAAATAAGGAGGATTTGTAATGAACAGACCCAACATAATCTTTTATTTCTCAGACCAGCAGAGAGCGGATTCAGCCGGTTGCTACGGTCAGAAGCTGCCCGTAACGCCCAACCTTGATGCGGTTGCGCAAGAGGGCACTCTTTTTGAAAACGCTTTCTCCTGTCAGCCCGTTTGCGGCCCGATGAGAGCCTGCCTGCAGAGCGGCGTTTATGCAACCCAGAACGGCTGCTACCGAAATGACATTGCTCTGCCTACCGATACCAAGGGTATCGCGCATTATCTTGCAGAAGCGGGTTATGACACTGCTTATATCGGCAAATGGCATCTTGCTTCCGACAAGGAGCATCGCCTTGCAACAAAGCCCACACCCAAAGAACGCCGCGGCGGCTATGACTACTGGCGAGCCTCGGATATTCTTGAATTCACATCTCACGGCTACAACGGCTATGTTTTTGACGAAAACTGCAACAAGCTTGAATTCAAGGGATACCGCGCCGATAAAATAAATGACTTTGCGATTGAATACATAAAGAAAGAACACGAAAAGCCCTTCTTTATGTTTGTTTCTCAGCTTGAACCGCATCATCAGAATGACCGTCTGCGTTTCGAGTCGCCTAAAGGACTGAAAAACAAATTCAAGGATTATGATGTACCGGGCGACCTTAAAGGTACGCTCGGCGACTGGCGGATTCAGATGCCGTCATACCTTGCCTGCTGCAACAGAGTTGACTACAATTTCGGCAAGCTTATTCAAACGCTCAAAGATGAAGGCATTTATGATAACACGGTTATAATATACACCTCTGACCACGGCTGCCATTTCAGAACAAGGAACATGGAATACAAACGTTCCTGCCATGAAAACAGCATAAAAGTTCCCCTTGTAATCACAGGCGGTGCCTTCACCGGCGGGGAAAAGGTCAACGACCTTGTTTCTCTCATTGACCTACCCGCAACCGTTCTCGACATTGCGGGAGTTGAAATACCCGATCATTTCATGGGCAAAAGTCTCTGCGACAAAAAAGGTCACGACAGCGTGTTTATGCAGATTTCCGAAAGCCAGATAGGCAGAGCGGTCAGAACCGACAGATGGAAATACAGCGTGTCGGCAAAAAATGAGGACCGCGCATTCGCCGACAAATATTATGAAGATTTTCTCTATGACCTCAAAAATGACCCGTATGAAAGAAATAATCTGATTGACAATCCTGCATTTTCGCAGATAAAAGCCGAGCTTCGCACAATTCTTATTGAATACATGAAAAAAGCGGGAGAACCCGTGCTTGATATTGTTGTAAAATAAAAAATAAGCCTGTTGCAACCGCAGGTTGCGTAACTGCAAGCTATGATTTATTGCTTCGCAACCGTTGATTTGTTATCCTCATATCAAAGGAGGAATCAGCATGAAGCTTCATGAAAAAATCTATTATTGCAGAAAGAAATCGGGTATGTCACAGGAAATGCTTGCCGAAAAAATAGGTGTTTCCCGTCAGGCAATCAGCAAATGGGAAACGGGCGATGCAGTACCCGAGTTATCAAAGCTTAAATCTTTATGCGATATTTTCGGAGTTACGGCAGACTGGATGATATCCGAGGATGAACCCGATGAAACGCTGAAAAAAGAGGCTGTTGCATATCCCGACCGAATCAGCAGATTTGATGATTTAACGGATAAAATTGCCGACAGCGCAGAAAAGATTTTTAAAAAATATGCCTGGATTTGCGGCATAGCGGTTATACTTATCGGAGTATATCGGGTTATAAGTGCAATCATGCCGTTATTTACCGCAGGCGGTTATATACCTGACAGCTTTATCTTTTTTTCGTTTTTCCATACATTGATAGGATTTGTTTTTATTATCGGCGGAATTGTACTGACCGTTGTACTGAAAAAATGGTGTAACAAAAACAATATGTAACAAAAAGCAGCGAGCAAAAAACTCGCTGCTTTGGTTTGTTTGTAACAAAGACAACCCCTGGCTATGCCAGGGGAATAGAAAAGCTTTTAGCGAGGGGAGACGTAGACAAGAAAAAAGCTCCTTGATATAGTAGAAGTGGTTTGCCGACCACACAACTAAAACATCAAGGAGGTCTT
>JAZNSX010000003.1:0-25442 GCA_045591425.1 Acutalibacteraceae bacterium | reverse complement strand
TCCCCATCGCTCTTCACCTTGACCACGGCCCCGATTTCGAAACCTGCAAGGCTTGCATCGACGGCGGTTTCACATCAGTTATGATTGACGGTTCACACCTTCCCTACGAAGAGAACGTTGCTCTCACAAAGAAGGTTGTTGATAACGCACACGCTCACGGCGTTGTTGTTGAAGGCGAACTCGGTCAGCTTGCTGGCATCGAAGACGATGTTAACGTTTCTGCTGAAGACGCTTCCTACACAAACCCCGCAGAAGTTATCGACTTCGTAACAAGAACAGGCGTTGACTCACTTGCAATCGCTATCGGCACAAGCCACGGCGCATTCAAGTTCAAGCCCGGTCAGGATCCCAAAATCCGCATCGACATCCTTGAAGAAATTGAAAAGAAGCTTCCCGGCTTCCCCATCGTTCTTCACGGCGCATCATCAGTTGTTCCCGAGTTTGTTGACCAGATTAACGAATTCGGCGGCAAGATGGATAACGCTATCGGTATCCCCGAGAGCGAGCTTCGCAAGGCTGCTTCACACGCAGTTTGCAAGATCAACATCGACTCCGACCTTCGTCTTGCAATGACAGCAGCTATCAGAAAGTATATGGCTGAGAATCCCGGTCACTTTGACCCCAGACAGTATCTTGCTCCCGCTCGTACCGCTATCCAGGGCATGGTTGAGCACAAGATCAAGAACGTTCTCGGCTGCGACAACAAGGCATAAGTTAATAAAAACATTTAACGCCACGGATTTCTCCGTGGCGTGTTTTGTGCTTGTTTTATTTTGCTCTCACAATCGGGCTTGTGAGAATACCGACATCGCGGAGCACATATTCATAGCTCCATTCTTCCTCATCGCTGCGCCATGCTCCGGGACCGTGCCATGAATGCTTGCAGTCGCTCAGGTGAACAGGGCCGAAGGCGTTGTAGCGGTTGCCGAAGAGAGTAATATCAATCTTGTGATTGCCGTCGGCAAGGTCGTCAACATCAAGAATATAGGGTGGATAAACAATCTTGCCCTTTTCTTCGCCATCAACGGCAACTGACATGAGTCCGCCTCTGTATCTTGTTGACTGAACACAAATGCTGCTGCCCTCTGCTTCAAGGTGATATGTAACGTTTCCGCCGTAGAAGGGGAGCCCCTGATTAATTATTGAGCCGAAGGCAAGCTTTTCGGGAAGAGCGGTTATAACTGCTGCTCTGCCTGCAAGGCTAACGCCGAAATTACCGAGAAGATAGCACCATTCCGTGTTGGTTGTTTCGCCGAAGGGCAGGGTGATTTCAAGAATGTTTTCGCCCTTCTTGATTTCGGGAATTGCCACGGTTTTGATATCCTTGTCAACATACCAGCCTGTGATATCGTTGGCAACGGTTTCGCCGTTGAAGATGATTTTTGCCTTTTCCGCATCTTCAAGAGCAAGCTCAGCGCCTGCATAATTGATTTGACTGTTGATTATGAATCTGAGAGTTACCGAATGCTCAATAACCTCTTTATCAAGAACCCAGGGCTGAGCAACGTGACCGCCTCTTTCCTTGAAGCCGAGAATTTCCCTGCAAACATTGTCAAGGCGGAGAATTTCTTCGGTGGGCTTGAATTCGCCGCCGTCAACCGCAAACTCTGCCATATCAAGAAGAAGTGCGTTGCGTTCGGAAAGGGTATAGGGAACGAGTGCTGAAGTAGCAGCGGCATCCATAAGGTCTTTGCCGTCAAAGCTGTTTCCAATAAGGTCAGATTTGCCTTCGTCAAGCTTGAGAAGCAGGCTGTCATAATCATAAAGAGTTTTTGAAATAACTGTGCAGCCGTTTTTGTATTCGCAGGCGATTTTGCGGATATCGCCGCTGATTGTGTCATAAACATAGGGAGTGAACTCGCCCTTGACGCTTATGCGAAGCTCGCTTTCGTCAACAACATCTTTATTATAAGGCTCGCAGCAGCGGCTTATGAAGAGCCAGCGGCTGGTGCCGTCCTTGCGAAGCTGATATATGAATTTTTCGGAAAGGTTACCGTTTGCAAGGCGGAGAGTGACTGTTCTGTTACCGTCGAGAGCGGTGAGAAGCTTTGCCTTGTCATAGGAAATAACGGTTGATTCCGCATAAAGCTTTTTACCTCTTTCGCTCGGAATGCCGTCTTCATAGACGGGTGCGCTGCCCATGAAAATGAGCTTGCCGCCGTTTTCGCGGAATTTTTCAAGGCGCTCAAGAGTTGTGCTTCTGAGAGTTTCGCATTCGGGCACAACGATTGCATCGTATTCCATTTCGCCGACTTTAAGAGGTGCGCATGCGTTTTCACAGAGCGAGGGAAGAAGCGATTCGCTGATGAAGTTGAAATCTATGCTGCCCTTGACGAGCCAGTCGGTAACATCAAAGAATTTTTTATCCATGTTTTCGCGCATGAGAGCCGTTTTGTCATTGGGTCCCCAGTGAAGCCAGAAGCTTTCAACGGGATGAATAACACCGACTTTAACAACTGGCTTGCCTCTTGTCATTGCCGCGTTGACTCTTGCAAAATGGTCTTCGATATATGAAAACTGCTCCCACCAGGGTGACTGATAGTGGATTGAAGCGGGGTAGTCGCGCTTTGCTTCGCCGCCCATTGCATACCATGAAAGGTGAGGAACTCTGATGGTTACGCCGAGGCATGCCTGCCAGTCGCCGTGAAGCTTGTAGCCTCTGAAATCATAGTCCCAGCCTGTAACGCCGTAGAGCTCGGAAAGCATTCCTTCTCTTGCGTACTGATGAACGGCGGACTGTGCCTGCTTTGCGGTTGTGAATTCAAAGTTTGCGCAGAGCATGTCAATGCCGGGCAGATCAAAGCCTCTGTAAGAACGCATTGCATCGCCAAGAGCTGCAGTCTGGCTGTGGAGCGAAGGCTCTTCCATCATGTGGCCTGTCAGGGCGATTCCGTTTTCTCTGCACCAGCCGCCGCATACATCAGCAAAAGCTTCTGCGAAGCGCTCGGAGATATGGTCATGATAGTGATAACGGGTAACGGAAACCTTGCCGTCGGGGAGCTCCCAGAAGATTTCGGGCAGAGATGCAAGAATATCTTCGCCGTACTGCGCCTTATATGTTTCGGGGATATCGTCGGTCCAGGGCATGAGAATATCGTCAAGGTCTGTTGAATTCTTAAGCACCTTTTTGCGCGTGAACTGAGGTTCGTCGGTGAAAATTGCGGGCACTACGCCGCCGAAATGCTCGCCGATTGTTTCTTTGTATCTTTCGTGAGTAACCTCAACAAAGCGTTTGACTGCTGCAGGGTTGAGGGTGTCAAGATATGTCTGATTGTTGTACCAGGGCGAGGGTGTGTGTATTTTAAGATAGGCATACCATTTTGTGCCTTCTGCCTCGTCGTTTTCGCCGATGACTTTATAATTTTTGAGGTATCCGTTTTCGTCAAGAACGATATCATAGCAGGCGATAAGCCAGCCCTTGCCGTCTCTGCCGCCTTCGGCACGGGAATCAAGGAATTTTGCTTCGCCTTCGTCGTCATCGCAGGGGAACGGAGTCATGAGCAGGCAGCGGGCTCTGTATTTTTCTTCTTTTGTGACAAGACCGCCTGCAGCGCCCGAAGGCCATCTGTCTTCGTCATAAAGCCAGGCAAGCATATGCTCCTTGTCTGCTTTTTCGGCGCAGCATTTGATGAGCGCCATGAATTCATCAGAAAGGTAGTTTGTGGACATGCCTGTGCGCACATGCATATGGAAGCCGCCAAGACCCATCTTCTTGAAAATATCAATCTGACGGCAGAGCTCTTCCGCTTTCAGGTCGCTGTTCCATGCCCAGAAGGGAGTGCCCCTGTATTCGCATGTGGGGTTTTTAAAAAGTTCATCGGTTAGAGATGGTGCGGAATTCTTTTTGTAAAGCATAATCAATCCTCCTTCGGATGTTTGTATAAAGGTTTATCTTCGCTTGGTGTGTTCCAGTTGATGAAGTTGTTGCGTTTTGCGTGATACCATTCCATTTCAAAGATTTTTGCGCTGTCATCAATGGGGACATAAAGCTGGTCTCTGTAGAAATAGGGCTCTCTGCTCATTTCGACAGTTCCGAGGTCGGTTTTTGCAAGCTTGCTGCCAACGGTGAAGGTTGCCCTGTGGTCATATGCCTCAACATAAAGGCTGTCTTTTTCTTTGACGACCTTGCCGCCGATGAACTGAATAACCACGCCGAAGGGTGCATACCAGATACCGTCTTTGTTTTCGGCATAGAGCTCTCTTGAAATAAGCTCGAGCATTCTGCCCTTGAAAGCCATTTTGGTCCAGTCATAGGTTGGCGCAAGAGCGTAGGGAGTAATCAGATCCTTTGATTTGTCGATTGTGAAAACATCAAAGATTCTGCCGTCTGCAAGATAAGCTGTTGCGGTGAGCTTGTCGCCGTCGATCTCAACAAGCGTGTATGAGCCCATACGAATTTCCTGCGGATAGAAGGCTGCATGCCAGGTTTTCGGTGCATTGGAGTGATAGATATTGCCGCCTCCGTTGCCGACGATATAATGCACAGTGCCTTCTGAGGGCTTGTCAAACAGCTCATCGCCTTTGGCGGGAAAGGTTCTCGCAAACGAATGCTCATGCCCTGCAAAAAGAATATCGAGCCTGCCTTCTTCAATGGGCTTTCTCAGCCACGGATATGCGTCATTGTTCTGACCTTCGGGCATAACGGGATAAATCGGGAAGTGATAAGCACCCAGCTTCCAGGTTTTATTGCTGTTTTTCAGGTCGTTATATGCCCAATCTTCAACAATGTCAGGGGCATTAATGCCCATAACAAGAAAATGTGTGTTGCCGTAGTCAAACGAATAGTTTTCTCCGGTGTAACCCTCGGGACCGTTGTCGGGATAGGCGGGACCGAATTGAAAATCAAAGAAATCGGCATGCTCAAGATAAAACTTGCCTGTCGGCTCAGGGAAATATGTAATAAATCCTCTGTTGTCATGATTACCTGTTGTCATCATGTAAGGAACACTTTCGATTATGCCTTTGAGCCCCTCAAACATTCCGTTCCACTGCAGCTCGTTCTGACCGTTATCACAGTTGTCGCCCGCGGTAAAAATAAATTTGCATTCGGGGTGGCGGTTTAATGCATTTCTAAGCATGTCACCGACCATTGAATAGTCGGGCAGATGGCACGGGTTGCCCTTCTGATGGTCTGCAATTATTATAAAGCTGAATTTATCAACGTTTTCCGCTTCAGTTTCAAATGAATATTCTTCGCTGCGGTGTGTATGAGAACCGACTGTATATCGGTATTTTGTACCGGGCTCGAGACCCGAAAGCCTTACGGAATAATAATTGCTGATATCAATATCGGATTCTTTGGTTTCGTATTTTGCCTCGGTTTTAAGCCAATCACCATCCGCTTCCTTTCGGTAAAGAATATAGCCTTCGGAAACGTCTGTACAGGTTCGCCAGATAACGGACATTTCTGTTTTTGCATCGCCGCAAAATGCGAGCATTATGTGGTCGGGGGAGGGGGAAGAGCCACGCTCCGGTTTGTAAAAATTACCTTTTTCATCGAACATAAATAATATATCTCCCGATTCTTCAATATAAAATAATTTTAGTAATTTACGGTGTCTTTGTCAATAATAAACAAAAAGTTTTTTATTACATTATTAAAACTATTGATTTTTATGCTAATTTAAAGTATAATCTAATTTGTGATACTATTATCGGGGGGATTCAAATGAAAAGAATCGCAAAAAAATCCGTGAGTATTCTGCTTGTACTGCTGATTGTTTTTTCGGCTGCGGCTTTCGGAATGACCGCATCGGCTAACAGCTTTTTGACGATTAATAGCGGAGTGCTTACATACTGCAACAAAAATGCGGTCGGAGCGGTTGAAATTCCGTCAACCGTTACACAAATCAGAAGCAGCGCATTCAGCGGCTGCAACGCGATAACGGAGGTAACGGTTCCTTCAAGCGTTACAAGCATCGGCTCAAATGCGTTTGACGGCTGCACATCTCTCAGAAGAGTTGTTATTGAAGGCAGCAACTGTGAAATAGGCTCGCGCGCCTTTAATTCATGCGGCAGCCTTGAAGAAATAACGCTTCCTTCAAATCTTTCTGCGATAGAAGACGGAACTTTTGCAAACTGTATTTCTCTTAAATCCGTTAATATTCCTTCAACCGTGACACTCATCGGTGCTGAAGCTTTCAGCATGTGCCAGTCTTTAACGGAGATGGATATTCCCGCAAGTGTCAAAACAATAAGAACAGTTAAAGTTAATAATGAAGATAAAATAGCGGCGAACCCCTTTGTCGGATGCACACAAATAAAAGCTTTTACTGTTGAAAGCGGTAATACAGTTTACAGCAGCGTTGACGGCGTTCTTTACGGACCGATTGAAAGTCCGTATGATTCGGAGTACTCATCCAACCCCATAACCGACAAAGCTCTTCTTAAATATCCGAGCGGAAAAACCGCAGGTTCATTTACCGTTCCGTCGGGAGTTCTCAGAATTGGCAATTTGGCCTTTGACAGCAATGAAAATATCAAAAGCATTGTTTTGCCGAACGGATTAAAGAGCATTGAAGACTATGCGTTTTATATGAGTGCAGTTACTTCCGTTAACATTCCGTCAACCGTAACATTCATAGGTGCTCATGCATTCGGAAGCTGCGCGGATCTTAAGTCAATAACGATCCCTTCTTCGGTAAAGGATTTTTCGGGAGCGTTTGACTATTCGGGTCTTACTTCGGTGGTTATTTCGGACGGAGTTGAAACAATCGGCGCAAGAAGCTTTGAAAGCTGCAGCACTCTGGCAAGCGTGTCGATTCCCGCAAGTGTCAGAACAATTGAATACGGAGCATTCCGCGGCTGTGAAGCTTTGACACAGCTCAGCGTACCTTCGAGTGTAACATCAATCGGTTCGGGCGCATTTGACGGCTGTCCTTCTCTGACTTTGCTTGTTGCAAACGGCTCTTTTGCCCATACATACGCCAAACAGAATTCTATTGATTTTAAGGTTGATTCGGGTGCTCAGAAAACGATAAAAAGCATATATGTTGTCGGAAAGCCCGACAAAACGGAGTACTATTATAAGGAAACAATCGATGCCGAAGGTATTATAGTTAATGTCGTTTATTCCGATGATACAATTGAATCAATCCGCAGCGGTTTTTCAATAAGCCCAAAGACTGTCAGCAAGGTCGGCGATATTGATGTTACCGTTGAATACGGAGGTTTCACAACAAGCTTTGAAATATCAGCTTCATATGCATGGTGGCAGTGGATAATCAGAATTATTCTTCTCGGATTCCTTTGGTATTAACAATTTGCAGGGCGGATTTTTAAAAATTCATAAAAAACTTGCAATATTGTAAAATATAGTTTATAATTAACGGGTAATGAAATTCCGTGTTTGGAATCCTTCAAAAACGGGATTTAAATTAAGGAGGTAACTTAATGAAGAAAAGAATAGCAACCGTTCTCTCGCTTATGCTTGTTTTTGCAATGCTTCTTTGCACTGCTTGCGGCGGAGACACAACAGGCACAGAAACAACAAACCCCAACAATGATGCAGTTGCGGCGGGTGACCTTTCCTCAATCAGCATCAATGTAGGCACAGGCGGCTCAACAGGCACATATTACGGTTTCTGCAACGTTATTTCCTCGCTTCTTAAGGAAAAGACAGGCGCAAACCTGATGATTCAGTCTTCCGGCGCATCAAAGGCTAACATTCTTGATATCGACGACGGCATCGTTGACATGGCTATTGTTCAGAACGACGTTATGGACTATGCTTTCAACGGCACATCACTCTTTGCAGATGTCGGCGCAATTGACAGTTTCTCAACTCTCGGCGCAGCGTATGCTGAAGTTTGCCAGATAGTTGCAAGAGCAGACTCAGGCATCAAGACAGTTGCTGACCTTGAGGGCAAGAAGGTTTCCGTTGGCGACAGCGGCAGCGGTGTTGAATTCAATGCTCAGCAGATTCTCGGTGCTTATGATATCACTTTTGAAGAAATCGACAAGCAGAACCTTTCCTTCCAGGCATCTGCAGATGCTCTTAAGGACGGCAAGATTGATGCTTTCTTCTGCACAGCAGGCGCACCCACAGTTGCTATCACAGACCTTTCAACAACAACAGGTATTGTTCTCGTTGAAATTGATGCTGAACACCTTGCAAAGCTTCAGGCTGACTATGGCTTCTATGCAGAATACATCGTTCCCGCAGGTACATACAACGGTGTTGATGCTGATGCAAAGACAGTTGCAGTTAAGGCAACTTTCATCGTAAGCAATGATCTCGACGAAGAAACAGTTTATCAGCTTACAAAGGCTATCTACGAGAATAAAGACGAATATACACATGATAAGGCTTCCGAAATGAGCCTTGAATATGCTGTTTCCAGCATTTCCGTTCCTTTCCATCCCGGTGCAGAAAGATACTTTAAAGAGGTTGGCGCTATCAGCTGATGAGCTGTAAGCATTCGGCTAACTTCAAAAAAAGGATAATCGCAGCAGCCGTTTTAATGATAATCATTACAGCGGCTGCTTTCGCTATAAACTGTCTGACGGCAGAATATCTGGTTTTATATGATTCTGATTCCGGGGTCAGGTATATAACCGAGAAAGCCGAGGACGGCATGGTGTTTTCGGTTGAGTTCGTTCATTCGGTAAATCAGACCCCCGTAAAAGATACTTATATAATTGAAAACGGTGAAATTTGCGCATATTCCACAACTTATCGTTCGTTCGGTGCAGGTGTTCAGACAGCACTCGAGGGAAATCAGAAAATGACCTATGATGATGAGGGGAATATGGTGATAACAGGTTTTGATATAACCTATGACCCTCTGAGATATATTGTCGGCACGGTTTCCGACCATATTCTTACTTTTAAAGGCGAAGAAATCAGTCTTCGCAGTATGTGCGGCAGAAATGCAAAAGTTGTTTTTGAAATTGTCCCGCTTTATGAAATTCTGACGAAAGGAATTATGTGATTATGTCAGATGTAAACACAAAGCCTATCAGTATGCAGGCTGATGAGGAAGAAATTGACGTTGACAAACTCATGGCGGAGTTTGACAAAGAATCCAACACCCGCCATTTTTCAGGAATATTTGATAAAATAATTAAAATCGCCATGGTCCTCTTTTCTCTCTATGTTATGTTCGACGGTTGGACCGGAACAATGGAAGAAAGGCAGAAAATGGCTTGGTTTATAGGCGTAATTGTTTTTATGGCCTATATAATCTATCCCGTAAGAAAGAAAGAAAAGAAAAGGCTCAATCATGTGCCTTTCTATGATTACATATTTGCCGTTGCTGGCGCAGGCTCATTCTTTTATTATGCAATCAACTGCGAAGCTATCGTCGGCAGAGCATCAAGAATTAATGAAATTGACATTGCAATCGCTATTATCGGAACAATTCTTCTCTTTGAAGCATGCCGCAGAGTTGTCGGTTTGCCAATTGTTTGTGTTTCGGCGGCCTTTATTGCCTACGCTTTTATAGTTACAGACCGCAACCCTCTCAGAGTTATCATGTATAAGCTCTTTTACACAACAGAGGGCATTGCAGGCACACCTCTCAACGTTTGCGCATCTTTCATTGTTCTGTTTATTATTTTCGCATCCTTCCTTGAGCAGTCAGGAATCGGTGCCTTTTTCGTTGATCTTGCAAACTCAATTGCAGGTAAGGCAACGGGTGGTCCCGCAAAGGTTGCTGTTATTTCCAGCGCAATGGAAGGTATGTATTCAGGCTCATCTGTTGCAAACACAGTCGGCAGCGGCTCTGTTACAATCCCCACAATGAAGCGCTGCGGCTACAAGCCCGAATTTGCGGCGGCAGTTGAAGCGGCGGCATCAACCGGTGGTCAGATTATGCCTCCCATTATGGGTGCGGCGGCATTCCTCATGACCGAATACACAGGTTTGCCCTATTCGCAGATTGCTATTGCAGCTATCCTTCCGGCTGTTCTTTACTTCACAGGTATCTTCATGATGATTCACTTTGAAGCAAAGAAGCTTGGTCTTAAGGGTCTTCCCAAAGAGGCAATCCCCAATTTCTTCAAGCTTCTGTTCACAAAGGGTTATCTTCTTCTTCCCGTTGTTGCACTTGTTGTTGCTATGAATTCATTCTCCCCCGCAAAGTCGGCTATCATTGCAATTCTTGTTGCAATCGGGGTCAAGTTTATCGAAGGTGCCGTAAAGTCAATTGCACATAAGAAGTTTGAGTTTGATTTTGTGCTTTATTTCCAGTCTCTTGCAAACGGCACAAAGAATGCAATCGGCGTTGCTCTTGCTTGCGCAGTTGCAGGCTGTATCTCGGCTATGGTGCAGCAGACAGGTCTTGCAAATGTTCTTTCATCGCTCGTTCAGTCCGCGGCTCAGATTCATCCGATTTTTGCGCTTGCACTCACAATGCTTATGTGTATCGTTCTCGGCATGGGTGTTCCGACCACTGCAAACTACGTTATTATGGCATCAATGGTTGCCCCCATCCTTATGAGAAGCCTGAGCATTCCCGTTCTTGCGGCGCATATGTTCGTGTTCTATTTCGGTATTGTTGCGGATATCACACCTCCTGTTGCTCTTGCGGCATACGCAGGCTCGGCAATTGCGAAGTCAAACCCGATGAAAACGGGTGTTACGGCAACACGCCTTGCAATCACCGCATTCATCGTTCCTTATATCTTCGCGTTCAGCCCCGAAATGCTTATCATCGGCTCGGACAAGCCTTGGTATGACATCGTTCTTCTTGTTATAACCGCTCTCTGCGGTATCTACATTATCTCCGCAGGTATGGAAGGCTATATGTTTAAGCACATGCCGGTCTGGGAAAGGCTGATGGCACTTGCAGGCGGTCTGCTTATGATTATTCCCGGTTGGGAAACCGATGTTGCGGGTGTTGCACTTATGGTTCTTGTTATTCTGCTTCAGAAAATCGGCGAGAAAAAAGATAAGAAAAAATCAGCCGCAAAAGCTGCATAATTTGATATTGAAGGGCGGGCTTGTTCCGCCGCAATTGAAGAAAACCACCGAGGTCATCTGACTTCGGTGGTTTTAAGTTTATCAAGAAATTCTTTATCTTTTTTTGTAAGTTCTGCTTTTTCAAGCATATCGGGTCGGCGTTCAAGGGTGCGCTTAAGGCTTTGCTCTCGCTGCCATTTCTGAATGTTGGCGTGGTGTCCCGAAATCAAAACATCGGGCACCTTCTCTCCGTGCCATTCATAGGGGCGGGTATACTGCGGATGTTCAAGAAGACCTGAATAATGGCTTTCAAGCGTGAATGCATCCTCGTTTGCAAGCACACCCGGCAGCATTCTTGCAATGCTGTCGGCAAGCACAAGTGCGGGCAATTCGCCTCCGGTTAAAACATAATCACCGATAGAAATTTCTTCGTCAACGATTTCATCAATAACTCTTTGGTCTATGCCTTCATAGTGTCCGCATAAAAGAGCAATGTTATCAAGGCACGACAGTTCTTTAACGTGCTCTTGAGTAAGAGTTTTGCCCTGCGGTGAAAGATAAATGAGAAGTGGCTTTACGCCCGTTTCTTCGCAAAGAGCGGTATAGCAGTCATAAATCGGCTGAGTCTGCATTATCATTCCCGTGCCGCCGCCGTAGGGCGCATCGTCAACTCTGTTGTGCTTATCGAGAGTGTAATCTCTGATATTGTGACAGTTGATTTCAACGCATCCGTTGGTTCTTGCTCTGCCTATTATGCTTTCGCCGAGCACGCTTTCACACATTTCGGGGAAAAGGGTTAAAATATCAATCCTCATCGTCAAAAATACCTTTCAAAGGTCTTATAACAATACGGTTATTTGAAACATCTGTTTCAATGCACACATCGGGAATGGCGGGGATGAGATATTCCCTGCCGTTTTCGCTTTTTATGTGCCAAACATCGTTTGCGCCGGTCGGACTTACATCGCTGAGCGTGCCGTAAACCTTTTCAGGCTCGTCTGCATCATAAACAGTGCAGCCTATGAGTTCGGCAATGAAATAGCTCCCCTTGGGCAGTTTTGCATCGCTGCGTTTCATATAAAGAACTTTGCCGCGTATTTTCTGAGCTTTTTCAACCGAGTCAATACCCTCGATCATGAGCAAAACAATGTTGCCGTGCGACCTCGAAGATTTAATCTTCGCCGCACAGCTTCCATTGCCGTCATAATATAGAGTTTTGAATTTGGATACAAAATCGGGGGAGTCGCACCACGGATTAAGTCTGAGTTCGCCTCGGACTCCGTGAGTGCCGACGATTTCACCGATTTCAAGATATTCCTTAATCAATTTCTACAACTACCCTTGTATTCTGGCGAGTTGCGGCTGCGCGCATAACTGTGCGGATAGCCTTTGCAATTTTGCCCTGTTTGCCGATAACTCTGCCCATGTCGTTTTCGCCGACATGAAGGTGATAAACGATTGTTCCGTCTTCTGCAGGCTCGTCAGCGGTAACGCTTACCGCTGCGGGGTCGTCAACAAGACCCTGTGCAATGCTGACAAGTAAATCCTTCATTGAGTTAAACCTCGTTCTTGTCCGTTAAGGATTAAAGAACGCCTTCCTTCTTAAGGATAGCCTTAACAGTGTCTGTGGGCTGAGCGCCGTTAGCAATCCACTGCTTTGCTTTTTCAGCATCCACCTTAACTTCTGTGGGAGTAGCAACGGGATTGTAAGTGCCGATTTCTTCGATGAATCTGCCGTCGCGGGGATATCTTGAATCCGCAACAACGATACGATAGAAAGGTGCTTTCTTTGCGCCCATACGGCGAAGTCTGATTTTTACTGCCATTTTAAATTCCTCCAAAAATAAAAATATACAAATTAATAATAATATAATGTATCAGCTTGTGCTGTATTACATTCCGAACTGTGAGGGATCGAAGCCCTGAGGCATTCTGAACTTTTGCTTTCTGCGGCGTTTGCCTCCTTTTTTGCCGCCCATCTGTTTAAACATTTTCTGCATCTGCCTGAACTGACTGAGAAGTCTGTTAACCTCCTCAATCGGTTGACCGCAGCCTGCTGCAATTCTTTTTTTGCGCGAGGGGTTGATAATATCGGGGTTGCTGCGTTCTTTTTCCGTCATTGAAAGAATGATTGCTTTCATGCGGTCAAATTTACGCTCATCAACTTCAATATCCTTTGCTTTGTTGCCGATACCGGGCAGCATGCCGAGAATATCCTGTAGCGAACCCATTTTGCGAATTTGCTCAAATTGGTCAAGCAAATCATTGAGGTCAAATTTGTTTTGTAAAAGCTTTTTCTCAAGCTCCTCTGCCTTTTTCTCATCGATTGCCATTTCAGCCTTCTCGATAAGTGAAAGAACGTCGCCCATGCCGAGAATTCTCGAAGCCATTCTGTCGGGATGGAAAACATCAAGGTTTTCGAGCTTTTCGCCCGTGCCGACAAATTTAATCGGCTTGCCGGTAACGGCTCTTGCCGAAAGAGCGGCACCGCCTCTTGTGTCACCGTCGAGTTTTGTGAGTATAAGACCGTCAATGCCGAGTGCTTCGTCAAACGAGGTAGCAACATTAACTGCATCCTGACCTGTCATTGCATCAACGACAAGAAGAATTTCATGGGGCTTGGCTTCGGCTTTAACCGCCTTAAGCTCATTCATGAGCTCTTCGTCAACATGCAGACGGCCTGCCGTGTCAAGGATAACGTAATCATAGCCGTGCTCTTTTGAATAGGCAATTGCTTCTTTGGCAATGGTTACGGGATTTGACTGACCCATTTCAAAAACAGGAGCACCAACCTGCTCGCCGACTACCTGCAGCTGTTTGATAGCTGCGGGTCTGTAAATATCGCAGGCTACCAGCAGGGGACGGTGATTCTCTTTTTTGAGCATAAGCGCAAGCTTTGCGCAGTGAGTTGTTTTACCTGAGCCCTGAAGACCACACATGAGGATAACTGTCGGCGGATGGTTGGCATAAGCAAGGCGGCTTTTTGTTCCGCCCATGAGGCTCACAAGCTCCTCTTTAACGATTTTAATAACCATCTGAGAGGGGGTGAGGCTCTCCATAACCTTTTCGCCAATAGCTTTTTCGGTTACGGTGTTGGTGAAATGCTTGGCAACTTTGTAGTTAACGTCTGCTTCAAGCAGAGCCATGCGAACCTCTCGCATCGCGGAGCGTACATCAGCTTCTGTGAGGCTGCCCTTGCTCCTAAGATTTTTAAACGCAGATTCAAGTCTGTCTGAAAGACCTTCAAATGCCAATTTTTTCACCTCTCTGTTTACATACTATAATGTATATCGGATTACGCATCTCAGCTTTCGAGCATTGTCATTGCTGCAGCCTTGATGCGCACGCTGTAGTCATTTATTTCCTTAGATAAGCTGTGGCGCAGATTGTGCTCTGCAATCATGTTGGAATACTCAATAATATCGTTTAAGCCGCGGCGCATTTCTTCAAAGCGCTTTGCCATGCCCAGTCTGTTTTCCATATCTTGAAGCTGGGTTTCGGCTCTTTTGATAGCATCGCGCACGCCCTGTCTGGTTATGCCCTCATTTTCAGCTATCTCTGAGAGAGAAAGGTCATCGTTATAATAATATTCCAAAAAATCGCGCTGCTTTGTTGTGAGCATCTCGCCGTAGAAATCAATCAAAACGGCCATTTCATAATTTTTTGCCATTCGGACCCTCCTTTCTCCGATTTTATGAGCTTTAAACACAAAAAACGACGGTGCTTTTCACCGATTTATCGGATGAAAAACAACCGACCTGTAAAGTTTTATCGCTTTACAGGTCGTTATTATACTAAAAATATTTGAGGTTGTCAAGAGGAATTTTGAAGTGGTTTTCACCGTTTTTCCACTTTTTTCTCACAAATATTATATAATGAGTGAGGAAAACCCTATAATTTGTGTTTTTACAGGCTTGCGGACACAAAATATATCCACATTTTCACCTTTCGAAAGTGGAAAACTTTTTTCCACGCGCTCGGTGTTCAGATTCTGTAAAGCTATATACCTTTACAGAAGTCACTTTAATGTAACTATCGTAACGCCGTCTTCTCCCTCGCCGTAAACGCCGAGACGGCTGGATTTAACATAAGGCGATGCCTTGAGATAGCGAGTAACTGCCGTTCTGAGTGCTCCCGTGCCTTTTCCGTGAACAACAGTGAACTCGTTGAGGCCTGTTCTGAGCCCCTGGTCAATGAATCTGTCAAGCTCAATGAGGCATTCGTCAACGGTCATTCCCCGCAAATCGAGTCTTGTGGATGCTGCCATGTTCAGGCGGCTTTCACCTTGGAATGAAGCGGTTGATTTTTTCTCTTTTTTCTTAGGTGCGTTTTCGCAAAGGCGCAGGTTGCTCTGCTTGACTCTTGTTTTGATTGAGCCTGCCTGAACCTCAACATTGCCGTTTTTGTCGGCAGGGGAGAGCACCTTTGCGGTTTTGCCGATGTCGCGGATTATAACCGTGTCGCCCGCGATAAGTGCGCGGGGCAAAACATAGTCCTTATCGTCGTCTTCAATTCCGATAACAGGGTCGGCGGCAGAGTCAATGGAGTCGATGCCCTTTCTGACCGCTGCTTTTGCGCGCCTTGCAAGCTCGGCGGCATCTTTGGTTTTTTGCTGCTCTTTTTTGAGCTTTTCAAGCTCTTGCAGGAGTGAATATGCTTCTCGCTTTGCCTGCTCCACAACGCGCATTGCCTGAGAGCGGGCTTTTTCCATTTCTTGCTCGCGAAGCTTTGATATTTCCTCACGCAGCTTTTCGGCGTTTTCTTTTTCTCTGTCAGCTTTTTCGGAAAGCTGTTTTGCTTTGTCGTATTCATCCTCCATGCGGCGTCTTGTTTCTTCAAGCTTGTCAACAACATTTTCAAATTCTTTGTTTTCGCTGGAAACAAGCTCACTCGCGCGGTTGATAACGCTCATGTCGAGCCCAAGCTTTTCGCTTATAGCAAGTGCATTTGACTTGCCGGGAACGCCAATCAGCAGCTTGTAGGTGGGTCTGAGAGAAACAATGTCAAATTCGCAGCAGCCGTTTTCAACTCTCGGAGTTTCAAGTGCATATGCCTTAAGCTCCGCATAATGAGTTGTGGCAGCAATTTTTGCGCCTTTGAAATGAAGTGCCTCAAGAATTGCCATTGCAAGCGCCGCGCCTTCAACAGGGTCTGTGCCTGCACCAAGCTCGTCGATAAGAATGAGGCTTTTATCGTCGGCTTCGTTGAATATATCAATTATTGTGGTCATATGAGCAGAGAAGGTTGAGAGAGACTGCTCAATGGACTGTTCATCACCGATATCCGAAAGTATTTTGTCAAAAACGGAAATTTCACTTCTGTCGCCTGCGGGAATCATCAAGCCGCACATTGCCATAAGTGAGAGCAGACCCAGAGTTTTGATTGAAACAGTCTTGCCGCCTGTGTTGGGTCCCGTAATAACAAGAGTATCAAAATCGGAGCCGAGCGTGATGTCAACGGGCACAACCTTTTTCGGGTCAATGAGAGGGTGTCTTGCAGCGCGCAGATTGATTATTCCCTTGTCGTTTAGAATCGGCGGACAGCCCTTGATTTTATAGGCATACTGAGCTTTGGCAAAAATCAGATTGAGCTCAAGCGCGCATTCATAGCTGCTTTTAATGCTCTGAGCGAAATCGCCTGCATTTGCCGAAAGCTCAGCGAGTATGCGCTCGATTTCTTCGCGCTCTTTTGTCTGAAGAACTCTGATTTCGTTATTCGCTTCAACAACCGCCATCGGCTCGATAAAAACGGTTGCACCGCTTGATGATGTGTCGTGAACAAGACCTGCAACCTCGCTTCTGTGCTCACTCTTGACGGGTACAACGTATCTGCCGTTTCTTTGAGTGATGATGTTTTCCTGCAAAAATTTTGAGTGGCTTGAGCGAGAGAATTTTTCAAGTTGCTCTCTGATTCGGGATTCCTGAATGCGGATTTTGCGCCTGATGGCGGCAAGAGTGGGGGATGCATTATCGGAAATTTCCTCTTCGGATATGATTGCGTTGAATATTGATGTTTCAAGGAATTTATTGGGAACAAGGGCGTTGAAGAGAGGGTCAAGCACGCTCTGAACGCCTGCGTTTGATGCCCGCCATTGCGACAGGGTACGGATAACGCGCAGAACTCCGGCAATATCAAGCAGCTCTTTTGTGTTGAGAACACTGCCTGCGTTTGCTCTGCTGAGTGCGTTATTGACATTTTTTAATCCGCCGAATGACGGCCCGCCGAAACGTGCGAGCAGCATGTGGGCGTCGATGGTCTGATTAAGCAAAGCTCTTGCAAGGTCGAGATTGGTTTCGGGTTTTAAATGAAGTGCATTATAGCGCGCATCATCGCAGCTTGTAAATTCCGCAAGCCTTTCCAGCACCTTGTCAAATTCAAGAGATTTTGAGTGTTTTTCAAAAGAATTCATTTGGGTTCTCCTTGGAGGAGTTATGATTCCTCCTGTGTTTCTTCTTCGTTTTCTTCCTGTGTTTCTTCAACGGTCTCGCCGTTTTCGTCTGTAACGGCTTCGGTTGTTACGATTTCGCCGTTTTCATCCGTTTCGGGAACTGCTGCGGTTGTTGTTTCAACGGAAGATGTTATTTCTGCGGGCAGGGTTGTTGCTTCTTCCGTTTCGGGTGCGCGGGTGGATTCGGTTGTTCCGATAACCTCCTGACCGTCAACCGACTGAATGGATGCAACATACATGCCGCCGCTGCGCTCACGCAGGGTTATTTTCATATATTTGTCGGGCTCGGGGGCTGTGTACTCACCGTCTTCAATCTGAACCCAGGCGCGGTTGCCTATGTAGCCCACGCTGAGAATAACAGAGCTGCCCTGCTTTTCAATTTCATAAACCTTTGGGGTATATGCCGATTCAACACCCGTGATGGGCAGAATATAGCTTTTCAGTGCCGCATCATAGGCTATTTCATATTCGCTCATGTCGATTGAGGAATGAAGAGAAGCGATGTCAATTTCCGTTCCGAAAAGGCTGACAAAATATTGCTCGATATCTGCCTGCGGAACAACGATACCGAAGGTGTCGCCCTCTGAATAAGGATATTTATCCGCTCCGTCTTCGCTCATAAGCAGCGCCCAGACAGCGCTGTTGAGAAGCTGTGAAACGTCTGCCTGAGTCAGGTCATCAAACGGGTCGGGGTCAAACATAACAACAGGGGTGAGCATTTCTTCATATTCCTGCTTTTGAGCGGTTTTATCGGTGAATTTGCGAACGGTATCCGCCGTGAAACCGATAACCGAGATAAGTCCGATAACGGCGAGAATGCTTGCAATGATTCCGATGGGGAGCGCAAAAGCATTCTTTTTTCCGCCTTTTTGCTTTTTTCTTGCCAACTGATTTTCCCCCTTATCTTATTTGTCCGTTGCCGCTGATAACGTATTTTGAGCTGACCATGTGTGCAACTCCGAGCGGACCTCTTGCGTGAAGCTTCTGGGTTGAAATGCCGATTTCCGCGCCGAAACCGAATTCGCCTCCGTCGGTGAATCTTGTTGATGCGTTAACATAAACAGCGGCGGCATCAACCTCTGCCTTAAATTTTTCGGCAGCTTCATAGCTGTCGGTTATAATTGCCTCGCTGTGACCGGTGCCGAATTGAGAAATGTGAGCAATTGCTCCGTCAATATCCTCAACAACCTTTATGCTGATTTTATAATCGAGATATTCTGTTGCCCAGTCTTCGTCTGTTGCGGGAACGGCATAGGGAAGAATTTCGCAGACCGCTTCGTCGCCGCGGATTTCAACATTTTTTTCTTTGAGCTTTTCTCCTATGGCAATAAGTGCCATTTCCGCAATGTCCTTGTGGACAAGCAGGCTTTCGCATGCGTTGCAAACAGAAACTCTGGATGTTTTAGCGTTTGCAACAATTTCGGCTGCCATTGCGATATCCGCATCGCTGTCAACATAAACATGGCAGTTGCCAACTCCCGTTTCGATAACAGGAACGGTTGCGTTTTCAACAACAGAGCGGATAAGCCCCGCGCCGCCTCTTGGGATAAGCAGGTCAACATAGCCGTTGAGGCGCATGAGTTCCGTTGCAGCCTGTCTTGAAATATTATCAATCAGAATAATGCAATCCTCGGGCAGCCCTGCTTCTGCAAGTGCCGAGCGCATGACAGATGCAATAGCCTTGTTGGAATTTATAGCCTCTTTGCCGCCTTTGAGAATAACCGAATTACCCGCCTTTAAACATATGGCGGCGGCATCGGCGGTAACGTTGGGTCTTGCTTCGAAAATAACCGCAATAACGCCGATGGGCACGGAAACCTGCTCTATTTTCAAACCGTTGGGTCTTGTTTCACCCCAAAGCACTCTGCCCACGGGGTTTTCGCTTGCCGCAACCTGTCTTAAGCCCTGAGCCATACCCGATATTCTGTCCTGAGTGAGAGTGAGGCGGTCAATCATCGCCTGAGAAATGCCCGCATCCGCTGCGGCGCGGATATCCTTTGCGTTTTCTTCAAGAATAAAAGCTGCGTTTTTTTCAAGAGCGGATGCGATTTTTTCAAGAGCCTTGTCAATTGCCGCTCCGCCTGCCTTTGCGAGGATTTTCTGCGCCGCCTTTGAGCGGGCGCCTATGTTAATCATTTCGTTCATTTTATTCACCTCTGTGCCTTGAAAAGAGTTCCTATCTGTCTGCCGTCAAGCAGTTTGTATATTTCTTCCGGGTCGGAGCCGTTCATAACAACCGTGTTGATGCCCGCTGCCGTTGCAATCTGAGCTGCGTGGAGTTTTGTTATCATGCCTCCCGTGCCTCGGTTTGTGCCTGTGCCGCCGGCAAGAGCCAGAATTTCGTCGGTTATTTCGTCAACGCTGTGTATGAGATAAGCGTTTTCGTCTTCTCTGGGATTTGCGCTGAAAAGACCGTCGATATCGGTGAGGATAATCAGCGTATCTGCATCAACGATTTTTGCAACGTGAGCCGAAAGGCTGTCATTATCGCCGAAAACGATTTCTTCAACGGCAACGCTGTCGTTTTCATTAACGACGGGGATTGCGCCGTATTCAAAAAGCTTCATGAATGAATTGTGAAGATTCTTATGTCTTTCTTCGTTTTCAAAATCGTCTTTTGTGACGAGAAGCTGACCCGTGATGTTACCGAACTCTCCGAAAAATTTGTCATAAAGGAACATCAGCTCGCACTGACCTACCGTTGCGGCAGCCTGCCTGCCCGGGGTATCCTTGGGTCTTTCTTTAAGACCGAGCTTGCCGACACCGACTCCGATGGCTCCCGAGGTAACAAGAGTTACTTCAATGCCTGCATTTTTCAGGTCGCTGAGCACCTGAGCAAGCTTTGACATGCGGCGGATATTTATTTTTCCCGTGTCATAGGTCAGGGTAGAAGTGCCCACCTTGACAACGATTCGTTTAACATCTGTTTTGCTGATCATTTTGCATTACTTCCTATATTTAGAATTTCTTTGTAAACTTTTTCACTTGCAACCTTACCTGCAACGCAGAGCGAGATTCTGTTTAAATCAAGCATTTCTTTTGCTGTTTTGCGAAGTTCCTCAAGGGTTACGGCGCGTATTTTTGCAATAACCTCATCTTCGGGAACGACCTTGCCGTAAAGAAGAACGTTTCTGCCGTTGCGTGATGTGCGCGAAGAAACATTTTCAAGATTCATAACAAAGCTTGCGACTGACTGCTCTTTTGCCCTTGCAAGCTCTTTTTCTGTTATGCTTTCGGGAAAATCGGAAATTATTTCAAGTGCTTCCGAAATTGCTCTTTTTTCTGATTTTTTGCTCAGTCCCATGCATACCGTAAAAAGACCCGATTCCATATATGAAACACATGCACTGTCAACGGAATAGACAAGCCCGAGCTTTTCTCTGATATGCTGAAACAGCCTTGACGATGATGCTGAGCCGAGAATAGAGGAAACAAGCAGCGCGGCTTCGCGGCGGCTGTCATTTGTTGAAACTCCGGGGAAGCCGATGATAAGCTGATTTTGCATAAAATCTTTTTTGATG
The DNA here is from genome assembly GCA_045591425.1 of Acutalibacteraceae bacterium. Classification (GTDB taxonomy): domain Bacteria; phylum Bacillota; class Clostridia; order Oscillospirales; family Acutalibacteraceae; genus CAG-177. The sequence goes on along the minus strand of JAZNSX010000003.1, from coordinate 4,570 downwards.
CGGGTAATTCCGGGGTGATATTCCGCAGATGCGGGCTTGATTTCAAAACCTGTATTCTTCATCTTCGAAAAATATTTTTCGCATATTTCCAAAGCTGTTTTTTTGCAAAAATTACCGCCGATGCTTATAACCATTCTTTCGGGAACATAGAATTTGCCGAGATGCGCCGAAAGACTTTCTTTTGTTACCGAATCAACGGTTTGAACAGTGCCGAGAATATTTGCACCGAGCATGCTGCCCTTCCAGACTTTTTCGTAGAAGATGTCTGCGCACAAATCCTCGGGGCTGTCCTCATACATTGCAATTTCTTCCTTGATAACGCCTTTTTCAAGCTCAATGTCGTCTTCGGCAAGGCGCGGATTCATTATCATGTCGCAAACGATGTCAAGAGCCTTCGGCATGTGTTCTGAAAGAGTGTGTGCATAAAAGCAGGTGTTTTCTTTTGCGGTGTAAGCATTCAGAAACCCGCCGATTTCATCCATTTCAACCGCGATATCAAGAGCGGAGCGTGTTTTTGTGCCTCGGAAAAGGATGTGCTCGATAAAATGTGAGGTGCCTGCGGTTTCGGGCGTTTCATAGCTTGAGCCGCTTGCAATCCAGATTCCGAGCGAGCAGGTTTTTGAATTCGGATTTTCTTCAAGGACAATTCTCAGTCCGTTTTCGAGCGTAATAATTTCAGCCATTTATTTACCTACTTATTTTCAAAAATCAAAGTAATGCTTCCGAGAGTTATTTTATCTCCGGTTTTGAGAAATTCTTTTTTCTCAATTGCTTTTCCGTTAATGAGCACCTCTGAGCCTGAGCGGATGTGGGTTATGTACCAACCCGTTTTTGCGCATACGATAACAGCATGCATTCGCGAAACGGTGGAATAATTGAGAATTATATCGCAGTTTTTATGGCGTCCGATTGAGGTTTCTCGGCTGACGAGCGGAAAAGAATCGCCGTTTGCTGTGTTGATAAGCCTGGCTTTGCCGAGAGAAGGAGCTCTGCGTTTAAAAAGCGCAGAGAAGCACAGCGCAAGCACCGCCAATGCAAGCACGGGCAGAGCATAGTGCGATATCTGCAAAACAAAATCGAGCATATTTTTCTCCATTATAGTTATATTTAAATAATCATATCATCAAAGAAACGGAAAGTCAATGAATATTATAATAATAAAAATTATGGAATTTATAAATATTTTGTAAACCGATAGTGACTTTTGAAAAACTTTGTGTTATACTATACTGTAAATTATTCTGTCCTTTCCGGGGTGAGGCTATGTTTGAGCAAATTATAAACGTTGACAGAATGGAGCAGGCAGTCAGCCTTTTCGGCAGCTTTGATGAAAACATCAAGCAGATTGAAAAGGAATTCGGCGTTGCTGTTATCAGCAGAGGCTCCGAGCTTAAAGTGACGGGCGAAGCCGAAAACGTTCAGAAGGGCGTTCGCGCTATAAACGGTCTGCTGACTCTCATTAACCGCGGCGAATCTCTCAGTGACCAGAATGTGCGCTATGTCATGTCGCTTGTCAACGAAGGCAATGAAGATAAGCTTGTGCATATGGCGGCAGACTGCGTGTGCATCACCTCAAAGGGTAAGCCCGTAAAGCCCAAAACCCTCGGTCAGAAAAAATATATTGAAACAATAAGAAACAACACAATAACCTTCGGCATCGGTCCTGCGGGAACAGGCAAGACTTACCTTGCCGTCGCAATGGCTGTCACAGCCTTCCGTGCCAAGGAAATCAACAGAATAATCCTGACTCGCCCTGCCGTTGAAGCGGGCGAAAAGCTCGGCTTTCTCCCCGGCGACTTGCAGAGCAAGGTTGACCCTTATTTAAGACCGCTTTACGATGCTCTTTTTGACATGCTCGGTGCAGAGAATTTTCAAAAGCATCAGGAAAGAGGCGATATTGAGGTTGCGCCCCTTGCTTACATGAGAGGCAGAACTCTTGACGACAGCTTCATTATTCTTGACGAAGCGCAAAATACAACCGCGGAGCAGATGAAAATGTTTCTGACCCGTCTCGGCTTTAATTCGAGAATGGTTGTTACCGGCGACGTGACTCAGATTGACCTGCCAGACGGAAAGCGTTCGGGTCTTAAAGAGGCGGTCAGAATTCTCAAAAATATTGAGGATATCGGAACAGTCAGATTCAGCGAAAAGGATGTTGTGCGCCACAGACTGGTGCAGGATATAATCAAGGCATATGAAAAACAGGATGAGGAGCGTAAAAGGAATGACAGGAAAGGTTAAGGTTGTTATATCCAACGAACAGAATGATTTCAAAATTCCGACAGGTGTGCGCCTTCTCGTGCGCCGCTGCTGCACCGCCGTGCTTGCAATGGAAGAGTTTGACGGCAAAGCAGAAGTCAGCGTTATGTTTGTTGATGATGACATGATTCATCAGCTCAATAAGCAGCATAGGAATATTGACAGAGCAACCGATGTTCTTTCTTTCCCCTTGGGCGAAAACGGAGTTTATGACATCAATAACGACACCGGAGCAAAGCTGCTTGGCGATATAGTTATTTCTATTCCCCATGCAATTGACCAGGCGGACAGATACGGTCACACCCTTCAGCGCGAAATAGGCTTTCTGACCGTTCATTCAATGCTCCACCTGCTCGGATATGACCACGTTAACGGCGGCATTGAAAGTGTCAGAATGCGCGAAAAAGAAGAGAATGTTCTCACGAAACTCGGTCTTAAAAGAAATTCAAGCTACTATATGGATGATGATAATATATGAAAAGTCTTGCAAAAAGCTTTGTTTATGCTTTCAGAGGGATTACATATTGTATTGCTCATGAACGAAACATGAGAATCCATCTTTGTTTCACGGCATTTATGTTCGGCTTTTTAACATTCCATGATTTTTTTGAGATTACGCGAACTCAGTTTGCCGTGCTTATTGCTGTTTGCTCTCTTGTTATGGCTCTTGAATGCGTTAATACCGCGGTTGAAAAAGCTGTTGACCTTGAAACGAAGGAAATGAATATTCTTGCAAAAGTATCCAAGGATGCGGCGGCGGGTGCGGTGCTTGTTGCCGCAATCGGTTCGGTAGCCGTCGGGCTTTCGATTCTTTATCAACCCGAAGCATTTGCAAAAATGTTTGACTACTATAAAGAAAATATTCCTGTTTTAATTGCTCTCATTGTGAGTGTTGCGGCGGGCTTCGTTTTCGTTTTTGCAGGGCCGCTCGGGATAAAAAAGTTCTTTAAAAAACATGTAAAATGAGGATGAATTAATGACTAAAACCGCTTTTATAGCAATAGTAGGCTGCCCGAATGTTGGCAAGTCGTCGCTTCTTAACAGAATGCTCGGTCAGAAGGTTGCAATTGTTACCCAAAAACCGCAGACAACGAGAACACGTATCATGGGCGTTCTAACAAAGGGCGAAACCCAGCTTGTTTTTACCGACACACCGGGTTATCACAGACCCAAAACCAAGCTTGGCGAAAAGATGATAAAATCCGTTGGCGAGGGCATAGCGGGTATGGATGCATGCCTGTTTGTGGTTGAGCCCGAGGGCGAAATAAGAGAAACCGAAATCGAGCTTCTCAATCGTCTTAAAAAAGAGAAAGCTCCCGTTGTGCTTGTTATCAACAAGATTGATACAATAAAGCAGAAAGAAAAGCTGATGGAGCGCATTGTTCAGTTCACGGGAGTCTATGATTTTGAGGCTGTTGTGCCCGTCAGCGCGCTTAAAGATGAAAATGTGGATTTGGTTATAGAAGAGCTTGAAAAGCTTACCTATGAATCTGTTCACTTTTTCCCCGATGATACGCTCACCGATCAGCCCGAAAGGGTGCTCGCAGGCGAGCTTATCCGCGAAAAAATGCTGCTTCTGCTTGATAAGGAAGTGCCTCACGGCGTTGCGGTCAGCATCGAAAAAATGCGCGAAAGACCCACCGGCGGCATCATGGATGTTGAAGCAATAATCTATTGCGAAAAAGATACCCACAAGGGCATCATAATCGGCAAAAAGGGCGATATGCTTAAGCGCATCTCAACAAAAGCAAGAGTTGATATGGAAAACTTCTTTCAATGCAAGGTCAACCTCCAGTGCTGGGTCAAGGTCAAAGAAGACTGGCGCAACCGCGAGGGTATGATGCGCAACTTCGGTTACGTTTGATTCCGAATTTTGCTATATCTTTCCTTTTTCGGATGGCTTTTCCTAATATAGTTGCAGCTTTATCCGGTTATAATGTTATTAGTGCCGTTTTATAAAGTTTTGGCGGCGCAGATGACAAGGAGGCGTCTCTATGGATAAAAATGCTGCATGGAAAAAGTTTATTATATCCGGAAGTGTGAAAGACTATCTTGACTATAAAAAACACGAGCTGATCAACAATTCTGACCGTGATGAGGAAGACGACTATGGCGAACTCTTTGATAACGACCACAGGTTTGATTCTTAAAGAGATCGATTACCGCGAGAGTGACAAGCTGCTTACGGTGCTCACAAAAGATCTTGGGGTTGTTTTTGTGCGTGCACGGGGTGCCAAAAAAACTAAAAACAAATCCTCTGCCGCAACAAGTCTTTTCGCCTATTCAAATCTTACCCTTTTCAAAATGGGCG
>JAZNSX010000002.1:0-71933 GCA_045591425.1 Acutalibacteraceae bacterium | reverse complement strand
GGTAAAATTGCGCCCGCAAAATGTACGGCAAAATACCCAATTAACGTTCCGACAACCTCCACCAAGCCTGTGAGCATGGCGATGACGAAGGTTTTCTTTTTCGAGATACCCGCGGCGATCATAGGCGCGATAATTACCATGCCCTCAGGAATATTTTGCAGGGCGATACCGCCCGCAATCGTCAAAGCCTCATTTGTGTTGCCGGTGCCGAAGCCGACTCCTGCGGCAATTCCTTCGGGTAGATTGTGAATGGCAATTGCTATCACAAACAGCAAAACTTTATTGAGCTGTTGCTGCTTTTCGGGATGCGATTCATTGTCTGTCCCTGCGAGCCTGTGCAGATGAGGCACGATTTTATCAATAATATTAACACAGAAAGCGCCGCAAAAAACTCCTGCAACCGTTACGAGAAGCGGAAATTTGCCGCCGTATTCAAGTGATGGCAGAATGAGCCCGATAACGGCCGCAGCGAGCATAACTCCTGCCGCAAATGACAGCACAATGTCGCTGAATTTGTGACTGATTTTTTTGAAAACAAAGCCAAATACTGCGCCGATAACCGAAGCGCCTCCGACACCGAGAGCTGTCAACAGAACAATCTGCATGCCGCATCGCACCTTTCATGATTGATTTGTGCTTTTTACTTTCTTATTCTATCATATTTTATTATAAATTTAAAGTGTTTTTTTCATCCATTCTGTTTTTGTAAAAATGTCTCCCGATGCTTGAAAAAGCAGGGATAGTATGCTAAAATTCAACGGGAATAAAAATGAGGAGGAAAACAAAATGATTAAACACATTGTTTGTTTTAAACTAAAGAACAATAGCCCCGAAGAATGCGAAAAGGCAAAGGAAGTTTTGCTTTCAATGCAGGGCAATGTGCCGCAGCTCAGAGGGATTGAGGTGGGAATAGATTTTCTTCACTCCGAGCGTTCATATGATTTGATTCTTCAGGTTTTGCTTGATGATGAGTCGGCACTTGAAAGCTATCAGAATGACCCCTATCACTGCTCCGTCGTCAAAAAGCATATGCATGCCGTCAGAGAATCAAGTGTTGCGGTGGATTATATAATTGACTGTTGATTTTATATATGTTAAAATTACCAAGGAAATAATTTTCTTTCAGAGGTGATTTGGTGGGTGAATTAAAGAAGAAAGTATTCAAATATGTCGGCAAGGTTGTTAACTTTGTAACAACCGCAACATCTCAGGGAACCTCGAGCGGTTCTCTGGGTAAGGATTTTGTGCCCGATTCAAAAATTGTTGAGCTTTGCCGCGAGATCGGAGCGGAAGGCATAGTTATGCTGAAAAACGATAACAAGGTTTTGCCGATAACCGAGGACAGAACGGTTTCCGTTTTCGGCAGAGTGCAAAACGATTATTTTTATGTCGGCTACGGCTCGGGCGGCGACGTTAAAGTTCCTTATAAAGTCAGTCTTATGCAGGGAATAAGAAATAACGGCAAAATCAGAATCAACGAGCTTCTTGCAGCGACATATGAAAAATGGAGTGCCGCAAATCCCGTTGATGACGGCTTCTGGGGTCATTGGCCGATGTGCTATGACGAAATGCCCGTTGATGCTTCTATGGCGAGAACGGCGGCTTCAATGTCGGACACGGCTTTGGTTGTTATCGGCAGAGCTGCGGGCGAAGACAGAGAAAACAAACTTGAAAAGGGAAGCTATTATCTGACGGATACCGAAAAACAGCTTCTTGATTCGGTGACAGGTGCGTTTGAAAAGGTAGTTGTTTTATTCAACTGCGGCGGCATCATGGATATGTCCGAAATCGAAAAATACGGCGACAAGATTTCTGCGATTCTTTATGTCTGGCAGTCGGGCATGGAAAGCGGCAACGCAATTGCCGATGTGCTTTCCGGCGATTCCTTCCCGAGCGGTAAGCTTACGGATACAATCGCAAGGCACTATGAAGATTATCCCGGCAGCAAGGATTTCGGCGACAGAAAATATAATTGCTACACAGAAGATATCTATGTCGGTTACCGCGGACTTGAAACCTTCGGTAAGGAAAAAGTTCTTTATCCTTTCGGCTTCGGCATGGGTTATACCGATTTTTCTGTTGAGAATATCTGCTGCTCGTGCGATAAAGAAAAGCTGACGGTTGCAGCTGAGGTTAAGAACACGAGCAACCATGAAGGCAAAGAGGTTTTGCAGCTTTATTTCGAAGCTCCGTGCGGCAGGCTCGGCAAACCCGCAAGGCAGCTCGCGGCATTTGCTAAAACCAATAAGCTTTTACCCGGTGAAAGCGAAACGGTTGAGCTCTCATTAAAAATAAACGATATGGCGTCTTATGATGATGAGATTGAATACTCATATATCCTTGAAAAAGGAGTTTATAAAATATATCTCGGAACCGACGTTCGTTCGGCAGAAATATGCTGTGAATATGAACAGGAGAAAACCGAAATAATCAAGCGCCTTTCACAGACAGCTGCTCCCGCCGAGCCGTTTGAACGTGTTAAATATATTGACGGAAAAGTTACATATAAGCAGGTTCCGCTTGCAAAATACAGCTTAAGGGATATCATAATCAAAAATCTGCCTCAGTCTGTTGAACAGACGGGTGACAGAGGCTGTAAGCTGGCGGATGTTAAGAACGGCAAGGTCACAATGCAGCAGTTTGTTGCCCAGCTTAACAATGATGAGCTTGAAGCAATCAGCAGGGGAGACTATGTTATGAACAGCCCCCTCGGCGCAGCGGGCAATGCGGGCGCATTCGGCGGTGTTCTTGAGTCGCTCAGAAGCAAGGGTGTTCCTGCCGTAACAACAACCGACGGTCCTTCGGGCATCCGCATAAATGAGGGGGCGTCGCTTCTTCCCGTTGCAACAGAGCTTGCATGCTCATGGAACCCCGAGCTTGTTGAAGCACTTTATGAACAGGTCGGCAAAGAAATGACAAGAGTCGGCTCGCATGTTTTGCTTGCTCCCGGCATGAATATCCACAGAAATCCTCTTTGCGGCAGAAACTTTGAATATTTTTCCGAAGATCCGCTTCTTACCGGTGTTATGGCATCGGCGATAGTTAAGGGCGTTCAGAAAGCAGGCGTTTCGGCTTGCCCGAAGCATTTTGCATGTAACAATCAGGAAACTAACAGAATCCATAACGATTCGCGTGTTTCGGAGCGCGCATTGCGTGAAATATATCTGAAGGGCTTTGAAATATGCGTTAAAACTGCGAAACCGCAGAATATAATGACGTCATATAACAAAATCAACGGTGTATGGGGTCATTATAACTATGAGCTTTGCGTTCGCATTCTTCGCAGAGAGTGGGGATATGAAGGCAATATTATGACCGATTGGTGGATGCGTTCTTCAGAATCGCCCGAATTCCCGATGATAAAAGATCAGGCTTATAGAGTTCGCGCAGGCGTTAATGTTCTTATGCCGGGCGGCGGAAGAACAGGCAGGCGCAAGCCCGACGGTACTCTTCTCAAAACTCTCGGCAGCGAGGGCGGAATCACTCTCGGCGAGCTTCAGCAGAATGCAGCTCGTGTTTTGAGTTTTGTAATGAACAGCTATGCCATGAAATAAAGGAGGAAAAAACAATGGCTTATTTACCCATGACCGAATATGAAAATTCAAGCGAAGCGGTCAGAAAAGAATATGAAGACCAGATTGCCAAGCACGGCAGAATAACCAACATGAAGAGAACTCTTCTTCACAATGTTCCGGCTTTCAAGGCATATATGGAGTGGTATACCCTCTATGACCAGCTTGTTCCCGTTATCGGGGAAAGAGCAATTTCAATTTTTTCGCTTGCGATTTCAACAGGCAATGACTGCCTTATCTGTTCAACCTTTTTCAGAAAGATTCTTGTTGATTCGGGCGATGATCCCGATAATCCGACCCTTACCGAAACCGAGCAGCTTCTCACTAAATTCGGCGCTGCAATAACAAGCGATCCTCATCATATTTCGAAGGATATTTACCGCGCTCTTGCCGAGAAATTCTCGGTTGAAGAAATTGTGCTTCTTATTTCGTTTGCAGGCATCATGTATGCAACCAATCTTTTTAATACGGTTGCAAAGGTTCCTCTTGACGAAGTTCTTATAAACTATCAGAAAAAAGGAGATAATTTAAATGGGTGATTTTGATAACAAAGTTGCGTTTATAACAGGCGCGGCTCACGGTCAGGGCAGAGCGGTTGCCCTTTCTCTTGCGGCAAAGGGCGCGGATATTGTTGCTTTTGACGTTGCAAAAAAAATTGAATATCCCGCTTATTCTTTCGGCACAAGCGATGAGCTTGTCAGCCTCAAGGCTGAAATTGAAGCTCTCGGCAGAAACTGCGTCATCGCAACAGGCGACGTAAGAGACGATGCTTCTGTTACGGCAGCGGTTGACGAAGCCATTAAAACTTTCGGCAAAATCGACATACTTTTCAACAACGCGGGCATCTGCGCTTATGCTCCCATAACCGAAATGACAGATGAAGAATGGGATGCAATGATTGATATCAACCTCAAAGGTCCGTTTATCGTTACCCGCCGTGTTGCTCCCCACATGATGAAGGCTAAGAGCGGTGTTATTATTAACAACTCATCAACAATGGGCCTCAGAGGCGGCAACAGACTTTCTCACTATACCGCTTCAAAATGGGGTCTCACAGGTCTCACAAAGGCTTGGGCAATCGAACTCGCACCCTATAATATCAGAGTTGTCAGCATTCATCCTACAGGTGTTAACACCCCCATGAACGACGGCCTTGCAGAGCTTGAAGGCTCAACTCCTCTTGAAATTGCCGAGCGTTCGGCAGGCAACCTTCTGCCTGTTCCCTGGCTTGAGCCCGAGGACGTGGCTCACCTTGTTGATTATATCGCAAGCGATAAGGCGAGATACGCAACAGGTTCCCAGTTTGTTCTTGATGCAGGTCTTCTTACAGTTTAATAATTTGCTATATAATGCAGCAGAGCCCTCCGCAACAGCGGAAGGCTCTGTGTTTATTTTATTCTTTTTCTTATTTCTTCAATGCTCATTTCAGTGAACACACCATTTTTAGCATGAAAGCATTTCTGCCCAAGCTCAAAAATGTGTATATCGTTTTTTAAAGAATCCGAATAAACATTCACAAATTCCGCGTGGGGCATTGCTTCGGCAATGCGGAGCGGCTTTTGCTTATCCTTGCAGTTGAAGCCGAGAATTTCGCCTGTTTTCGGGTTCATTCTTGTTGCAATAAGTGTGTGCACGCCGTATTTTTCGCAAATTGGTCTGAGAAAGAATTCCGGAGATGCCGAGCACACAACAACAGGTCTTTCACCTCGGTTTTTACGCTCAAAAACAGGATAGATGTTTTTTTGTTGGCTTTCCCAGAATTTCTCAGCCATCTTTTCTCCGTTTATAAATCGCAAAAATGAAAAACATCTTCCTTTGTATTTGTCGCCGAAGCCGAGAAAGAAAAGAATCAGATTCAGCAGCAGCCACGGGCAGATAAAAACAAGATACGGTCTGTGCAGGATGCAGAAAAACAGAAAAACCGTTTCCGAATCCTGCGGATAGACTGTTTTATCAAAGTCATAAAGATCGAATTTATTATCAGACATTGAAGATTACCTTTTTGCCGTTGAGTTCAACTTCTGATTCTTTTCCGCAAACAATGACTTTGAATTTTCCGTTGCCTTCAAGGCTGTAGCTGACGGGCTTGCCGTTTTTCCATTCTATGTCAACAATTACGCCGCCTTTTGCGAGCAGACCGCTGATCTTGCCGTTTTTCCATTTTGAGGGAAGAGCGGGAAGAATGAAAATCTTGCCGTCATAGCTCTGCATGAGCATTTCGGTTATGCCGCTGACAAAGCCGAAGTTGCCGTCAATCTGGAACGGGGGATGGGCATCAAAGAGGTTTTCATATGTTCCGCCACCCTTGGTGTAGTTAACACCGATGCTCTTAACGGGGCGAAGCTGCATCTCAATGAGCTTGAGAGCATGGTCGCCGTCCATAAGTCTTGCCCAGAAGTTGATTTTCCAGCCGAGGCTCCAGCCTGTGCCGTTATCGCCTCTGCGTTCAAGGGTTCTGCGGCATGCTTTGGCAAGCTCAGGTGTTTCATTAACAGTAATAAGACGGGCGGGATGAAGCGCATAGAGGTGAGAAACATGTCTGTGATGGGGCTCATCTTCGGGATAATCGTCGTCATATTCGAGAAGCTGGCCGTCGCTGCCGATTTTGAAGCCTGCCATCTTTGAAATCGTTTCTTTAAGCTCTTTTGCAAAATCGCCGTCAATGCCGAGAATATCGCATGCCTTGATGCAGTTTTCAAAAAGCTCTCTTGCAATAGACATTGACATGGTTGAATATTTTGCAACATTGCATGTGTCGCCTTCATAAATAAAGCCGTTTTCGGGTGATGTGCCGGGCGCAAGAACAAGCTTGCCTTCATATTCCGTCATGATATCAAGATAGAATTCTGCCGCCTTCTTCATGACGGGATATGCGGTTTCTTTGAGGTATTCAACATCGTTGGTATATTCATAGTGCTCATAAAGATGCTCGCAGAGCCAGCCCGATGAACCGTGCCAGAAAGCCCAGCAAGCGTTGCCTGAAACGGGTGTTGAAAGCCTCCAAAGGTCAACGTTGTGGTGAGAGGTCCAGCCTTTTGCTCCGTATTGGCCCTTTGCGGCATTTTCGCCGCTGATGCTAAGCTCTTTAACCATTTCGATAAGAGGAAGGTTAACTTCAGGCATGCGGCACATAAGAACGGGCCAGTAGTTCATTTCTGTATTAATGTTAACGGTGTAGTTTGAATGCCAGGGAGGAGTGATTCTGTCGTTCCAGATTCCCTGAAGCGTTGATGCCTGCGAGCCTTCTCTTGAGCAGGAAATCGCAAGATATCTGCCATAGTTATAAACAAGGGTTACCAGCGAAATATCGCTCTTATCTCTTTTGAATGCTACAAGGCGTTTGTTTGTCGGCATGTTCTCTTTGCCTTCGCCCAAATCAAGCTCAACTCTGCCGAAAAGCTCGGTGTAATCGGCAATATGAATCTTCTTTTCAGCCTCATAATCGTTAACTGCATTAATCCTTGCCATGCAGGGCTCAATATATTCTTTTCCTTCAAGATAGGGATGCTTGTTCCAGCCGTTGAAGCTTGTTTCAGCGGTGAAGAAAAGAACGGCTTCGGTTGCATCATTAACTTCAAGTCGGTTTTCAACCGCCTTTGTTGTGCCGTCGGTGATAACCTTAACGGCAGCTCTGAAGCGCATGCCACGCATTTCGGGCTCGTCGAAATATTTCTTGTTGTCTGATTCGTTATCAATATTGTTTTCTCCGTGGCATTCACCGTCAAGAATAACTATGTTTCCTTCAACAAAGCTGTTGCTCTTAAGCTTTGAAGAAAGACCAACCTTGAAGCTCATTTTTCCGCCTTCGGCTGTAAACTTTGCGGCGATTATTTTTGAAGGATATGAGGCAAAATATTCTCTTTTATATGTTACGCCCGACTGTATGAATTCGACCTTGGAAACCGCGTTTTCAAGGTCGAGGGAACGCTTGTATTCTTTTGCTCTGCCCTTGCAGCCGAAATCAATTTCGAGGTCGCCGAGGGGCATATACGCCTGACTCCAGGTGCTTTGAAAGTTGGCTTCGATTTCTTCCTGTGCTTCGTGAAGCTTGCCCTGAAGTGCAAGGTCACGGGCCTTTTTGAATGATTCGGGTGCACCTTCTTTAACGGTGTTTTTCGGTCTGCCGTTCCAGAGCTCATCATGGTTGAGGCTGAGAACCTCTTTTGAAACTCCGCCGTAAATCATTGCACCGAGTGTGCCGTTGCCGATGGGCAGGCTTTGAGTCCACGCTTTTGAAGGTGCGTTATACCATAAGGTTTTACCTGATGCCATATGTTAATCTCCTTTACTTAAATATCATGTAAAAAATTTAGTTAAAAATATTATACACCAATGCTTTAATACAGTCAATTGCTAAAAATGAAAGAAATCCTGCAAGTCATTAAAATATACTTGCATTTTGACTGCGCATGGTGTAAAATTTATGATATCTGAGCAGCAAAGAGGTAATGGTATGTCAGAGAATTTTCAGAAAAGAATTGAAAATGTTTATTCAAGTCTTTCAAAGGGTCATAAAAAGATTGCCGATTTTATAAAAAGCAACTATGAAAAAGCGTCGTTTATGACGGCGGCAAGTCTCGGCAAAGCGGTCGGCGTCAGCGAATCAACGGTTGTCCGTTTTGCCTCCAATATCGGTTTTGACGGCTATCCCGAGCTTCAGAAATATTTGCAGGAGATGGTTAAAAGCCATCTCACAAGCGTTCAGCGAATGGATGTTGCCGCCAGCAGATTCGGCGGCGAAGATTTCATTGACAAAGCTTTTATGACTGATATCGATATGATTAAAGCAACGCGTGACAGCATTTCACGCGAAGCGATTGTCAAGAGCGCAGAAGCAATTAATAATGCAAGAAAAATATACATTCTCGGTGTCCGCAGTTCTGCGGCGCTTGCGAGCTTTGCTGCTTTCTACCTGCGCTTTCTTTATGAAAATGTTGTTTTGATTGATACCTCGGCTTCAAGCGAGCTTTTTGAGCAGATGTTCAGAATCGGCAGTGACGATGTTTGCATTGCCGTCAGTTTTCCGAGATATTCCAATCAAACAGTTAAAGCTCTGTCGTTTGCAAAGGACAGGGGTGCAACCATAATTTCAATTACCGACGGAGAGATGTCACCGATTGCTCCTTATGCAACCCATCTTCTTGTTGCAAAAAGCAGCATGGTTTCCTTTGTCGATTCCCTTGCTGCGCCGCTCAGTGTTATCAATGCTCTTATTGCGGCATGCGCAAGAGAAAAGCCTGAGGATGTATATAAAGATTTCAAAGCTCTCGAGGAAATATGGGACGAATACCATGTTTACAGAACAGGCGGGGAGGAAAAAAGATGAAAACCTCTTTGCTGGTTATCGGCGGCGGAGCGGCGGGCTTGATGGCTGCCGGCAGCGCCGCACACGAAGGTGTTGAAACCATTGTGCTCGAGCGCAATGAACGCCCCGCAAGAAAGCTGATGATAACGGGTAAGGGCAGATGCAACGTAACGAATAACTGCCCGTCGCTCCAGGAGCTTATTTCAAATGTACCCAGAAACGGCAGATTTCTTTACGGCGCATTTTCGCGCTTTATGCCTTCGGATGTAATTGCTTTTTTTGAAGACAGGGGAGTTGAGCTCAAAACAGAAAGAGGCAACAGAGTTTTTCCTGTTTCCGATAATGCGGCGGATATTGTTGATGCTCTTACCGGCTATGCCAAAAGCCGCGCAAGGTTTATGACCGGCAGGGCGGTTAAGCTTCTGACAGAGGATTCAAGTGTAATCGGCGTTGAAACCGAACAGGGTGATGCGATTTATGCCGATAAAATCATAATAGCGACAGGTGGATTGTCATATCCCGGAACGGGTTCAACAGGTGACGGATATGACCTTGCAAAGCAGGTGGGTCATAAAATAACGGAGCTGCTTCCTTCGCTTGTCCCGCTTGAAATTCACGAGGGCTTTTGCAGCAGCCTCATGGGGCTTTCATTGAGGAACACCGCGATAAAAGTTGTTGATACAGAAAACGGTAAAACGGTTTATACAGACTTCGGTGAAATGCTTTTCACTCATTTCGGTGTTTCCGGTCCGATGATTCTGAGTGCATCGGCTCATATGCGCAACATGAAAAGCGGCAAGTACAAAATATATATTGATTTAAAGCCCGCGCTGACTCTTGAGCAGCTTGATGCAAGAATTCTTCGTGACTTCTCGGAAAACACGAATAAGAATTTTATTAACGCGCTTAATTCTCTTCTTCCGAAAAAACTTGTTCCCGTTATTGTCAAACTGAGCGGAATCAGTCTTTCAACAAAGGTTAATCAAATAACCAAAGAGCAGAGAAAATCGCTTGCAATGCTGCTTAAGGGCATGTGCATAACCGTTACGGGCTTCAGACCTGTTGCCGAAGCGATTATTACTTCGGGTGGAGTGGATATTTCTCAAATTAATCCCAAAACGATGGAATCAAAGCTGATTAACGGGCTTTATTTTGCGGGCGAGGTTATTGATGCCGATGCCTATACAGGCGGTTTCAATCTTCAGATTGCTTTTTCAACGGGCAGACTTGCCGGTTTGAGCGCTGCGGAAGCGGTAATAAATGAACGAACGGAGACATGATTATGAGTAATGAAATTATCAATGTTGCAATAGACGGTCCTGCCGGTGCAGGTAAAAGTACGGTTTCCCGTGCGGCGGCAAAAGCTGTTGGCTATATTTATGTTGACACAGGCGCCCTTTACCGTGCCGTTGGCGTTAATGCTTTGAGAAAAGGCATTGATACCAAGGATAAGCCTGCGGTTGCCGAAACTCTTTCGGATATCAGCGTTGACCTTGTTTTTGAAAACGGCGAACAGAAGGTTTTGCTTAACGGCGAGGATGTTTCCGCCGAAATCAGAACTCCGCCCGCTTCAATGGCGGCTTCGGATGTTTCTGCTGTGCCCGAGGTAAGAGCTTTCCTTTTTGATTTGCAAAGAGATATTGCAAAGAGAAACAATTGCGTTATGGACGGCAGAGATATCGGCACGGTTGTTTTGCCCGATGCTAAGGTTAAAATCTTCCTGACAGCTTCTCCGGAAGAAAGAGCAATGAGGAGATATAAAGAGCTCATCGAAAAGGGCAACGACGTTGATTACAAAGAAGTGCTTGAAGATTTGGTTCAAAGGGATTATAATGATTCTCACCGTGAGATTGCTCCGCTTAAACCTGCCGAGGACGGTGTGATTCTTGACACGACAGGTCTTAATCTTGAAGAATCAATTAATGAAATTATCAGAATTATTAAGGAGAATGTATAATGAAAGGGTTTGACTATTCAGTTATCAAAGAGAGCAAAACCTATGAAAAGCTCAGACCGGTAGGTAAAGCCATTGCAAAGATGCTCTACAAAATCGAGTATGTCGGTCTTGAAAATATACCCGAGAAAGGCGGTTTGATTATTGCCTCAAACCATGTGAATGCCCTTGATCCTGTATTTATCAGCATTGCCGTTGAGGACAGACAGCTTCATTTCATGGGCAAAAAGGAGCTTTTTGAGAATCCTATTTCAAAATGGGCTCTTTCAACTCTCAACGGTTTCCCAATCGTAAGAGGCGGAGCGGATTCGCAGGCTCTTGAATATGCAATCAGAATCCCCAAGGAAGGTTATGTTCTCGGTATTTTTCCTGAGGGAACCCGTTCAAAAAACTTTAAGCCCGCAAGAGCAAAGAGCGGAGTTGCTCTTATTGCCAAGGAAGCAAAAGCTGATGTTCTTCCCGTTTCGATTTATACATCAGATAACATGAAGAAGGGAACGAAGCTTACAATCAGATTCGGTGAGGTTATTCCTTACGAAAAGCTTGGTTTAAGCGAGGATGCCTCAAGGGAAGAAATTAAAAACTGCGCAAAATTCATCATGGAAGAGATCACAAAGCTTTGGGAGATGGGACATTGCGAATAACTCTTGCCAAAACAGCCGGCTTTTGCTTTGGTGTTGACAGAGCAGTGAAAATGGCGTATGAAGTTGCCGAAAAGGGAGTTCCCGCAGCTACGCTCGGTCCTTTGATTCATAATACTTATGTAACAAACGAGCTTGCCGAAAAGGGCGTTGGGATAATAGATGCTCCAGATAAGTCCCGCAAGGGGCAGACGGTTATTGTCAGAGCTCACGGAATCGCCGAGAGTGTTTACGGAGAACTTGAAGCTGCAGGAGCGGAAATCTGCGATGCGACATGCCCGTTTGTGAAAAAAATACACACAATTGTTTCCGAAAATTCTTCCGCTGATGTGCCCGTTCTCATTGCGGGTGACAGCAGCCATCCCGAGGTTATTGGGATAATGGGGTATTGTAAGGGTCAGGCTTTTGTTTTTAAAAATGTCGAAGAGCTTGAAAAAATCCTTTCAGAAAACTCTTTTTTGTGCAAAAAAAGAATAATTATTGTCGCTCAAACGACTTTTTCGCAAAATGTTTGGAAAATTTGTAAAGAAAAAATAAAAATAGACTGTACAAATTCAAAAATATTTGATACAATATGCTTTGCGACGCGTCAAAGACAGGATGAAGCTGCAGAGCTTTCAAAGAAGTCTGACATGATGATAATCATCGGCGGCCGCCACAGTTCAAATACGGTCAAGCTTAAAACCGTGTGCAGCGAAAACTGTGAAACATATCTGGTGGAAAGAGCTGAAGAGCTCAAAACCATAAATTTTTCCCATTGCGCCGAAATCGGCGTCACGGCAGGGGCATCAACCCCTTCCGCAATAATTAAGGAGGTACTTTTAGAAATGTCCGAAATCGTAAAAGAAACCACAAATATCCAGGTAGAGGAGGTGCCTTCTGAAGCAGCTATGACAGCAGACGATATGGATTTTTCCGCAGCACTTGAAGCTTCTCTGAGCAGCATGAGCACAGACCAGAAAGTCAAGGGCGTTGTTATGGGCATCACTCCCACCGAAATCCAGGTTGACATCGGCAGAAAGCATGCCGGCTTTGTTCCTATGGATGAATACAGCGCTGACCCCACCGCAAATGCGGCAGCAGAGCTCAAGATCGGAGATGAAATTGATCTTATTATAATGAAAACTAACGATGCTGAGGGCACCGTTATGCTTTCAAAGAAGCGCTTTGATGCTCAGAAGTCATGGGTTGACATCATCGAAGCAGAAGAAGACGGCAGAATTCTTGAAGGCACAGTTGCTGAAGTTATCAAGGGCGGCGTTCTTGTTGTTTCAAACAACGTTCGCGTATTCATCCCCGCTTCTCTTGCAACAGAGCGCCGCGATGAGAACCTTGAAGATCTTCTCAAGAAGACTGTTAAGTTCCGCATTATCGAAGTTAACAAGCAGCGCAGAAGAGCTGTCGGTTCAATCCGCTCTGTTCTTAAGGATGCCAAGAAGGAAGTAACAGAGGCTTTCTGGGCTCAGGCAGAGGTTGGTCAGAAGTACAGTGGTGTTGTTAAGTCAATGACAAACTATGGTGCGTTCGTTGATATCGGCGGTGTTGACGGCATGGTTCACATTTCCGAAATGTCTTGGAAGCGCATTAAGAATCCTTCTGAAGTTTTTGAAATCGGTCAGGAAGTTGATGTTTACATCAAAGCTCTCGATGCAGAAAACAAGAAGATTTCTCTCGGCTACAGAAAAGACGAGGATAATCCCTGGGAAATTCTCAGAAAGAACTATCCTGTTGATTCTGTTCTTGAAGCAGAAATCGTTGGTCTCACCACTTTTGGTGCATTTGCAAGAGTTATCCCCGGCATTGACGGCCTTATTCACATTTCTCAGATTGCTGACAGACATATCAGCAAGCCTCAGGATGTTCTTAAGGTTGGCGATAAGGTAACCTGCAAGCTTACAGCCGTTGATTATGACAAGAAGCGTGTCAGCCTTTCAATCCGTGCTCTCATTGAGCCCGCTGAAGCAGAAGCTGAAGAAGTTGCAGAAGAGGTTGCAGCGGAAGTTGAAGAAGCTGCAGAAGAAGCTCCCGCAGTTGAAGCTGCGGCAGAAGAAGCAGCTGAATAATATTGTTTTTTCGCCGCCCGCAGATTTCTGTGGGCGGTTTTTGCAACAATGTTTTTGGAGTGATTTTTATAAAAAACAAAGGCAAAATTCTCGGACCTTTTTATTGTATTCTTGCCGCTGTAGTCTGGGGACTTTCGTTTGTTGCCCAGAGTGAGGGCGCAGATATAGGCACCTTCACCTTCAACGGTATAAGAACCCTTATCGGCGGCGTTGTTCTTGTTCCGCTTGTTTTAATCGGTCATATAAATGGAAATAAAAAGCTTCCTTCGGGCGAGAAAAAGAAGTTTGCATTCAAGGATGTGCTTGTTGGCGGCATATGCTGCGGCATACCTCTTTTCCTTGGCGGCAATCTTCAGCAGCATGCTTTTTTTCTTGATCTTGGTCCGGGAAAGGTAGGCTTCATAACTGCGCTTTATATGGTGCTTGTTCCCGTTGCGGGGATTTTTATGAGAAGAAAGCTTCATTTCAACATCTGGCTCGGAGTTGCCCTGGGGGTTGTGGGTCTTTATCTTCTCAGTGTTCCGGCAGGTGGGTTTTCGGTCGGCAAGGGTGAACTTATTGCAATCTGCGGAGCGTTTGCGTTTGCAGCACATATTCTTGTTATTGACCATTTTTGCAAGAAGGTTGATAACATTGCTCTTTCCTGCTGCCAATTCTTTGTTGCGGGTCTGCTTTCAATTATATGCATGTTTATTTTTGAAGAACCTGATATTGAAGCCATCTATGGTGCAGCCGTGCCCATTCTTTATGCAGGCATCATGAGCTGCGGCGTTGCATTTACGGCTCAGATTTTCGGCCAGAAGTATTCAGACCCGACAGTTGCTTCGATTCTTCTCTGCCTTGAATCTGTTTTTGCTGTTATTTTCGGATTCATTTTCCTTCATGACAAGCTTCAAAGCCGCGAAATGATAGGCTGCGTAATAATGTTTGTTGCAATTTTGTTCACGCAGATACCTGCCGAAAAGTTTGGTTTAAAACAAAAAGACTGAAAAGTCAGGAGTTGTATTTGAATGTTAAATAAGCTAATTTCAATTTTTATGTCTTTTGCCGTTTCGGTTACGGGATTGCTTTATACCTCAATGAACAGCGTTTTGGATTCAATGACAGAAATGCTTTTCGGAATTCCTTATACCGTACAAGCCGTTAAGTCGGATTTCTTTGACGGAATCACCGATTCGGATGTTGTCAGCATTGATGAAGACAGCGGATTTGTTGATGACCTTGTTGCTGTTTTTATTGATGAAAACCTCGGCTTTGCAGACAAGCTTTCTCTTTTCAACCGTTGCGGCGGCAGCATAATCGGTTGGTGTGCCCCTGCGGATTTGTATGTTTTGCGCTATTCACCAATGACCTACAAGCAGGTTCTTGCAAAATGTAAAACAGTTGAAGCGTTTGAAGGTGTTGCTCTTGCAATTCCTGTTTCTGCATATAAGACCGCAGCCAATGCAACCCCGAATGACACATTTGATGCAGAAGAAACGCTTGTATGGGATGAACTTAATCCCGAAGGAAGCAACTGGTGGCTTGAAGCCGTTCAGGCAAGGCAGGCGTGGGACTATTCCGAATGTTTCAGTAAAATTGATATCGGTGTTGTTGATGCGGGATATGACCTTGAGCATCCCGAGCTTTCGGGAAGAATCAGCTTTCCGTCAAGCCGACTTGCAAACAGAAACTATCCCGATATCCACGGCTGCCATGTTGCGGGAATTATCGGTGCAAGAAGAAACAACGGAGTCGGAATTGCCGGCATCTGTGATAATTCTGAGCTTGTTTGTGTTGACTGGACACCCGAGTTTCTTCAATTCTGGAACACTGAACTTGCTATTTTCTTCGGGTTTTCCGAGGTTGTCAAGGCTGGCGCAAAAGTAATTAACTTTTCTCTCGGAACATCGGGCTCAAAAGCATCTGACAGCAAGAACTTCGTTGAATCCGTGCTTAGCCCTGCTGCACTTTCTTTAATGATGGCTTCGTTGATTTCAAAGGGGTATGATTTTGTAGCTGTTCAGTCTGCGGGCAACGGTGACATTTTCGGAGATCCTCTTAACGCGGATTTTAACGGACATTTCAGTGCTTTAAACAAGGACAACATTTTTACGGGTTTTTATGGAGTTTCAGCAGACGAAATCCTTGACAGAATTATCATCGTTTCAAGTGTTGATAACGGCGGGAACGGTGAATATACCCAATCCGAATATTCAAATGTCGGCTCTGCGGTAACAATTGCCGCCCCTGGCGAAAACATATACAGCTGCTCGGTTAACGGCGGTTATACACATCTTTCAGGTACATCAATGTCTACCCCCATAGTTACGGGCGTTGCTTCCCTTGTTTGGTCGGTTAATCCGTCTTTCTCCGGTGCTCAGGTTAAAGACATCGTTTGCTCGTCAACCGAAGCCGTTGCAAAAATCAACGCCGAAAAAGAATATTTTTATGATGTTGACCTTATGGAATACCCTATGGTTAATGCAAAGCTTGCCGTTGAAGAAGCTATAAGAAGAAGCGATTCATCGGTCGGAACGGTCAGAGGTAAAATAATTGGCGAAGGTGCGGAAGAAATCATTTTTAACGGTATTTCTCATACCGTATTTTCAGACGGTTCATATTCTTTTGTCGGCAAAGCCGGTAACGGTGTTGCTTCTGTGCTTAATAAGGCAGGGGAGGAACTCGGAAGCTTTGATTTGAGCATTTCAGCCGGTGAAAAAACAACGGCGGAAGATTTTATTATTGGAACAGATGATATTCCTCCTGCAGAAGAAACAGCAATGGTGCAGACTGTTCAGTAAGAAAGGATTGATATTATGGCAGAAATCAAAAAGCATTGGTATAAAGAAATGTCTGTGTATCAGATTTGGCCAAGAAGCTTTTATGACGGCAATGGCGACGGCATCGGCGACCTTAAGGGTGTTATGGAAAAGCTTGATTATATCAAGAGCCTCGGTGTTGATGCAATCTGGTTTTCTCCGCTCTACAAGTCACCTCAGCATGACTACGGCTATGATATTGCCGATTATAAAAACATAAACCCCGAATACGGAACTCTTGAAGAGTTCAAGCAGCTGCTTGATGCGGCTCACAGCAAGGGCTTGAAAATCATTATGGATCTTGTTATTAACCACACATCGGATGAACATGAGTGGTTTAAAGAGAGCCTTAAAAGCAAGGATAACCCTTATCATGATTATTATTTCTGGCGCAAAGGCAAGAAAGCAGGGGGCAAGAAACCGCCCAACAACTGGCTTTCAACCTTTGCTGGTCCGGGTTGGCATTATAATGAAAACCTTGATGAGTGGTATCTCACTCTCTTTGCCAAGGAGCAGCCCGACCTTAATATGGATAATCCTAAGGTTCGCGAAGAAATCAAGGATATTATCCGTTTCTGGCTTGATATGGGTGTTGACGGCTTCCGTGAAGATGTTATTACTTTCATTTCCAAGAAGGAAGGACTTCCTAACGGTTTCCCGATTCCCGTTGCATGCGGCATGGAGCATTACAAATGTGGTCCTCACCTTGATGAATATTTAGCCGAATTCAGAAAGGTTACCGATGAATATGACTGCATGACAGTCGGCGAAGCCCCCATGATGACTCCGAAGCTTGCACTCCGTTTTATAAAAGAGGGCGCAAACCAAACGCTTAATATGATGTTCAATTTCCAGCACATGGAAGCAGACAGCTTCATGGTCAGCTGGGTTCCGATGCCTTTCAGTCTCAAAAAGCTTAAGAATGCTTATGAAAGATGGCAGCATAAGCTTTACGGCATAGCATGGAATGCCAACTATATTGAAAATCATGATCAGCCCAGAATCATCAGCCGTTACGGCAGCGAAAAATACAGGGTTGAAAGCGGCAAAATGCTCGCAACAATGTATATCTGCCAGAGCGGTACTCCGTTTATTTATCAGGGTCAGGAAATCGGAATGCTTAACATAAAAATGAACAGCGTTGATGATTATACCGACACACAGGTTAAGAGCACATATCAGCTTTTCAAAAAGCTTGGCTTCAGCGACAAGATTTTCCTTAAAATCGCAAACAGAGCATCCCGTGATAATGCAAGAACTCCAGTTCAATGGAATTCTGAGAAAAATGCGGGCTTCACTTCGGCAGATGAGGCTTGGTTCAAGGTTAACCCTAACTATACCGATATTAATGTTGAGGCTGCTGAAAAAGACGAAAATTCGATTCTCAACTATTATCGCAGACTTCTTAAATTCCGCAAGGAAAACGAGGTTTGCATTTACGGTGATTTCAAGCAGCATTATAAAAACAGCAGAAAGCTCTTTGTTTACGAACGCAATTATGAAGGCAAGCGCATGCTTGTTCTCAACTCATTTGTTGAAGAAGCGGTTCACTTTGAAGCTCCCGCAGGCTTTGATTTAAGCAGGGGAAAGCTTGTTCTTTCAAACTATAGTGTTATTGACAGCTCGGTTAATGCCTTTGTAACCAAGCCCTATGAAACAAGAGTATATCTTTTTGAATGATAAGGCTGCCGTTTAGGAAGGTTTAGAAATGAAATCGAAAAAAGCTAAATTTGCTTTAAGTGTTTTGCTTGTTTTAATATGTTTTGCATTAGCTTTGAGCTTTGTCGATTGTAGATCGGGCATCGAAAAAGAAGCTCAAAAAAGCGAAAGCAGTACGGAGAATGCTTCGCAGTTAACTGCAATAAACGAAACAACGCAAGCTCCAGTTTTTGCAAAAAAGGAAAACATATACAGCTTTCAACTCCTTACTCAAAAAGAAAACGGCGAGATAAAATACGGAGTATTCGACGGTTTCCAAACTATAATTCCGTGTGAATATGATGAAATAAGTTTTTTGAGTGAAAGCCGTATTCTTGCTCAAAATTATGTACCTTATTATGAAGAAGCAATCAGAAATGTTGTGATTTATGATGAAGTCGGTAATATCATATGCGCTGACGGAGCTTTTTCAGAGGTAGTCTTTGAAAAAAGAGAGGGCATATATGAGCAAACAGGTATAGGTATATATAGGAAAAGCAAAGATTTACGGCAGGCAGAATATTGGGTTATTGACCAAAACGGCAACAAGCTTTCAGAAGCATACACATCGATTGAGCGTGTTGCCTCAATCCGTCCCGAGGAAGATTACTATGCGGTGCGTATTGACCCTGACACCTTATACATGAGCTCATATCGCCTTAAAATAAACGGAGAAGTGCTTGAAAAGGTTACACACAGTCATCCCGACGGAGTAAAAAACAGCACGTTTATAAGCGGTAAGTCAGGGAATTATATTCATCTTTACGCAGACGGATATTATATTGAGGGTTATAACAATCGAATAGGCGGATATGATTATGTTACTTTTAAGGTTGATAATGCTGACGATTGGCAGATAGGGGATACTGTTGAGATAACTCACACAGGCAAAATCAAGTACAGTGATCCCCCTATCGGAGAACTGATAGATATTGTTAAAATGCAGGGATAAAATAACAACCCTCGGAAGCATCAAACTTCCGAGGGTTTGTCATCTCAATTATTAAGCTTGTGAATAAGCAAGATTCTTTCTGATTCTGTCGCAGAAATCCTTAGAAATCTTGTTAATCCAGGTTGAATGCTCCTTGATAGCGTATTCGCCGTCATCAGCAAGAAGGGTTTCTTCATAATTAGTCATTGCTTCGTCGCCCTTTGTTGTTCTGATGGTGTTTTCCCAGTCTGTATCGTCGGCATTATCGCTTACGAAATACATGATGTGATAACCGTAATCAGTTTCAACAATTCCTGTGTCGCCGGCTTTGCGGGCATCATCGAAGCTCCATGCTTCAAACTCTGCAACGTAGTTGTCAGTGGTTCTGATGCCTTCATAGAGTCCGCCGCTTTCGGCAGAGGCCTCGTCATCAGTTTTCTCGGTTGCCATTTTTGCAAAGCTTTCTTCTGTTTTGTCACCCTTAAGCCACTCATCAAGAAGAGCCTTTGCTTCGTCATAAGCTGCTTTTTTCTCTGCATCCGTAACGTTTTCTTCATCGGCAGCCTCAAAGCTTACAAGGCAATGACGAACGTCAACGCTGTTCATTGCGTATGAGGGCTTAACGCTGTAGATGATGTAAACAGCCTTTTCACCGGTTATCATTGTCTTGTCGCCTGCCTTGCGAGCGTTGTCAAATGCCCAGTCAGCAGCTTCTTCGGAGGTTGCGGAAACGATGGAATCGTATGTTGCGATTTCTTTGAGTAAAGTATAATCCTCGTTGTCGGATTCTTCGGCGTCTTTGTTTTCATAAGCTGTGATTGCAGCCTTGAATGAAGCTTCGTCGCCGAGCTTGTCATAAATTGCCTTTGCTTCTGCGATTACGGCATCGTTTGCTGCCTTCTGTCTTTCAGCAAGAGCCTCGTTTGTTTCGCCGTCTTCAATAGTGAGGGTTGTGAATTTGAAGGAATAATAACGGATATCGGTGTAATTGTAATTCTTTTTGTTGGCTTCGTATTCAGCTTTGATGTCTTCATCTGTAAAGCCTGCTTTGAGCTCGCTTGCCTTATCTTCGGAGTAGTTAGCAGCAAGTGTTTCCATTTCAAGCTGTTTTGTGAAAGCTTTTTCGTTGAAGCCTGCGCCGAAAGTTTCGTTAAGATATGCATTAAGCGAGAAGTTGCTTGCAGCAGCTTCAGTTCTGTAATTTTCAACTGTTTCGTTGATTTCAGCCTGCTCATCTTCGCTGAGCTTATAGCCAGCCTTTACAGCTTCGTTATAATAAGCAATAACGTTTTGTGCATATTTGGCAGCGGATGTCTTGAAGCTGTCAGCCCATGTGATGGTAACATCGTTGCCGTCTTCGTCTTTTTCAGTTGTGTTCTGCTCATCGGGAGCAACTGTGGGGTCAAAACCGATGCCGTATCCGTAGTTTTCCTGATACATGTTTGCATAGTATGCCATCTGTTGATACTGAGCTGAATAATAATAGTTGTATTCAGAAGCGGAAATCTTGGTGTCGCCGATTTCAACTGCGGTTGCAAATCTTTCGATAACGCCAAGTTCGTCAACAAGCTTCCAAGCAATGCCTCCGACAATAACAACAGCAAGAACAATGGCAACAACCTTTTTTGCTATTTTGGCTGCCGTGTTTCTTTTTTCGATGCTCTTTGCGTTCTGTTTTGCTGCCTTCGCGATTCTGGCCTTACGCTCCTCGCGATAGATTTCAGCCTTGCTCTTTGAGCTTTCATTTTTTGCCATAACTGTTCATCCTTTTCTTTCAAATATTAAATGCCGACCGAACAAAATCGGCACAATGTAAATATATTATACTATTTTTATAAATTTTACAAGCTTTTTTTAAAAATAAATATGCAATCTTCATTAAATTAAATATTTATTTACATTCTTTTGTCATTGATTTGTTAAAGTGCCGTCGAGAAACTCTCTTTTAAACCAAACATCGGGGGCTTCGAATTCTTTGCTGTTCAGATATTCAAGCATCCCCGCATCGCTTGTAAAAGCAAAACGCAGTTTGTAAGAATAAAGAAACTGCTTTTTGTATCCGAGCGGCTTGTTGAGTGAATTTGTGCCGTATTTTCCGTCGCCAAGCAGGGGGTGACCGATGCTGGAAAAATGTGCCCTTATTTGGTGAGTCCTGCCCGTCAGAAGCTCAACCTCGACAAGGCTGAGACCGTCTTTTTCGGAAATAACGGAATATTTTGTTTTGATTTCTTTGGCACCGTGCTGCTCATGCTCGAAGACCCTGACTTTGTTTTTCTTTTCATCTTTAATGAGCCAGCCGTGAAGAAGCCCGTTTTTCTTTTTAAGAGTGCCGTGAATGATACAAAGGTAGTATTTTTCAAGCTCTCTGTCCTTGAGCTTCTGATTGAGAATTCGCAGACTTTCGGCATTTTTTGCTGCAATGACTATGCCGCCGGTGTTGCGGTCGATTCTGTTAACAAGAGCCGGTGTAAATGAGTTTTCGTCTTTGGGGTCGTATTCGCCTTTTTCGTACAGATAGCGTTTAACCCTGGTTATCAGAGTGTCATTATATTCCGTTTCGTCGGGATGCGACAAAAGACCGACCTTTTTATCAAGCAATAAAATGTTTCCGTCCTCATAAACTATGTCAAGTTTTTTCGAAGCAGAAAGAAAATCATAGTGTTTGTCAACCGGTGCAAAAAACTCATCGTTTATATACATGTCAACCGTGTCACCTTCAAGCAGCTTGGTTGAGATTTCACTTCGCTTTGAGTTGACTTTTATTCTTTTGGTTCTTATATATTTATACATCAGCGATTTCGGCAGGGCAGGAACGGCTTTTGAAATGAATTTGTCAAGCCTTTGACCCGAATCGTTTTTTGAAATCATAAAAGTTTTCAACAAACATCTCTCCGATTTTAAAAATCTCTTTTCAAAAATGAATTTATGCTGTATAATAAACAGTATAAAACTAAGGAGCTATTAAATTGAGCGATAATAATAAACAGGATAACTTACATCAGAATCACAGAGCTAGGCTCAGAGAAACCTTCAGAAAAGCAGGTGTTGAGGGAATGCCTGACCATAACCTTCTGGAGTTTCTGCTGTTTTATTCCATTCCCAGAAAGGATACAAACGAAATTGCACACCGTCTTATCAAAACCTTCGGTTCGCTAAGCGGTGTTTTCGATGCTTCATATGAGCAGCTTATTGAAGTGGAAGGCATGGGTGAAAGCTCAGCGCTTTTGATTTCAACCGTTCCCGGTATTTGCAGAAAATATCTTGAAGACAAAAACAAAGGAAAAATCAATCTTTCTGAGCCGAGAATTGCACAAGAATATGTCGTGAAAAAATACTACGGCTGCAAAATTGAGGTGTTCTATATGATTTGCCTTGATGCTGTCGGCAATCTTATTAATTGCTGCAAGCTTGGCGAGGGAACGCCCGGCAGTGTTTTGATTGATAAAAGAAGGGTGCTTGAAACAGCGTTCAGAAACAATGCCGACAAGGTTATTTTTGCTCACAATCATCCTAACGGAATTGCGGCACCCTCAAAGGAAGACCTTGCGATGACAGGCGAGCTTGCTTCTTTGCTTGCAGGTGTCGGCATAAGACTTGCCGACCATATAATTGTAGCGGACGAAGAAGCGCTTTCGCTTGCTTGCGTTGAGAAGTTTACAACATTGTTTATATAATATTGGGCTATCATTTAAGATAGCCCATGTTTTTTAATAAGCAATTTTTACAAAGTGTTTTCCGATTCCTGTGGTGATTTTTAAAATTGAAGCTTCGCCGCCTTCAATCGGTTCAAGGATGTATTCGCCGTCGCATTCTATGCTTTTTGCGGTTTTGTGAACATAAATTTCGGTGGGTAGTTCATATTCCTTATCCTGAGTGTATTCAAGAGTAAATACTTCGTTTTTTCTGTCAAAAGAATAGCTGTCTATCTTGCCGCAGACCGCAATGGGTGATGTTCTGATAAGGTATGTCATAATCGGATTTTCAAGCAGGCCTTCATAATATGCCCAGTATGTATGACCCCACTGGTTGCCGTCAAACTTGTCAAGGAGATATTCAATGTGATAAAGCCAGTCTGTGCCTTCCGACTGACCGCCCCATTCGCCGACGATAACCGGAACATCGAGTCTTTCCTGTGATCTGCGATGTTCATCAAAAATTGAACCTACTCTTGAATTGCTAGCGTATTTGTAAGCAGGTGTATCAACCATAAGATCGTATGCATGAGGCGCGAAACAAAGATTCTTTTCTCTTTCGCCGTCATAATTGACCGCAGGACATGAATAGGGTATGCCGAGGTTCGAATAATAACTGTTTTCCATAATGATAATGCCGTTATCGGTAACCTCACGGATTGCCTTTGCGGTTCTGTTAATGAATTCCGAATATACGCCCGTGTCAAACTTGCGGATTAAATCATCCGCCGCAGATGTAACTTTTCTGAAAAGGGTAGGGTCATTAAAAGGCTCAAGAACTTTTATTGCGTTACCCGAAACAAGCTGTTTGAGCATCCAAAGCTTTTTGCATCTCTTATCGGTGAGAACGGTTTTTGCAACGCTCATGATAAGCTTTCTGAAAACTTTTCCTCCGTCTGTGCCGGGGAACGGCTCATTCAGAACGTCAAAACCGAAAAGAGCGGGATGATCTTTGAATTTTTCGGCAACATGCTTCCACATATTGCAGTAGTATGTCTGCAAAGGAATGCCGTTAACTTTATCGTTTGCCCAGAAATGGTCAAAGGCTTTGTGAACAGCCTTGCCCCAGAAATATCCTTCTGCCCACACCAGCTTTGTTTTGGTGAATTTAGCACCGTCTGTTATGCAGGCCCAGGGGGGAGCGCCGTCACCTGCAGTTTCTTTAGCGCCGCTGAAAAGGTCCTGGTGCATATCAAGATAGAAATAAATGCCGTATTTTGCGCACAAATCGGCTATGACATAAACTCTGTCAAGGTATTCTTCATTATATTTGTTCGGTTCAGGCTCAACGGCATCCCATGTGAGACCAAGCCTGATAAGGTTAAAACCGTATTCGCTGAGCTGCTTTATAAGCTTTTCATCAAAGTCAAGAGGATATGTTCTTCTTTCTGCACCGTCTTTATGATATCCTTTGTCACAAAGATTGACGCCGTTGAAAATTCTTTGTCTGCCTTCCGAGTCTACGAAAGTTTTTTCAAAAGTGTTAATTCTAAGCATAAAACCTTCCTTTCATTAATTAAAAAGAATATATTATGTTTTGTTACTCACAAATATTTCCGTTGCAATATGTAATATAAATGGTGTTGACAAATCCGATTCCGTCATTGTTTGCTCTGTATTGAATTATTGTAAAATCATCGACAGGGTTATAATAATACACTTCATTATTAAGTTCAATCTTTTGAAGAGAATTCAGGTAACTGTTGATGAACACATCGATTTCGTCAGGCTGTTTAAGCGTTTTCAATTGTATGGTATGTTCAACCATTCCGCCTGTTCTTCTGTAATATGAAAATCTTGGAATCGGAACGCTTGCGCTGTCGGAATAATCAAGCTTGCAGGTTGTTCCGAAAAATGTTTTGTTAAGTGCTAATGTAATAATTAAAGCGGATAATGATATTGCCAGAAATGTTATTACCGAGAGAAAAATTATTATGACTTTATTTTTTCTTTTTATGTATTTTTCATATCCGATGAGAGCTTCTTTTGAGAGATATTCTGTGTCATTATTACAAATTTTTTCCCCGGTCAGCAATTCGTTGAATGATATGTCCAGCTCTTTACATATTGGTTCAAATAAAGATATATCAGGCATGGTTTTTGCGTTTTCCCATCTGCTGATTGATTTGTTTGAAACTCCTAATTTTTCTGCCAGTTGTTCTTGCGTAAGATTTTTTTCTTTTCTGCATTCTGCGATGAATTTTCCGATTTTTTCCTGATTCATAACAGTGCTCCTTTCAGTTCTTCAAAAACGATTATACCTAAAACCAGGGTGTTTGACAGGACAAAACCTGAGATTTCGGTTTTATTGAGAGTTTTTGAATACTGATACTTCAAAATTATACCATTATTACATAATAAATGCAACATATTGTTTCTCTCTAAAAAAGTTAAATTTTAGTTGCAGAACTAAGATATATATGATATAATAAAAATGTTTAAATTTAATGAATCGAGGTAATACAAATGGCAGCATCAACACTTTTCAAAATGTATTGCAGAACATATCAGGGCATTTTCCGTGTGGCAGTTAATTTTCTTAACTGGAAAGAGCCCGAACTTGTTAAAGGTGCGGGCAGTGTTAAAAGGCTTCCCGAAGTTGTTAAAAAGAACGGTCACGACAGCGTTCTCGTTGTAACGGATAAGGGTCTTATGGGTCTTCATCTTCTTGACGGTCTTTTTGAGGGTCTCGACAAATCAGGTGTTAGATATGCCGTTTATGACGGCACACAGCCCAACCCCACCATCAATAACATTGAAGATGCAAGACAGCTTTACGTTGATAACAACTGCTCTGCCGTTATTGCTTTCGGCGGCGGTTCTCCCATGGACTGCGCCAAGGTTGCTGCTGCGAGAATTGCCCGCCCAAAAACTTCTGTTCAGAAAATGCGCGGAACTTTGAAGATTCTTAAAAAACTCCCCACCATCTATGCAGTTCCCACAACTGCGGGCACAGGCTCCGAAACAACCATTGCTGCTGTTGTTTCAGACCCGACAACTCACGAAAAGTATGCTCTTCAGGATCCCGTGCTTCGTCCGAAGTATGCGGTTCTTGATCCCGAGCTCACAATCGGTCTGCCTCCTCATATCACATCCACGACAGGTATGGATGCTCTTACTCACGCGGTTGAAGCTTATATCGGTCACAGCAACACTAAAGATACTGCGGCGGCAGCGGAAAAGGCAACAAAGATGATTTTTGAAAATATCCTCAAGGTTTATGAAAACGGCAAGGATATTCAGGCGAGAGAAAACATGCTTGAAGCATCTTATCTTGCGGGTATAGCTTTTACCAGAGCTTATGTAGGATATGTTCATGCAATCGCTCACAATTTCGGCGGAATGTACGGCACTCCTCACGGCCTTGCAAACGCGGTTATTCTTCCGTATGTTCTTGAAGCGTTCGGAGAAACAGCCCATAAGCCTCTTGCCAAGCTTGCTGATATAGCAGGCCTTGAAACTGCAGGCATGAACGAAGCTCAGAAGGCAAATCTCTTCATTGAAAAGGTTAAAGAGCTCAACAGGCTTCTTAATATTCCGGAGCATCTTGAAGTGCAGGAAAAGGATATCGACACAATCGCCAAAAGAGCAAACAAAGAAGGAAATCCTCTTTATCCCGTTCCCAAGATTATGGATGTTGAGGACTTGAAGTGTGTTATCAGAAAAGTGGGCAACCTTAAATAATATTGCTTTAAAACGGACAATTGTGTAAAATTGTCCGTTTTTGTATAAATTTTTGATGAATTTTTAATGAGTTTGGTGTATAATGTAATCAGAGAGGATGTGTTAAAATGAAAAGAATCAGAATGCTCAGTGCTTTTCTTGCGTTCACTATATTGGTTTCGTCTTTGTCTTTGACTGCTTTTGCGGCGGAAGACAGCTGGGTGCCGAGAAATAAAGAGCCTTTTGTTTTTGTCCACGGTCTTAACGGCTGGGGCGGCGCAGAGGGAATCAACGGTGTTGTTCCTTATTGGGGAGCAACCACGGGTGATCTCATGGTTTATCTTCAGCAGCAGGGTTATGAATGCTATTCAGCTTCGGTGGGCCCTCTCAGCAGCGCGTGGGACAGAGCCTGTGAGCTTTATGCTCAGCTTATCGGTTCAACCGTAGACTATGGTGAAGCACATTCAAAAGAACACAACCATGAAAGATACGGCCGAACATATTATCATGCCCTTGTTCCCGATTGGGGTGAGCTTGACCCAAACGGAAAAATTCAAAAGATTCATCTCATTGGACACAGCTTTGGCGGCACAACCGTAAGAATGCTTATTCAGCTTTTGACAGAAGGTTGCCCCGAAGAAATTGCCGCAACGGATTCCGATGATATTTCAGGTCTTTTTACCGGCGGAAAAGGTGATTGGGTGAAGAGCGCAACCACAATTTGCACACCCCACAGCAGCGCAACGGTTTATTACCCTCTTAAGGCACTTGGTCTTGATTATGTTGTTCAGTTTATAAGCTATCTTTACGCGGGTATTATGGGCAGAAGCTATTTTAACGGCAGACTTGTCGATTTTCACCTTGAGCAGTTCGGCTTAACGGAAATTCCGGGTGTTGACGGTGCGGACAGTCTTTTTGTTGCCCTAAATCATGTTATGGATAACAGAGATGACTCATGCGTTTATGACCTGACCCCTGAAGGAACTGTAAAGGTCAATGATATGATTGATATTAATGAGGATGTTTACTATTTCTCATACGCTTTCTCAACAACAAAGCCTGTGCCGTTGCTTGGCACAGAGCTTCCGCTTATCAAAACCAATCCCGTTATTTATCTGACCGCTCTTGCAATGTGCTTTATGCCGCAGTTTGTCGATCCCGAAACCGGCGTTGCTTATGACGAAAACTGGTATGCAAACGATGCGTTGGTTAACACACAGAGTGCGAAATACCCGTATGATGAGCCTTTCAAGGATTATGACAAAAACAATGTAGAAAAAGGCGTCTGGAATGTTATGCCGGTGCGCGAAGGCGACCACGGCTCGGCAATAGGTCTTTTTGCGGATAAAGAAGAAACACAAAGCTTTTTCCTTGAAATATGCGAAATGCTGTGTGCTCTTCCCGATTAATTCACTTTCAGGAACCTGCAGCTTGTCTGCAGGTTTTTTTGTTTGACTTTATGCGTTGTTGATGATAGAATTACTATATATAAAAATTGATATAATATTATTATAATGATAGATGTGAAAGGTTTGAAGAATGCAGTACGTTATTTCTTTTCTTGAAGGCATAATAACTTTTATATCACCGTGCCTGCTTCCGATGCTTCCTGTTTATATTTCATACTTTGCAGGAGGAGAACAGGAGCGTAAAACAGCAAAAACTCTCAAAAATGCAATCGGATTTGTTTGCGGCTTCACGATTGTTTTTGTTGCTCTCGGGGCTCTTGCGGGAACGCTCGGCAGCTTTTTAAGGCAATATCAGACAGCTGTCAATATTGCCACCGGTTTGATTGTCGTTTTTTTCGGATTTAATTTTCTCGGTGTGTTTAAACTGAATATTTTTAAGGGAATAAAAGGGAAACACAAGACCAATAATCTCGGATTCTTTTCAACCATGCTTTTCGGCTTTGTTTTTTCAATCGGATGGACACCGTGCGTCGGCGCATTTCTCGGTTCTGCGCTTATGCTTGCTTCCCAGCAGGGAGAAACACTTACCGGTGTTATTATGCTGCTGATGTATTCGCTCGGTCTCGGAATACCGTTTGTGGTGAGTGCTCTTTTGATTGATAAACTGAAAACGGCATTCAATTTCATAAAAAAGCATTATTCGGTTATCAATAAGGTTTGCGGTGTATTACTTGTCGCAGTCGGTGTTTTGATGATGACGGGTCTTCTCGGCAAAGCTCTTAATTTATTGGGATAGGAGAATCAGCATGAAAAAATCTGTTATATGGATTTCGGCTGCAGTCGTGTGTATTGCCGCTTTTGCCGGTGTATATGCGCTTTATAATAATTTGAAAGATGAATATGAGCCCGACCGATTTGTTCAAGTCAGTCAGACTGAGCAGATGAGCGGAAATGAATCCGAAACAACTGAAAATGTTGACTATGCAGCACCGGATTTTACAGTCCTTGATTCAAACGGAAAAGAAGTTAAACTTTCGGATTATTTTGGAAAGCCCATTGTTTTGAATTTCTGGGCATCGTGGTGTTATTACTGCAAGGAAGAAATGCCGGATTTTAATAATGCATATTTCAATCATCCCGATGTTGAATTTATGATGATAAACGTAACCGACGGACAGAGAGAAACTCTTGAAATTGCCGAAAGCTATGTTAAAGAACAAGGTTATGATTTTCCGGTGTATTATGATACCAAACTGAATGCAGCGAGCACTTACGGTGCCTCGGGTCTGCCGGTAACATTTTTTATTGACGAAAACGGTAATCTTGTGACCTATGCTTCGGGAATGCTGACTGCCGATAATCTTGAAAAAGGAATTGAAATGATAAAATAAACAAGGAGGAATTAAAAATGTCAGTTCTTGTAATTGATAAAAACAATTTTGAAAATGAGGTTTTAAAAAGCGACAGACCCGTTCTTTTGGATTTCTGGGCAGTTTGGTGCGGCCCTTGCCGTATGGTATCACCCGTTGTCGATGAAATTGCGGCAGAGCACCCTGAAATCAAGGTTGGCAAAGTTGATGTTGACGAGCAGCCGGAGCTTGCCGCAGCCTTTGGCGTGACGAGCATACCGTCGCTTTTCGTTGTTAAAGACGGAAGGATAGCAAATCAAGCGGTGGGTGCTATGCCTAAAGAAAAAATTCTCGATATGATTAAATGAATTATCAGGAGGGATGCTTTATGGGCAGCTTGCTCGGCAAGATGCAGTTGCTTTTCAATGAGATAAAAGCTCATTGGAATACACCCGCAGAAGGTAAATATGTTCCGTACAAGGAATATAAAGATGTTGTTTTGGCAGTCGGCAGTAATTATGCAGGCTCAAAGGTGCTTGAATACATAGGATTTTTCTCATCATGCTATCTTATTATGCACCACTACAAGCTTCCATATCTGACATTTTCGGTTATAAATATTCTTAATATGCCCCTTAACTATATTTCTGCGCTTATGTGGTGGCTTGTTTGCGATAACCTCGGATTTCTTCCCAAGAAAACTGAAAAGAAATTCTATTTGGCCTATGGAATCATGATGCTGTTTGGCATTTCAACAATATTATTTGATTATTCCTTGCTGTTTGATCAGACAGGCACATTTATCCGCATTCTTAACGGTTTTGAAGGAATGAATGCTGCGGCATGCTTCAAAACGTTTGGTACTCATTTCCTTTATACCGGTTGGGTCGGCGCAAGAAATATTTTCTGGCGCAAAAAGCTTCTTCCGAAATTCGGCAGGTATAAATATTCACTTTATTGCGATGTTGTGCCCAAATGCATAATGGTTATTCTTATCGGTTGGCTTCCAGTCTATAATATTCCCGATGTTGCAACAAGAGTTTGGGTCGGCAACCTTCTTTTCGCTACATATAATGTTTTTGGATTTGCCAATAATATGGAAACTTGTACAAAGAGCATCAGCCCCAACCTGCAGGAAAGAATTTTTGTCAGAAGTTATCCCGTTAAGCTTTCGCATTTCTTTAACACTCTTTCGGGTCTTGCCATATCGGTTGCTATCGGTTTTCTCAAGGATGAATGGGCGGATATCAATCTTTACAGATATGTTATACCCGGAACCTTCATTTTCTTTGCCGTGCTTACGATGGTATTTGCTGGCAGAGTCAAAGAAAGAATACCTCAGCCACCTGTTGAAAAGAAGGTTCAGATTAAATTCTGGGACGGAATGTTCGGCGTGTTACGTAATAAGTATCTGCTGATAAAAACAGTTGTTGAGCTTATTGATGCTCTCGGCAATGGCATGCTGCCGTTTGCAACCGTTTTATATCTTTATACTTTCCGACTCAGCGGTTTGCCCTACAGCCTGCTTGTTATGCTTGTTTCGTTTGCGGGAACCCCGCCGGATTTTCTCTCACCTTATTTCCTTAAGAGATTTTCATACAAACAGATTATGATTTTCTATCAGCTTTCAAGAGCTATAGGAAATGCGCTTATAATTGCCGCAATGTGGTTCTGCGGCGATAACGTAAACCTTTGCGGAACAATTTGTGTTGTTGTTCTCTTCTTCATGGAAATGACAAAGACCGTTCCCACAACCGCAGGCCACGATATGGATGTCCGAATCAGAGACTATCAGATGTATCTTTCGGGCGAACGTCTTGAAAGCTTTTCAAGTGTTTTCGGTTGGTTTACTGACCCGATAAAGAATTTTGTAGGTCTTATTATTCCGCTTATGCTTCTGGGTTACGGCTTTAACAGCAACTGGGATATCCTTTTCCTTGATTCATCAAGAGCAAATATCATCATTATACCGCTGATATTCGATGTTGTCGGTTTCACCCTTATGACTATTCCTTACCTGTTCTGGGATTATGACAGCACAAAGCAGAATAAGGTTATGGAAGTGCTAAAACGCCGTGCAGAGGTTACGGAGAGAAAAGCAAAAGAAGAAGGCGAAAAGGTCAGCGGCGGATATATAGGATAGGAGGTGAAAAAACATGGGTAAAAAAGAAAAAAAGATTGATGTTACTGTTGATGAGCAGGTTCAACTTGAGATTCCCGAGGATGAAATATGGACTTATCAGGTTGAAGGTCTTGCAGCACCGAGAATCAATCAGACTCCGAAGCATTATAACATTAAAAAAGTTATTTTTGTTGTAACAATAGTTCTTGCAGTTTCTCTTTCGTGTTTTTTCAGCGTCCTTACCCTCAGAAAGGATACCTTTGAGTTTGAACAGGTTCAGAATGGTTATGCGTTCACAAGATTCAGTAACACCGGATATATAACTGAGCTTGAAATCGATTATGTTACCGATGTTGAATATGAACTCGGAAATCCTGACCCCAAAACCAATTTCAAGGTTGTCAAGGATGAAACAAAGCCCGTAACTGAAGTCGGAAGCTATGTGCTTAATTGCGACGAAAAGGTTCAGGTTATAACCATCGGTGCAGGCGTTGAAAAAGTCGATTCAAAGGCGTTTTATTCATGCTGGGCGCTTCGCGAAATCAGAGTTGACGAAAACAACCCCAACTATTGCGATGTTGACGGAGTTCTTTATAATAAAGATAAAACCGAGCTTATCTGCAGACCGTGTGACCATGATACATATCTTGCTGAAAAATATGGCTATGCGGAGTATGATGACAACGGCTGGCGTGTTGAGCCTGCTTCTGATGCACCCGGATATGAGCAATATGTCAAGGATGTTATGACGTTTGTTGTTCCGTCAACCGTTACAACAATCGGCGAAATGAGCTTTAACTATGCCAATTTGAAAAATGTATATCTTCCCGAAGGAATAAAGACAATAGAAACTCTTGCTTTCTTTGAAATTCCGCTTCTTGAAAACATATATTCCTACAAAACTGAGGCGGTTGTTGCGGATTCTCATTATGTTTCCGATGAGGCACTCGGCGCAGTATATAATTCCCTTCCCGAAGGGCTTGAATATATCGGCTCTGATGCGTTCAGCTACAATCGAGAAATGAAGTATATATTTATTCCTTCAAGCGTTACTTATATCGGACACAACGCGTTTTGGGATACAGTTTATAAAGACGGCAAAGAACTCAAGGGTATCGTTGAAATGAATGTTGCCGCTTCTGAAGAAGAATTTGAAAATTCGGTTGAAGCCGGCAATAACTGGTGCCCCAAATATGATTTCATGCTTTTCAAGAAGAGTATTGATATTAATTACGGCACCGAACGAACTGAAAAATGATTTTGGAGAAAATAAATATGACTGTAACCGCTCATTCCGGAGCGTTTGGTACTCCGGACAATACTATTGAGAACATAACAAGAGTTCTTGAAGAAAACTGCGACATTATTGAGATGGATGTAACGTTCAGGAAAGACGGTACGCCTGTTATTATCCATAAAAGCGAGCCGGATGACAATGAGGGCGTTCTTTTGCGTGATGCCTTTGAGCTGATTTCAAAAAACGAAAGCATTTTGCTAAATTTGGATATAAAATCGACTGCGAATCTTCCGGCCGTTGATGCTCTCCTTCATGAATTCGGGCTGTTTGACAGAGCTTTTTATACCGGTGTTTTTGCGGATTGGGTGGACGCGGTCAAAAGCAATTCGGCTGTTCCTTATTATCTGAATTTGAATGTTAAAAGATGGAGACGCAGCAGCCGAAAGACGGCTGAGAATGCAGTTGAAAAAATAAAAAAAGCCGGTGCCATAGGTATGAATGTCAGGTATACAAATGTGACTAAAACCTTGGTTGCAGAGCTTCATAAAAACAATATCCCGATTTCGGTCTGGACTATTAATGATGAAAAAACCGCAAAGCATTTTGTGTCTCTCGGCGTTGATAATATAACAACACGCAGACCGGATATGTTTAAAGGTTAAATAGTCAATGTATTGTTTGAGGTGACAGAATGATAAAGAATGCAAGGGATGCAGGGGCGGATAATTTAACTCCGTCTGTTCCTCAGTATTTTTCATGGATTAACAACACAAATGAAGGCTCAACCGAAGAACACACTCTTGTAAATCTTGAGTTTTTCAAATATCTGAAAGATACCTATGGTATGCAAATAAAAATTTATGCCTGGGATGCAGGTAATTTTGACGGCGCAAGCGAGGGCTACGGCAACGTTAACGGTAAAAAATTCCGTTCGCAGTATCCCGAAGGCTATAAAAATGTTGTTAAGAAGGCAAAGGAACTCGGAATTCGTTTCGGTCTGTGGGGCAGCCCCGACGGATATGGCGACACTCCCGAACAGGAGAAAGAGCGCTTTGATTTTTTTGTACATCTGTGTAAAGACTATAATTTTGCACTTTTCAAGCTTGACGGCGTGTGCGGCAGGCTCCGCCCTGAAAAGGCGGGTGTTTTTGCTGATATGCTTAAAGAGTGCCGAAAGTATTCGCCTGATTTGGTTGTGCTCAATCATCGTCTGGATTTTTACGAGGCAGAAAAGTATGTTACGACTTATCTGTGGAACGGCGATGAAACCTATGTTGATGTCAGCACATGCAATAAGCAGACAGCTATGCATCACAGAGGCTTTATGTTCACGAGAGGTCATACAGATAATCTTGAAAGGCTTGCGGAGGATCACGGCGTATGCATTTCATCAAATGTTGATTATTTTGAAGACGAACTGATATATCAGGCATTTAACCGTTCTTTGATTCTTGCCCCGGAGATTTACGGAAATCCTTGGTTTATGCGTGATGACGAGCTGCCGAAGCTTGCAAGAGTTTATAATCTTCATGCGAGAAATTCCGAGATTTTGGTTAACGGAATGCTTCTTCCCGAGTCTTACGGCGATAATGCCGTTTCAAGAGGCAGCGGCACAAAAAGATTTATTGCAAGCGGTAACAATTCATGGGAAACAAAGACTGTTGAGCTTAAAATCGGAGAAGAAATCGGCATTTCAACCGATTTGCCGCTTGAAGTCAATATTCATCATCCTTACGAAAAGCATCTTGGAGTTTTTAATGTCGGAGATACCTTTGAAATTGAAATCATGCCTTTCCGTGCTTCACTTGTCGAGGTTGCGGTTTCGGATGAGGCTGAGCCGATGCTGACAGGCTGCGAGTATGAAATGATAAGAGAAGACAAAGACGGAACTCCTCTTGAGGTTAAAATTATTAAATGTGCCGGCAATGACATAAACCTTCGCCACGGTGCAAATGAAAGCTTTTATATGTATGGCGAATGCTGTGATGTCAAAGAAAATGCACCTGTATTTCTCGGAGAACTGACCGAAATCCTAAAGAATCCCGAAAACGGCGAATTTCTTTATGAAACTGCAATGTTCGCCGTGAATAACGATGCGCTTGAAAGGCGCACGATGCGCCGTTCAGGCGAAACAAAGATTGCGCAGGTGCAGGCGGCGAGAGACGCGTTCTTTAATCAGGAATTTTACAGACTTCGCGGATGTGAAGCTGCTTATATGTTTGACGGAAGGGAAGACACCTTCTTTGATTCGCAAAGTAAAACGTATTGTGATATGAATTTGAGGGTCAATGGCGGCTGTCTGAGAGTTGATTTCGGTGCAGAGCTTGAGTGCGACAGCATTGAAATAGATTTCTTTTCTGCCGACCATCCCACCAGAGAGGTAAAGACTCAGAATATTTCGCTGACAGCGGAATATGCGGTGGATTTTGCTCTTTGGAAAAACTCCGCTCATGTTGTGCTGAAAGTAAAAAAAGATAATTACAATGAAAAAATCATTAAATTTACCGAGCATACAACATATGATTTGCCCGGGAAAATTTTGACAGCTTCATATGTGGTTAATGATATTGTCAGATATCTGAGAATCGATAATCCGATTGACAGGATATACGCGTTCAGACTCATAAAAGACGGCAGGGAGATTTCTCTCGATTCGCCGACCGCCAATAACATGCAGGCGCATTATCGCTATAAAAAGCTCAGGGAGATAAAATTCGGCGAGTTTGTTCTTCCCGAATATAAAGACGGCTCAAAGCTGACCGTTGCCGTTAACGGCGTTCACGGCGAGGAATGCGTATATTGCGTTGCGGAAATCGACGGAAAGCTTGTGGGTTTCCCGGAAAGAGCGCCGGATTATAAAGCAAATCAATGGGAACACTGCGTTTGCGGTTCCGATAAAAACAACACATTTTTCATGGAGCTTCCCGAAGGACTTGCCGGCAAAAAAATTAAAATTTATACTCTCTTTACGCGCGGAAGCAATTCTGTAAACGTAATATGTAACGTTTATATTTCACCGAAGCATTGACAAAAAGCAGAAATATTTTATATAAGTGTGGCAGGGATTTGATTTATGGATAAGAAAAAGCTGTATATTTTAACTTATGATCACGGCGGTTATGTTCTCTGGAAGGATGAGGTTAAACCGAGACTCAAGAAAATTTTTGAGTGGATGGAAAAATATCCCAAGCTCAGAATCGGTCTCGATTATGAATCCTTCACGTTTGACGAATTTTCAAAGGAAGACCCCGAAATAGTGGAAATGGTTTCGCAGTTGTTAGAAAAATACCCCGACAGAGTCGGTCTCGGCGCAACAACATACGCCCAGCCGCTTTCCCTTTCAATTTCTGAGGAATCAAATGCACGACAGCTTAGTTATGCTGTGCGAACCAATATGCATTATTTCGGAAAAACACCTAATGTGTATTGTATTTCCGAGTTTGCTCTTAATAACCAGACACCCCAGCTTGCAAAGCTTTGCGGCTATGAAGCGGCTATTCTTCGTTCTCATGTTATGGGTTATGGTTACCCGAGAACTTTTGATTCCGCATGGGGCAGATGGATAGGCAAGGATAAGACGGAAATTCCTGCCGTGCCGACCTATGATAAACAGGGTAGGGGCTTCAACTGCTGTACGGTTGACAACTGGATTCTTTCAAGATGGCCTGAAAACAAGCTTTATTCGCTTGAAGATTTTGAGGAAATGTTTTCAAAATATTCTCCTCTTCTTGCATCTCGGTATGATGACTTAACACAGCCGATTGAAGATCTGACAAAGTATATTGAAACAAAAGACAATTACGAATATGTTCTTTTGGAGGATATTCCTGAGCTTTACGGCGAAGCAAAGGACGAGCTTGCAACAACCGATAATGACTTTCATGTTCAGATGCCGTGGGGTTATTGCGGCAATGAAATTTTTAACGGCGTGCGAAAAGCCGAGGTTGAAGCCGTTCAGGCTGAAAAACTGAATGCTCTTGCCGTTATGCTCGGCGCACCGTCATTGAATGATAAGCTTGATGAAGCCTGGAAATATGCTCTTGCGGCGCAGCATCATGATGTAACTATCTGTGGATTACTTGACCTTTCACGCCGCTTTATTCCCACTTCGCTTAATGCATCGGAGTATGTAAAGAACGAATCTCTTAAAGCAATCACCAAGCGTTTTGCCGGTGCAGAAAGTGACATGCTGCTTGTTAACCCTCATTCTTTCGCTGTTGATGAGTGGGTTAAGGACGATAATGCTCAGTATGTTCATGTCGAGCTGCCGCCGTTTACTGTTAAAGCTGTTTCTCCAAATGAAAAGAAATATGAATATTCATGGATACCTGAAAACGGAGAGCTTGTAACGCCGCTTTACCGCATTAAGCTGACTGATAAGGGTATTGCCTATATTGACGAAACAGTAAATAACCGCCGCATATTTGATAACGGCGAAGGTGAGCTTTTCAGCGCATGTGTTGATAATGCAGACTGTGTTTCAAGCGGCAAATGGGAGGTCGAAATCACTTCTGTCGGTGCAACAGCCGTTCAAACCGGCTCTATCGGCAGCATACCTTATCGGTTTGAAATGAGATTCAACGGAGATTCACCGCGCATTGACTGCAAATCACGTTTTGAAGTTCATGAAAACAAGATTGGCAGAATTGGTGAAAAAGCAGGCCTTATGAAATCTTTGACGGTTGACGGCCATCTTCACGAAGGCAAGCTTTGCTTTAACATGAATCTTTGCCTTGATAAAGAGCGCAGAATGGTTCGCGATCTGCCGTATTCGATTTCCGATTGGAGCGGCGATGTCCGCGTAACCGAAGATTATTGGTATAAGTCTGATTATATTATTATTGATGAACAGGTTTCTCAGGAGGAGTCTTTTAACTCATCGACATATCTTAACGGTATTTATTGGGTTTGCCTTCGTGACAGCGAAAAGGGTTTTGCTGTTTTCAATCGCGGATGTATGGGTTCAGCTGTTCAGGGCAACCGTTTGTCAATTCCGCTTATGTATTCCAATTTGTATTTGTGCGGCACAAAAATTCTTGACGGTATTTATGAAGATGAATTTGCCCTTTTGCCTTTTGATTCATCTCTTTCGGATGCTGAACTTCACCGCAAGGCAATGTCATATGAATATCAGCCGGTTGTTATGCATTTGGCAAAAGGCGACGGCGATTTGGTTCAGCTTGCTGCCGCAACGCTGAAAGCAAAGGGCGGCGAGGTTATTCTGACAACGCTCTATCCCGAAAACGGAAATATTTTTGCTCGCTTCTGTAACTATTCCGACGAGGCGGCAACCGCCGAATTTAATGCCTTTGCAGGCACAGTAAGTGCCGAAACGGATCTGCTCGGCAATGAAGTTGCTGAGGTGTCAGACGGAAAACTCAGTTTCCGTCCTTGGGAAATTAAAACAGTAAAAATCAAGCTGTAAATTGTAAAAGCAGAAATCCTGCGGCATCTGACCGCAGGATTTCTGCTTTTATGCAGTGGTTAGGGTAATATATATTTGCTTTTATAAGATTTGAACTTATCCGTGAAATCTTTATTGCTGCCTGATTTGTAATCGTTAAGATATTCATGAGCATCAAATACCGATTCGCTGATTCGTATAAGACAAACGGCAATGTTTGAGCAGTGGTCTGAAACTCTTTCATAGTTTGTAAGCAAATCGGAAAGAACAAAGCCCAGCTCAATTGTACAGCTTCCTCCAGTAAGTCGTGCAACGTGTCTGCTTCTGATTTCCGAAAGTAAAGAGTCGATAACTTGCTCAAGCGGTTCGATTTCAAGAGCGAGAGATATATCGTTTTCGGCAAAGGCTTCTGATGTTTTTGAAAGAATCTCTTTGATTGCATCTGTTGCAATTCTAAGCTCTTTTGCTGCGTTCTCGGAAAAGCAGATTTCCTTTTCGCTGATTTCCTTTGCGGTTTTCATTATATTAACTGCATGGTCGCCGATTCTTTCAAAATCGCCTATTGCGTGCAACAGAGTTGCGACTGTGTTGCTGTCTTCATCAGTTAAATCCTGGCTTGAGATTTTGACAAGGAAAGTGCCGATTTTGTCTTCATATTCATCAAGAATTTGTTCATTCCTGATTATATCGTCTGCCTTACTTTGACTGAAATCCTCAGTCAGCGAAATTGCTCGGCCAATGGTTTCAATTGCAAGCTGACCCATTTTTACGGTGTGATTTCTGCTTTCAGAAACGGCAAGAGCGGGTGAGTTGAGAAGCCTGTCATCAATGAAAGCGCTTTTGCCTGTGGATTTCTTATCTTTAACTGTTTTTATTGCAAGCTTTTCAATCTGATTTGAAAACGGGAAGAGGATTAAAGTAGTTGCAATGTTAAAGATGCTGTGAACTATAGCAATTCCTGCGGGGTCAATTGCTTGGTCGGTAAAGGCAAAATCAAGAATCATGTTGCCCGCAAAGAAAGCCGTCAGAAAAACAGCTGTGCCGATAAGATTGAAATAAACATGTATTACAGCAACTCTTTTTGCGTTTTTGCTTACACCGATGCTTGAAATAAGTGCTGTGACACATGTTCCGATATTCTGACCCATTATTATGGGAATTGACATGCCGTATGAGAGTGCACCGGTGAGAGAAAGAGCCTGAAGAATGCCGACGGTTGCAGAAGAGCTTTGAACAACGGCAGTCAGAATAATACCGACAAGCAGACCGAGAATCGGATTGTTAAACATAACCATGATTTCTCTGAATTCCTTCATTTCAGAAAGCGGTGCCATAGAATCGCTCATCATTTCCATTCCAAACATCAAAATTGCAAAGCCCAGACAGATTCCTCCGATATCCTTTGTGCGGCTTTTTTTTGAAACCATAATAAGCAGTATGCCTGCAAATGCAATTATCGGCGAAAAGGAAGAAGGCTTGAGAAGACTGACAATGAAACTGTCGCTTTCAATTCCTGCAAGGCTCAGAATCCAGGCAGTGACAGTTGTGCCGATATTTGTGCCCATGATAACCCCGACAGATTGCCCCAACTGCATTATTCCGGAGTTGACAAGACCTACAAGCATGACCGTAACGGCGGAGGATGACTGAATCGTTGCAGTTATTGCAACGCCGAGTAAAAGTGCTTTTATAGGTTTGTCTGTCATTTTTTTCAGAGTTTTTTCAAGCTTGCCGCCCGCAGTTTTTTCGAGTCCCGCTGACATTGTGCTCATGCCAAAAAGAAACAAGGCAAGTCCTCCGAGAAGCGATAT
This sequence comes from Acutalibacteraceae bacterium, assembly GCA_045591425.1. Taxonomy (GTDB): domain Bacteria; phylum Bacillota; class Clostridia; order Oscillospirales; family Acutalibacteraceae; genus CAG-177. Next base: position 32,281 of record JAZNSX010000002.1, on the reverse strand, counting down.
AAAGTTGAAAACTGTCATGGTGCACCTCCGGTAAATATGGTTTGCGTTCTATGTTTTAAATATAGAACAAATTTTGACAAAAAACAATAGTTGTTGAGCAAATTTTAGCTGTTTATTTTATCTTTTGTTCATTCTATGATGGTGCTGTTTTGAATATATTAAAGCAAAGAGGGGTGCGGTATGGTTTTTAAAGTAAAAAGTTTTTACATAGCATTTGCGGCTTTTGTTGCGCTCATAATTCTAATTTTTAACATGTCGGGCCGTATTATTCAGGTTTCGACAAGGCAGGAATCTGTTGCATTGCCGGTTGTGATGTATCATCAGCTTACAAAATCGGAATCGAGGGCAGGTAAATATATATTGACCGTTGAACAGTTTGAGCGGGATTTACAGTTTTTGAAAAAATACGGCTATAAAAGCCTTTCAGTCAGCCAGCTTCTTGATTTTGCGGACGGCAAAAACGATATTCCCGAAAAATCAATTATGCTGACCTTTGACGACGGGTATGAAACAGTTTACGAATACGCATTGCCGCTTCTTGAAAAATACGGATTTAATGCAGTTGTTTTTGTTGTGGGTGCACTTGCGGATTATTACACCGAAATTGATGACCATAATCTGAATTATTCTTACCTTAATTGGGATCAGATAAAAGAATTGAGTGAGAATAAAATAATTGATATTCAAAGCCATTCCTTTGATTTGCATAAAAATACCGGAAATCGCTCCGGTATGAAAAAGAAAAAAGGTGAAACTTTTGAGCAGTACAGTGAATTTTTATATGAAGATGTGTCAAAAATGAAAGAGAGGATGATAGCTGCTGTCGGTTATGAACCTTCGGCAATAGCCTATCCTTTCGGAAGCTACAGTGAAGAAAGTGCAGGTATTCTTAAAAAAAGCGGCATAAAAATTGCATTCACCTGCGAAGAAAGGGTAAATAAAATAAAAAAAGCCGAGTCTGATTGGCTTTTCAGACTCGGCAGATATAACAGACCTAACGGTATAAGTTCAGAGAGCTTCTTTGAAAAAATGGGAATTTGCTGAGTCGTTTCCTCAGCCGAGAATCTTTTCAATTGCGGATATTTCAACGCAAAGGCAAAGAATCTCAACCGCTTTGCAGAGTTCGTCCCTTGACGGGAAGGTGGGGGCAATGCGGATGTTTTTATCTTCGGGGTCATTGCCGTAAGGATAGGTTGCACCGGCACCGGTTAGAGTTACTCCTGCTTCCTTGCAGAGAGCAACGGTTCTTTTTGCGCAGCCTTTATATACATCAAGACTGATGAAATAGCCGCCGTTGGGTTTTGTCCATGAAGCAATTCCCTTTCCGCCGAGATTGTTTTCAAGAGCAACAAGAACTGCGTCAAACTTAGGCTTGAGGATTTCAGTGTGTTTGAGCATATGAGCTTCAACGCCGGCCTTGTTTTTAAGATAGTTAACATGACGAAGCTGATTGATTTTATCATAACCGATTGTCTGAACGGTCATTCTGCTCTTGATAGCCTTGATATTTGCGTCAGAAGCGGCGAGAACCGAAATTCCGGCACCGGGGAAGGTGACCTTTGAAGTGGATGTAACTTCAATAAAGAAATCTTCGCTGCCGTATTCCTTGGCTATTTCAAAAATATTTAGCAGCTTGTCGGGAGTGTCATTGATGTGATGGATGCAGTATGCATTGTCCCAGATAACTCTGAAATCCTTTGCGGCGGGTTTGAGCGCGGCGAAACGGCGAACGGTTTCATCGGAATATGTGATGCCCGAGGGGTTTGAATACATGGGAACGCAGATGATACCCTTAACCTTTTTGTCTTTGATAAGCTCATCAATCATGTCCATATCGGGACCGTTTTCACTTGTGGGAACATTAACCATTTCAATTCCGAAATGCTCGAGAATTGAAAAGTGTCTGTCATAGCCGGGAACAGGGCAGAGGAATTTAATTCCGTTTTGCTTTATCCAGGGCTCTGCGCCTGCGCCGAAAAGCATACACTGTGCAATGTAATCATACATAATTGTAAGGCTTGCGTTGCCGAAAACAATCAGGTTTTCGGGAGCAACATCAAGAATTTCGGAAAAAAGCTGCTTGCATTCGGGGATTCCGTCAAGAACACCGTAGTTGCGAACATCAAAACCGTTAGATGCTTTGAAATCTCCAAGATATGCAGGGTCAAGCATTTCGTTTGTTATTTCCAGCTGGTCTGCGCCGGGCTTGCCTCTGGACATGTCAAGCTTGAGTCCCGTTGCTTTATATGAATTATATTCCTCCGTGAGAGCTGCAAGACGGGTGCTGAGTTGTTCACGGGAAAGATTCTGAATGTTCATTTTTAAAACCTCCGAAACTAATTGCTAAATCTTGTTTATTCTATAATATATGATGCAATTTTGCAAGCGTTATTTTAAAATCCTGCAAAAATTTGTTGAAATGCACATAAAATATAATACAAAATGCATTTAAGTGATATATTTGTGTGCAAAAATTTCTGCGATTGACACACCATTCTGTATTGTGTTATACTTTATTTATTACAATAAACTTGCGCAGAGAGGTAAAAAAATGGAAAAATCGGTCAGCTATAAAATCAGCAATCCTTACGAAAGCGTTACAGAGCTTATCGTTAATAATTCAAATCATTATAAAACAAATTTACATACGCATTCAACCTACAGCGATGCTAACAACACTATGACCGAGATGGTTGAAGGCTTTTATGATAAAGATTTTGATATTCTTGCCTTTGCAGAGCACGGAATTTTAGGAAAGGAGTGGGATAAGGAACCCTCCATCATTCCTTTGTTTCTTTTTCAAAATCTTTGGCACGGCAAGCGCTGCCATCCCACAACTCAGCAGTATCACGCAATTCTTGACGGCACTTATAAAACAGCAAAGAATTCCCGCACAAAGCAGCGCGGTCTGATGTGTGTTCCCGGTGCGATTGAAGCAAATATGTTTACTCTTGTTAAAAACCATGTCAACGGATATTTCACTGATGATGCCTGCGAAGGAATCTGCGGCAAAGAGAATGACTACGAAACTCCGATAATGAAAATCGAAAAAAGCGGCGGTATTTCTCATATCAATCATCCGACTGATTGGCTTATGGCATATAAAGACCCGGATTGTGCGAAGGTTCCTGAAAATGTCGAGTTTTTTGCTGACCTTTTCAGAAGATATCTGTCGTGTGTGGGTATGGAAGTGCTTAATATGTATGACAGACCCAACAGAAGCGACAGAATTTTGTGGGACGAGCTTCTTAAAAAGCTTATTCCGGAAGGAAAGCGCACCGTATGGGGATTTGCCAACAGCGATGCTCACAGAGTGTGTGAAATTGATACTGCTTTTATGGATTTTATTCTTCCTGAATATTCCCACGAAAATCTTCGTACGGCTATGGAAAACGGAACTTTCTTTTCGATAGCGCGCTATGCCAAAAACGAGCTCGGAGAAGATTTTGTCGGAAAGGGTCCGTATCCTGTTGTTACGAAGCTTCTTGTTGATGATGATGCAGACACCATTACAATAACCGGAATAAACTGTAAGGTAATTGAATGGGTTGCCGACGGAGAGATAATCAAAAGAGAAACTATTGAAGGAAACGGCGAAATTACATCAACAATCACACTTGCAGAGCATGCCGATAAAATCAGTTGCTATGTTCGCGCTCAGTTGAAGGGTGACGGCGGCATATGCCTGACTCAGCCGTTCATTTGCGATGACGGCAATATGGCAAGATTTGCAGCAGAGATTCCCGCACCCAAACAGCTGACGAAATCTGAGACACTCAAAAAGAAATTTTTTGATACCAGACTCGGCGTAATAATTGACAGAAACATTTTGAGAAAATAAAAGAACAAGACCGCCTGCACAGGCGGTCTTTGCTTTTTCAAAAATCTTTATCAATAACCATCTGACGGTAATCAAGCGGCTCAAATCCGAGGCGTTTATAGAGCGTTTTTGCTCCGTCGTTTTCGTCGCCGACCTCAAGGCGGATTCGTTTGATTTTTCCGCTGAATTCTTTTTGGAGAAACTCGAAAAATCGGCTTCCTATTCCGAGGCTTCTGAATTCTTCTTCAACAAACAACTCTTCAATCCAAGCTGCCATGCCGCCAACTTCTGTTTCAAATTTCATCGAAACAATTGCGTAGCCTGCTGCTTTGCCGTCAATTTCAAACATAAAGCCTTTAACAAGCTCTGGTATTTCAATAGCTGCATCAAAGCAGGAAAGCATCACTTCGTCGGAAGGAAAGTGAAGAACGGCGGGCGGAGCATAGAATTTTTTAACCATTATGTAAAAATTGTTTTTGTCAGATGGAATGAATCTTCTGAAAATAATATCCATTTTATATTTACCTTTCGTGTTTTATAAAAAATTCGGTAAAAGTCCAAAAACAAGCGTTATTTTTGCAATTTTTTGCAGAAATAAAGAAAAATTTTTGCTTAATTATTGACTTGAGAATTTTTTCTGTTATTATTATACCATAGGTAATTCTTGGAATGGGTTGATTTTATGGATGCAATTGACATTAAAATAATTGAATGTCTGAAGGCAAATTCAAGAGAAAATGCTTCCGTTATCGGAAATAAGGTAAATATGTCTGTTTCCGCAGTAATCGAAAGAATCAAAAAGCTTGAATCCGTCGGGCTCATAAAGCAGTATACCGCCGTGCTTGATAACGAAAAGCTCGGTCTTAACGTAACCGCTTTTGTTTCTGTTTCCACAGAACATCCCAAATATGAAGGTGCATTTATCGATTTTGTCATTAAGCATCCGCAGATTGTTGAGTGCCATTCGGTTACGGGTGAATGCGATTTTCTTTTGAAGGTTTTTACCGAGTCGCCCAAAACGCTTGAAAAGCTTCTTAATGAAATCAAGTGCATCAGCGGAATTTCCGCAACACAGACCATGATTGCCCTTTCAACAGAAAAAGAAAAATATTCGGCAGATATTGAAGAGGAACAGTGATTATTCCTCTTCAATTTTTATTTTACTTGTGTAAATATAATCCTGCAAATATTCTTTGGTTGCTTCAAGGTCAAGCACTTCAACCCATTGACCGTTTCTGGTGTCGGGTTTCATGTGTTCATCGATGGGAACTCGGTTTTGTTCAATTTCGCATGCAAGAATACCAATGCCGGCTTTATATGCAAGCCCTGTTATTTCTGCCGCAGACATATCTGTCTGAATTAGCGGAAAAATATTCCGCATGGTTTCAATCAATGCGGCAGCACCTGCATTTTTGGCTTGTCCTATAAGCGCAGTGATAACCTTTCTTTGGCGGTATGTTCTCATATAGTCCGAATCAAGCTTTCTGATTCGGCAGTAAACCAAAGCTTCGTCGCCGTTAAGATGCACGTTTTCGCCGCTGTCAACAGTATGGCGTGTTGTTTTATTGATGTATTTTGCTTCTTTTTCGGTAACCTCAATCTCAATGCCGCCGAGGCAGTCAATGATTTGCGTGAACATATCAAAATCAACCATAACATAGTGGTCAATGTCAACGCCGAAATTGTATTCAATCGTGTCAACAACAAGCTGAGGGCCGCCGTTGGAGCAGGCGGAGTTAAGCTTGCCCTTTTTGCCTTTTGAGGGGATTTCAACCCAGCTGTCGCGCAGAAAAGATGTCAGCTTTATCTTCATGTGCGCAAAGTCAACCGAAACAAGAATCATTGAGTCGGAGCGCGATGATGAATCTGCGCTGCCGTCAACGCCCAAAAGCAGTATGTTTGAAACAAGGGGACTACTTTTAAGTTGTGCTGATGAAATGTATTTGTTTGTTTCCATGTCGTTTCTTGTGTATCCCGAAGCTGCGGCAAAAACAAAAATAAATGCCGAAGAAAAAAGAAATGCAATGATAAGAAGCGAAGCGATGAATTTCAGAAAACGGTGTTTTTTCTTTTTGCGTTTCGGCGGTTCAAATTCCGGTTCCGGAGGAGATGGCTGCTGATTGTCAAGAAAAACAAAGTCTATTTCATCGGAGGAACGCCGCTTTTTTGAAATATATATATCTTCCATAAGTTTTCCTTTCGCACCGTTGTTTCAACCATTTTAACGCAAATCGAACATATATACAATAGCCAATTTGTAAATTATTTTAATAATATGTTTATTTTATTTGACTTTTCATAACAGTTGTTTTAAAATATAACGGAGCGTGCAGCTGAGTGAGTTGGGCAGTCGCGGGCAGCTTTGCTGCGTGAGGAAAGTCCGAGCTTCACAGAGCGGGATAACGGCTAATGGCCGCCGAGGGTGACCTTAGGGAAAGTGCAACAGAGATATACCGCCTGCTTATGCAGGTAAGGGTGGAAAGGCGAGGTAAGAGCTCACCGGCGTGCGGGGAACTGCACGGCCCTGCAAACCCTATCCGAAGCAACACCGACCGGGGGAGGAGCTTTGCTCCGTCGTTTGCTCGACGATACTCCGACGGGTGGCTAAAGCCTTGCGGCAACGTAAGGCGTAGACAGATGATTGCCTTAAAAGACAGAACTCGGCTTACAGATTCACTCGGCTCACACTCAGAATATATTTATTCAGGTTGATATGGAAGATTTTGTTACCGTAACGGGTGTTGTGGAATACATAACATACCAGAATAGTGAAAACGGCTACACTGTGCTTGAATTTTCGAGCGACGGTGAGCTTTTTACTGCAACGGGTAATATCAGCGATTTATATTGCGGTGAAAAAGTTACTTTTACGGGCAAGTGGACAGTTCATCCTACATTCGGCAAACAGTTGAAGATAGAGGGCTGCTGCCGCGAAATGCCCGAAACAGCTGCAGATATGCTTTCATATCTTTCGTCGGGAATAATTAAAGGCGTTAAGGAGAAAACAGCGCAGAAAATCGTCGAAAGATTCGGCGAAGAAACTTTCAGTGTTATTGAGAACACTCCGCTCCGTCTTGCCGAAATAAGAGGTATTTCACGCGACAGAGCGCGCGAAATTGCCGATGAATTCAGAAAAAGAGCTGCTGAAAGAGAAGCGCTTATATCCCTTGAAAAATACGGAATGACAACTTCAGAATGCCTTAAAGTTTTTAAGGTTTTCGGCCCAAGGTCGGTTGATACGGTTGAAAGGAACCCGTATCTTCTGTGCTCTGAGGGCATTGGAATAACCTTTGAAAAGGCTTGCAGCATTGCAGAGCGTCTGCCGGTGCCTCCTGCCGATGAATACAGAATAGCGGCGGGTATCCTGTATGTTGTGCGCCATAACCTTTATAACGGTCATACCTGTCTGCCGAGAGAAAAGCTGATTCCGCCTTGCGTGTCTCTTCTCGGATGCTCGGATGACAGCATTGAAATTCAGCTTGACAGGCTGATTGAGCAAAAACAGCTTATTTCCGATGTGCTTTACGGCAGAGAATTCATTTTTTTGCCGGATATATACGATGCCGAAAAGCGTGCGGCAAACACAGTCAGATTCATGAAACAGTTTGCGCCCAAGTGTTTTGATGATATAGATGAACAGATAAATCATGCCGAACTTATAAGCGGCGTTTGTTATAATGATATGCAGCGGCTTGCAATCAAGCTTGCCGTTGAACGAGGAATCCTGATTTTGACCGGCGGACCGGGAACCGGAAAAACAACAACCCTGAGGGGGATTCTAAAGGTTTTTGAAAGTCAAGGTCTTGAAGTTGCGCTTGCTGCGCCTACTGGCAGAGCCGCAAAAAGAATGAGTGAATTAACAGGCAGAGAGGCTCAGACCATTCACCGCCTTCTCGAGGTTGAGTGGGACAGAAACGACCGCCCTGTTTTTCAGCGTAATAAACGAAATCCTCTGGGTGTCGGCGCGGTTATTATTGACGAACTTTCAATGGTTGATATTGTTCTGTTTGCGAGCCTTCTTGATGCTTTGCCGATAGGTTGCAGGCTTGTTATGGTCGGTGACTCTGACCAGCTGCCACCGGTCGGAGCAGGAAACGTGCTCCATGACATGATAAATTCCAAGGCTCTGCCTGTGGTTGAACTGAAAGAGGTTTTTCGCCAGGCTATGGAAAGCCTTATTGTCACTAATGCTCATAAAATTGTTCAGGGTGTGTTCCCCGAAATAACTAGAACTGATAAAGATTTTTTCTTTATGGAAAGGAATGCTCCAAATATGGCGGCAAAAACCGTCACAGAGCTTTGCGCAACGCGGCTTCCGAATGCATATAAGTATTCACCGACCGATGATATACAGGTGCTTTGCCCCTCAAGAAAAGGTGAAGCGGGCACGGTTAACCTAAACCGATATCTTCAGGCGGCAATTAATCCGCCCGCAAAGCACAAGCGTGAGCATGCTTTCGGTCAGCGAATTTTCCGCGAGGGCGATAAGCTGATGCAGACAAAAAATAATTATAACATACCCTGGTCAGATTCCGAAAAGGATGGGCTCGGAGTGTTTAACGGCGATATCGGCATTCTTGAAAAAATCGATGAGGTTGCCCACGCTCTTTATATCCGCTTTGATGATAAAATGACTGAATATCCCTTTGAGGGTAGCAGCGAGCTTGAGCATGCCTATGCCGTAACGGTTCATAAAAGCCAGGGCAATGAGTTTGATGCAGTTGTGATGCCCGTCACAGGTGTTGTTGAGCAGCTTGCATACCGCAACCTTCTTTATACGGCTGTCACAAGAGCAAAGAAGCTTATGATTCTTGTCGGCTCAAGAAATACGGTTGAAAAAATGGTTGCAAATAACAGCAAGGCAAAGCGCTATTCTGCGCTTAAGAGTTTTATAATGCTGGGTGAGGAAGGTTGAAAAAACTTTTTGAAACGCTGGCGGTTGCTCTGTTTCCGAAAAGATGCGCTTATTGCGGCAAGGTGATTTCTTCAAGTCGCTCAATGTGCGGCGATTGCGAAAATAATCTGCCGAGAATCAGCGGAGTGACATGCCGCAAATGCGGGCGCGAAAAAGATAAATGTATTTGTAAGGGTGCAGAAAAATACTTTACTTCTCTTGCAGCGCCTTTCTATTTCAGCGGATGTGTCAGAAACGGAATTCATACTTTTAAATTCAGAAAAGGCTTTCGTAATTATGAGGCGTATGCCGAAGAAATGGCTGAAACTGTCAGAGATAAATTTGGGGATGTTACAATTGATTTTGTAACAGAAGTTCCGATGACTAAAAAGAGCATAAAGCAGCGAGGTTATAATCAATGCTTTTGGCTTGCCAAAGGACTGGGCGACAAACTCGGGATTGAGCATAAGTCCGATGCGCTTATTAAGCTTTATGAAACAGGTAAACAGCATGTAATAAGCTTTTATCTGCGAAAAGGAAACCTCACGGGAGTTTTTGATATAAAAAACCCGAAAGATGTTGAGGGAAAAACAATTTTACTTTGCGATGATATTTCAACTTCAGGAGAAACGCTTAACGAATGCGCAAAAATGCTCTGGCTTTACGGCGCAAAAGAAATATATTGCGTAACGGTTGCGTTAACGCTTTCCCGTAAAAACAATAAGAAAAAATAAGGTGGTGAAACCGTGCTCGGAGTTAATATCGGAATAGATTTGGGAACAACCTCAATTGTTGTTTTTGTTGAAGGCAAGGGCATAGTTATGACCGAGCCGTGTGTTGCCGCTTATGAAAAAGAGAGCGGCAAGCTGATTGCCGTCGGTAAACGCGCGTGGGATATGGTGGGCAAAAATCCGGATACCATCCGTGTTGTAAGACCTATGGCGAACGGTGTTGTTGCGGATTTTACCGCTACAAAGCATCTTCTTCGCTTTGTGCTCTCTAAGATTTGTAAAAATATGGTTTTTAAGCCTAATGTCGTTGTGTGCGTGCCCTCTATGGCAACAGGTCTTGAAAAAAGAACAATTCTTGATTTGGTAACTGCTGCGGGTGCGGCGAAAGCTTGCCTTATTGAAGAACCGCTTGCTGCCGCTTTGGGCGCAGGTCTTAAGAGTAACAGACCGGTCGGAGCGATGATAGTTGATATCGGCGGCGGAACAACGGATATTGCCGTCATAACCATGGGCTGCATTTCCGTTTCACGCTCGATTAAAATAGCCGGCAATGCGCTTGACGATGCGATTGTGCGCCAGCTAAGACGCGAAAGAGACGTCATCATCGGAGAGAAAACCGCTGAATTCATAAAAAAACAAATCGGCTGCTCTTATCTTCGCGATGTTGAACTCGGTCTGACGGTTAAAGGTAAGCATTTTATAACCAATATGCCCGTCAGCATTGAGGTGAGTTCAACTGAAGTTTATCTTGCTATGCGTCCTCATCTTGAAGCAATCGCCGAAGCTGTCCGCTCCGTGCTTGAACTTACTCCTCCCGAGCTTTCAGCTGACATATGCGAATCCGGTATCCGTTTGACCGGCGGCGGTGCCTTACTTCGCGGAATCGATGAAATGATTCAGAAGAAAACAGGAATAAAAACAACCGTTGCTGAAACTCCGCTTAACTGTGTGGCTTTGGGAACGGGTGAGGCTCTTTCTCATATAGATATTCTCAGCCAAAACGGATATGTATTCAAGGCGAGAGATGAAATCGGTGGCCTTGCTCCCGAAACAACTGAATAAAACGATAAAAACCGTCCCAGAATGTTATTAAAACATAAAAGGACGGTTTAATTTTATGAAAAAATTTCGTATGGCAGAAATTTCGGCGGCAATTGGATTGATTGTTGCAATCATAATTTCGGTTGCAGGCTTTGGAGCTGAATGCAAAAACATAAGGCAGGATGTTGTGAGGCTTCATATACTTGCAAATTCCGACAGCGCCGCAGATCAGCAGATAAAGCTTGCGGTTAGAGATGCGCTTCTCAGCAGCGGAAAGGATTTGTTCGGTGGTACTGTAAATGTTGAAAACGCACAGCAATCTCTTGAACTTCAAAAGGATGAGCTTGTTGAAACGGCAAACCGTGTTTTGGCAGAAAACGGATTTGATTATGAAACGAGAATATATCTTGCCGAAGAATATTTTTCAACAAGAGAATATGAGGAATTTACTTTGCCTGCAGGGGAGTATCTTGCGTTAAAGGTTATTCTCGGCGAAGGAGAGGGACATAATTGGTGGTGTGTAATGTTTCCGCCGCTTTGTTTGCCCGCCGCAAGTGAAAATACTGATTTGGATGCTGTTTTCGGCAGGGAGGGCGCCGAAATAGTCCGAGCGGAATCAAAATACGTTATGCGTTTTAAAATTGTGGAAATCTTTGAAAATCTTAAAAACAAGATAAAAAGCAGCTCAAACTGAGCTGCTTTATGTTTATTATTTATGACTTTCTTATGACTTTTCCGATTACGGTAAAGATAATAAAAACAACTATATTTGCCGCAACGATTGTTGAACCGACGGGAGTGCCGTAAAGAATGGCAATGAATATTCCGATAACGGCGCATATAACCGAAATCAGAGCTGAGCTTACTATAACTGAGAAAAAGCTCTTGAATATTCTCATTGAAGCGAGAGCAGGGAAAATTATCAGAGCAGAGACAAGCAGTGCACCGACAAGATTCATCGCAAGTACGATTACGACTGCTGTGACAACTGCAATCAAAGAGTTATAAGCCTTTGCGTTTGTGCCTGTTGCCGTTGCAAAGTTTTCGTCAAATGTAACCGCAAATATTTTGTGATAAAACATAATAAAAACAAGCATAACAACGCATGCAAGCACTGCGCATAGAATAACATCTGTTTTTGAAAGGGTAAGTATTGATGTTGAACCGAAGAGCGTTGTGCAAACATCGCCGCTGATGTTTGAAGAAGCGGAAAAGATATTAAGCAACAGATATCCGAGAGCAAGTGCACCGACAGATATCATTGCAATAGCGGCATCACCCTTGATTTTTGTGCTGTTTGTGATTCCCAAAAGAATGATAGCGGCAACTACAGTTATCGGCAGAGTGACTGCCATGGGAGCCATACTGCATACAGTTGCAACCGCCATTGCGCCGAAAGCAACGTGCGAAAGACCGTCGCCGATCATTGAATATCTTTTGAGAACAAGACTGACTCCCAGAAGGGCGGCGCAAAGTGCAATGAGAACGCCTGCAATAAGCGCGTATAGAACAAATTGATAGCTGAAATACGAAGAGAGGGTTTCAATTATTTTCATCATCTACACCTCCGTCGCAGATAAAGCAATGACAGCCGTCGCTGTTCTTATAATCTTCTTTAGTGCCGAAAAAGAGAGGCTTGTTGCCTATATGAAGAATGTGCGAAGCGAATTCTATTGAGGCGTGAATGTCGTGAGATACCATAATAACGGTCATACCGGAATCGTTGATATCTTTAATGAGCCTATACAAATTTTTTGTAACAATCGGGTCAAGCCCTGCAACCGGCTCGTCCAGCAAAAGTAGCTTTTTGCTCGCGCACAGCGCCCTTGCGAGAAGAACTCTTTGCTGCTGACCGCCCGAAAGCTCTCTGTAACAACTGTTTACAAGGTCACTTATGTTTAATTTTCCCATTGTTTCCGCAACAAGCTTCTTTTGTTCTTTTGTATAAAACGGGCGAAGTCCGCAGCTGTTGAGACAGCCCGAAAAAACTATTTCTTTTACAGAAGCAGGGAAATCCTTTTGCACTTCAGTTTGCTGAGGCAGATATCCGATTTCTTTTTGCTTGAGTCCGTCACCGAAGCTGATTTTGCCTGCAAGGACGGGCTTTTGACCTAGCAAGGTTTTCATAAGCGTGCTTTTGCCCGAACCGTTTTCACCGACTATGCAGAGATAATCGCCTTGATTTATCTCGAAATTAAGGTCGGAAACGATGGTTTTGTTTTCATAGCCGAGCGAAACGCCGCTGACTTTAATTAGTGCCATCAGTTAAGTGCCTCCTGAATTACTTTAAGGTTGTTTTCCATTATTTCAAGGTAATTTACGCCTCGTTTGATGTTTGTTGCCGAAACGGATTGACATGAATCAAGCGTTAAGACTCCTGCGCCGGTTTCTTCACAAATCATTTCTGCAATTGAACCGTCAGAACCCTCGATTATTAAAACTGAAGGCAAAGAGAGCTCCTTCGTTTTATCAATCAAAAATGCCATGGTTTCAAAACTGGCTTCACTTTCCGAGGAGCAACCGCCGAAAGCTGCATAATAAGTTAATCCGTAATCCTCTGTAAGATAACGGAAGGGGAATCTGTCGGCAAAAAGAAGAGTTTTTCTTGATGCGCTGTCTATAACTTCTTGATATTCTGCATCCAAAGCATTGAGACTGTTAATGTAGCTTTCTGTATTTGATTTATATTTTTCTGTATTTGCCGAATCAATTTCACAGATTGTTTCGCAAAGAGAGGAGGTGATAGCGGCGGCGTTTTTCAGAGAAAGCCAGACATGCTCGTCTTCTTCAGAGTGGTCACCGTTGTGAGCAGAAACATGAATATGTTTTTCGTGTTCCATTCCGGCAACGTATTCTTCTTCTAGTGTATTGACCAAATCCATAATGGCAACTGTTTTTAAATCGGGATTATTGGCTGAAGAAATTACGCCGTCGACCCATTTGTCGGAAATACCGCCGATATAAACAAAAATATCTGATGCACCTATTGCGATTATGTCCTGCGCTGTCGGTTCATAACTGTGAAGGTCAGCACCATCATCAACCAGCAATGTCAAGCCTTCATCAGTGCCAATTATATTTTTGATGAAGTCATATTGAGGAAAAGCCGTGCAAACAATTTTCAGCCCGTCATATTCTGTTTTCGGCGTAGCGGAGCATGCCCAGAGCGAAAACAAAATAATTGCCGAGACTATGACACAAAATACTTTTTTCATCCTATTCCTCCGATTTTATTTGCAGGTGCTGCATTTCCCAAGCAGAACCGTGTGGCTGTCAATTTCAAAATGGGTGTTGTTTTTGATGTCGTTCTGAATGAGTGCCGTAACATCATGGTCAAGATGATAAACCTTGCCGCAGTCTGTGCATTTTATGTGAAGATGACCTTCGCATTTTTCATCATTGATAAACTGATATAAAAAGCTCCTGCTGTTGCCCTTGACTGTGCGATGCACAAGACCGTCTTCGACAAGCTTTGTCATTAGTCTGTAGGCAGTGCTTTGGCTGATTTCATTGCTGCTCATGTTGCAAACAATTTCATCAATTGTGAAAGCTTTTTCCGAGTTAGCTTGCATGAAATCTATAAGTGCTTTGCGCTGATGCGTTTTATAGACTTTCATTATCAAATCACCTCCGAATTTGAGAATAACTCCTAAATTATTATACACAAATGAAAACCTATGTCAATATAAAAGGTTGACTTTGAAATGATTTTGATATAAAATATTTACATTAATTTATTATACGGAGGTATTGAAATGAAAAGATTTGTTTCAATCGTACTCGCACTTGTGCTTGCTTTCAGCGCTTGTGCAATCTCGGCTTCGGCTTACGATCTTGTTCCCCTTAAGTTTGATAAGAACGGAGAATTCAAGATTATGCACCTTTGTGACTGCCAGGACGATTTTCCTGCTGACACTAAAATGATCAAATTTATTGATACAGTTCTTAAAGAGTATCAGCCCGATATCGTTGTTCTCGGCGGCGACAATACTGTAGGTCCTAATAATATGACAGAAGAAATGAAGAGAAATGCCGTTGAAGAGCTTTGCAATGTTTTTGTTGCAAACGAACAGTATTTCACTCTTGTTTTCGGTAATCATGACCGTGAGCAGGGCTTTGAGAATGATGTTCTTCTTCCCATGTATCAGCTTTACGGTAAGGGCTACTGCCTTGCATATGACGAGGTTCCCGCTCTTCACGGCACAGCAACTCACAATCTTCCCGTTATGAGCTCAGACGGAACAAAGATTAAGTTCAATCTCTGGATGTTTGACTCGGGTTCACACTACATTGACGATGAAGGCAATGATCTCGGTTTCTATGACTGCGTAAGAAAAGATCAGATTAAGTGGTATCAGGAAGAGAGTGCGAAACTTGAAGCTCTTGCAGGCGGCAAGGTTCCTTCACTTGCATTCCAGCATATCGTTGTCGGTGAAGTTTTCGATGCACTTTTCCATGAGTCACTTGTCGACCTCGGCGTTCTCACTCCTAAGACAAACAACGGCAAAATTTACTCGTTCTTCCCCAGGACAGAGAATATTCAGGAAGGTTTCCTTTTTGAATTCCCTTGCCCCAGCGAAAAGAATGAAGGCCAGTTTGAAGCTATGGTTGCTCAGAAGGATGTTCTTGCAATCTTCTCGGGTCACGACCACATCAACAGCTATACAACAGAGCTTGACGGTATCAAAATCATCAACACTCCCGGTGCAACATATGGTTCATACGGTAATGAAATTACAAGAGGTATGAGAATGATTACTGTTAAGGAAAATGACCCCTGGAACTTTGAAACAGAGGTTGTTACCGTAAGCCAGTTTGCACTTGATAATGAGGACTTTGCAGAAGATGCAGGTATCGACACATTTACTGCGGGTCTTATGCTTGCTCTCGGAGATATTCTTCTCGCGCTCAACGAGCTTACAAAGGGTTTCTCGTCCATAATGTCTCTCATTT
Organism: Acutalibacteraceae bacterium; assembly: GCA_045591425.1. Taxonomy (GTDB): domain Bacteria; phylum Bacillota; class Clostridia; order Oscillospirales; family Acutalibacteraceae; genus CAG-177. Next base: position 16,842 of record JAZNSX010000002.1, on the reverse strand, counting down.
TCGGATAAAATGATATAGTAAAAAGACCTTCGGTGTCAAAAACAACCGAAGGTCTTTTTTTGTGCGTTTTTGTTATTTTTGAGCAGGTACGAAAATCGGATTTTGGGTTATTCCGTGAGCCACAATGTTTGTAAGCTTCGCGTTTTCGTCTTCAAGATTTTCGCCGATTGTTATCGGCTCAAAAAACTCAATCTTAATTCCATTTTTTCTTAACATTTTATATTTACCTGTTATGGAGAACGGAACTATTTTTGAGTTTGTATGATGCGCCATTTTGACCGCTCCGAATTTGAAGGGGGTGACGGTATATTCTGCTTCCGATTTCAGTTTAACCTTGCCTTCGGGGAAAATACCGATAACCTTGTTGTCTTCGAGCACCTCGATTGCCGAAGAGAGAGCGGCTTTGTCCTTTTGACCGCGGTGAACGGGAATTACACCGAATGGCTCAAAATAACGTTTAAGAGGCGGCTCAAGAAGCTCACTTTTTCCAAGAAAATGAACAACACGCTTTGTTGAACAAGCAACAAGAATGCAGTCCATAAAATGTGTGTGGTTGCCTGCAAGAATGATTCTGCCGTTTTCGGGTATAAATTCAGAACCGATAACTGTCGGTCTGAACAGGTGTCTGAATAACCAATCAAGTTTATTTCTATGCTTCAAATATGCTTTTGGTTCGTTCATGTTATATCCTCCGTACAGGAAATATAAATTCACATAAAAAATAAAATTATCAGATAATGGAAAAGCTATTTGCAGGCTGTGCAGCCTTCGCAGGAGTGGGCGCAGCCTTTGTTTTCGTCTGCAACGGCGAGCATAAGGCGGATTCTGTTTTCTTGATTAACCTTTGTTGCGCCCGGGTCATAGTCAATGGGAACGATGTTTGACTGAGGATACATTTCTTTAAGCTTTCTTATCATGCCTTTACCGACAATATGGTTGGGAAGGCATCCGAAGGGCTGGGCGCAAACAATATTACCGTAGCCGCTTTCGATGAGCTCCATCATTTCGGCTGTCAGAAGCCAGCCTTCGCCCATTTTGCAGCCGGGACCGATAATTTTAGTGCATATTTCCTTAATGTGGGCATAAGGAGCGGGAACGGTGAAATTGCCGTATGCTTTGGCAGCAGAAATAAGATTTGCCTCAACCTTTGAGAGATACCACATGGCAATTCTCATGGCAATTTTCTTGAAAATGTTGCCGCCGTAAAGCTTTATATCCTCAAGACGGTTGTCAACCTTGAAGTTGAGGAAACCGAGAAGACCGGGCACCATAACCTCACAGCCCTGACCGAAGAGAAATTCTTCAAGATGGTTGTTTGCAAGAGGAGAATATTTGACATAAATTTCGCCGACAACGCCGACTTTTGTTTTGTTGGTTTTTTTAACAGGGATTTCTGCAAAGGTTTTTGTGATTTCGGGAAGTCTTTTGTTAACGGCAAAGAAAGAATAACCTCTGCCTTTTTGCATTTCTGCGCTAAGGCTGTCGATCCATTTCTGTACGAGCTTTTCAGCATCGCCCTTATTGACCTCATAAGGCTCAATCTGATTCTTAAGAAGTGTAATAAGGTCGCCGTAAATGACTGCTGAAAGCATCTTGAGAGCCATTGAAAGGCGGATTTTGAAGCCGCTGTTTTTCTCAAGACCGGAGAGGTTGAGCGAGATAACGGGTACTTGGGGATATCCTGCTTTTTTAAGAGCCTTTCTGAGAAGGTGAATATAGTTTGAAGCTCTGCAACCGCCGCCCGACTGAGTGATCAGCAATGCGGTTTTATCGGGGTTATATTTGCCTGAATTAAGCGCATCTATAAGCTGGCCGATAACAAGCAGCGCAGGGTAGCAGGTGTCATTATGAACATACTTAAGACCCTCATCAACAACAGCTCTGCCGTCATTCTGCAAAAGCTCTGTTTTATAGCCGTATTGACCGAAAATGTTGATAAGAAGCCTGAAGGTAATATCAAGCATGTTGGGTGCAAGAATGGTGTAATCCATCATGTCTTTTGTAAATTCAACTCTGTCTTCGATAATTTTTTTGCTCATTTCTGCGCCTCCTTATCTGCCTGTTGCGGCAAACAGGCTTCTGAGTCTGATTTTTACCGCGCCGGGATTTGAAATTTCATCGATTTTGATTTGTGTATAAATTTTACCGTCTTTTTCAAGAATTGTGCGCATTTCATCGGTTGTGATAGCGTCAACGCCGCAACCGAAAGAAACAAGCTGAACAATATTGAGGTCTTTATCGTTTGATTTTGCAACATACTTGGCAGCGGCATAAAGACGTGAATGATATGTCCACTGATTGAGAACGGTAGTTGGGAATTTTTCAACAAGAGGACTTACGCTGTCTTCGGTTATAACTGTTGCACCGCACTCACAAATGAGCTTGTCAATGCCGTGGTTGATTTCTTCGTCAAGGTGATACGGTCTGCCGCAAAGGACGATGACCGGTTTGTCGGATTCCTTGGCCTCCTTAAGATATTCCATACCTTTCAGATGGATTTTTTTCATAAAGGAATGATATTCGTCATATGCCTTGTCGGCCGCTTTTTTGACCTCGGAAAGAGAAATGCCGTCAAAGTATTTACAAAGAATTTCGTGGATTTTTTTAGGAAAATCCTTCGGTCTGTGAAGTCCCACATAATCCCAGATAAAGTTAATGTTTTTAAGATCACCAACATTGGAGCGGATAACTTCAGGATAATATGCAACAACGGGGCAGTTATAGTTATTGTCGCCGAGATTCTCATCAATGTTATATGACATGCACGGATAGAAGATATGTTCAACACCTTGTGACATGAGGGATTCAATATGACCGTGAAGAAGCTTTGCGGGATAGCATACAGTATCCGAAGGTATGGTGTGCTGACCGGTGACATAAAGCTCTCTTGAGGATTTTTCTGAAAGAGCTATTCCGAAGCCGAGCTCGGTGAAAAATTTGTGCCAGAAGGGGAGAAGCTCAAACATGTTAAGTCCCATCGGCAAACCGATTTGAGGCTTTACACCGATGACAGGCTTATATTCCGCAAGAAGTTCGCGTTTATAATCAAACATATTAGCGCCGCTGTTTTTGTTGGCTTTTACCAGCGGCTTGCTGCATCTGTTACCGCCGATGAAGCTTCTGCCGGAGTTGAATGTGTTAACGGTCAGTCGGCAGTTGTTGCTGCATTTGCCGCATGTAACGGCCTTAACCTTGTGCTCAAAAGTTTCAAGTTCCTGAGCAGAAATTAATGAGCTCTTTTCGGGCATTCTTTCCATTGCGTAAAGCGCGGCACCGTATGCACCCATGATGCCTGAAATTGTGGGTCTGACAACGTTTCTGCCGATTTCCTGTTCAAAAGCACGGAGAACGGCATCGTTAAGGAATGTTCCGCCCTGAACAACAATGTTTTTGCCAAGCTCGTCTGCACTTGCAGCTCTGATAACTTTGTAAATGGCATTTTTAACAACACTTATTGAAAGACCTGCAGAAATATTTTCAATCGAAGCGCCGTCTTTCTGTGCCTGCTTAACTGAAGAGTTCATGAAAACCGTGCAGCGTGAGCCGAGGTCAACGGGTCTGTCGGCAAAAAGACCGAGCTTTGAAAAATCTGCAATGTTATAACCCCAGGCAGCTGCAAAAGTCTGAAGGAAGGAACCGCATCCTGATGAGCATGCTTCGTTGAGGAAAATGTTATCAATTGCGTTGTTTCTGATTTTGAAACACTTGATGTCCTGACCGCCGATGTCAATGATAAAGTCAACGTCGGGCTTGAATTTCTTTGCTGCCGTGAAGTGTGCAACGGTTTCAACAAGACCGATATCAACAGCAAATGCATTTTTGATGATATCTTCGCCGTATCCTGTTACAGCGCTTGAAGCAACAACGGCATCGGGATATTCTCTGTAAAAATCTGCCAAGAATTCTCTAATAAGTGAAACAGGATCGCCGTTGTTGGAAATATAACGGCTGCAAACGATTTCGCCGTTTAAGTTGATAACGGCAGCCTTAACTGTTGTTGAACCGGCATCAATACCGATGCATACTTTTTCGCCTGCAACAATTTTGCAGTTTTCTTCAACAGAATCCTTAGCATGGCGCTCCGAAAATTCCTTGTATTCATCTTCGCTTGTGAAAAGGGGAGTTGCGCCGAGATATTCTCCGCTTTCTTTTGCGTTTTTGATTTTTTCGGTTACATCCACAATGTCAATTTCATTGCCGTTTGATGAGTAAGCTGCGCCGAGCGCAACGAAATAAAGACCGTTTTCGGGGCAGGTTCCTTTAACTCCCAGACCCTTATCAAAAGCCTCTCTGAGCTCGGAAAGGAAATATAACGGACCACCGAGATAAACGACATTGCCTTCGATTTTTCTGCCCTGTGAAAGACCCGAAACAGTCTGGTTAACAACGGCAGTGAAAATACTTGCAGCGATGTCATTCTTTCTTGCACCTTGATTAAGAAGGGGCTGAATATCAGATTTTGCAAAAACACCGCATCTTGATGCGATTGAATAAATCTTTTCGTGGCTTTTTGCAAGCTCGTTCATGTCGATAGGTGTTACATTGAGAAGAGATGCCATCTGGTCGATGAAAGCTCCTGTGCCGCCTGCGCATGAACCGTTCATTCTGACTTCAACGCCGTTTGTAAAGAAAAGTATTTTTGCATCTTCTCCGCCAAGCTCAATAACTGCATCCGTGCCGGGAAGAAGTCTTGAAACGCTGATTCTCGTTGCATAAACTTCCTGAATGAAATCAAGTCCGAGAGCGTTTGCGAAACCCATGCCGGCAGAGCCGGAAACGGTGAGTGTTGCTTTTTTGAATTCGGGGTTGTGTTTGATAATATCCGAAAGCATTTCGGAGCTTTTCTGAGCGATTTTTGAATAGTGGCGCTCATATGCTTTATATACTATTTTGTTTTCATTGTCGATAGCAACGCACTTAAGTGTGGTTGAACCGACGTCCATACCAATTCTCATTTCGTTATTCTCCTGCATCAAGCGTTTTTCTTTGTTTGTTTTGTGTCATCAAGATTTTCAAGCATGAGGTGTTCTATTTCACTTTTAAGCTTTGCGTTGGCTTCTTCAGGGGTCATGTTGCCAACCTTAAAGGGCTCTCCGTAACGGATTGTGAGATTTTTGCTGCGGAAGGTATAGTCGCCTGTAAGTCCGCAGGGAACGATATAAGCATCAGTTTTCCTTGCCATAGAAACCGTGCCCATTTTGAACGGAAGCAAAAACTGATCGGTTTTGTTTCTTGTTCCTTCGGGAAAAATGCCTATTGCACCGTCTTTTTTAAGAACGGATAATGCTGATTTGGCACTTGAAAAGTCTTTTCTTGAACGGTCAACAGGTATGCAGCCCACAGCCTTAAAAAGAGGGGCAAGCATACCGTCAAAATATTCTTTTTTTGCCATGTAATGGATAACGCGCTTTGTTGCCATTATTGTTAAACACTGGTCATATACATGCTTGTGGTTGCAGGCAATGACAATAGCTGAATCCTCCGGGATTTTTTCTGCGCCTATAATTGTCGGATTATAATAAAGCTTGAATGCGCATCGCATTAAAGGCGTCAGAATTTTATACCCCAACTCTGTGTTTTCCGGTTTTTTCATTTGATTGCTTTCTCCTTTGCGAGTTCGTTTGAAACAATTTCCATGAGTCTTTGGTTTGCTTCTTCAAGATTTTCATTCGGTTTAATCGGCTCAAAGAACTGAACCTTAACACTTCTTTTAAAAGGCTTATATTTGCCTGTGATTACAAAAGGAACAATGTTTGTTTTTGCATCACGTGACATCTTAACGGCACCAAATTTAAAAGGCATGATAATGTCTTCTGTGCGGTTGATGGTGCCTTCAGGGAAAATGCCGATAACCTTTTCGTCATTGAGTGTTTCAATTGCAGTCTGAAGAGCCGCCTTGTCTTTGGTTCGGCGGTTAACGGGAATGATTCCCATACCCTTGAAAATAAACTTGAAGGGTCCCTTCATAAGCTCGTCTTTTGCAAGATAATGAACGCATCTGTTTGTGGCACAGCCAACAAGGATGCAGTCAAAATAATTTGTGTGGTTGCCTGCGAGGATAATGCGTCCAGTTTCGGGTATGTAGTGTTTGTCGATAATTGTGGGTTTATAAATTGTTTTGAAGCAGGCCGCAAGCGGTCTTCTGATAACCCTGTAAAGCATTGGTTCTTTCATTCTTTATCTCCTTTTGGTAAAAATACACAAAAATTAAAACGATTTTTTGATAAGTAAGCTTCCATAAATAAAAAAGACGAAACCGTTAAGGTTTCGTCCGCAACACTTTTTAACTTTCAGATGTTTGTCTTTTCTTTGATAACCGCCGTTATTTTAAACTTGCCGGACCTGATTTTTTTGAGAGTGCTGTATCGCGCACAGTTCTGGATAATCCGATGCTTAGCAATACCGTCGATACCGATGCAATTCACAACCCTTTTGTATTCTTTAAGGGCTTGGTTATTGGTCTTCATCCGAATCATTCCTTTCCAAAGAGCGCTTAAGCATTTTTCTGCCGTATTGAAGCTGTTTTCTGACAGTAACGGGTGATGTGTTGGTTATCTGTGCAATTTCATTTGCTTTATAACCTTCAATATAATACAAATCAAGAACGATTTTATATTTTGGAGGAAGATGCATTATCAGCTCAAAAATATCACGGTCATCATCGCTGATTCCAATATCGCGAAGTTCATCAAGATTCTCTGCAGCATGTTTTGCGTTGAATCTGCTGATGTTTTTGCTGATATTTGTTGCAACTTTAATCAGCCATGCTTTTTCATGGTCAGAATCCCGAAAAAGAGGAGCTTTGGTCATATATTTCAAAAATGTTTCCTGCACGGCATCCTCGGCATCGGCTTTGTTGCATAAAATGCTGTAGCAGATACGGAAAAGCATTTGGCTGTATTTTTCAACCGCATATTCGATATGGCGAAGTTCATCGTTGTATTGAGCAGTGATTGCACACATACCAAACCCACCTTTCTATATCCCTATATTATATAAAACACCTTAAAACGTCAAAATGTGACATTGAATTTATGAACAATTTGTAAATTAATTTTTACAATAACATTTTATCATATTATTTGCGATCATACAAGCAATATTTTCAATGTGCATTGAAACTTTTTGCTTTTTATGATATAATTTGTAAAAAAATATTTTTTTGTATAATTGGTTATTAGTTTTTTGTGAGGTGATGTTGTTGAAAGTAAGGGCTGTCGACACGGCTGAACTGCAAAGAAAAAGAAAAAAAGAAATACAAAAATGGGAAAAAGAAAAGGCAAGACCGAAGAAAAATCTATATTTTACTTATCTTGTGTTTATCATTACGCTGATTTATGCAACGGACGAAATTGCTTCACAGATCGGCACTCTGATGAAAACCGAAATTGCCAACGACCTGTTTTCAAAGTTTGGCGAAAGCTCTGTGGGCTTGCTTGATATTCTTTCAATTCTCGTTGTGCCTTTTCAGGCACTTGGTCTTTTATACAGACCGCTTGCTGATCGATGGGGCCGCAAAAAGTTTCTTATAATCAACACATTCGGAATGAGTTTGGCCCTATTTGTTATTTTTCTTTCAAACAATCTCTTCTTATATTTTGTCGGAGCTTGCATGGTTCAGTTCTTTATTCCGCACGACATGCATGTTGTTTATATTATGGAGTCTTCGCCATCAAAGCACAGAGCAAGAGTATATTCGTCAATCAAATTTATTGCAAATATTGCGGTTATGCTTATTCCTCTTTTAAGACGCGCTCTCATGCATGATGCTTCGCAATGGAGAGCAGTATATCTAATTCCCGCCGTTGTCGGTATTATAACGAGCTTCATTGCTCTTGTTACGGCTCGGGAAACTGATTCTTTCATTGATTCCCGTTTGCGTTATTTAAAAATGACAGATGAAGAACGCGAGGCGGAAAAAGCTCAGAAAAATGCAGAAAATGCTCAGGGCGGTCTGATTCCTGCTTTGAAATTTTCAATGAAACATAATCAGCTGCGCTGGCTTTATATCACATCGGCGTTGGCAAATCTCGGTTTTATCGGCACAATTAATTATCAGGTTATTATGTCTTACGGCTATGCTCAAAACTATGTTTCAAACGGCTTCTTTGCTTCGCTCGGCGAAGAGGTTATGAATGCCGTCAGTGTCGGTCCTGTTACCACGGCTTTGTTTATGTTTCCTGTGGGCTGCGCCGTTTCGCAGGTTATCATGGGTTTCATTTCTGATTCAAAGGGAAGAAAGGCTGCAGCCATAACAACGGCGATAAATTGCCTGATTGCTTTTGTCAGCTTTTCAATCGGCTCAAAAATGGCGTGGAATCCGTATGTTGTAGGTTTTCTTTGCGGTGCCAGCATAGGCAGCTATTATTCAACCAACGATGTTTTGATTATGATGATTGGTGAATCGGCGCCCACAAATCTGCGTTCCTCTGCGATGTCTGCTCAATTCATTGTTACGGGGGTCGGTGTTGCCGTTTCCTATATTATCAGTCTTCCGCTGATTACCTTCCTGGGTAACAGCGTTACGGGAACCGTTTCATTTGCTCTCCTTGTTCCCGGATTCATTGCCGCGTTTACTGCTCTTGTGCGCAAAACGCATGATACCAAAGGGATAAATCTGGATTCCGTTACCGGTGCGGAATGGGATTAATCAAAGACCGCAAAGCTTTTTTCAATTTTATTAAACAAATGAACATGAAAGAGAGGATTTAAAATGAAAAAATTTATTTCAGCTGTGTTGGTTCTTGCAATTATTATGTGTTGTTCAACAGGTGCTTTTGCTTTGCCGCTTGAAGGCGGAATTGAGTCGCTCAGAGCTCAGTTTGAGCAGGGCGAAGGACCTGTTAAGGGCGATTATTCAATTGATTACAGTTATTTCTCACCCGTAAGCGGAGACGATGACTCAACAAAATATCCGCTTGTTATCTGGCTTCACGGCATGGGCGACGGCTCCGAAAAAGGCAAGCCCGTCGAAAAAAGTAATATTGCTTACTGGGCAAGTGATGAATTTCAGTCCCGGTTCAAACCTTCAGGCGGTGCCTATATTTTGGCGGCGCGTTCACGCGAAGAGGATAATATCTTTTGGAGCAATGAACTTCTTGAACCTCTGAAGGCAGCAATAGACGATTTTATTGTAAAAAATAAAGACAGTATTGATCTTACAAGAATCTATGTTGGCGGATATTCAATGGGCGGTAAAATGACATTGAAAATGGCAGTTGCTTATCCCGAAATGTTTGCGGCAGCTTTCCCGATTTGTCCCGCCTGGTCTCCCTCTGAGAAATATGCCGCATATCTTGCCGACGTGCCTGTTTGGCTCACCTCAAGCACCAGAGATCCGCTTGTTAATTATTATTTTTCGGTTACTCCCACATGGGAAAAGATAATTGCCGCTTCAAATGCTCCCGAACTCTGCAGATTTTCAACCTTGACAAAGGTTTGTTATCAGGACGGTACCAAAACCGCCAGCAGCCATCACGCCTGGTTTGCTGTCAATTATGATATGTTTTCCTCGGAAAACGGTGCTTATCCAAATATGACAACGGTTAACGGTCTCGGAGAAGAATTAACACTTTCCTATCCCGATGGAATGATTTCCTGGCTTTCTGAGCAGACCTCGGATTATAACTGTGAATTATCCGAAGGAATGGGAAACATAAATCCCGATGATAATACGGATAATATGATGGGTGTCAGCGGAATATGGGAGTTCTTTGAAGTTCTTTTCAATGCGATTTTTTCGGTGCTCGGAATAAAATAATTTCTTTCGAAAGGTGAATACATAATGAAAAACTATGATATAGTTATTGTCGGTGCTTCAACGGCTGGCAGTTATTTTGCCAGAAGAATGGCTGAAAGAGGCTTTTCTGTTTTGGTAATTGACAAAAGTGCAAGAGAGGTTATCAGCCCAGACTACGACATTTTTCATATGGGAAAGGACGAAATGAAAAAATTCAAGCTGCCTCCCGTTAAAAAGGGCGATGGGATTTTTGCGTTTGAATTTGAAGATTCTGCTCTTTATTCCGTTTACGGCAACTATCCTAAGCCTTCCTGCTCACCTGTTGTAGGAATGCATAAGCATGACTATATTGTTTATATGAACGATTGGGCAACTGAGGCAGGTGCGGAAATAGTTTATAAAGCAACTTTCTCTAACTTGCTTTATGATGAAAACGGCATAATTAATGGTGTTGAATTTGAAAAAGACGGCGAAAAGGTTGCCGTTAACTGCCGACTTGTTGCAGATTGCTCCGGTATTCCCGCGGTTGTAAGACGCAGCCTTCCCGATAATTACGGCGTTGAAAAGTTTGAACTTACTCCCGATGATATTTTCTATGTAACACTTCGTTATATTGATTTCAAAGAGAAAAGAGCCGATTGGCTTCATTCTGAATTCTGGCTTTTCTACAAGAGTTGGCTTGCTCCGAGTGCGGGAAGCGATGCTATTCTTGGCACAGGTTCATGCTTCGGTTTTGACTATGTTGAAAAGGTTTATGATCTTCTGGTTAAAAACGTTAAACTTCCTGCTTACACCGTTAAAAGAATAGAGCGAGGACGCACTCCATATCACCGCGCTCCGTATTCATTTGTTGCAGACGGATTTATTGCCATGGGTGATGCGGCCTGCATAACCAAGCCTAACTGCGGCGAAGGCTGTACTGCATCGCTCGTGCTTGAAGATATCGCTGTTGATGCGGCTGAGGCAGCAATGAAAGACGGGGCATATCCTACCAGAGAGTCGCTTTGGTGCGTCAACAAGCGTTATAACGATACTCAGGGCAAGGACTTTGCAAGTTTGCTTGCTTTGCTCACATCTATTATCAAACACAGTGAAAAAGCTAATGAATTCCTGTTCAAACATGATGTTATTTTCAGCCGTAAGATTCTCGGCGGAATGGGTGAGGGCGGTCTTTCTCTCAACCTTGTTGATTATCTTAAAACGCTTTTGTTTGTTGTTATCGGTTTGATTTCGGGCAATATCAAGCCTTGGGAAATCAAGAGCATACTTGATGCTGTTATTAACAGTGCCAAGGTAACCGAACTTTATGAACGCTTTCCCGAAACACCGGCCGGATTTGATGAATGGGTTAAGGAAGCGGAATTAGTTTGGGCAAAGGCGGGCAAAATGTCTGATTGGAAGCTTTTCGGATGATGTAAAAAGTCTCTCCCGGTTACGCAGGGAGAGACTTTTTTATGATTTATCAAGGAAAAACTTGTTGGTATTACCAATTTGAACGCGATAATTTTGTTGAAAAGGTAGAATTTTTGATTTTTTAAAATTTCTTTTGTAATATTTTGTGTTTTTCTTCATATACTTATAAGTCATTATGAAAGGAAGAGTTATAAAAATGAGAATAAGAAAAACTTCAAAAATAGTCGCCTTTTCTTTGGCAATAGTATTCATTTTGCAGCTTATGCCGTTATCGACTATTGCAACACAGCTTAGCACCCCGACAGTTGTGAAGGAAAACAAATTAAATGAAGATATTGATTTGAGTTCCGGGATTGTTTCAGAGGTGGAATCACTCCGCGATGAATACACAAAGCATTTTCGATGTGAAGACGGTTCTTTTATTGCTGCAACATATAATGAACCGATACATTATCGTGTGAACAACAGATGGGAAGAAATAGATAATACATTGGTTTCGGACAGCGAAGGTGTTTCGGTTGAATCAGTAGCAAATAAAAACGCAAAATATTCCATCACCAAAACATCAACGCCAATTACTTTTCCCGAAAATATTAATAACGGAAAAATTACTATCAAAAACGGAAATAATACTGTTTCGTTTGGAGCAAAGAGTAATAGTGCAAATGCTGAATCTGTAGCAAATATTTCGACTCCGGAGAATTTAACATCAAACGAAGTGCTGAAATCAGAAACGAAAATCAAATCACAAACAGAGATGGAAAAAGATAAAAGTTTGATTTCAAATGTAAAAGCCGGTGCATTAGCATACCCCAACGCATTTGATAATGCATATTTGGAGTACCAAGTTTCATCTTCAATGTTAAAAGAAAGCATTGTTGTTACTGAAAAGTCGGATAATTACAAATATGAGTTTTCGATTGATTTTGGAAGTTTTTGTCCGGTCGTTGATAAAAACGGCGGTATTAATATCTATAAAACCGAACAGCCAGAAAATCCGGTTATGGCAATTGCTCCGCCGTATATGTTTGATGCTGATAATGAATCTTCCGATGCTGTAACAATGAAGCTTGTTGAGAACGTAGCAGACTATACTCTTGTTATAGAAGCAAGTGCAGAGTGGATCAACGATAAAGACAGAGTATTTCCGATAGTTATTGACCCGACATTTATATTGAATGTGAATTTTGATGAAATATCAGATGTTCATGTCAATCAAAATACCCCAAACAGTAATTTTTGGAACAGGCTTGACTATCAGTTGGAGGTCGGCAGAAAAAACAACAATGTTTACAGAACATATATCAAATATAATCTGCCTGCGCTTCCTGATTGCAGTGTGGTTACAAATGCAGAACTTCAGCTGATTCAGAATTGGTTAAGAAACATTGATTCAACCGATATTTATCTCAATGTTTATCGTTGTGACACAGATTGGCAGAAAGACAGCATAACATGGAACAATCAGCCTGTTCAAAATCTTTCACAAGCAACAATTATTGATTATACAAACTTCCAAAACGGAATGAGTTCCGAATATAATCTCAACATAACAAAAATCGTTAAAGATTGGTATGAAAACGGTAAAAACTACGGTCTTATGCTTGCATCCTCAGATGAAACGGTTGAAGAAAAAACTTCATTTTATTCATCAAGAAACGTTGCCGAATTGTTTGCCGATGTTAAACCTGTTGTTACGGTTAGTTATGTCAATAACAACGGAATAGAAGACTATTGGAGCTATGAGGGCTTTTCTTTGGGAAATTCGGGTTCCGCATATGTTAATGCTTATAACGGTGCATTAACATATATTCACGGCGATGTCAGCACCAATGGTTTGGTTTTACCTGTAAGCATTTCTCATGTTTACAGAACGGATGAAATTAATGCTTCCGGCGAATTCGGCAACATGAAGTTCGGCAAGGGATTCTCGCTGAGTGCGCTTGAGAAAATCGAATCTGTTAATTCTGATTTACTTTCGGCTTATCCTTACAAATATATAGACGGTGATGGCACGGTTCATTTTTTTAAGCAGGATTCTACCGGCTGTTATTATGAGTTTGACGCTGACACCCGTTTGACTGTCAGCAGTTCGGGCTATGTTATGAGTTTTTATGACGGTAGCCGCAAGGAATTCAACACAAGCGGATTTTTGACAAAAACAGTTGATAATAACGGCAATGCTGCAACTCTGACTTACAGCTCAGGCAGACTTATAAGGGTGACAGACGGCGGCGGAGTTTCGGTAACTCTTGCCTATAATTCCGATAACACGCTCAAGCATATTGCCGATGCTGCGGGCAGAAAAACGCTTTATGCTTATACTGCCGGCGGATATCTAAGCAGTATTACCTATCCCGACGGGCGAAGCACATCTTTTGCTTATAATACTGACGGTTTGCTTGAAGAAATAACGGCGTTTGACGGCAAAAAGGCAACGCTTGATTACAAAAAAATCGAATGCCCGGGAAATGTTTTTTATCGCGTTGTTTCTTACTCAACCTACGGAGATTTTGGAGTTCTTTACGAAACTGTTGACTTTGTTTATCAAACATGCGATACTGTTATTAGAAATTCAAAGGGCGACAAGCTTGTGGTTGCCTTTGATAATTTGGGAAGGGCAACTTCAAAGACATATAATGATGAGATAATTTCAAATGTCAAATATAACAGCGGCGGAAATTATAACAATACTGTGTCTTTAGCATCAAATTTGTTTTCCTGCGATGAAAATATGATTGATTTGGAAGTTCCCTCCGCTTCGTCATACTATTGGAATATTGAAAAGAGTGAATCAAGCAACAGTGTTTGCGTAAACAGTGATGAACGCGCAAACATTTTCCCCAAATCCTTGAAAATGGAAAAAACCGAAACAGCGGGTACAATTCAAGCCAAATACAGTCAGTGGTTTATAACGGGCGGCGAAACATATACGGTGTCAATATACACAAATATTGTTGATACGCTTAGTTGCGGCTCTGTTTTTATAAAAATAGTTGCCTGCACGGAAGATGAAGAAGAATTAGTAACTGTTGTTAGCCCTTCCGTTACAACAACTGACAACGACTGGACTCTTTTGAATGCATCCATATCCACGCCCGAAAACACATCCTATCTTGATATTTATTGCGGCATATATGATGCAATCGGAACGGTTTATTTCAATGCTATGCAAACAGTTGATTCAAGCTCGCCAAACGGGATTAACCTCATCAAAAACGGCGGCTTAACAAAGCTTTCGGGCAATCAACCTATAGAATGGTCCGGAGTTTTTGATTGGTCTGCACACAAGGCAACTGATCCGGAAACAGGTAATAACTATCTTCTGATGAACGGTTTAACAGACAGAGCAATCAGAATCAGGCAGGACTGCGACGTTGCGGGCAAGGCGGGGGATGTTGTTGTTTTCGGCGCGTCAGCAGCATCTATGTGCTCTTCTTCCTGTAACGACGGTCATCGATTTTTCGGCTTGGAGCTTAATTTTATAAAAGGCTATCATGATGTAATTCAGACTTATCGTGTTCCATTCGATAAAAACACATATAACACATGGCAAACTCTTATGTCATCTGTTACGGCAGAGTATGATTATGACAAGGTTGAACTGGTTCTTTGTTATGAATATGAAGTCAATTCAGCCAAATTTGATAATGCTTTTATATATTTGGAGCCTTATGCCACCCATTATGACTATGACTCAAAGGGCAGGGTTCTGACCGTTCGCGATGATAACGGCAACAGCGTCGGCTATAGCTATTCGTTAAACGGCGATGTGATTGGCGCAACCGCTTTTCATGACGGGCTTGTCAATCAGTCTGTGTCCTATGCCTATGATGTGAAGCATAATCTTCTTTCATCCGCGGGTGCAGACGGCGTTGTGACAACCTATAACTATCCCGCAAGCGGTAACAAGGGTCTGCCCTTGAGTGTCACGGTTTCCGACACGGCAGGTCAAAACTCCGCAACAACGTCATATACTTATTATAACAACTATAATTATCTCAAAAGCGTAACAGACCCGTCGGGCGCAACGGTGCAGTATGAATATGATAACGGCGGCAGCATAACCAAAGGTCTTGTTACAAAGGTTACCGACCCCAACGGAAACGAAACCGTCTATGAATATGACCCCGATAATGATATGCTGCTCTCCGTTTCAAATCCGTCAGAGGCTGTGGGCAGCCCCGAAACGCTGTTTTATTATGACGAAGCAGACAGGCTGTCCATGCTCGAATCCGATTATTTTATGTATTTCATGACTTATGACAATTTCGACCGTCTGATATTTGCCGAAACAAGCAGCTGCAACTGTTTCCTTATCAATGATTATGATGATGACGGCAATGTTTGCTCTCAATACTACGGTTATTATGACTGGGGCGACTTTACCTATGATGATGACGGCAGGCTGTTAAGCGAGAGCTATAACGCAGAGCTTGCATATGAATATTCATATGCGGATAAAGGTCAGCTCAGCAGAGTGGTTGATCATGAAAATGACGTTGTCTGGAACTATGGCTATGACCTTGCGGGCAGGCTGAGAAATGTTTATTCAGACGATGACAGAAGCTTTAACTACAGCTATAACGAAAAAAATCAGCTCGGCGGCTTTAAGTTTTTGCAAGGCGGCTCGACAATGGTTGAGTCATGCTATTCCTATGATTCCGCGGGCAGGGCTGTCGGCATGTCAACGCCCACAATGACGGGTGAACCTACGCAGGAATATTCATATGACACCCTCGGCAGAACAAGCTCTGTTACCAATGAATATGCCGAAGACGGTGAGATAACCCAAAGCTTTACTTATAAAGTCAACGGCACAAATCAGACGGGCAGAGTTAATGGAATAACCTATCGGAACGGCTCCGAAGCGATTCTTCCCGCTCTCGGTTACGGGTACGACGCAAACGGCAACATAACGGAAATCTATAAAAACGGAATTTTGTGGATTCAATATTATTACGATGAGCTGAACAGGCTTGTTCGCGAGGATAACGGCGACATCGGCAAGAGCATTGTTTATGCTTACGGTAAAAGCGGAAATATTCTTTCCAAAACAGTATATTCGCTGAGCTTTGACGAGCTCGGAACGCCTGTTGATACCATAGCATATGGATATGATTCCGGCACGTCGCCTCATGCCGTCAAAAATTATGACGGGGAAGCAATTCATTATAACGAACGCGGAAATCCGATTGAGTACCGCGATTTCACAATGACCTGGGCGAGGGGGCAGCAGCTTGCAACGGTTGCCGGCGAAGAGCTGTATATGACCTTCAAGTATGATTCAAACGGCTTGCGAACGGTGAAAACCGTCAACGGAGTCGCAACGGAATTTACCTACATCGGCGATATGCTTGTGTCGCAGAAAACGGGCAATGAGGTTATAAACTTCGCCTATACCGCCGGTGGTGCACCGTATGGATTTACCTATAACGGCGCAAGCTATTATTACCTGTTAAATCTTCAAGGCGATGTTATAGCAATCTATGATTCAAACGGTAATGTGGTCGTAGAATACCTTTATGATTCATGGGGTAAAGTTGAAACGATTACAGGCAGTCTTGCTTCTACAATAGGTATAAAGAATCCTTTGAGATACAGAGGTTATTATTACGATATCGAAACAAGATTGTATTATTTACAGAGCCGTTACTATGACCCCGAAACAGGTCGATTTATCAGTATGG
>JAZNSX010000001.1:0-3381 GCA_045591425.1 Acutalibacteraceae bacterium | reverse complement strand
CACATCGAGGTTTCCTACGTAGCACCCACAACCGAAGCCGAAGGTAAAATCACCTATAAGTGCACCCACTGCGGCGACGTCAAGACCGAAAAGCTTGACAAGCTTCCTGTTATCAGAGAGCCCAAAACAAAGAGTATCAACTGCAAAGACGGTGTTCTTATCCGCCCGAATTTTGCGGTTATCCCCGAAGGTGCAAAAGTTGAATGGACCGCAAGCAACGGCTGCTTCAACTGGAGCGTTGATGCAGAGGGCAACGTTAAAGCTATCTCAAATTCAAGCGGTGACACAACCTTCACGGCAAAGGTAAAACTTGCTGACGGCACATATATGACCGATATGTACGGCAACGAGGTTTTAAGCACAACCACCGTTAAATCAAACGCAGGCTTCTTCCAGAAGCTCATCGGCTTCTTCAAGGGTCTGTTCGGTCTTACAAAGATTCACGAATAAACCTTAAAAGGCTCCCTCGTGAGGGAGTAAACCAAGGCGGCAGAGCAATCTGCCGTCTTTTTTATATAAGAAATTTTTAAAAAAGTTTCATTTCTGCACTAAAGTACAATGTGCAAACTGAAAAAAGGTGATATGATTACTATGTCAAGATATATCCTTGCGGATATACAAAAATGTAAAGGAGATGCTTTTAATGAAAAAAACACGCAAGATTATAGCGGCTGTTATGGCAATCGTTATGATTGTTGCCGCAATTCCGATGACAGCTTTTGCGGCTGACTACACAATCGAACTCGGCGAAACAATAACCGTAAATATCCCCGACGGTGGTTATGTGAATTGCAAATTCACACCTGCAGAAGACGGCACATACGTTGTTTATTCCGATATGGGTGAAGCTGATATTGACCCGTATGTTGTCGTTTATGACAAAGACGGCAATATTATTGCAGACGACGACGACAGCGATTATGCCGATACCTATGATTTTTATTGCCTTTTCGACGCGGAAGCAGGTGCCGACTATTGGTTTGAATTTAATTTGGTCGATACCGGCAAAGCTGAAGAATATGCTGTCACTGTAGTTAAATTTGCTGAAATCACTCATCAGCCCACAGCCGATGATCCTTATGTTGAGGTCAGCGAAGGTGCAGACGCTGAATATCAGTGGTATAAGATTGTCGATTCATTTGAAGTAACAGATGAAAACGCAGAAGCACGTGAAGGCGAGGCTGAAGGCAGTTTTGCAACCTATGATTCGGCAAACGGCTGGACAGGTGTTGTTATTGATGAATTCGAAAGCGATGATGAATACAATTTCTTTAAGGTTGAGCTTGAAGAAGGTCAGATTATCGAAATGACAGCTGACAGTTTTGCAGATTATTTCGGTATCTGGTGTGTTTGCGAAGAAAGCGATGGATGCTGGGAAGATGTTGATGCAAACGAAACCGTTGAATTCATTGCTGACCACACCTGTTTTTACAATACTTGGGGTGAATATGCAGAGATTCCCCACCTTAAAGCCGAAAAGCCCGAAATGAAAAAGGTTAATACAGACGCAGAGCTTAAGGCAGAAGAAGTAGGCACATATGTCTGCCTTGTTACCTTTGACGGTCAAAGAGTTGAAGTTTCCGATGAGGTTGAAATTACAGAATGCAAGCATTCCTATACAGACGGCAACGATGCAACCTGCGACCTTTGCGAATATAACCGTGCAGAAAACTGCGGTTGCAACTGCCACAAGGGCGGTATCGCAGGCTTCTTCTTCAAGATTGTTCTCTTCTTCCAGAAACTTTTCGGTCAGAACAAAGTCTGCGCTTGCGGCATGAATCACTAATTGAACAAACAAATCTGACGGCGGAGCAATCTGCCGTCTTTTTTATATAAAAATATAAAATATTTTTAAAAAAAGTTTCATTTCTGCACTAAAGTACAATGTGCGATTTATTTTTATTTGTTAAAATCTAACTGTAATGAGTGTTAAAAGGAGGAAAAGAGTTTGAAAACAATAGTTGTTAACATTCAGAACGGTTTGCTTGCCGAAGCAATAACACGCTCCCTGCGTGAATCGGGCGAGTTCAAGCCGTTTCGCATAAACGGTCACAGCGAAAGCATTCCCTTTGACTGCGAAACTCTTTCTGCCGATATTCTTTTGATGGAAGTTTCCTACGCTCCTTCAACATCTCTTGAAATCCGCCTTAACACGGCAAGAGAGCTGCGTGAGAATCTTCCCGAATGCAAAACCGTAATGCTCTGCGATGAAAATTCCGCACCCGATATTGCCCGTGAGGTTATGCTTGCCAAGAAAGACGGCAGAATAGATGCTTTCTTTTTTTCATCGGTTACTCAAAGCTATCTGAATGCGGCACTTTGTGCTTTATAAGGAGATTGAGATGCTTAAACCTGTTACCAAGGATTTTTCGGATTATTCAACTCTTGAAAAGTTTGAGTTTGAGTTTTACTGTGATTGCTGTAAAAAGGCTGTAAAAACGCCTGTGATTGAATTTGTTTCGGGCTTCAAAAGAAAAAGATTTCTGAACGGTGATATGAAAAAAGCCAGAGATATTATTTATGCGACAGACCACGACAGCGCTTTTGAAAGAGCAAATATCGAGGCAATGTATGAATTGAACCGCTGTGAAATTTGCGGAGCTATGGTTTGTGAAGATTGCACTGTTTACGGCAAAAATCTGAACGGCGGAGTATGCTGCAAAAAATGTAATGAAAGCGAGAAATAACAATATGAAAAACTTAAAAAAACTTACGATTCTTCATTCAAACGATTTGCACGGCGACTTTCTTGCCGAAGAAATTGATTCAAAGCTTGTTGGCGGCGTTTCAATGCTTTCGGGATATGTCAACAAGGTCAGAAATGAAGAGAAGAACGCAATCTACTGCATTGCGGGCGATATGTTCAGAGGCTCGGTTATTGACTCCGAATATCAGGGCGTTTCAACAATCGAAATTATGAATATGCTTTCACCCGATGTTGTTACCGTCGGCAACCACGAAACAGATTACGGCATTTCTCATCTTCTGTTTATCGAAAAATGTGCAAAGTTCCCGATTATCAACGCAAATTTACATATCAAAACCAACGGCGCAAGACTTTTCAAGCCTCACCATATAATTGAAATCGACGGAATGAAAATTCTGTTTATCGGTATTCTTACGGAAGATGTCCTTGACCAGACAAGGAACGACGGTCTTGTCGGAACTTTTGTTGATATCGAGGAAGCTGCACAGGCAGTCGGAAGAATCTGCAACACGTATAACAGAATTGATATTGATTTTACCGTTCTTCTCACTCATATCGGATTTGAAGAAGATAAAAAGCTTGCCGCAAAGCTCGACCCTGCGTGGGGTGTTGATATTATCGTAGGCGGTCATTCGCATACGTTTATTGAAGAGCCTGCGGTTGTCAACGATATT